>SFDZ01000003.1 GCA_004557405.1 Bacteroidales bacterium
TTGGCAACGCAGCCGCCACAGTCTTGACTTTTCTTTGTTTCGTTTCTTTTGGTCAAGCAAAAGAAATGAAAGAACCGAGAACCTTAAGGACATAGATTTGTACCCCTAAATCCCCCGGCCTACCGCAGGCAGGCTAAAGGAGGGCTTGGGAGGTAAACAACAACGCAAACAACTTTTTAACCCTTCAACTCTGAAACCTGTCAACCCTTCAACTTTATCTCTATGCGGACGCGGCATGCCACGTCCCTACATTAAACTCTTAAACTCTTTCCATTTTTTTGCAACCTGTGCCATATTTTGGCATAAGTAACAACTACCTTTGTATCGCAAAACAAACACACTACCATGGACAAGAGCATCCTACAATCCGATTACGAACTTGTGTCCGCACACAATGATTTACTAATCATCGAACGCAAAAGCGTTCGCAAACAACATCCAACAACTGACAACAATTTTTGATCAAATTATCGCTTTGTGCCGGAATTACGCATAACTTATGCCAAAAAATTACATATCTTTGCAGTGTAAAACTTTATCGAAATCAATAATCAATTATGTATGGCTAATAACCTTTTCAACCGTTACATTTGGCTGGTCGATACGATTTCGCGCGCCAAACAGATCACTTACGACGAACTCAACGAGCAGTGGCAACGCAACGAGAGCCTCAATCCGAAAGGCGAAAGTTTGGCGCTGCGCACCTTTCACAATCACCGCATGGCCATCGAGGAGTTGTTCGACATCAACATCGAATGCAATCCGCACAACGGCTACCGCTACTACATCGAAAACGCCGACGACCTGAAACGTAACGATTTGCGCACGTGGCTCATCAATACCTTTGCCGTGAACAATCTGATACACGAAAGTTATCACCTCAAACAGCGCATTCTGTTTGAATATATTCCGTCGGGACAACAATTTCTGACACCCATCATTGCAGCCATGCGCGACAGCCGCACCATCACCTTTACCTATCAGCGATTTTCGCAAAGCACACCGACTACATTAGAAGCCGAGCCGTGGTGCGTAAAAGTGTGCCGGCAACGTTGGTATATGCTGGCCGGAGGCCTCGCTTACCCACAACCACGCATCTATGCGCTCGACCGCATCATCGATTTGGAAACGACCGACCACCGGTTTACACTGCCGCCCGATTTCGATGCCGAAGCCTACTTCCGGCACTCGTTCGGAATTGTCGTGAACGAAAAATATCTGCCCGAAACAGTCAAACTAAAAGTGTACGACGAGCGAGTCTGCTATTTGCGCACACTGCCGTTGCATCAGTCGCAAACCGAAACCGAGAGCGGCGACAACTACGCCGTATTCAACTACTTTCTAAGCCCGACCAACGACTTTCAACACAAATTATTATCGATAGGCGAATCGGTAGAAGTGCTCGAGCCGCTATGGCTGCGGCACGAAATTTGTCGAGCGGCACGCAAAACCGTTCAACGCAACAAGTAACATCGTTAATAACTGATTATCAGTACACTAACGCCAAAACCACATTAACCACGGCCAAAACCAGGCAGAAAAATGTAACCAGATTGCGTGCCACCAGCCAGCGGATAAGAAACCAATCCATATTGTGCCGGCGATAGAGTTCGAAATTGCCCATCGGGCCCATCCACCAGCGCGGCTCGAACGGAATGGTTTTGTCGTTCAAGTGCGCTGCCAGCGAATAAATCAGATAAATGCCCATCGGCAACAACGGCAGCACCGACAGATACGCCCAATGCAACTGCCCCACCGCCACGCCGACTATCAGAATGGCGAACGGCAACAGGTTGAACAGTCCCGAAAACGACAACATGGCACCACGCGTCCGAAGTAGGCGCGCAAAGGTCATTTTGCCGGCTTGCGCATCGGCTTTCAGGTCGAGCACCGCGTGCGAATAGACGATATTTGTTACCAACAGTCCGACCGCCGCCGATACCCACACAATTTTGCTATCGAACACGCCGCACGCCGCAAATTGCATGCCAATCATCAGCAGCGGGCCAAACATAACACCGATGACCAACTCGCCCAAGCCGTGGTAACCCAACTCGAGCGGTTTGCCCGAATAGGAGATGCCCAACAGCAAGCCTGCGAGCGTCAACACGGCAACAGGCCATCCACGGAACCACCACACCACGCCGCCGGCCATGCCGGCCACCGCCAAAAATGCGCACATCGCCATAAGCAGTTCTTTGGGTGTAGCCTCGCCCGACTCGATGTAGTGGCACTTCTCCATGTGCGTACGAAAACCTTCGGCCGTAACCTTTTTGCGGGCTTCCACATCGTTGTGCCGATAGTCGAAATAGTCGTCGGCAAGGTTGAAACCGAGGTGCGCACACACCACGCCGAACAACGCCACCAACGCCAGCCACCACGAAAAATCGGGGTGCACTGCCGCCATCGACACCGCCAACAGCGCCGGCAAAATACTCTGTGGCAACGCAATGTCGCGCGCGTTTTTTATCCAGAATTTCAACGTATTCATACAACCTATTTATTTTCGACGGCAAAATTACTATTTTTTCGACAAAAAAACGAATCCCGCTGTGGCAGGATTCGTTTTCGGACTATGCCCGATATTTTTAATAATACGTTTCGGTTACGCCGCGATACGTAATCTCTTTCGATGTGCCGGCATAAATCACGTCCACATCGAGCGTTTCGCCGGTGCCGAGTTGCTGCGCCGTTATGTGCGTTTCGCCGGATTCGAAGCGGTTAGGATCGCGCAGCGAATACACGACCAGGTCGTCCATCTCATACGCCAGCGACACATTTTGTTCGAGCAGGAAGACGCCTTTACCCGACACCACATAGTTCATAACATAAATGCCCGACACCACCGTTTTTTTGCGTTCCTCTACCAACCACTGCGCGGCAAATTGTGTATTGTCGTCGGCAAAAGCGGGCGTCGCGATTGTCCACGCACCGGCGGCCGTGCACTTCACCTCGACCGGCGTATTGGCCGCCACTTGTCCGATGCCGGGTGAATAGATATAACCGGGATCGTAATACATTTTCTGCTGCCGATCAATCTGCAAGTTTTTGTCGGTATTGAGTATCAGCGTCCAAGTAGCGCCCACATCGGTCAGTGGGTGATTATCGACAACAATGATATGCGGCATCGCGCCTGCGTAACGCTGCAACACAAACAGCGTATCGCCGACCGATTCGAACACGGCGTAATCGGTAAATTGTGCCGCCGCCTGCATGCGCGTCAGGCTGTCGGCATACAACAGGTCGTTCACATCGAACATTTCGGTTATAAACTCGCTCGTCATCGACCGCGCACACGAATACCAGCGATCTTCTATCTCCCAACCGCGTTGTGTGCGACGCCACGGCTCGTTTTGTTCGCACGCCGTGAGCAGCAATGCCACCAAACAACTACAAATATACAAACTCTTTTTCATACGAATATCCTCCCAAAATAAGCATAAACCATCAGAAACGAGCGCCAACACCAATATTGAAAAAGCCTTTGTGGCCGACACCGATTTCGGCCGTGCCATACACGCGGTTGCCCACGCGCACGCCAAGCGCCGTCAGTTGGAAAGCCGGCAACACGGCGTCGAAACGCGGTTTCGGGTCGAGATAATCGCTCTCGATAGCAAAAAGCACGCCCACCGACACGCCCGAATACAACCCGACAACGGGACGGTCGAGATACTGAAACCGTATCGATGGCAGAATGGACAACTGCGTTATATCGGTTGTCCCGACAAACTCATCGGTAACGCGGTCGTGCTGGCGACTGTATTTGCCACCATAATAGACTTCGACACCGAGATGCAGCCAATACTTGATGGCATAGCGATAATTGACGGCAAACGATGGCAATATGGCCGCAGTGCGCGTATAGACATCGGGTGTAAACCAACTGCCGGGATCACCAAAAGGGTCACCCATGTCGCAGAAACCGAAATAGCCGCCAAACCACCCGTTCATCAGCGGGTCGCCCACCGAGAACTGCACATAATGGCGCGGAATGTCGCGTACGACAATCGCGTCGTCGTCGCTATCGGCAGCGCACGCCACCGACACGCAGCCGCACAAAACAACGGCCAACAACAGCATTTTTTTTGAATAATTTTTCATAATCGCCTAAAAATAAGAGATTGTTTTCATAAATAATGATGCTTCGAACACCCAAAACGTTGCAAAAATCGTACAAAAAAAACGACCATTTGCAACATATCGCAAAAATTACTAACTTTGTAGGTTGATTTATAACACAATTTTTTTATGGAAAACTCGCTTTTTATTTACAATACACTGACGCATCGCAAAGAGTTGTTCAAACCGCTGCACGCGCCGCATGTCGGGCTGTACGTTTGCGGTCCGACAGTCTATGGCGACGGTCATCTCGGGCACGCGCGGCCGGCCATCACGTTCGATGTTTTGTATCGTTATCTGACGCATCTCGGCTACAAAGTACGCTATGTGCGCAACATCACCGATGTGGGACATTTGGAGCACGATGCCGACGAGGGCGAGGACAAAATAGCCAAAAAAGCGCGCCTCGAGAAACTCGAGCCGATGGAGGTTGTTCAACACTATACGTTGCGTTACCACAAGGCGATGGAGCGACTGAACGTGTTGCCGCCGAGCATCGAGCCGCACGCATCGGGACACATCATCGAACAGATTGCATTTGTGCAAAAGATTCTCGATGCGGGTTACGCCTACGTCAGCGAAGGGTCGGTCTATTTCGATGTCGAGAAATACAACCGCGACCACCACTACGGCAAACTGTCGGGGCGGAATATCGACGAGTTGCTCGAAACAACACGTGAACTCGATGGTCAGACGGAGAAACGACGCAGCATCGATTTTGCGTTGTGGAAAAAAGCCGCGCCCGAGCACATCATGCACTGGCCGAGTCCGTGGAGCGAAGGTTTCCCCGGTTGGCACATGGAATGTTCGGCCATGGGCACCAAATACCTCGGCGAGGAGTTCGACATACACGGCGGCGGCATGGACTTGATGTTTCCGCACCACGAGTGCGAAATTGCTCAAAGTGTGGCGGCACTCGGCCACGAAACCGTACACTATTGGATGCACAACAACATGATAACCATCAACGGACAAAAGATGGGCAAATCGCTGGGCAACTTCATCACGCTCGACGAGTTTTTCTCCGGTTCGCATCCGTTGCTGACACAGGCTTACGCGCCGATGACCATTCGTTTCTTCATTCTTCAGGCGCACTATCGCAGCACGGTCGATTTCAGCAACGAAGCGTTGCAAGCATCGGAAAAAGGTTTGGCACGCCTGATGGAAGCCTACGAACGTTTGCAAAAAATAGTGCCGGCGGCACAATCGACCATCGATGTGAGCGGGCTGCGCGACCGGTGCGAAGAGGCCATGTGCGACGATTTAAACACGCCGATTGTGATTTCGCATCTGTTCGATGCCTGCAAAGCCATCAACACCATTGCCGACGGCAAAGCGACCATCGCAGCAGCCGATTTGGAGGAGTTGAAAGCCACATTCAAACTCTTTGTCGAAGACATTTTGGGATTGCAAACAGCCGACAACTCCGCCGACAACACCGCTTATAAAAAAGCAGTCGATTTGTTGCTCGAAATACGCCGACAAGCCAAGCAAAACAAAGATTGGGCGACGTCGGACAAAATTCGCAACGAACTGACGGCCATCGGGTTCACCATAAAAGACACGAAAGACGGTTTCGAGTGGTCGATTTAAGTCAGCAAACACACAAAAAAAAATAACACAAAAAAAGGAGATACAAGATTATGAAAACATCGTTCAAATTTCTGTCGGCATGTATCATAGCCGCCGCCCTTGTCGGTTGCCAAGGCAATCGCTACAACATTGATGGTCGCACAGGCGAAGAGTGGGCCGACGGCACCATTTTCTGCATTCCCGCCGGACAACGCAACGCCGCTGCATTGGACAGCGCCACCATCAACGCCGATGGCACTTTCGTACTGCAAGGCGCATGCGACACGCCGCAGGTCTGCTTGTTAAGTTTGCAAAAAGGCGAGAGCCGCCACAATGCCAACGGCTACTCTTCGTACTCGAGCCGGGACACATCGCCATCACCATCGGCGACGACAAATTCAACGTATCGGGAACAGAACTTAACGAATTGGCAAACAAGCATTTAGAATCAGCATTCCCGTTCGAACAGCAATTGTCGGTCTTGTACAATCAGTGGTTTACAAGCGAGGACGAAAGCGAACGCGCGACCATCGAACACACCTACGACAGCATCGACGCCGAATATCGGGCAATCAACAAACAATTCGTCGAACAGAACAACAACAACCTTGTCGGCGCATTTGTGTTCACGCAAACAGACTTGAGCGATGCAGAGCAGGCCGAGATGCTGCAACAAGCCGGCGACGTTTTCAAAGCACAACCGCAAGTGCAAAAAATAGCCGAACGTGTCGAACAACTGAAAAAGGTGGCCGTCGGGACGCAATTCACCGATTTCGAGATGGACAACCTCGATGGCAATCGCGTCCGGCTGTCGGATTTTGTAGGCAAAGGCAAATATGTGGTGGTCGATTTTTGGGCTTCGTGGTGCGCCCCATGCCGGCGCTCGATGCCGGCGCTGAAAGCCTTGTACGAACAATACAACAAGCAAATCGACATCGTCGGCGTGTCGTTCGACAAAGACCAAACGGCTTGGCAAGAGTGCGTAGCCACGCTCGAACTGCCCTGGCATCACATGTCCGACTTGAAAGGGTGGCAATCGGAAGCCGCGTCCATCTACTGCATCAACAGCATTCCGCACCTGATGCTGATAGACAACAACGGAACGATTGTGGCGCGTAATCTGTACGACAACACGCTGGCCGAAAAATTACATGAACTGTTCGACTAAAACGGCGATGAAACAACGTATTGCCATATTATCTTTGGGGCTTGCGCTCGCTGCGTGCAGCACTGCCGACAATGCCGCAAACCTATCCGCCTACTACGCCGCTACGCAAGGTCTGAATCAAGGAGCGCTGAAAACGGCTTTGTACGAAATTATCAAAAATCCGCGCGTTGTAGGCTACGACAATTTATGGCAATATTTTCCGCAAACCGACCGTAAAGCCGACGGCACCGTGTGGGACATGTACTCCAACAACACCTACTATTTCCCCGACGACGGCACCTCGACAGCCACCGGCATGGACAAGGAACACGCCTTCCCGAAAAGTTGGTGGACATCCGACTTCAAAGCCGACCATTTCGACTGCTACAGCGACCTGTTTAACCTGAATCCGGCCGATGCCGCCGCCAATCAGCAAATAAAAAGCGCATTGCCCATGGCCGAAATCGACATTAACGTAACAGCCGACAATGGCGTCATACGCAAAGGCACAAGCACATTGCACGGTGCTTACCCGACATCGCAGCCACACACAGCCTGGGAACCGGCCGATGAATACAAAGGCGATTTCGCGCGTACCTATATGTATGTCGTTACCTGCTACGAGTTCATTTCGTATGCTTCGAACTCGAACGGGCCGGCCTGGTCGAGCACCTTGGGTGCCACCCAACAAATAACATGGAACAGCAAAGAAACCTACCCGCTGCTGACCGATTGGACGGCAGCCATGCTGCTCGAGTGGCACCACAACGACCCCGTGAGCGACAAAGAGTTGAAACGCAACGAAGTCATCTACGGCATACAAGGTAACCGCAATCCGTTTATCGACTGTCCCGCCTTTGCCGACTACATTTGGGGCGACAAAAAAGACGAACCATTTGACATTGCACTGATTACGGGCAAAGCCTTCTTCAGTATGCCGCAAAATGGCGAAACATACGCATTCAAAGGCGACAGCATCAACCGACAGCAGAACCTGAAAATGCAATTCAGGGCTAACAACGTATCGAAACCCATCGCCATCAACATCGTCGGTAACACCAAAGGCGAATTTACACTATCGAAAACCACGCTGACCGCTGCCGAAGCCACCAATGGCGCCATTCTGACGCTGGGCTACACATCGAGCGTACCGGCGCGCGACACGGTGCAACTGCAACTTGTCAGCGACGAATTGGATGCACCCGTCGTCATCACACTGACAGCCGAAGCATTCGACACATTTCGCGTACTCGACCCCGACGTTACCGAAAACACCCTGACGTTGCGTTGGACAGCCTCGGCCGATGCCGACAGATATGCCATCAGTGTATTTCAACCACGCGACACCGGCGAAATGGCGTGGCTGAACATTCTCGATGAAGAATTCGTTTGGCAAAACCTACCCGACACTTGGAGTTATTCCGTCAATAGTAAGGGTACGCGCGTAGGAGTCGAAATCAATCAACAAAACTATGTGAAACTTGCATCCGGCTCCTACGACGGATTCGTACAAACGCCGGCCTTGCATGTGGGCGACACGGTCATAGTCAGCACCCGCGCGGCACAATACAACAACAACAGCACAGCCAATGTGTCGCTCACCATCGCTGCCAACGACGCCAACATCGCAACGCACGCCATAACATCTGATTTTCAAACGTTTATCGATACAATTATCACCACACAGCCGACACTTGCATTCAGGTTCACCGCCAAAAAAGGCAAACAAGTATGGCTCGATGCAGTACGCATCGACACGCACACCGGCATCGAATCGCAGGTACTGATACGCGACGAATTTCCGGCGACCACCACCGACACACACTACACGGTGAGCGATCTCGTAACCGACGAACACTATTGGTACACCATTCAACCGCAAGGCGGTACTTACGAAACCATCTACGGGCCTTTCGAAGTGGTGATAACACCCACAGCCGTAAAACGACTGCCAGCCGGCAACATCATCTGGAGCGTCGGACAAGATGTACTTCACCTCGAGCAACTGCCCACACACGCCGACATCACCCTGTACGACCTCGCAGGGCACACGCTGTTTACGGTGCGCAAAAACACCAATTACGCCCTCGACATCCCACTGACAACCTCCGGCATATTCATCTTGCAAATAGCAGGTCGCAAACCGACAAAAATACTAAAAATGCCCTAAAATGAAGCAGTTACGACGCCACACATACTATCTATTGTTAGTCGGCTGCCTGCTGACAAGCCTTGTCGTGGGCTGCAAGAAAGAGCCGACCACCGTCACCGGCGGGTCACTGCAATACAATGGACAAACCTACCCTATCAAATCGGTACGCCAACGCTGCTACATCGACACTGCGTCGGGAACGCAACGCATCGAAGTGGCATTTTGCTCGCCCAAAATGAGTTTTGCCGACGGCAAAATGACCGGCACCGGTGCGCTGGTGGTGTTAATCGTCGATTGTGATTCGGCGCAACTATTTGATAATCAATACAATATTCTATCGAAATCGTACGCCACTTTCATCGCCGACGACAAATCTGACACCATCTGCCACACCATCGATGGCGGGTCGCTCGAAGTGTCATCCACCGACAACGAGTTGCAATACACATTTACCGCCGGCGAATTAACAGGCTCGTACACAGGCACATATACCTACAATTACGACATCGACGGCGCGCCGTGCGGCCAAATCACCATCAACGACTCCATCGTGCCGTTGCAAGAGGGCGATTTACTATTGTGGGGCCCGATTTTCGACGACAATTTGCACTATTACGAATTTTATTTCTATTCGTGCAACCTGCGCCACACCGATGCCGGCGCCATCAAACAAGGCATTGCCTTTGTGGTCGGGCTACACTCGGCCAACACAGACGCACCTGCCAACGGCACTTATCCCATCGGCAGCGCAAACCTCGACCAAACCGCCATGTACGGACACCGAAGCGGTAACAACAGTTGGGGCACCTATTGGACTAATTATCTGACAACATCGACGCAAACCAAAGCCAACGTGCTGACAGGCAATATCGCCATAACAAGCGAAAACGGGAAATACACATTCGCATTCGACTGCACCGACCAACTTGGCAACAAAATAACCGGCACACACAGCGGCACATTCCGCACATGCGATGTCCGATAAAACAAGAATTTTCAGAAAAAAAATATATGCACACACAAGAAGAAAAACTAAGCGCCTTTGCACGCCTGCTCGACGTGATGACCGAACTGCGGCAAAAATGTCCGTGGGACAAAAAACAAACGTTCGAATCGTTGCGCTGCAACACGATTGAAGAAGTTTACGAATTGGCCGAAGCCATAGCCAATAGCGACAAAAAGAACATCAAAAAAGAGTTGGGCGATGTGTTGCTGCACATCGTATTCTACGCCCAAATGGGCAGTGAAACGGGCGATTTCGACATCAAAGACGTATGCGACGCGTTGGTCGAAAAACTCATCTACCGCCACCCGCACATCTACGGCAACGTGAAAGCCGAAACCTCCGAAGCCGTCAAACAAAATTGGGAACAACTGAAAACCAAAGAAAAAGACGGCAACAAATCGGTATTGAGCGGCATTCCCGCAACACTGCCGGCACTCATCAAAGCCAACCGCATACAAGACAAAGCCCGCAACATCGGCTTCGATTGGGAAGAACGTACACAAGTGTGGGACAAAGTGAAAGAGGAGATAGCCGAATTTCAGGCCGAAATAGACAACGACGACCACGACCGCATGGAAGCCGAATTTGGCGACCTGTTTTTCAGCCTCGTTAACGCCGCACGCCTCTACCACATCAATCCCGAAAACGCCCTCGAACGCACCAACAAAAAATTTATCAGCCGCTTTAACTATCTGGAAGAGAAAACCATCAAACAAGGCCGCGACCTGCACCAAATGAGCCTCGCCGAAATGGACGCCATCTGGAACGAAGCCAAAGAAAAAGGACTGTAAAAATGGAAAACGAATTTTTAGCCATCGAGGAAAAAATCGTTGCGGTGCTAAAAACCGTATTCGACCCCGAAATTCCCGTCAACATCTACGATTTGGGGCTCATCTACCGCATCGAAAACAACGACGGCAACATCGACATCGACATGACACTGACCGCGCCAAACTGCCCGGCCGCCGACTTTATGGCCGAAGACGTCAGGCTGAAAGTGGCCGGCATCGAAGGCGTCAAAACGGTCAACGTCAACATCGTCTTCGAACCCGAATGGACACAAGACCGCATGACCGACGAAGCAAAACTCGAACTCGGTCTGCTGTAACCACACATCACGCACACGATGAACACGAAATACTACTTCCTGTCCGACGCACATTTAGGTGCACGCGTCATCGACAACCCACACGCACACGAACAACGATTGGTCGATTGGCTCGACATGGCCCAAACCGATGCCGCCGCCATCTTTCTGCTCGGCGATATCTTCGATTTTTGGTTCGAATACACCACCGTCGTGCCAAAAGGCTTTACACGGCTGCTCGGCAAACTGCGCGAAATAACCGAAGCCGGCATTCCCGTCCACTTCTTCGTCGGCAACCACGACCTCTGGACATTCGGCTACCTCGAACAAGAAGTCGGACTGATAGTACACCGCGAACCACAAATTTTCACGCTCGAAGGCAAACAAGTTTTCATGGCACACGGCGACGGGCTCGGCGACCACGACCGAAAATTTTCGCTCATTCGACGCATTTTCCACAGTCGCACTTGTCAGTGGGCATTCCGGCATCTACTGCCGGCCACCATCGGCATCAAATTCGGGCAACGCTGGAGCGAAAGCAACCGCCGCCGACACGAACGCCAAAACATCGGATTCTTGGGCGAAAACGCCGAACCGCTCGTACTGTTCGCCAAGCAACATGCCGTGCAGCACCCCGACATCGATTTTTACGTTTTCGGACACCGCCACATCGTACTCAATCTGATGCTGAAAAATAGCAGCCAAGTGCTGATAATCGGCGATTTCATCAGAGAATTTTCGTACGCCACATTCGATGGCGACACGATGGCCCTCGAAAATTTCGGGGCCCGGCCGCAACCCTAACCACTGAAACAAATTTACTCGCTCAACTTTTTGACCGTTTCAAACTTTTTTTGTACCTTTGTCGGCGCAATACAACTACTCGTAGTTGCAAAGCAGACAAACATAATACAAAAAGACGTCTGACAGCGTTTGTTTTGGCTCTTCGGAATCTGGTAAATTCAACGAAAAACTAGTCAAAGCACAGCATGTGTAGATGTCTGCGAAAACACGGCTGCCGGTTACACAACCGACAAAAACGTGTTTGGCGTGGACTTTACATTGCTTGTTTTACTAGTAATGGCAGTACCAGAGCCTTGAAGAGCGGAACAGCAACGATGCAAAGTCCCGCTTTTTTTATTAAAAATAATTAAATGCAGGTTACTTTTTGCCTCCAAACGGCATAATATTTGTAAAACAATAAAAAGACACGTCATGGAAGTGTAATTGATGACCAAACACCATCAAATCGGTGTGTGCACTTTCGGATTTTTTTATTAGAAATTTTGCGAAAACACAACGATGTTCGACAGGAGCGAAGCCACACCGAATCGCACCCGTTCAACATCAAACAAAAAAAAATTATCATCATGATGAAAAAAAACTACTTTTGCAACTCTGCTGTTGTTTGTGGGTGCAAGTGCATTTGCCGCAAACACCGCAAAAATCGGCGACACCGAGTATGAAACTTTGGCCGCCGCCGACCAACCGGCGTCGAAACCACCGTCCAACTCTTGAGCAATGCCCAAGGCGATGGTATTATCGTGCCTTCCGGCACTAAAATGGTGCTCGATTTGGGCGGATTCACCTACGAAGTTACCAACAATCTGGCCGGTTCCGAAGGAACCAAAACCCAAGCATTCCAACTCCTGCGCAACTCCGACATCACCATTCAAAATGGCACCATCACATCGAGCGTAGCCCTGATGCTGATACAAAACTACGCTAACCTGACCCTGCTCAACGTTACACTCGACGGTACCAAATTGCCGGGCACAGGACGCTATGTATTGTCGAACAACAACGGCGAGATACTGATTGGCGAAGGCACCACTATCGACGCCAAAGAGGGCGACTTTGCGTTCGATGTATATAATTGGATTTCAGCAAGTTATCCATCCGTAAAAGTAACAGTAGATGGCGCTACCATCAACGGAAACATCGAAGTATCGCAAGCAGGCGATGCCGCCGCCTCCGAAGGCTTTGAATTGGTTATCCAATCCGGCACCATCAATGGCAGCATCAGCGCAAGCAGCGGTGCCGCGAATGCCACAGTCAACATCGCACCCGAAGCCACACTCGCCGGTACAACGTATGCAGCCGGTTGCAAAAATGCCCAAGGCACATCGCTCTACGCCACAGTGAGCGCCGCCATCGAAGCCGCCGCCGGCAATGACACCATCGTACTGATGTGCGACGTAAAAGAAGCCATCGTGATAGCCGCTGACGACAACATCGTATTCGATACGAACGACCACACATTGTCGGCCGAAGGCGCACACGTCGTTACCAACAACGGCACACTGACCATCATCGGCAACGGCACCATCGATGCGCTCACACACCAACGAGCCGCACTGTACAACAACGTTGGCGCCGAAGCACAACTCTTGGGTACGACCTTCGAGCGTTCGAACGAAAACAGCAGCGACAACACCTACTACACCATTCTGAACCAAGGCACTATGACTATCGATGGCAGCATAGTGAAAAACGCCGGTACAAAAGCATCGATGATTGAAAATGGTTGGTATTCTCCTTCAAAAAACACGACAAAAGCATTTTCGACACTCGTCATCAAAAGCGGCAACTTCGAGGGCGGTTTATACAATGTCAAAAACGATGACTATGGCCTATTGACCATCGAGGGCGGCACCTTTACCAACTCGGTCATCGGAGCAGGCAATATACTCAATTGGAACAAAGCCACCATCACCGGCGGCAAATTCACAGCCACAGGTGAAAATAGTGCCAACGTACAACAAGGTTATGCCGGCGACAGCGAATACGAAGTTGCCACCATCGCCATCACCGGTGGCACATTCGAAGCACCGGAAGGCAACAACAACATCAACCACCTGTATGACAGCACCTCTCCGGCACCTACGACACAAGTGTCGGGCGGCACCTATTCGCACGCCATACCGGAAGACCAATGTGCCGACGACTTCGAACCGAAAGACAACGGCGATGGCACTTACAGCGTGCAGGAAGGCCAAACAACAACCGCACTGACAACAACCGATGCCGGCAACGCCATTGTAGTAGAACAAGGTCGCGTGGTTTGCAACAGCGACTTCCGCATCTACGACCTGACCGGCCGCGATGTAACACGCAACAACGGCACTTTACATGGCGTGTATGTGGTGAAAACAGACAATGCTGCCGTCAAGGTAGTCGTAAAATAATGTTGTAAGGACGTCGCATACGACATCCGACATAGATTGTAGGGACGCGCCACGACACGTCCCTACTTTTTATCCCTACGCCTTAAACGTTGAAACCTTACAACTTTTGTCAACTTTTTTCCCGGAGCCGTCATTTTCGTCCGAAGTCGGCAGGAATTTCGCCCCAAACATCGGTTTTCCACTTCAGCACGTTAGTAGAAACAGCATGCGTCGCCAACCACGCATTGGCGCGATTGATCAACTCGAACACAGGCGCATTGTCGGCATTTTGTATCAACTTCGATTTGCAACGCCGCTGACGCACCCACGCCTGCGCTGTTACGCTGTCGGAATAGATGGCTGCAACGGTCAGTTTACCCTGCTCCACCAACGCCAACGCATGCACTATGGCCAGGAATTCGCCGATATTATTGGTGGCAGCAGCAAATGGTCCTTGGCGGAAAACCTCCTCGCCAGTATCGACCATCACGCCACGATATTCCATCACGCCGGGATTGCCACTGCACGCCGCATCGACCGACAAACAACCGGCCAAGGGACGTTCGGCAACATCGGCAAAGGCCACAGCCTGCAATGGCAGCGTTTTCGAGCGCCCAACCACCTGCCAATAGTTTTGGGCAAATGCCATCTTGGCAGCATTTTCCGTCGGGAACGCCTTGTACTGCGCGCCTTCGTAACCATCGATTTGCGCCTTGCACGCCGCCCAACTATCGAAAATGCCGGTAGTGCGCCCCTGCCAAACGACATAATATTTTTGTTTCGTAGCCATATCGAATGGCAAAATTACAAAAAAATCTCCAATCGTACAAACGCATTCGGCGGCACCGCCCCAACATTTTGTTTTGGCACGAATTTTGCACACCATAAAATGAACTATTTTTTTTGTCTAACTTAAAATTAGGAGGAAACGAACCATGAAACTCTCACATCTGTTTGCATTTGCCGGCGGTGCTTTGGCCGGCGCCGCGCTCGGTTTGCTGTTGGCACCCGACTCGGGTAAAAACACACGCGACAAAATCGCTCGCATGCTGAAAGAAAAAGGCATTGCGTGCGACCGTGAATCGCTGTCGCAGTGCATCGACAAGGTGCTTGCCAAGTTGCGCCACGACTTTACCGACGACGATTTGCAGGCTGCTGTCGATGAAGTGGCCAACCAAAAATAATCCGTCATGGCCGACAACAACTATCAGCAACTGATTGACGACAGCAAGCGCTATCTGCGCATGCGCTACGATATGCTTCGCCTCGAACTACTCGAGAAGTTGTCGCGTATCGTGGCGCTGATTTTGCTCGTCGTAGTTTCCACTGTTTTGGCTTTGGCAGCGTTTGTCTATTTTACCTTTGCTCTGGTGGCTTGGCTCACGCCGTTGTTGGGCGCTGTGCTGCCGTTGTGTATTGTAGGCGGTATTTTCGTGCTGATGCTGATTTTAGGCATCGTGTTTCGCAAACCACTGTTTATCAATCCGTTGGTTGCGCACTTGAGTCATATTTTGTTTTACGAAACACCAAATTCCGAGAACGATGAAAACGCGCAAACACTTTGACATGGCACATCTGCATTCGATAGACGACCTGCATCGCTGCAAGCAGCAACTGCAGCAACAAATAGATGTGCAGGAGATGCGTCTGACAAACGATGTGCGCCACATTCGTCGGTCGCTGCGACGGGCATCCGGCATCATCGACAGCATAGGCAATGCGCTATCGTTCATTGCGCCATCGGCCGGTTTTGTAGGATTGGGCATCGGCTTTGTGCGACTGCTGCTGAAACATCGCCGCAAAAAATAATGCCAAAAATTAAGCAAAAGTTCAGGAGCGTGCTTCTGAACTTTTTTTATGCAAAAGCACCACGAAATGTGATAGCAAATTCAAGAAAATTGCGTATATTTGCAGACTTTTTGTAACATCGCAACAAATCATGGAATACAATTTCAAACAAATCGAGCAAAAGTGGCAACAATATTGGGTTGACCACGCTGTGTATAAGACCGAGGCCGACCCGTCGCGTCCAAAATATTACGTTTTGGACATGTTTCCTTATCCGTCGGGCGCGGGTTTGCACGTCGGACATCCGTTGGGATACATCGCCAGCGACATTTTCAGCCGCTACAAACGTCTGCGAGGCTACAACGTGCTGCATCCGATGGGCTATGATGCCTACGGTTTGCCGGCCGAGCAATACGCCATTCAAACCGGTCAGCACCCCGAAATAACGACCCGCAAAAACATAGCGCGTTACCGCGAACAGTTGGACAAAATCGGTTTCTGCTACGATTGGAGCCGCGAGGTGCGCACCTGCGACCCGCAATTTTATCATTGGACACAGTGGGCTTTTGTGCAGATGTTCAACCACTGGTACTGCAAACGCGCCAACGCCGCACGTCCCATTTCGATGTTGATAGACATATTCAACGAACAAGGCAACGCCAAAGTGCGGGCAGCACAAAGCGAGACGCCCATATTCACGGCCGACGAATGGAAAAGTTGGGACGAACGCCGTCAGCAAGAGATACTGATGAACTACCGCATTGCCTATTTGGCCGACACGAAAGTGAATTGGTGTCCGCAGTTGGGTTGCGTATTGGCCAACGACGAAGTGAGCGAAGGCCTGTCGGTACGCGGCGGCTATCCCGTCGAACAACGCGTCATGCGGCAATGGAGCCTGCGCGTGTCGGCCTACGCCCAACGTTTGCTCGATGGTCTTGATACACTCGATTGGACAGAATCGCTGAAAGAGACGCAAAAGAATTGGATAGGCCGCTCGGAAGGTGCACAAATGTTCTTCGGATTGGTGGGCAGCGACAAAAAAATAGAGATTTTCACCACGCGCTGCGACACGGTATTTGGCGTAACATTCATGGTGTTGGCGCCCGAAAGCGACTATGTAGCCCAAGTAACCACCACCGAACAACGCGCCGAAGTCGAGGCTTACCTGGATATGGTGAAACGCCGCACCGAGCGCGAGCGCATTGCCGATCGTCGTGTAACAGGCGTATTTTCAGGCTCTTACGCCATCAATCCGCTAACAGGCAACGAAATACCGATTTGGATTTCGGACTATGTATTGTCCGGCTACGGCACCGGCGCCATCATGGCAGTGCCGGCACACGACAGCCGCGACTACGCCTTTGCCAAACATTTCAATCTGCCAATAGTGCCACTGATAGAAGGCGCCGACGTGAGCCACGAAAGTTTCGATGCCAAAGAAGGCGTGATGATGAATTCCGGATTTTTGAATGGCAAAACCGTAACCGAATCCATCGCCGCCATGAAACAATACATCACCGAACACGGCATCGGTAGCGTAAAAGTGAACTACCGCTTGCGCGACGCCGTTTTCAGCCGTCAGCGCTATTGGGGCGAGCCGTTCCCCGTCTATTACAAGGATGGTATGCCCTATCTGATTCCCGAAGAAAAATTGCCGTTGGAATTGCCCGAAGTTGACAACTTTTTGCCGACCGAAACGGGCGAGCCGCCACTCGGCCATGCGCGTCAATGGGCGTGGGACGAAGCCAAGTGTTGTCTGGCCGACACCGCCGCCATCGACAACAAAACGATTTTCCCGCTCGAATTGTGCACCATGCCCGGCTTTGCCGGATCGTCGGCCTACTATCTGCGCTACATGGACCCGCACAACGACACAACGCTGGTGGGCAAAGCCGCCAACGACTATTGGCAGAATGTCGATTTGTACATCGGCGGCACGGAGCATGCCACAGGACACTTGATTTACAGCCGTTTTTGGAACAAATTTTTGTTCGACCTCGGCCTTGTATGTCAAGACGAGCCTTTCAAAAAACTGATAAACCAAGGCATGATTCAGGGACGAAGCAATTTTGTGTACCGTATCGTCGGAACCAACAAATTTGTGTCGTACAATCTGAAAAATCAGTACGAAACCCAACCAATTCACGTCAATGTAAACATTGTCGAGAACGACATTTTGGACATCAACGCCTTCCGAAATTGGTTGCCGGAATACCGCGACGCCGAATTTGTGCTCGAAGATGGCAAATACGTGTGTGGTTGGGCTGTGGAGAAGATGTCGAAATCGATGTTCAACGTAGTCAACCCCGACGACATTGTCGAAAAATATGGTGCCGACACGCTCCGCCTGTACGAGATGTTCCTCGGGCCGCTCGAGCAGTCGAAACCTTGGGATACAAACGGCATCGACGGTGTACACCGTTTTCTCAAAAAATTCTGGGGTTTGTTCTTCGCCGGCGACACGCTATCCGTATCGGACGAACAACCCACCGAAAGCGAGCTGAAAACGCTGCACAAAACCATCAAAAAAATAGGTTACGACATCGAGCATTTTTCGTTCAACACATCGGTTTCGGCCTTTATGATTTGTGTAAACGAATTAGCGCAGCAACATTGCAACAAACGTGCCGTGCTGGAACCGCTGCTGATTATTCTATCGCCGTTTGCGCCGCACATCACCGAAGAGTTGTGGCACGCTTTGGGACACGACACATCGGTATGCGATGCCACGTTCCCCGCATTCGACGAAAAATACCTGACCGAATCGACCGTGAAATATCCGATTTCGTTCAATGGCAAAGTGCGTTTCACACTCGATTTGCCGGCTGCCCTCGACCGCGCCGCCGTAGAGCAAGCCGCCCTTGCCAACGAGCAAACAGCGAAATACACCAACGGCCAGACGCCCAAAAAGGTCATTGTAGTGCCTGGCAAAATTGTCAATATCGTATTGTAATCGACAAACAACTATGAACAAACCGTTTTCGAAAATCAATTGGAGTGCCATCCGCGAATATCTGATGATAGCCTTGGGCTTGGTGATGTACGCCACGGCGTGGAAAGCCTTTCTGCTGCCGCATAGAATTACGGGCGGCGGCGCCACCGGCGTGAGTGCCATTGTGCAATACGGCACAGGCGTTCCCGTAGCCGTCACCTACGCCATTATCAATGGCGTATTGCTGATTTTTTCGTTGTGGAAACTCGGACTGCAATTCAGCCTTCGCACCATCTATGGCGTAACTTGCCTGACGATTTTCTTTGCCATCATACCCGACGCGGAAATTGGCACGTTTGTGTCAGAAAACGAGCCTTTTATGGCCTGTGTGCTTGGTGGTATTTTGGCCGGTTCGGGCATGGGCATCATGTTTTTGAACAATGGCAGTTCGGGCGGTACCGACATCATTGCCAAACTCATCAACAAATACCACAACATCACGTTGGGACGTGCGCTACTCTACTGCGACGTGCTGATTATCAGTTCGTCGTACTTTCTGCCCGAAGGCAACATCGAAAAAGTAGTGTACGGTTTGACAACGATGACCATAGCCACTTTTACCCTCGACATGGTGGTGAACGGTGTGCGGCAATCGGTACAATTTTTGATTTTTTCGGCCAAATACGAAGACATTGCCAACGCCATCAACAACGAGGTACACCGCGGCGTAACCATACTCGACGGCACCGGCTGGTACTCCAAACAACCGGTCAAGGTCATCACGGTGTTGGCGCGCAAAAACGAATCGGCCAAAATATTCAAAATAGTGAAAGACATCGACCCGAACGCCTTTGTGTCGCAATCGTCGGCCATCGGTGTTTATGGACAAGGATTCGATGTCATGAAAGTAAAATAGACGAAGTATTAACTTAAAAATCAAACAATTATGCAGTATCAACAAACCATCAGACCCGTTTGGTTCAAGTACATTTGGTTGGGTGTAGCCCTCATTGTGCTGCTACCAATTTTGTTTTCGGCCTTCTACACCATCGACACCGGCGAACGCGGCGTTGTGTTGCGATTTGGTCGGTTGACGGCTATTGCCGACGAAGGTCTGAGCGTGAAAATACCATTTGTGGACGCAGTCAAAGTGATGTCCATTCGCGACCACAATTTATCCATTCACACCGAAGTATCGTCGAGCGACATTCAAACCATCGCCGTCGATGTGAGTTTGGTGTATGCGCTCGACAGCAAACAAGTTGACCGCATTTTCCAGACGTTCGGCATGGACATCGAAAACACGCTGATTCGCCCCACACTGTCGGAAAAAATCAACGCCGTCATTGCCGAGTATCCGATTGAAACCTTCGTCGAAAAGCGTGCCGAAATATCGAGCCGCATCAACAGCACGTTTGCCAATCAAGTTGCCGGCAGCGGTATTGTAGTCAAAAGTCTGCTGATAACCAACCACGATTTCAGCGACGATTTCAACAAAGCCATCGAGGACAAAAAGATTGCCGAGCAAGGTGCGCTCACGGCCAAATTCACGTTGGAGCGCATGAAACTCGAAGCCGAAGCGCAAAAAGTGAAACAGGCTTCGCTGTCGCCCATGGTGTTGCAGGAGATGGCTATCAACAAATGGGACGGCCGCATGCCCACCTATTTCAGCGGCGACCAACTGCCATTTGTTACCATAAAATAATCTGATTATCAACCTATTGCAAAAGACGCCTCGTATTTTTTTGTGCGAGGCGTAATTTTTTTTGAGATTTCTGTAGTTTTTGAGCATCGCCATGCGTCTAACAATCGAAAAACAAACAAAACCAACAACAATGAACGAATTAGAAAAAGAATTTGAACGCCTCGTCAAGCAGCACAAAACGACGATTTACACCGTCTGCTACATGTTTTCGGACGATACCGACGAGGTAAACGACTACTTTCAGGAAACGCTCATCAACCTATGGAATGGTTTTAGCAAATTTCGCCACGAAAGTAGTCCGCAAACGTGGATTTGGCGTGTGAGTATGAACACCTGCATCTCGGCCGACCGCAAAAAACGGTCGCGTGGGCAGAGCGTGCCACTGACGATGGACATCGACCTGTTTGCCGACACCGACGACGAAAATCGCCAAGTGAAAATGCTCTACGACCGCATTCACAGTCTGAACCTTATCGACCGCGCCATCGTGTTGCTGTGGCTCGAAAATCTCAGTTACGACGAAATCGGTCAAATAGTGGGCATCAGCACCAAAAACGTGTCGGTACGGCTGGTGCGCATACGCGAACAACTCAAAAACAACAACTCAAAAAAATAAAAAAACTATGGACGAATTAGTAGAAATGCGCGAGCAAATGAATTTGCTCAAATCGAAATTGGACAAACAAGAAATTGTGAACGACCGTTTGTTACGCGAGGTTACAAGCCAACGTGTACGCCGTCTGAACAGAAACGTGTGGCAAGAAGGCATCGCCTGCCTGTTTGTAATAACGTTCGGAAGTTATTCTTTCCTGCAATTAGGTTGCAGTTGGTGGTTCGTGGGCTTCACCATCGCTTATATGCTATTCTGTTTTTTGGTCACCATCATTCCGCACAATTGGATTAAGCAACGCGACATCAACAACGGCGACCTGCTGACCGTAGCCAAACAAGTGCGTCGTCTAAAAAAACTGTATCACAATTGGAAACGTTTCGGTTGGCCGAGTGTCATTCCGTGGTTAGGTTGGTTCTTCGGCGAGATATACTTTGCGCACGCCGGCAACACACTTCTAACTATCTGCATCATAGCGAGTTGCGCAGCAGGTGCACTCATCGGCGGACTGATTGGATGGACACGGCACAAAAAATTTGTAAGCGAAATGGATGAAATCATCCAATCGCTCGAACAATAACCGACACCCCAAAAGCACTCTTTCGCTCCAACGGCGAGAGAGTGTTTTTTTGTGTTCGCGTTGTCAGAATTTGTAATGAAACCCGACGCTGACCAACTCTTTGAACTGCAAACGCGGATCTTCGCCATCGGGCAATTCCACCGTCGAATCGTAGCGCGGATTGAGCGCCACGCGCGCCGACAAAAAACGATTGATGATGAAATAACCTATCACCTCCCAATCGACTTCGACCCCACGATAATTGGTGTAGAGCGAAAACGTTGTTTCCAACTTTATTTCGCGCATGAAACTATGTTCCCAACGCACTTTCAGTTTGCTTCCGACATCGTTTTTGGTTTTCCGTCCGGGCGGAATGCCTTGCTTGTCGGCAATGCTCTGCGTTACGCCGACGTGTTTGGCGGTGTCGGCCACATGCAACATTTTGTACGAGAACGGCAGCATCTGCACCGACAATTCTTTTTTGTATTTGAAATCCAAACCCAACGACAAATACAAGCGCAAGGGCGAAGCCGGACCGGTTACACGCTCGTAGGTGTTTTTGACATAGGTGTTGAACAACGTGGTCGAAAGTTCAAAATCGGCCGAATAGAACCACTTGTCGCTTTTGAAAGCCTGCACACCAAGTTTCGAGGTCAGGCGCACAAGGTCGTCGTTGGTACGTATCTTGCGCAACGTATCGGACGCCGCCGTATTGAAACTGAATTTAGCATCTAACTGGCTGTCCCACTGTATTTTCTGCGACGAATAATTAACTTTCCCCTTAAAGAAAAAATAGGCTGCCAAACTACTTTCGCCGCCTGTGTACCAATTATCCGAATAGTAATTTTGCGAAAATTGCACCTGCGCATCTCCGCCAAAAGTCCACGGCGATTTAGCCGGCTTTATTTTGGTCAGTTTATCAATTTTGATGGTAGGAATGGCATCGACTGTGATTTGATTTTTCTCGGCTTTCATACGGCGCCGTTTTATCTCGTCGATATTTGGCAACTGCGATTCGTGATAGACATACACGTCCGGATTGTCGCGAAAGACCGCTTGTTTTGCCCTCCGGCGCAATTCGGTTATCTCATCGTGGTGCTGTTCGCCGGCGGCGCCTGTCGAAACGACCCACTCGTCGATAAACAGCGGATTGCATGCGGTGCGTTCCACGGCATGCGCACGAATCTGCGCCAACTCGTCAGTAGTAATCAATGGCAGCCACAGCGAATCGGCGGCCGACAACACCATTTGTATCGAGTCGGGCACGGACGGCGGCGCTAACGTGTCGGTCGGCACGGTGTCGCGTATCTCGTTTTCGAGAAACCAACGGCGCACCTCGTCGTCGCTCATGCGCAAAGTGTCGTTTGCCGAAACACGCAAACAACTCACAATCAAAGCCATACACATCAGCAACGAATATGTCAGTCTTGGGCGGCGCATCACTCCATGAAATCGTTTTCGTCGTATTTTGTGAACAGAAAATCGTTATACGGGAAACGCGTTACATGAATTTGCTTGACGCGGTCGTACAACAAACTTTTCAGTGCATCGATATTGTCCTTGTTTTTGGCCGAAATAAAAATGCAATCGTTGCCCAACTTGGCCATCCATGTGCGTTTCAAATCGTCGAGACTGTAGTTTTCGCGCCGTTTTTCGCCAAGGTCGTCTTCGTCCTGCGGCGTATAGGTGAACGCGTCTATCTTGTTGAAAACGAGAATGGTAGGTTTCTGTTCTTTGGCAATATCGGCCAACGTGGCGTTCACCACTTCGTACTGTTCCTCGAAATTTGGGTGCGAAATATCGACGATATGCACCAACAAATCGGCCTCGCGCACCTCGTCGAGTGTCGATTTGAACGACTCAATCAGATGCGTCGGCAGTTTGCGAATGAATCCGACCGTATCGGTCAGCAAGAACGGCAGATTTTCGATAATCACCTTGCGCACAGTGGTGTCGAGCGTGGCAAAGAGTTTATTTTCGGCAAACACATCGCTTTTGCTCATCAGATTCATCAGGGTCGATTTGCCCACATTGGTGTAGCCCACCAATGCCACGCGCACCATTTTGCCACGATTTTTGCGTTGCACGGCTTTCTGTTTGTCGATGGCAGCCAACTGTTGTTTGAGCAGCGATATTTTGTTCAAAATGATGCGGCGGTCGGTTTCGATTTGCGTTTCGCCCGGGCCACGCATACCAATGCCGCCCCGCTGACGTTCGAGGTGCGTCCACAAGCGCGTCAGTCGCGGCAACATGTATTGACATTGCGCCAATTCCACCTGCGTTTTGGCATGCGCCGTCTGCGCCCGTTTGGCAAAAATATCGAGAATCAGATTGGTGCGGTCGAGCACCTTGATTTTCAGTTCTTTTTCGATGTTGCGCAACTGCAACGGCGACAGTTCGTCGTCGAAAATGATCATGCCGACCTCCTCGTGCGTCGCAACAAACTCGCGAATTTCATCCAATTTTCCCTGCCCGACAAACGTGCGCGGATTCGGATAATCCAATTTCTGCACAAAACGCCGCACAGGTTTGGCGCCGGCTGTTTCGGACAAAAACGCCAACTCGTCGAGGTACTCTTTGGAGCGTTCTTCGTTTTGCTGAGGCGTTACCAAACCAACCAAAACGGCATTTTCTTCGTATATTTCAGTTTCTCGTTTTTCCAAAACAATATTTATTAAATGCGAATACCGTACTTACTATACACAAATAATGAACATTCGCAGAATCATTTATCAACGCGTCCGGGATATACTTCCAAGGCTTTCTCCAAGACAATCAACGCTTTACGCAACTTTTCCTTGTCGAGTATGTAGGCGATGCGCACTTCGTTGCGGCCATATTCGCGCGAGGTGTAAAATCCCGATGCCGGCGCCATCATCACCGTTTGACCTTCGTAGTCGAAGTCGGAAAGCAACCACGCGCAGAACTTGTCGCTATCGTCAATCGGCAATTTCGCTACCGTGTAAAATGCGCCCATCGGAATCGGCGAATAGACGCCCGGAATACGATTCAGCCCATCAATCAGAAATTTACGCCGTTCGACATATTCGTTGTACGTTTCGTCCAAATACTCTTGCGGTGTGTCCATCGAGGCTTCGGCCACAATCTGCCCGATAAGCGGCGGGCTCAAACGCGCCTGACAGAACTTGATAACACTCTCGTGCACGGTTTTGTTTTTGCACACCAACGCACCGATGCGAATACCGCATTCGCTATAACGTTTTGATACAGAATCGATTAGAATAACATTATTTTCGATACCATCGAGATGGAACGCCGAGATGTAGGGCGCGCCCGTATAGCAAAATTCACGATAAACCTCATCGGAGAATAGGTACAAATCGTATTTTTTCACCAAATCGCGTATTTGGTTCATCTCTTTGCGCGTGTACAAATAACCGGTCGGGTTGTTCGGATTGCAGATGAGGATGCCTTTAGTTTTGGGCGTAATCAGTTTTTCAAATTCCGACACAGGCGGCAAGGCAAACCCTTCTTCGATGGACGACACCACCGGTTTGACCACCGCGCCGGCAGCAATGGCAAAGGCCGTGTAGTTGGCGTATGCCGGTTCGGGCACAATGATTTCGTCGCCGGGGTCGAGGCAACTCATAAAGGCAAATTGCACGGCTTCGGAGCCTCCGGCCGTTACAATAATGTCATCGACACTGACATCGATATTGAATCGGCTGTAATAGTTCAGCATTTTCATCCGCAGGCTTTTGTAACCATCGCTCGGACTATATTCCAAGATGGTGCGGTCGATGTGTTTCAACGCATCAAGACCGGTCTGCGGCGTTTTCAAATCGGGTTGACCAATATTCAGATGATAAACTTGCACACCACGCGCTTTAGCCTTATCAGCCAAAGGCGCCAATTTGCGAATAGGCGATTGCGGCATCAACAAACCGCGTTGAGAAGGAGTCGGCATGACTTTTTATTATTTTATTTATTTGACAATCAATTATATACACGAACATCATAATTCGCAACAAATACATTGTATTGTTTCATCGGATAGCGGCAGTCGCCGGACATAGGATAGCCGTACCCATAACCAATGTCGAACACGGCACCACACTGCGGACAAATGGCCTCGCCGGGAATACTATCGACATTGACCCTGACATTGGGATCAATCTCGTTGGGGCAAGCCAAGTCGAACGCCACAAAGCGATCTTCAAAATCGTGAAACACCACCACGCCGCCATAGCCCAAATATTGATACACATATTTCGGTGTAACAAACGTGGCCACGCCACCAATGGCATTCAGCGTGGGCGCATCGCGCAAGATGTTAAACTCCAACGACACCGGTGCCGACGGAATGGGCGACACCACATTATTTTTACAGCCGGTAAGCGCCATCACTCCAACAATACACCCTATTATATATAGGCTGCGCTGCAACATCACAACAACGGCACAATGTTTGTCAGATGAATACCATTCGAGCCCTTAATCAATATCGTCCTGTCTATCAACGGATTAGCGCTCACATATTCGGCCAACGCCTCTGCATTGTCGAATGTACAAAACCGTCCGTCGGCCACTTGCACAAAGTTTGCTCCCACCAAAAACACCTCTTCGAACTGCGCTTGTGCCACATAATCCACAATTTTTTGATGCTCGTCGCGACTTTGCGCGCCAAGTTCGAGCATATCGCCCAACACAATCGCCTTGTGCGGCAACTGCATGGCTGCAAAATTTTCGAGAGCAGCCATCATGCTGGTAGGATTGGCATTGTAAGCATCGACCACCAACCGATTGTGTGCCGTCTCGACAAACTGCGAACGGTTGTTTTGCGGCACATAACTCTCGAGCGCGTGGCAGATTTGCGCCTCGTTCACCCCGAAATGCAGCCCGACAGTCGCGGCGGCCAACATATTTTCGGCATTATAGATACCGACGAAACGGGTTTTTGCTACATGCGCTGCGCCACCACACCGATGCCACTCTAACGTGATAAACGGCGAGCAGTCGACGACACTTCCCTGCACATCGGCCGACGCATCGAGCGCATACGACGTCTGTTTCAAACCGTGCGAGATGCTGCGCAACAACTCATTTTTGGCATTGATAAACACCCGACCATCATGCGCACGCAAATAGTCGTACAGCGCACCTTTGGTCTGCAGCACACCTTCGAGCGAGCCAAATCCCGCCAAATGAGCCTTGCCCACATTGGTTATCAAGCCGCAATCGGGACGCACAATTTCGACCAATTCGGCAATCTCGCCCAAATGACTTGCCCCCATCTCGACAACAGCAACTTCGTGATTTTCTGTCAGTTGCAGCAACGTGAGCGGCACACCGATGTGATTATTGAAATTGCCTTGCGTGTAGTGTACATTGAATTTTTCGCGCAGCACCGCTGCCACCAACTCCTTGGTAGTAGTTTTGCCGTTGGTGCCGGTAATGCCCACCACGGGAATACCCAGCCGTTCGCGATGTATACGCGCCAACTGTTGCATAGCATGTAACACATTATCTACCAACAAGATACGTTCATTGGTCGCAAACTCGGCCTCATCAACCACAGCATAGGCGCAACCTTTGTCCAAAGCGGCTTGCGCAAAGCGGTTGCCGTCGAAAGTATCGCCTTTCAGTGCAAAAAACAGCGAGCCTTCCGGGCAAATGCGGCTATCGGTTGTAACCTGCCGATGGGCGCAAAAAATATCGTAAAGTTCTGATAATGAAATCATTTTACAAAAAACTACTTTTCTTTCTTCAAATTTTCGGGGGCATCCCACGCTATATCGTACGGAATGTCAGGTTCGCGACGCTCCACACCATAAATTGTCTGAAAATCGTCGTCCTCCTCAATCTCTTCTGCTTTGTCTATCTGTTTCACATCTAGATTACGATGCGTAATGGTTTCGACACGATTTTCCGGTTTATTCAGTTCCTCCCACAACACATCTTTCAGCGCATCGAGCCCCAAGCCCGACACCGACGAGAAGAACACCGTGCGCACGCCTTGCGGCAAATGCAGACGCATCTGTTCCATCATGGTTTCATCCACCATATCGCATTTCGAGACGGCCAAAATACGTTGTTTTGCGACCAACTCCGGATTATATTTCTCCAATTCGTGCAACAAAATGCCGTATTCTTTGGCAATATCGTCGCTGTCGGCCGGCACGAGGAACAGCAAAACAGAGTTGCGTTCGATGTGTCGCAAAAAACGCAACCCCAAACCCTTGCCCTCGGCCGCTCCTTCGATGATGCCCGGAATGTCGGCCATGCAAAACGACTGATTGTCGCGATACGACACGATGCCCAAATTCGGAGTCAGTGTCGTAAACGGATAGTTGGCAATTTCGGGTTTGGCTGCCGACACCACCGACAGCAGTGTCGATTTGCCGGCGTTCGGAAATCCCACCAAACCAACATCGGCCAACACCTTCAGTTCCAAAATGATGTTGCGCTCGACGCGCGGTTCGCCCGGCTGTGCATATCGCGGTGTCTGATTCGTGGCCGACCGAAAATGCCAATTGCCCAAGCCGCCACGACCACCTTTCAGCAGCACAACCTCTTGTTTATCGTCGCTGATTTCGGCCAAAAATTCGCCCGTGTCGCCATCGTAAGCAATGGTTCCGCACGGCACATCGATGATTTTGTCTTCGCCATTTTTGCCGAAACTGCGGCTCTCGCCACCGCTACCGCCATCGCCGGCAAAGACATGGCGTGCATATTTCAGATGAATCAGTGTCCAATAATTTTTGTTGCCGCGCAAAATGACATGACCGCCACGACCGCCATCGCCGCCATCGGGACCACCCTTCGGCAGATATTTGGCACGATGCAGATGAGCTGATCCGGCGCCACCTTTGCCCGAACGGCAAAAAATCTTCACATAATCGACAAAATTAGAACTCGGCATAACAAACGGCGTTTTTTAATGCGACAAAAAATTATAAATTCACAAACAAGCGCATTCAGAAACCGCAAATCGAAAACTCAATCAACTGCACGATAGACTGAAAATACTCCTCGACTGTGGTGCAATTTTCCACAGCCACATAGCGCCCCGTCGATTTATAAAACTCGATGACAGGCATCGTTACTTCGTGATAGACCTGCAACCGTTTTTTGATGACTTCCAAATTGTCGTCGGCGCGATGCGAGGTTTCGCCGCGTTTGAGCAACCGTTCGACGAGCAGCGGCTCTTCGACGCGCAAATCCAACATCAACGTCAGTTTTTTGCCAAACGAAGCCAACAACGCATCGAGGGCTTCGGCCTGCGCCACCGTGCGCGGAAATCCATCGAAAATGAACCCGTTGCAATCACCCTTGCGCTCATCAATTTTTGCACTTATCATCTTGATAATCAAATCGTCGGGAACCAAATTGCCCTTCGAAATGAGTGTATCGGCAAACCGACCGATGTCGGTGCCGCGCGCTATCTCGTCGCGCAACATATCGCCTGTCGACAAGTGCACCAAATTGTATTTCTTCACTATCAACTCGCTCTGCGTTCCTTTGCCGGAACCGGGAGCACCAAATATAACAATGTTCAGCATAAGCCTTTATTTCTGTGTGTTACAAACGTATTTTTTGTCAATCCGAATTAACTTGCAAAGTTAGCAAAAAAAAATGATTTGACAAAATGCTGCAAAAAAGCCGGCATTTTGTTATCAACAAAAAAAAATGTATCTTTGCAAGTTGGAAAAAAAGTGATTGCAACATGAGATTCAATTTCGCAAGCAAATCCCTACGCTACACACTGCGTGCTTTGCTGTTTGTGGGAGCAGTCGTATTGGTGTACGAGTGCATACCGCACCAAATAAAATTCGATAAACAGTTCATGCTTGGCAAGCCATGGCCAAACGAACTGCTGACCGCCGAATTCGACTTCCCGATATACAAAGACGAGTCGGAACTCAAACACGAGCAGGATAGCATACTACGTTATCTTGTACCCTATTTCACTATCAATCAAGATGTTGCAAGAGCAGAAATCGAAAAATTCGGTCGAGCCGGCAATTCGCTGACCGACAACCAACGCCGGCAAATAGCCGATGCACTGGCCGAATTCTACCGCACGGGAATCATGTCGGCACAGGACTACAACGACCTGCAAACTATGGGCGTTACGCGCATTTCGATTATCGACAGCACACAAACCGCTCACGAAACCGTCCTGACCGACATCCATACAGCACGTTCGGCCTACGATGCGCTCGGCGCCACCAACATCGATGCCGGCATCCTGCGCAAAGCCAACCTCAACCACTACCTGACAGCCAACCTCACACTCGACAAGAACAAATCGGAACAAGTAAAACAAGAATTGTTGGCTTCCATATCGCCAACGGCCGGCATGGTGCAAGCCGGACAGCGCATTATCGACCGCGGCGAAATAATTGACTATCAGACATATAAAATTCTTCGTTCGCTCAAAATAGCCACCGAACAGATGGAATTGCCCGAGCGAAACTCCAATTGGATTGTAGCCGGAAAAATTTTGCTCATCGTCGGGTTGCTACTGCTGTTTTTTCTCTATTTGCGCCTATTCCGACCGCGCATATTCAACTCCAACCGCGACATTTTGTTCATCATGCTGATGGTGGTAAGCATGGTGGGTTTGGCATCGCTGACGGTACACTTCACACAACTGAGCATCTACATTGTGCCATTTGCCCTGCTGCCCATCATCATACGCACCTTTTTCGATTCGCGCACAGCGCTGTTTGCGCACATCATCACTGTATTGGTAACATCGTTCATGGTGCCACAACCTTTCGAATTTCTGTTGCTGCAAATCACCGCCGGCATGACCGTCGTATCGAGTCTGAAAGAGATGACACAGCGGTCGCAGTTCGTACGCACGGCACTATTTGTATTCATCTCGTATTCAATAACTTACACATCTTTCGTACTCATCTACGATGCGTCGTTCGACAAAATTGATTGGTGGATTTTTGCCATTTTCGCCGTCAATTCACTGTTGCAAATGATAGCCTACGCACTCATTTTCATTTTCGAAAAGATATTTGGTTTTTTGTCGAACATGACTTTGGTGGAACTCTCCAACGTGAACAACAAATTACTGATGGAATTTTCGGGCAAAGCGCCCGGCACTTTTCAGCATGCGCTGCAAGTGTCAAACTTGGCGGCAGCCGCAGCAGCACGCATCAATGCCAACACATTGCTGGCGCGTACGGGCGCGCTCTACCACGACATCGGCAAAATGGTCAACCCGCTCTATTTCACCGAAAATCAGACTTCGGGCATCAATCCGTTGAACGAAGCCGCACCCGAAGATGCCGCACAAATCATCATTGCCCATGTAGCCAACGGCGTCAAAATAGCCGACAAAAACAAATTGCCCGACCGCATCAAAGCCTTCATTCTGACGCACCACGCCGAAAACAAAACCGGCTACTTTTACAACATGGTCAAAAACAGCCGCCCCGATGCCGACATCGACGAATCGAAATTCACCTATCCAGGGCCCAAACCCGGCAGCAAAGAGACCACCATCGTCATGATGGCCGACGCCGTAGAAGCCGCATCGCGCAGCCTCAAAACATACGACGACAAGAGCATCGACGAATTGGTCGATCGCATCATCGACGGCCAAATAACAAACGGCTCGTTCCAAAATTCGCCGATTGCATTCCGCGATGTAGAACAAATAAAAAACGTATTCAAAGACAAACTGAAAAGCATCTACCACTCGCGCGTCAGTTACCCCGAACTAAACAACACCAAAACGAAAAAACGCTAACACAAACACAGGCACCATCGTGAAAAAATACCGCGACATCATACTGATAATCATTGCCATTTTGCTGATTGGCACACTACCGCTGCTGCCATTTTTGCGCCTCGACCTCACCGCCGAAAAACGTTTCAGCATCGCCGACCAAACGCGCCGACTCGTTCAAAATCTACCCGACGACATCGACATCACCTTCTACTCCGGCGGCGACATCGATGCCAACTTCGCACGCCTGAACCGCGCCGCCGCCGAACTCATCGACGAATTGAATATCTTTGCAAACCGACACATCACCTACACGTTCATCAATCCGTCGGAAGCCGACAACGACACCGAACGCCACAAAAACTACTTTGCGCTCGAACAACGCGGGTTGCGCGGCATGTCGGTAGCATCGCGCGACGCCAACGGACGCGTTACGCAAAACATCGTTTTCCCGTGGGCCGAAGTCGTTACCCGCAACGACACCATGGCCATCTGTCTGCTGCAGCCCGATGGCCGCCGCCAAGGCGAGCAAGGCATCAACCACGCCATCGAAAATCTGGAATTTGAAATCACCGATGCCATACGCATACTCAGCAAAACCACCATCGACAAAATAGCCTTCATCGAAGGGCACGGCGAGTGGAGCGAGGAAGAAGTGTACGCCGCCTCCGAAGCCTTCAGCCGCTATTTTCAAATCGACCGCGGCGTCATCGGCTACAACGCCGACATCCTCGACGACTACAAAGCCATCGTTGTAGCAGCGCCCAAAAAGCCATTTACCGAACGCGAAAAATACATCATCGACCAATACATCATGAACGGCGGACGCGTGATGTGGCTCATCGACGGCGTTCAGATGCAGCAAAACGCCCTAACGCAAGCCGAAAACAGCGCCATCATTCCGCTGGACGTCAACCTGCAAGACCAACTCTTTCGCTACGGCGTGCGCATCACATCGACCGTCGTGCAAGACATGCAATGCGCCTATATGCCCGTCAACATAGCCGCAACCGGCGAACAACCGCAGTTTGAAGCCATGCCGTGGTTCTACTCGCCACTATTGCTCACCTCGCCCAACTCGCCGATAACGCGCAACCTGATGCAGGTGAAAGCCGATTTTGCATCTGTACTCGACTTTACCAACAACACCGACACCCTTATAAAAAAAGAGATACTGCTCATCACCTCCAATGCCACGCACATCAGCCACACGCCATGCCTCATCGACATACAGACACTGATGAACGACGCGCAAAACGAAAATTATTGGTTCACCCGCTACCAACCCGTAGCCGCGCTGCTGCAAGGACGCTTTACCTCCACATTCCCATCGCGCAGCCGATCTATCCCCGACAGCATCGTAGGCACGCACCCACACCGCGACACCGGCATCGACACACGCATGCTGGTTGTGGCCGACGGCGACATCATACGCAACGATTTGGAACAAACGCCGCAAGGCTGGAGCGTGCTGCCACTCGGCTACGACCGCATCACGCACATGACATTCGGCAACCGCGACTTTCTGCTCAATGCCCTGCTCTACCTCACCGACGACCAAGATTGGCTATCGTTGCGCAATCGTCAATTCAAACTACGGCTGCTCAACAAATCGACCACACAAACCAATCGTCGCCTTTGGCAATGGACAAACACGCTGATACCGCTCATCTTTTTGCTGATAACAGCACCAACCGCATACGCCATACGCCGCAAACGCTACGGCAAAAAAGCATAAAAATAGTGTATCAAACAGATTTAATAAAAAATTAACACGCTAATAATAAGCACGTTATAAAAATATTTCATTTTTTTCGTACAAATATTTGTCGGAATAAAAAAAAAGCCTTAACTTTGCAGTCGCAAAAATCCCTTGCACATTGGCCCATTCGTCTATCGGTTAGGACGCAAGATTTTCATTCTTGAAAGAGCAGTTCGATTCTGCTATGGGCTACACTAAAAAGAAACGCATAAATTTGTTATAATAATGGCAAATCACAAATCATCAGTTAAAAGAATCCGTCAAACGGCCAAACATCGTTTGAGCAACAGATACTACGCACGCACTGCACGCAACGCCGTTCGCGACTTGCGTCAAACAACCGACAAAGCAGCCGGCGAAGAGTTGCTGAAAAAAGTTACGTCTATGTTGGACAAATTGGCAAAACGCCACGTTATCCACAAAAACAAAGCCGGTAACTTGAAATCGAAACTGACTTTACACGTCAACAAATTGGCCTAATTCGCAGTTTGACAAAAAAACAAGGCTCTTTCCACGAAAGAGTCTTTTTTTGTATCTTTTGCACCGTCTTTTTTTTGGTATGGAACAACATGCAAACCTGAAATCGTGGGCCGACGCCGACAAACCGCGCGAAAAACTGCTCAAACACGGCACTGCCGCCTTGAGCGACACCGAACTTCTGGCCATATTGCTGCGCACAGGCACCACTCAAGAAACCGTCGTCGAATTGGCGCGCCGCCTGCTCGCTTCGGTGCACAACAACCTCGACGAACTCGGCAAACTGACCATCGGCACACTGCAAAAAAATTTCAAAGGCATCGGCGAAACCAAAGCCATCACCCTGATAGCAGCCCTCGAACTCGGGCGCCGACGCAAGTTGGCGCAAGCCCTCGAACGCCCGCAAATACGTTGCAGCGAAGATGTGGCGCACTACTTTCAGCCCATGTTGGCCGATTTGCCACACGAAGAATTTTGGACAATGACCCTGAACCGCCAAAACAAAGTAATCGGCACCAACTGCATCAGCAAAGGCGGCATCAGCACCACCGTGGTCGATATAAAACTCATCATGCGCAATGCCATCGAGCAGTTGGCCGGCGGACTGATATTGTGCCACAACCACCCCAGCGGCAATCAACAACCCAGCACACACGACCAAGACATCACCGCAAAACTAAAAGAAGCCTGTCAACTATTTGACATTCAACTAATTGACCACGTTATCATTGCAGGGAAAGGCTTTTATAGTTTTGCCGACAACAATCGCCTGTAACGTTATAGTTGCAGACAAAACGCCCACCACAAAGACATTGCGCCGAACAATGTCTTTTTTTTGCAAAAAACAGCCCGATTGTGCAAAAAAAATGTTATTTTTGCAAGTTATATCCAATCATATAGACTAATTATGCAAACAGACCTTTTTTCGCGTCGCCACATCGGTATCACCGACCGCGATTTGCAACAAATGTTGGCCATCGTAGGCGTTAAATCGGTTGACGAACTCATCGACCAAACCATTCCCTCCGACATTCGTCTGCGCGAGCCGTTGCATCTGCCGGCTGCCATGACCGAAGCGGAATTTTTGAAACACATTCATGCGTTGGCGCAGAAAAACATTTTGGCCGACAACTATATTGGTCAAGGTTATTATGGCACAGTAACGCCGGCTGTGATTTTGCGCAACGTGTTCGAAAACCCGGGTTGGTACACGTCGTACACGCCTTATCAGGCCGAAATATCGCAAGGACGCCTCGAAGCGTTGCTCAATTTCCAGACCATGATTTCGGATTTGACGGCGCTACCATTGTCCAACTGTTCGCTGCTCGACGAGGCCACTGCCGCCGCCGAGGCTATGACCATGATGTTCAACCTGCGCAGTCGCGAGCAGGTCAAAGCCGGCATCGACACACTGTTTGTCGACGAGAGGCTGTTTCCGCAAACCATCGATGTGCTGAAAACACGCAGTCTGCCGCAAGGCATCAAACTGCTTTTCGGTCGCGCCGAAAGTTTCAGTTTCAACCAACCGATTTTTGGCGCCATCGTGCAATATCCCGACAATTTCGGCGAGATAGGCGACTATGCATCATTTGCCGAAGCGTGTCACGCCCACGATGCACGACTGACTGTAGTGGCCGACATTTTGGCATTGACGCTGCTGACCCCTCCCGGCGATTTCGGAGCCGACATCGCAGTAGGCAGCACGCAACGTTTCGGCATGCCGCTCTATTTTGGCGGGCCTTCGGCAGGCTATATGGCCACCCGCGACGAATACAAGCGTTCGATGCCGGGACGCATCATCGGCATATCGAAAGATGCCAACGGAAAGCCGGCCTATCGTTTGGCATTGCAGACACGCGAACAACACATCAAACGCGAGAAAGCCACGTCGAACATCTGCACAGCACAAGCGTTGCCAGCCATCATGTCGGGTTTCTACGCCATACATCACGGCAACGAAGGATTGCGCGAAATAGCGATGAATGTGCACATCATGGCAGTGCTCATAGCCCAAGAACTCGAGAAACTTGGATGCAAGCAGTTGAACGCCAACTACTTCGACACGATACGCATTGCATTGCCCGATAGCAGTCTGTCCGAAAAACTACACGCCACAGCCGAAGCCAACCGCGTCAATTTCAGACATTTAGCCGACGGCATCATAGGCATCAGCACCGACGAGACGACCACCACAACCGGCGTTGCCAAAATTGTAGCCATCTTTGCAAACGTGCTTGGCAAAGAGATGCCGACACAATTTGGAGCCGTCGCCACCATTGCCATGCCGCAAAAACTGCTGCGCCACACGCCGGCTCTACATCACGAAATATTCGAGAAATACCACACCGAAACCGATTTGATGCGCTACATCAAACAGTTGGAGCGCAAAGACATTTCGCTGGCGCAATCGATGATATCGCTCGGGTCGTGCACCATGAAACTGAATGCCGCCGCCGAAATGCTGCCGCTCAGTTGGCCGGAATTTACCGGCATCCATCCGTTTGCACCAAAAAGTCAAACGCTTGGTTATCAGGAAATAATCGAAAATCTATCGCACTATTTGTGCGAAATCACCGGTTTCGATGCTTGCACGTTGCAACCCAACTCGGGCGCTGCCGGCGAATATACAGGTCTGCTGACCATTCGTCGTTATCAGGCGGCCGCCGGCGAAGGTCATCGCCACATAGTGCTGATACCGGCATCGGCACACGGCACCAATCCGGCCAGTGCCGTGCAAGCCGGTTTCGACGTGGTAGTTACCGCCTGCGACGAGCATGGCAACGTCGATGTGGACGACCTACGCGCCAAAGCCGAAGCGCACCGAAACGATTTGGCCGCCCTGATGATAACCTATCCATCGACACACGGTATATTCGAGCCGGAGATTAAAGAAATATGCGACATCATTCATGCCGCCGGCGGTCAGGTGTACATGGACGGTGCCAACATGAATGGTCAAGTCGGGCTGACCTCGCCGGGCGTCATCGGCGCCGACTTGTGCCATCTGAATCTGCACAAAACCTTTGCCAGCCCGCATGGCGGCGGCGGACCGGGTGTCGGGCCGATTTGCGCCAAAGCACACTTGGCGGCATTCCTGCCAAGCCACCACTTTATCGACGATGCCAACGCCAACACGGCCGTAGCGGCATCGCCGTGGGGAAGCGCCGGCATTCTGCCTATCACCTACGCCTACATTCGCATGATGGGTGCCGAAGGATTGACCAACGCCACCAAAACAGCCATTTTGAGTGCCAATTATCTGGCAAAACGTCTCGAAAACGACTACGGCATCGTCTATACGGGTGCCACCGGCCGTGTCGGACACGAATTGATACTCGACTGCCGACACTTCAAAGCCGACACCAACATCACCGAAAACGACATCGCCAAACGACTGATGGACTTCGGGTTTCATGCGCCGACACTATCGTTCCCCGTACACGGCACGCTGATGATAGAACCAACAGAAAGCGAATCGTTAGCCGAATTGGAACGTTTTGTACAAGCGTTGCTCGTCATTCGCGACGAGATAGACGAAATAGCCTTCGGCACAGCCGACAAAGCCGACAATGTGCTGGTCAACGCACCACACCCCGACTATGTCGTTGCGGCCGACACATGGACGCACCCATACGGTCGCGAAAAGGCGGCATTTCCGCTGCCGTGGGTTCGCGACAACAAATTTTGGATTTCGGTAGCACGCATCGACAACGGTTGGGGCGACCGCAACCTGATAGCCTGCTGCGAAAAATAATACTAACTAAAAAAACGAAAGAACATGAATTTTATCGATGTAACAACCTGGAAACAAGGACTTTTGCTCGCACCCGATCAATTTTTGTGGTTAATGGGCGGCATGGGCATCACAGCCGTTATCGTCTTTGTGTGCCTCTATTTTGTCAATGCCGGCTACGGCAAAATGATTTCGGCCAAATGGGGACCGGCCATCAGCAACAAGACCGCGTGGATTTTGATGGAATGTCCCGTATTTTTTGTCTTATTGTATTTTTGGGCATTGAGCCCGCGCAAATTCGACACGGCACCGCTCATCTTTTTCCTGCTGTTCGAGTTGCACTATTTCCAGCGCTCGTTCATTTTCCCCTTCCTGCTGAAAGGTAAAAGCAAAATGCCTATTGCCATCATGTTGATGGGCATGATTTTCAACACATTGAACGGCTATTTGCAAGGCGAATGGATTTTCTTCATCGCGCCGGACGACATGTACACCGCCGCATGGATTACCACGCCGCAATTTATCGTCGGTGTGCTGCTGTTTTTTGTCGGCATGGACATCAACCTGCACAGCGACCACGTCATTCGCCACCTGCGCGCGCCGGGCGACACCAAACACTATCTGCCCAAAAAAGGCATGTACAAATATGTAACATCGGCCAACTATTTCGGCGAAATAGTCGAATGGACAGGCTTTGCCATACTCACATGGAGTTTGTCGGGACTGATGTTCGTCATTTGGACATGCGCCAACCTTGTGCCACGCGCCAACAGCATCTACAAAAAATATCAGGCCGAATTTGGCGACGAATTTTACGAACGGCCACTCAAACGCGTTTTCCCGTTCATCTATTAAGAATATGCAAAGCACTATGCCACAGTAACTTAAATCAAGATAAATCATTATGGAATCAAAACTTTTTACACCATACCAACTTGGTCCGATAACCTTGCGCAACCGGTTTATTCGCTCGGCAGCGTTCGAAAATATGTGCCACAACAACACCCCGTCGCAGGAGTTGGAAGACTACCACGTAAGCGTGGCACGCGGTGGCGTGGGCATGACCACGGTAGCCTATTGTGCCGTTGACTTGAGCGGCGTCAGTTTCGACGGACAACTCTACGTGCGCGACGAGGCACTGCCCGGCTTGAAAAAACTGACCGACGCCATTCACGCCGAAGGCGCCAAAGCCAGCATTCAACTTGGGCACTGCGGCAACATGACACACTTCTACACCTGCCACTGCATGCCCGTCAGCGCGAGCAACGGCTTCAACCTCTATTCGCCCACCATCCATCGCCGACTGAAAGTGGCCGAAATCAAACAACTTGTCAAGAAATTCGGCGAAGCGGTCGATTTTTGTCGCGAAGCAGGTTTCGATTGTATCGAGATTCACGCCGGACACGCCTACCTGATTTCGCAATTCATCAGTCCGCGCACCAACCATCGCCACGATGAATACGGCGGATCGTTCGAAAATCGCGTACGTTTTATGAACGAAGTGCTCGACGAAGTGATGCTTCACGCCAAAGACGACATGGCCGTGATAGTCAAAACCAACATGTGGGACGATTGTTGGCGCGGCAGCAACATCGAAGAAGGTATCCGCATCGCCAAAGAGATAGCCAAACACAAAGTGCATGGCATCGTGCTTTCGGGCGGCATGGTGAGCCGTTCGCCGATGACCATTTTAGGCGGCGCCATGCCCTACAAAACTTTGGCGCACTACATGTCGATGAAATCGTTTTGGTGGCTCAAAGCCGCGCTCAACTTCCCCGGCGTAGCCCCCGTGATGATGCCCACACAACCCTTCAAAGAACTCTATTTTATGGACAAAGCCAAACGTTTTCAACGCGAGTTGAAAGACGAGTTGGGCGACACACAACTGATTTACGTGGGCGGCGTGCAGTCGGGCGACAACTGCCAACAGATAATGGACGAAGGGTTTGAACTCTTCCAGTTGGCACACGTGCTGATTAAAGACCCCGACTTTGTGAAACATGTGCAGGAGAATCCGCATTACCACGCCGGATGCGGTCGCTCCAACTACTGCGTAGGGCGCATGTACACCAAGGACATGAAGTGCCACGAGTGCGTGGAGCGCGATGGCGAGTGCATTCCAAAACGCCTCAAAAAAGAGATCGCCAAACTCGAAGCGAATGCGAAGAAATCAGTAGAAGCTTTAAAGTAATTCAATAAAGTATGTCCGAAAAATATAGCGTAAACCAGTTCACTGTCGAACAAATTTTAAACTTTATCAAATCTGACGAAATCGCAATTCCTGAAATTCAGCGTCCTTTTGTATGGAAGGGAAAGCAGGTTCGCGATCTGGTGGATTCTCTTTATAAAGGTTATCCAACTGGCTACATCATTATTTCTAAAAGTCCTGATCTTAAACTTAAGGATGGGACAACTGCAGTTGGTAAAAAAATCATGATTGATGGTCAACAGCGTGTTACTGCTATGATGACTGCATTAAGCGGATTAGAAGTATTCAATGCTGATTTTGAAAAGAAGCATATTGCAATTGCTTACAATCCTTTTGCTAAAAATGATGAAGAATGTTTTGCTGTTCAGGATAATGCTATCTTAAAAGATAAAAAATGGATTCCTGATATTTCTGTAATCTTCCAGACTACTTTTGATTCTTTTTCCTTCGTTCAAGATTTTTGCGAAGTAAATCCTGAAATCACTCCAAAAGAATTCAATCAGCAGATACAAAAACTGTTTGATATAAAGAATCGTAAACTTGGTGTAATAGAGTTGTTCGATAAAGAACTGAGTATTGATGAAGTAACTGAAATTTTTATTCGAATTAATAGCCAGGGAACAAAGCTAAATCAAGCAGACTTTGCCATGTCTCGTATTGCAGCAAATGAATCTTATGGTGGAAATATGCTTCGTAAAGCAATTGATTATTTCAGTCATCTTGCTGTTGATCCAAAATGGTATCAAGAAATGACAAAAGATGAAGCTTTTTCAGAAACAGATTATGCACCAAAATTAAAATGGCTCAAAGATGATAATGATGACATTTACAATCCTGATTACAGCGATATGCTTCGTGTTGCATTTATGTCTCAGTATCCTCGTGGAAAAATGAAAGATTTAGTAAGTCTCCTCCAGGGGCGTGACTTTGAAACAAAAGATTTTAAAGAATCGATTGCAGAAGAAACTTTTAAAAAACTTTCTGCCGGCGTTCTCGATTATATGAATGAGTACAACTTCAAACAGTTTGTTCTTGCTATTAAAGACGCTGGTTTTATTTCAAAAAAACTTATCACATCAGATATTACTTTGGATTTTGCATATACTTTATATCTTCGCTTGTTAAAAGATAACACTATTGATAAAACCAAAGTCAAAAGCTATGTACAGCGTTGGTACGTAATGAGTACCCTTACAGGTCGTTATATTTCTTCACCTGAATCAGCAATGGATTTAGACTTACGCCGTATAAAAGAAAAAAGTTTCTTGCCTTGGCTTGATGAAGTAGAGAAAACTCTTGGTGATACTTTCTGGAATGTAGAACTTGTTCAGAATCTTGAGACTTCATCTGTAAACAGTCCATATCTTTGTGTATTTTGGGCTGCAGCTTGTAGAGACGGAAGTGATTCATTGTTTAACGAAGGTTCAAAATTTGCAAATCTTATTACTACGATGGGTGATGTACATCACATTTTCCCTAAACAGTATTTAATCGATAACGGAGTAAAAGATAAAGCAAAATATAATCAGGTAGCAAACTTTACATATCTCGATACTCCAACAAATATTGCAATTGGGAAAGATGAGCCAAGTAAATATTTTACAAAAGTTTGGGAGCAAGTAAAAACGAGTGATTTTTTTATTGGAAATCTCAAGACAGAAGACGCTATAGAAAAAAATTTAAGTGCAAATTGTATTCCTCTTGAAATCAAAAACTGGATATATACAAACTATGAAGATTTCTTGTCGCAAAGGCGAATTCTAATGGCAAATAAAATTAAAAACTATTATTATTCATTGTAAATAATTTATTTTTTTAATAACATGTTATCACTCGTAACCGGTGCAAGTTCCGGAATCGGCTTGCAATATGCCACGCAGTTGGCGCGCGACTACCACACCGACCTGCTGCTCGTCAGCAATCAGGAACAGGAATTGCAGGAGGTAGCCGCCCATTTGGCACAGACATACAACGTGAAAACCACGGCGCACTATGCCGACCTCAGCGAAACAGATGCAGCCGAAAAACTGCACAATTTCTGCATCGAAAACGGACTGCAGGTCGATATTCTGATCAACAACGCCGGCGTCTTTTTCTTTAATCCGTACATCGAGACCAACATGCGCCGCATCGAACTGATGCTGAACCTGCACATGCTCACAGTGGCCAAAATGTGCCGCTTGTTCGGCGAAGATATGTGCCGGCGCGGCAACGGCTACATCCTGAACATGTCGTCGATGTCGTCGTGGATGGCGATGCCGGGCATACAAACGTACAACGCCACCAAAGCGTTCATCTACAACCTGAGCAAATCGCTGTGGTACGAATTCAAGCCCTACGGCGTAGGCATCACAGTGATGACACCGGGCGCCGTCGATACGGCATTGTTCGGCTTGAGCGACTATTGGCGCCGTGTGGCCGTCAACTTGACGGTAAGCATCCCGCCCGAAAAATTGGTGCACCGCGCGCTGAAAAAAATGTTCAAAAAGAAGAAAACGGATATGCCGGGCGTCATCAACCACATGGTATTGCCGCTGCTCAAACATCTGCCCGATTGGGCTGTATTTCTGACCATGAAATACATCGGTAAATTTCAAAAATAATCAACCATGCTGTTACTCCAAGACATCACGACACCGGTCATATTGCCGGCGGATTCACTGCGGCAAGTTACCGAAACCATCATTCAAAAAGTGCAGGAAGACCCCAATGCTTTTTGGACACAACTATTGCACAACGCCATCACATTCGGCATCAAAGTGGTTATCGCGCTGATTATCTACATAATAGGCGCATGGCTCATCAAACGGGTAAAAAAACTACTGCTACGCATATTCGAACGCCGCGACACCGAACGCACATTGGCTTCGTTCGTATCGTCGTTGGTTTCCATTTCGATGACAGTGCTACTTATCATCATAACCGTCAGCACGTTAGGTGTCGATACCACATCGTTGGCGGCGCTATTGGCTGCCGGCGGCATGGCCATCGGTATGGCTATGAGCGGCACGGTGCAAAATTTTGCCGGAGGCATCATGCTACTGGTTTTCAAACCTTTCAAAGTGGGCGACTTCATCACCGCACAAGGATTTAGCGGCACCGTTACCGATGTCAGCATTGTCAGCACAAAAATCGTCAGCACCGACAATCACATCGTCGTCATCCCGAACGGCACCCTCTCGAACGGCAATATCGACAACTACTCGGCCAACCCGTTACGACGTGTCGATTTGGAAATATCGGTTGCTTACGGCGCCGATGCCGACCGCTGCATCGAAACAATTTTGGACATCGTACACGGCGACAAACGCATCATCGATGCACAAACGCCGGGCGCAGCCGACCCTTTTGTAGCCCTATCAAGTTTGAATGCCAGCGACATCACGTTCGTGGTACGCGTGTGGGTACACACACCCGACTATTGGAACGTGCGTTTCGACCTGAACAAATCCCTATACACCCAATTACCGCAACAAGGCTTCGAATTTGCCTATCCGCACATGGATGTTACACTCATAAAAAACTAAAAATCAGATGTTTGCACTCGTTACAGGAGCCTCCTCGGGTATGGGGTTACACTACGCCACACAGTTGGCGCGCGACTACCACTACGACCTATTGCTCGTGAGCAATCAGGCACAAGAGTTGCACGATGTGGCCGTGCGCTTGGCCGCCGACTACCGCATCACCGCCATCGACTATTGCGCCGACTTGGCCGAGCAAAACGCCGCCGAGCAGTTGTTCGATTTTGCCAAACAGCAGCAAATCGAAGTCGAGGTGCTGATAAACAACGCCGGCATTCTCATTTTTCGCGAATTGGCACAAACACCCATGCCAAAATTGCAAACACTGCTGATGCTGCACATGGTTACACTCACCAAACTGTGCAAACTTTTTGGCGAAGAGATGTGCCGCCGCCACCGAGGCTACATACTGAACATGAGTTCGATGACTGCGTGGATGACCATGCCCGGCATACAATGTTACAACGCCAGCAAAGCGTATGTACTCAATTTTTCAAAGGCTTTGTGGTACGAATACAAGCGCTACGGCGTGCATGTGTTGGCCGTTACGCCGGGAACCATCAACACACCGCTGTTCGACCTGCCCGACAAAATGCGGCGGCTGCTGTTGGCAACAGGCATTGCCATGCAGCCCGAAACATTGGTGCGCCGCGCCTTGCGCAAACTATTCCGCAGTTGGAAAAAACGCTCGATGCCCGGAGCGTGGAACTACATCATCGTACCGATTATCAGCCACTTACCCGATTGGGTTGTGTTTGCCGCCATGAAACGGTTGCCACAATTCAGCCACTGAGGCAAGACACACAAAAAAAAGAGCCTTTCGGATTTCACAACCCAAAAGGCTCGCTTTCAATTTTTAACTTCTGGACAATAATCGTCTTTTACAGAACGATTTTTTGTATTCTGTCATTGCATTTCACAATGTAAACTCCTTTAGACCAATTAGTTGTATATATTGTCGGAGCGGTTGTAGTCAGTACATGCATACCCGAAATGGTATATATCTCAATCGGAGCCGTAGCATTGACTACCTCGATATACCCGGCACGCATACAAATCTCCAATGCAGCAGTGTTCACTTCAGAAAGTGCTACGACCTCACCCGCACCCTCGCGCACCGTCAACTTATCCAAGCAGAAATAAGCCGGTGTATTCATATAATCATAACTGACATCGCTCGACGCCATCGTAAAAGCCAACCCAGACACATTGCCCAACACGCTCAAATCAACCCATTCCCACTGCGTATTGACTTTCCATTCCGACTCATTCGACGAACGGTAATCGGCCAAATAAACTACTACATCCTGCTTGGAGTCGTCAATTTCCCAATTCTCATCCAACGCATGAATTTTCAATACCAACGTATCGCCCTGACCAAACTTTTTAGCAATAGCATCGCCATTCTGTATCGAATGATACGTTTGAGCGTCGTTGCAAACATACATACCAACTGCCTCGTAAGTGCTGCCATCATTGAAAAGCATCAAGTTTGAACTCGGTTCGCCATTTTCATTCGTCCATGTATAATACTCGGAATAATAGCCCACCAAATAAGGCGTACCCACACCGGCGACTCCGCCTTTGGCCATACAGCCAAACGCATTCAAAGTATCGGACGCCACACGCGCTACCGTGAAACCCTCCCACGATGTTCCGCCGTAACTATTCATGCTCGGCAAATGCGAAAACATAAAATTCTGCACCTCAAAATAGGTGTAATCTTCAGCATTATACGTTTCCGTCCACACATCGTTAGTGCCAAAAACAAAAGTTTCAGGATTGATCGGTTTGGACAAATCCAACGTAATAGTTTCAGCAGCCTGTGCCACCGACAAACAAGCAGCCAGCGAAAACGCTGTACAAAAGATAAATTTTCTGTTCATGTGTTTTGATTTTATTGGTTTAACAAAAAAAAAAAAAATAACTTCACAATCGTACTTACACACAATTGTCAGTTACTTTCGAGGAGTATCCAAAACACGACACAATCGACTCCATGCAGATCAAAAGCACGCCGTATATGAACAAATTATAGGGGAAAAACAACTATTCCCTCTGAAATTCGACGCTCTATTCCTCGAAAGCGCGATGACAACATATTTGGCAGGTCTTCTGACTCGTTCCCGATTCACACGCCTTCCCATTCTTCAAAAAATCAGAACAGTGGCAAAAGTATGTGTGCGAATCGTTTGGTTGGAACTCACAGCAGCGGGTCTGTTCGGGACTTTCACCCGATTCCCTATTATTCCGTAACGCGAACACGAAACGGAAACCAAACATTGCATATTAACGCTGCAAAGATACAATATTTTTTCTTAACACCAACGTTTTTAAGCGTTTTTTTTCACCGTCGGTGCAATATGTATTCTAACGACACCCCGACACCTCATTTTTGCGCCACGACAAAACGCTCTTTGCCGAATGCGTCGTGTTGCACCGCGCAATTCGCGAAACCTTTATGGCGCAACATCATTACGATTTCGGCACCAAAACGGTGATTGATTTCGAAAAACAGCCGTCCGCCGATGGACAAATGTGTCCAAGCAAAATCGGCAATGGCACGATAAAACAAAAGCGGGTCGTCGTCGGGCACGAACAGCGCCAACGCCGGCTCGTAGTCCAGCACATTGGCTTCCATCGATGCCCGCTCGCTGTCGGTTACATACGGCGGATTGCTCACAATGGCATCGAACACAGGCGCATCGGCAGGTGCGTCGTGCAAAATATCCACTTGTCGGAAATCGATTTTAACGCCCTGATTACGAGCATTTTCGGCAGCCAGCGCCAACGCATCGGGCGACACATCGTAGGCCGAAACTTGCGCTTGCGGCAAGCGGTGCGCCAACGCCACAGCAATGCAACCACTGCCCGTGCCAATGTCCAACACAGATGCATCGGGCGATAGCGTTTCGGCCAACAGCAGCACAAGTTCCGCCGTCTCGGGGCGCGGGATCAACGCACGCGCATCGACCACAAGACGCATGCCGTCGAACTCGGCCGCGCCCAGAATATACTGTATCGGTTCGTAGCGTTTCAGGCGGTCCACCGCATCGGCAATCTGCATCTGCTGCGCGGCAGTTAGTGTCAAGTCGTTGTGTGTCAGCATATCGACAAGCGACCACCCTGCCACTTGTTGCAGCAACATACGAACAAGAACTTTCAGTTCACCCTGTGGGTAAAAATCTGAAAGTTCCTTTTCTATTTGGTGTCGAACCGACTGCATGTGCGCCCGTTATTCGGACAACAGCATCGGCATCAACAGCATCAGCAAATCTTCGTCGGCCTCGTTTTCGAACGGCAGGATAACGCCGGCACGCGATGGGTCGGCCAATGCCATGATAACATCGCTGCTGTTGATATTATTGAGAATGTCAATCAGGAACGGTGCTTTGAAGCCAATCGTGATGTCGTTGCCTTCGTATTGGCAAACCAACGTCTCTTCGGCCGAAGTCGAGAAGTCGATGTCCTGCGCCGAAACCACCAATTGGTTGTTCGAAATGGCCAATTTTATCAAGCCGGTGCCTTGATTCGAGAAGGCAAACACACGTCGTGCGGCGTTCATCAACGACACGCGGTCGATAATCAGCCGATACGGATTGTTCTGCGGAATGACACCGTTGTAGTTCGGGAAACGGCCTTCTATTTGACGGCAAACCATCGTGTAGGAAGGCAAACGGAAGGCGATATTTTTTTGGTCGAACGAAATTTCGACATCGCCTACCTCTTTGGCAATGACCGCTTTGAGCAGTCCGGCCGGTTTTTTGGGCAGAATGAACGATGCATCGACACCGCTTTTTACAGCCATATTCTTGAGGCGGACAAGTTTGTGCGCGTCGGTTGCCACGAACGTTACGTCCTCGGGTTTGATGTCGAAGAAAATACCGGTCATCGTTGGGCGCAAATCGTCGTCGGCCGTTGCAAACACCGCTTTCGACACGCCATTGGCCAACACCTCGACAGGCATGGTCAGCGTTTGCGCATCGTCACCCAGCACGGGCAATTCGGGATATTCGTCGCCACGCAGACCGATAAAGTTGTAGTTACCGTTGGCGGTTTTCACCACCACAGCCAGATTCCCTTCGTCGATATCGAACTGCAAAGGTTGTTCGGCAAATTCTTTGAGCGAATCCATCAGCAACTTGGCATTCACGGCCAAGCAGATGTCGCCCGATGCGTTTTCCACTTCCAACGATGTAACCAGCGTGGTTTCCAAGTCGGAGGCTGTCAACGACAAGGTGTTTCCCTGCACCTTCAGCAAAAAATTCTCGAGTATAGGCAGCGAACTTTTGGAATTGATGACGCGACCTATCGATTGCAAATGGCTCAACAGAGCCGAACTTGATACGATAAAATTCATATTGATTGAGTTTTGTTTTATTATTCCCCTTTGTAACTTGCAAAGTTACGAAACAATTTTGAAAAATCCAATTTTAAGCGCACTTTTTTTGCATAAATTGTCGAAAAATATTATTCGACATCGGGCGCAAAGACGATATTAGCCTTGCAGCACGACCGTCCCGACGGTGCTTTCAGGTCGAAACGGAACGCGCAATCGCTCTTGACTTCGCGCAAAATGGCTATCTGTTCGCCAAAAACGGCTTCGTGCGTATAGTTGATGTCGAACACGGCGATGTGCCGACGTTCAAACTGCTGAATATCAAGCGTATCGAGCATCCACTGCACATATTTCATGCTGTTGGTGTGGGCGTTGAAGTCGATGTCGCTGTAGCGCACGGTGTGCACAGCCACAGGTTCGCCCCGAAGTTCGTCCACGCGTGGCGGCGGCGGCACCGTTACCGTCTGATCGACGATAAACGGCGTCATATCGACCTGCTGCAACAAATCGACCGGACGGCGTGTTTCGAAATTGATGACCGACCACAACGAGGTGGCTTGCGCAATGACCTCTCCATCGGCCGACACAACACGGAAATTGCGCCCCGTAACCAAACGGGCACAATCGCTCACCCACGTTTCGACCACAATTTTTTCATCGACCAACGGCAAGCGTTCCATTTCGAGGTGCAGGCGCGAGAGCACCCACGCCAAGCCGCGCCGATACAAATGTTCGAGTCCAATGCCAAGTTGATCGGCGGCCTGCCCTGCCGTATTCAGCAGGCAACTGCCAAAAGCCGGCAGCGCTTGGTGCCGCGTAACATCGACATCTTGTGCCGCCACCTGAAATTCTTTTCGATACGGAAGCATCATCTCCATTTGGTTATTTTCGGGTTAAACGATTGCATAGTTGAGGCAACGAGCAGTGCGCCCAAGCATACTGCCGACGGCTGCCGAGCCAGACTACCAACAGTGTGGCCACAACGCCTACCACGGCACCGGCACACACATCTTCGGCAAAATGTTGCGACAGATAGATGCGCGACCAGCCGGCCACCACCGCCAGCAACAAAAACAACGGTGCCGTCCAACTACGGCGGCTGCAAATCAGCGTCAGGCAGAGCATCAGCGAGAAGGCTGCGGCCGTGTGCCCCGACGGAAAACTATTGACCGCATGCAATGTCACGCCATCGACTTGATGCAGCACAACATCGGGATAGTGTGTGGCAAAAAACAGGCTTGGGCGCGGCGCACCAACCAACACTTTGACGGGATAGACCAACAAAGCCGTAGCGCCTTGAGCCAGCAGCACCAGCAACGCATCGCCCACCTTGTAGAACAGCAAACCGGCCGCCACCACAAACGGCACACTTGCTCCGAGTTCGGTGGCATACTTGAAAAACAGATCTTGCGCAGCGACCATTGCCGGCGAAAAGTGCGCCAAATAGTCCAACGTCAGCAAGCGGTGCAACGCCCCTTGGTCGGTACACACGATGACGACCAACAGTGCCACCACAAAGGCAGCCCACCCCACGAGGAATATGATCGGTGCGCGTTTCATTTACCGAGCGTAAATGTTTGTGTACCAATCAGATGGCCATCGGCAAAAATATCGGCGCGATAAGTACCGGCCTGCAACACTTCGCCCACTGTCCAATACATGGTAACGGGCAAATCCTCGCCACCGTATTCGACGGTACGTTTGCTCGAATAGGCGATGTCGCGATTCTCGTAACGAAATACGTCGGCGGCTTTTTTCTGCAGCACCACATCGTCGGGTGTCATCAGGCGCAGATAGACCGTTTTGTTGCCCGGTTCGGTAGTATTATTTTTGGCAATGACAAAATCGAACTGAATAAGTGCGATTTTCGAAAGGCGTGTTGCCTTTCGTTCGCGCTGATTCAGTGTGGTTACCACAATGTTGCGTGCATCCAACTGTGCGGCTATCGACACTTTTTCGGCCAGCACTTGTTTGTCGGCGGCAAGTTGTTCGGCCGTTTTCGATGCCTCGACATACTTTTGCGTAACGACCTCGTTTTCGGCCACAAGTTTGGTATTCACCGTATTGAGCGAATCGACCTGTGCGATGTAGTACACCAGCACTTTGCGCACCGAGGCAAGTTCTTTTTTGAGTTCGGCGATGCGGCGCGCGTTGGTGGCTTTGACTGTGCGCAACTCCTCCAACAGCAGTTGCACGCGTGTCTGTTCCTGATTGAGGCGTTGCAGCAGCGAATCGTTGTCGGTTTTGTACGAGTAGCCCTCCAACTCGAGCGACAAATCCTGATATTCGGCTTCGAGTTGCTCTTTTTCGTAAGTCATTTGCTCGACCATTTCGGCCATTTCGGTTTCGGTAACGGTCGATTTGTGCCAAAAGTAGGCCACGGCCGCCGCCATACACAGCAACGCCGCCACGGTGAACACTATCCACACGATTTTTGAACTGTTTGCATTTGCCATAAGTCGTAATTTTTGCGCAAAGATACTATTTTTTTACGACAAAAGCAGGAAACAAGCATGTATTTCCCACTTTTGACGCTCTATTTTTGAAAAATTGCGTTATTTATTGACCACGATTTTGGTAACTTGTGTTTTGCCGTCGGCTTGCAAGCGAAGCAGATACATGCCGTTGGCCAAATCGCCAAGCGACAGCGATTCGCCCGAGGCGACCGTGCCTTGCGCCAGCACCTGTCCCGACAGCGACACAATGGCATAGTGCATTTCGGGCACCTCGGTGGTGATGGTTACGAAGTCGGTTGCCGGATTTGGATAGATGGCCAGTTCGCGGAACGTTACCGTCCGGATGGGCGTTTCGCCGCTGTACCAGACTTCGCCTTTCTTGTTGCCCCAAATGTATTCCGCCAACTCGGGATGGTCGATAAACGGATTTCGGTTACCTTGGCTGTAAGCACCGGTATTGTATTTTTTATTGCCAAATATGGCTTCATTTCTGATTTTTTCTTTTTCAGACACAGGATCGGCACGATGCCATTCAAGCAACATGTTAATAGCCCAAGTTTTAAAACCATTATTGTCGCTACCAAACATACCGCCACTCCACTTCGAGCATTGATCGGCATAACGCGTAGCCATGTAAAAATAGGTACGCGCCAAATCTCCTTTGTATTTATCGTCCGGCTCATACACTACCGCACTATAACCGGGGTAAGTGCAACTACCACGGCGACCCAACGCCCCCGTCATACCATTAGTAGTACATTTTGAGCCACCACTGCATTCGCCAAGCGCATAGTTACCACGATAAGAATTGACATAACATGATGTCGGATAGAGATGAAACGCATCGCTATACATTGGCGATGCTTCGTTGAACCAAGATTTCGGTACGGAATGTTCGCGATTATAACCGCCACCACACTCTTTGGAACCACAATACCCACTTCCTGGCGTATAAGTACATTTAGAATAGATGTCGATGAGCATATTGCGCGTGTCGTTATCATTTTCTTTGGTATCAGAATATTTATACAATTCTTTCAAGTTATCATAAGACACAACTTTATGGCCATCAATCACACCGGCTAATGCCGTACGCAATGTTGCATTGGATTTTCCTTCTGCAGCACCATAGTAGCCGGCCGGTGCTTCGGCATAAATGGCTGCCGCAACAAACAGCAGCGAGCAAAGAACTAATTTTTTCATGATAATATTACGTTTTTTTGTTTTACAATACAATTTTCAGTGTGCGTTGTTCGCCGTTGGCTTGTATGCGCACCAGATAGAGTCCGTTTGACAAAGCAAATGTTTCGGCGTCGGTTGCGGCCGTGCGTTGCTCCACAAGGCGGCCGGTGCAGTCGAACACAGCCAAGGAGGTGCCGGGGCAGAGATTGATAACATGCAACAGATGCCGATCGGTATAGTAAACCAAACCTTCCGCGTCGCTGTACTCAATAGCGGTTGCAGTTCCGCCCTCCAATGTAGTAACGGCAATATCCTCCGACACGGCTACACCGTCAGGCGTTACATTATAATAATACTCCGTGTTCGGTTCAAGACCTACCACCGTGTAACTCTGCAAATTACCAACCTGTTTGGGATAACCGGAGAGCGAAACGTTGGTAATGGCTTCGCCGCCACCAAATACTTTGACATTATTGACATTGATGCGTTTTCCACTTGCCAACGATTCAATCACTACATTAACCGATGTATTTTCGGCATTTGCTGCAACCTGCAACACATAATCGGTCAACTTGTTTGTCAAAGTAAATGTCTGCGACACGGAACCGGCGGTTATTTTCATCTGGGCACCTTCATCAGTGTTGTAATATTGTGCATTGATCACAATAGAACCACCTTTCGACAAGTTAAGATTTTTATACGTCAGGGAACCAACTTTGGAACCGGAACCTAAACGCACACAACCTTCAATATCGTAATAAACACCGCCTGCTGTTGTAGCGGTTGTTTGTTTATCGCATGCATCTTCGAGCAATGTTACTTCGGCAACACCACTAACTTGCTGCGTAAACACATCTAACGTATAGTTTGATACGCCTGCATTCGTCCAATTGGCCGTGAAACTATTTTTGGTAACATTCGTAGCGTCCAACGCGCTGAACGAGCAACTACCCGTAAGCGGCACATTCACAGTAGTAAAATCAGTACTCGACACCACTAACGTGGCCGTATGTGTACCAAGCGCTGTAGGCATGTACGACACCGTTACAATTTTGCCGACATTGGCCTCATCGGCCGTTGCCGATGTCGCCGACAAAGCAAACATGGTCGCATGTGTACCCGAAATTGACAAACTAACCTTCGATGATAAATTAGTACCTTTCAGTTGGACAGATTGACTATATTTGTCCGCCACATTATCGGCCACAAAGACCAAGCCGTCGGCTGTCGGCGAAACTAAAGCCGCTTCACATGTACCATTCAAGGTTACTACTACCGTTTCTGCTTCTGCACTGCTGATAGTCAGGGTAGCGGTGTGATTGCCCAAGTTGGTTGGTGTGTACGACACTATAACCTCTGCTCCCGCCAAAGCGGCTGCGCTTGTAATGTTTGCCGGCGTTACGTTAAACAACGCTGCATGTGTACCGCTGATAGCAAGCGACAAATCTTTTGTCAGAAGTACGCCCTTGATAGTTAGCGTATTAACAACCGTTTCCTGAATATTGGCAGAACCAACTTCAAAGGTAGAAGCGTCTTTCGGTGCGATAATAGTCGGGTCGGTCAGAGCACAAGTACAACCAGATAAGTCGGAAGTTGTAGCATACGCATCAGAATATGTTGAAAGAATTTTCGACAAATCAAGCGTTTCACCTTTTTTGTCGCCCCAAATATATTCCGCCAAACAAGGATAATCGACAAATGGATTACGGTTTTTTTGACATTTATACACCGCATCATTACGCAAAGTTTCTTTTTCGGAAACTGGGTCGTTGCGGTGCCATTTCAGTAACATAGCGGCCACCGACGACACAAAGCCATTGTTGCCACTGCCAAACATACCACCGCTCCAAGAGGAGCATTTATCGGCATAACGCGTAGCCATATAAAAGTAAATACGCGCAATATCGCCCTTAAATTCATCCACCGGTTCAAAAGCCACATTATTGCTGCGCCAACCCAATGCGTGCGAATCACCACACACAGGTTCACTGTGATCACTCACTTCGCCATAAGGCAAATTGCCGCGAAAATTATTCACCCGTGCATCGGTAGGCAATACATGAAACAAATCGCTTTTCATAGGCGAGGCTTCAGAAAACCAACTTTGCGGAACTGTGTGCTCTTTGTTCCAACAATCACACACATTCTTTTGGCTGCAATTGGCATCACTGAAAGAAAATTCACAAGTAGAATAAATATCCCACACTCTATTTGGATTGTCGATACGCGCATCGATAGACGGATAATACTCCTCCAAATTATTGTAAGATATAACCGTATGACCATCAATGATATCCATAAGAGCCAAACGTAAATCATTGCCCGCCTTACCGTTGGCTGAAGTATAATACGTTTCAGACGGCTGTGCATACAAAACTGTAGCCAGCACTAACAACGTGGAAAGAAATGTGATTTTTTTCATGATATTCAGATTTATGTGTTTATTTCGTAACTATGACTTTTTGCACGGTTTGTGCCGTTCTGACGATGTAGATGCCGCACAAAGAACCATTGGCGGCTGTTACATCGCGCCCGACAAGGTCGAAAATGCGGAATGCCACATTGCACTCGATGCGACCATCGCGCGCCACACACACGGGCATATCGGCAGTCGGCACACTAATGGCGGTTTCCTGCGTCAGTTTTACCACAATTTCGTTGCTTGTGGCGCCACCCTGCGGCGTAACGGTGTAGTATAGCGGATCATCGTTGCTGACTGCGGCCGCCACGTCGTACGACAAACCGCCTACCGACAGCGGGAAACCGTCGAGCGACACGTTCACAATGGCCGTACCGCCGGCTTTCAGCAACAGATTGGCAATGTTTACACGTTTGCCCGATGTGCCTTGCGACAGCACAATCGATGTGGCCGACGTAGCCGGAATAGTAATGGTATAATCTGCAAAATTACTTGTCAACGTAATGGTTTCCAACAACTTATCGCTGACAGTAACAGCCAGCGTCGATTGGTCGCTGCCGTATGATTTGGCATTCACCACAAGAGTTGCTCCACGCGTCATATCGATATCGGAGATGGTGATTGTGCCATCGCCGCTGCTTGTACCCAAGCGCAACGAGCCGCTTTCGTCGTAGGTTTTGCCGGATATGTTCAAATGTGCATTAGCCGACACCGAGGCCGACGATAAACCTTTTTCGTCGATGATGACCGTTTCGGGCACACCACGTTCCTCGCGCCGATAGACATCGAGCGAATAACTTTCGACACCACCATTTACCCAATTGGCCGTGAAACCGGAGGACGTAACATTGGTGGCAGGCAGGGCATGGAATCCGCACACGGCCGTCAGATTGACAGTGGTGGTGCGTGCCAATTCGCTACTCGAAATCACAAGTTGTGCCGAGGCTTTTCCGAGCATTGTCGGGGTAAATTCGACCTCCAACCCGATGCCGTTCAGCGCTTGTTCGGCAGTGAGTTCCGTCGGCGACACAGCGAACTCACCGGTCTGACTGCCAACGAGTTGTACCGATAAGTTTTGGGTGAGCAACACACCTTTCACGGTGATGGTTTTGGCCACGGTTTCGCCGATGCCGGCCGTGCCAAAATCGAGCGACGAACCATTGCGCGGCGCCGTGATGGTCGGGTCGGTAATTTCGCCGTTACATCCGCATTTATCGGCTTCGGGCAGCGACAAATAGTCGTCGTCGCGCGTAAATTTCAGTGTGGCAAAATCGACCGATTCGCCTTTTTTGTTGCCCCAGATGTATTCGGCCAAGCAGGGATAATCGATGAACGGGTTGCGGTTGTGTTGAAAATTATTCACAGCATCGGCACGGTCAATCTCTTTGGACGACACAGGGTCTTGCCGATGCCATTGTATCAGGACTTCGATTTCCCAATCCTGGAATTCGAGATAAGTGTCGTTTTGCATGGCATAGCGCGACCCTACATCTTTATTATCAAGCCGCCAACCATTGTAGGCCGAAAATTGCGAGTCGGGATTGCCATTGAGGTCTTTTCCGTAGCAGGTGGCCATGTAAAAATAGGCGCGTGCAAAATCGCCTTTGTATTCGTCTTTCGGTTCCCAAATATAATGGTCTTCGTTCAAACCGTCGTGGTGGCGTTGGCCTATTTTTAGCGAACCGACCGTTTTGGTAGGCGTATCCACATTGCCAAGCGGATAATTGCCACGTGCACTGTTGGCCGTGCTATTCGACGGATTCAGATGGTAGCAATCTTTGTAGGCATCAACTTTGGCGCCGCCCCACCAACTTTTGGCAAAACTATGTTCGACATTACACCCTGCAACTACCTCACCCGGCGTTGTAAATGGTTTCCAATCGTCGCAATACATATCCATACACAGGTTTGTGTTTGTATCGCGGTCGGAATAATAAAAACAATACCAACTTGAATTTTCGCCACTGCCATAATTCAATACAGTGTGGTTGCGAATGATGGTTTTCAGTGTGCCCTTCAGTTCCGCATCGCTTTTGCCGGCGGCGGCGTTGTAGTAGCCATCGGGCATTTCGCCGGCCACACAGCACACCGAAACGACTACCGAAAAGAGTAGAATCAGGTTACGTTTCATGGTATATTTAGGTTAAAAATAACAACAGCCTCTGCACTTTCGGTGCAAAAGCCTACAAAGGTACAACTTTATTGTCAAGAAAACAAGAAATTTAACACTTATTGTGCAAATTGTCCGTCGATGATACGTCCGGTTTCGTCCACAAACGTACACCGGAAGGATTGTCCGGCCTCGGTTTGCGCCACCACCACCTCGCCCGATGCGATGGTTTTCACCTCGGTGCCGTATGTGAACGAGGCGGCTGCGATGGAATAGGCGCGCGCGCCGGCAAACTCGTAATGTCCGTTGGGGCAACGGTCGCCGACGCTCAACGGCACATAAAGGTCGAACTGCAGCAGCGTGTCGGCATCGGTCGCCGTAAAGCGAAACGTATTTAACCCAACAGCATAAGCATCGCCCAAAAATTCCTGCACAACAGATTGTGTTTCAAATGTATAAGTTACAGGTGGAGTAGTTCCGCTACGATCCAGCACATCAATTTTACCGCCGAAACGCACCACCACATCTTCGTTGTGTGTGCCGACGAAATGTGCTTCGCAAGTATAACTATCGCCCGTTTGGTTCATCCAGAATGTGCCGGTGGCAATAAACACTACACGCAGGCCGTCGGCTGTGCGCTGTCCCACAAAGGTGCCGGTGGCGTACTGCACGCCGTCTTCTTCGTAAAGGGCGCCGGGCACAAACGTAAAGGCTTCGCGCGATGACGACACACTGTAATTGCCCCCCGGAACCGACAATTTATCTGCCGGCACATTCATGTCGATATTGACAAACAGGCCTTCGCCAACGAGCGCGCCTTCGTTGTCGAGCGACAGACCGGCGCCAAGCATTCGCAATACAAAATTGTTCGTCCCGACGTTGTAGGCATCGCCGTAATACAAGGCCGTGGCGCGGTCGAATGTCAGGTCGTAGTCCAAATCGTTGACCACCACCTCGCACGTGGCCGATTGTTTGCCGGCTGTGGCCGTGATGGTACATTTACCGGAATAGACTGCCGTAACGACGCCTTTGGCCGACACCACCGCCACCGATTCGTCGCTCGACTGCCACTTGACCGTATTGGCGTAGGCCGACGACAAGGGATAGATGCGCACTTCGATGGTGTCCTGCTCGCCCACATTCAGCGAAAGCGATGTCGGGTTGAGCACAACCGACTCGACCGGATATTCGTCGCACGCCGCCAACCCGACCAACAAGGTCAGCAGACAAAATATATCAACCAATTTTTTCACATCAAACACTATAAAAACGCGCCACTCGCCGGTTTATTGCGTTATCGGTGCCAAGGGTTTGCCGCTGCCTATCCATTCCAAAATGCCGCCTTGCAAATTGTACACCGTGAATCCGGCAGCAGCCAAACGTTGTGCCGCTGCAGCACTGCGTTTGCCCGAGCGACAATAGACGGCCACCGGTCGCGATTTATCCAACTGTTCGGCACAGAGTGCGTCGAAATCGGCCGCTTTGAAATCGATCAGCAAGGCATCAGCAAGGTGTCCCTGCTGAAATTCGGCCGGCGTACGCACATCGACAAGTTGCACATCCGCCTTGGTTATCAGTTGCGCAAACGCATCGGCATCGATATTGGCAAACTGCTGCGCCCTACAGCCGCAAAAGCCGGCCGCAAGCGCCAGAAGCAGACATTTTACGTTTTTCATAATTATTTGTTATCTATCAGATATTCAGCAATTTGCACAGCATTCAGTGCTGCGCCTTTACGAATTTGGTCGCCCACGCACCAAAACGTCAGGCCGTTGGGGTTTGCCAAATCTTGGCGTATGCGACCGACATACACTGCATCTTTGCCCGACACAAACAGCGGCATGGGATACTCTTTTTCGGCGGGATTGTCCTGCAGCACAATGCCGTCGGCCGCCCGAAAAGCCTCGCGCACATCCTCTAAGTTCAACGGCGTTTCGGTTTCGACCCAGATGCTCTCGCTATGCGCACGCAACGACGGTACACGCACGCAGGTGGCGCTCACCTGCACGTCGGAGTGCATGATTTTGCGCGTCTCGTTGTACATCTTCATCTCCTCTTTGGTGTAGCCGTTGTCGGTAAACACATCGATATGCGGAATCAGATTGTAAGCGAGTTGATAGGCAAATTTTTCGACCGTAACAGGCTTACCGTCAAGCACTTCGCGATATTGTTGTTCGAGTTCGGCCATGGCCGATGCCCCGGCGCCGCTGGCCGCCTGATAGGTGGACACATGCACACGTTTGATGTGCGACAAGTCTTCGATGGCTTTCAGCGCCACCACCATCTGAATGGTTGTGCAGTTCGGATTGGCTATGATACCTCGCGGACACATTTTGGCATCTTCGGCATTCACCTCGGGCACCACCAACGGCACACTATCGTCCATGCGGAACGCGCTCGAATTGTCAATCATAATGGTGCCGAATTTGGTAATGTCGGGTGCAAACTCCTTCGACACCGACGCGCCGGCCGACACAAACGCGATGGCCACGCCTTTGAAATCGTCGCCATGGCGCAATTCGCGCACCACATAGTCGTTGCCGCGGAATGTGTAGGTGCGCCCTGCACTACGCGCAGATCCAAACAACAACAATTCGTCTATCGGAAAATCGCGCTCGGCCAACACGCGCAAAAACTCCTGTCCGACGGCGCCACTGACGCCCACAATAGCCACTTTCAATTTTTTTTCGGAAAATAGTTGCATTTTGTCTGATTTTTCGTAATTTTACCACATCAAATTTCAGACCACAAAGATACAAAATTTATTCTATGAAACCTATTGTCCGCTTTTTTTTGACAACTACCGCGTTATTTTTTGCGACTACACTGTCAGCACAGTTCTACGACGACTTTTTGGACGGCAATCTGACAGCCGATCCCGCGTGGCAAGGCACCCTCGACAAGTTCACGATAACCACCGTCAGTGCCGTCGAAAACCGCCTGCAACTGAACGACACCACCGCCGTATCGGGTGCCAATCGCGCTTACATCAGCACCGCATCGCAAGCCATGCTGAACGCCGAATGGCACATCGCCCTCGACATAAAAACGACACTGACCTCGGGCAACTATGTACGTTTCTACGTCGCCACCGACCAAGCCGACCTCACAGCGCCACTCAACGGCTACTTTGTGTGGATAGGCAACACCGACAAAGAGATAGCGCTATACCGACAAAATGGCAGCAAAACGACAAAAATAATCGATGGCACCAACGGACGCGCCACCGGCAACGGCACCATTAACATCAGGCTGCTGCGCGACGCCGACGGCAACTGGACACTCTACTCGCAAATAGGCGACGAGCCCGATTTCGCCCTCGAAGGTACCTGCACCGACAACACGTTCAAGGCGGCAGCCTACGCCGGCATGCTCATCTACTATTCGAAAACGAACTATGCCAACTACGTCTGCCGACTTATCGCTGCCGAAGGCCAACCCTACATCAAACCCACGCAAAACATCAGCAAAAACGACATCGTGTTCACCGAAATAATGGCCGACCCCGACCCACAGGTAGAACTGCCAAACGATGAATTTTTGGAGATTTACAACCGCACCGACACCACCATCGACCTGAGCGGTTGGACACTGCAGGTAAACGGCAAAACGGCGACCATCGCCAAAGGGTCGATAGCCGCGCAATCGTACGCCGTGCTGTGCGCCGACCACGTTGTGTCCGTGTTCGAAACATACGGAAACGCCATCGCCGTGGCGCCATGGAATGCGCTGACTAACAGCGGCGCACGCATCACCCTGCACGACGACGAACAACACCTCGTCGCATGGGTCGATTTTTCGGACGCGTGGTACGGCAACAACGGCTTCAAAAAAGATGGCGGCTGGTCGCTCGAACGCATCAACACCGACTACCTCGACAACCACGCCGAAAATTGGCAACCGGCCGACGACACGCGCGGCGGCACACCCGCACAACCCAACTCCGCAGCAAACGACCTGCGCGACGAACGGCGGCCGCGACTAACAGCCATCGCCGCACACACCGACACGCTGACACTGCACTTCTCTAAATCGATGGACGAAACAACCCTTGCCGACCAACACAATTTTCATTTCGACCTCGAAATTGACACCATATTTATAGAACAACCGCACGCCGGCACTATTCGTTTGCACCTGACCGAGCCAATGACCGAAGCCGCCACCTACCAACTGCTGTGCGACAACTTGTTGTGCGTCGATGGTCTGCCGCTCGATGCCGTAGAAACGACCGTTGCGCTGCCCATCGGTCCGGAGCAAGGCGATGTGATTATCAACGAAATTTTGTTCAACCCGAACGACGATGGCGTCGATTTTGTGGAATTGTACAATCTGTCCGACAAAACCATCGACCTGTCGCAACTATTCGTTACGCGCCGCACCAACGGCGAATTGGAAGCGCGCACCACCATCTGCACCGAACCGCGCCTGTTTGCACCACACACATACCTCACACTCACATCGGCGCCCGACATCGTTTGCCGGCAATACGACTGCCCGACCGACGCCATGTTTGCTACCGTCAAACTGCCCTCGCTGCCCGATGCCGAAGGCAACATCGCCATAGCATTGACCGACGGCACGCTGCTCGACGAACTGACCTACTCGGTCAAAATGCACCACCCGTTTGTCAGCAATCCCGAAGGTGTGTCGCTCGAACGCGTCAACCCACACACACCGACGCAGGAACCGGATAATTGGCAATCGGCAGCATTCGACGCCGGCTACGCCACGCCCTGCCGACAAAATTCGCAATACGCCGTTCCCGACCTCGACAACCCGACAACCAAGAACTTTTGGCTCGAACACGAATCGTTCACGCCCGACAACGACGGCTACCGCGACCTGCTGCAACTGAACTACCGCTTGCCGCTAGATGGTTTCACCGCCACCGTCGCCATCTACACTGCCACCGGCACACGCGTACGCCGCCTGCTCGATGGCGAACTGCTTGCCACCGAAGGCACCATCACCTGGAACGGCCGCGACGACAGCGATGCGCTATGCAACGCCGGCGTGTATGTGCTGTTCGTCGAGGCTGTCCGCCCCGACGGCATTGTCATCCGACAAAAAATTATCTGCGCGCTAACCTTGAAAGGTTAATGCCCCCTATCTGCGGCAGGCAGGAGGGTGTTTTTTAGGGGTAAAAACAAACAAGGAGCGAGGAAATTTCCTCGCTCCTAATTCCTACTTCCCCTTTAGATTTCGGGGATTGGGAATGCTTATTTTGCTACAGCAACTTTAGCAACTTTGTTACCGTTTTTCACGATGTAGATGCCTTCCAAATTGCCATTCATGCGTGTAACATCCAAACCGGTGAGGCTGTAGATGCGTGCGCCCTCTTCGGCATAGATGCGACCATCGCGAGCATATACCGTATTGTCGATTTCGACAGTGCGGATAGCAACCACATCTTCCAATGTCAGATAGCACTCGTTTTGAGTAGTGCCAGCGAAATAAGCATCATAGTCAAATGCTTCAGTACCAATCTGTACGTCTATTGTGTAAGTAACACCATCTTCGCCAACAAGCGTACCAGCTACACGATAAATAGGATCTTCAAACTCATCAGTTTTGCCTGTATAAGTAATTGTAACAGAGCCAGACGCTATAAAAACAGAATCATTAGCACTTGTGTAATAAGTACCATATACTTCTTCAAAATCATAAGTTCCGGAAATAGATGATTTACTTGTTGCAACAGCACTCTCTATATACAATTCGGGATAGTCATTATCATAATTGTAGATGTCAAAATCCCAATAAGCCTGCTCGTCATACGTATAGTAATAAGCCATCATAAAATCAACATCTTTAATGGCCACTTCGCCACCTTCTTCGCCGCCTTCGCTACCGCCACCTTCGCCGGCTACAACTTCAACCAAATTGCCTTTGTTAATTTCGGGAATAACTTCCGAAGTCTTCGAGTTTTTGAATTTCTTCAAAGTGCCTTGTACTTTGACTGTATCACCTACTGCAATAAGACCGACGGTAAAGTCTACGCCATCAATGCCTTTAGTGCGGAATGCCTCCACTTTCGAAGCAGGATTATCAATATCACTTATCCAAAAATCACAATTATTATATTTTGCAATGGTATCATTAGGAGTAATAATTTCAGAAACGACGCCTTTAACAATGTATTCTGCCGTAGTAGATGCACCATCAGCCAGAGCGTTAATCAAATCAAGTGCTTTGCTTACCGAAATTTCTTCTATAACAGGTTCTTCTACAACAGGATCATCTACAGCTGTTGTAGCTTTATACAAGCAAATGCCACTCTGGCTAGCATAAGACTTAGCCTTAAAATAACGAAAACGTTTTTGATCTTTTGCCTTATTAAAACGCATAACGCTTGTATTGGAAGTTAGCAACACTGTATCAGCTTTCATCGACAATGTATTCAAAACTGCGGTAGTGCCTATTTCTAGGCTATTTGAGCCACTCTTACCACCATAATATTTTCCTGCGATTTTCACAGAATAGCCACCCGTCATAGGAGCAATTGTTGCTACATAATTATCCAACTCTGTGCTTTCTATTTTACCATCCGCAATAGAAGCGGACACATAACCGTTAGCTGCATCTTGTCCGTTAAATACATACGCCTCGGTTGCAGAGTTTTCGTACACAATAAGGTATTGTCCCGACCAGTCGGCAGGTGCGGTAGTTACCTTTTCGAATACAGTGGCACTTGCCATCATTGTAGCGCACAAGGCAGCTACGAGAAAAGTAAATTTTTTCATGATAAATAAAGAATTAAAAAGTTAATAATAAAAATTTCCACGCATTTACGGCGTATGCACGCATACGCCTATTCGTTGCAAAGTTAGGCTATTTTTTTGTACACACCAACTTTTTTTAGTAAATTTAACATTTACATGCGTCAGGCGGTGGTGGCAGGGTGTGCCATAGTTCGGTGGCGGTGCGGTGCAACACGGGATGCCGCCACTGCGGCCACACATCGCACAGCGGTTGCAGCACAAAAGCACGGCGGTGCATCAGCGGATGCGGCAATGTGAGCGTGTCGGTGTGCAACACACAGCCGTCGCAGTCGATCAGGTCGATGTCGATGAGGCGGTCGGCATACACGCCGTTGTGCGATTTGGCAGTGCGCCCCATCTGCCGTTCGATGTGCTGTGCGGCGTCGAGCAGTTGCTGCGGCGTGAGGTCGGTATCGACAAGCAACACGCTGTTGGTGAAGGTGTTGGCACTATCGAAGCCCCACGGTTCGGTACTGTACATGGGGCTTTCGGCCACGATGCGACCAACGTGTTCGGCCAGCAAGAGCGTGGCGCGACGCAGATTGTCGGCGCCGTTGCCCAAGTTGGAACCGAGCGCAATGATGGCACGCATCAGGCGCCTATCAGTGCGGCGTAGGCTGCGGCGTCGAGCAGATTGTCGAGTTCGGCAGCGTCGGCCACCGCCACTTTTATCATCCAGCCTTCGCCGTAGGGGTCGCTGTTGACGAGTTCGGGTTGTGCTTCGAGCGCAGGGTTCACCTCGAGCACTTCGCCCGACACGGGCATAAAGAGGTCGGAGACGGTTTTGACGGCTTCGACCGATCCAAATGTGTTGCCCGCGGCGATGTTTTCGCCTTCGGTTTCGATTTCGACAAAGACGATTTCGCCCAATTCGCTTTGTGCATAGTCGGTAATGCCTACGTATGCCACATCGCCTTCGACACGAATCCACTCGTGTTCGTTGGTGTACTTCAGATTTTCGGGAATATTCATAGTGTCATTTTGTTTTAGTGTGCAAATGTACGATTTTTTTATTACCTTTGCAAGCAGAAACCAATAAAATAAGACATTATGAAAGAATTTTTGAAAATGACGTTGGCCACCGTGGTTGGCTTATTGTTGTTTGGGGCGATTTCGAGCGTTTTGCTGCTTGGTTCGCTGGGTGCGCTGATGGCTTTGGGTTCGGCGCCCACCACATTGAAACCCAATTCGGTACTCGAGTTGGAGTTGAATGGTATGCTTGTAGAGCGCGACCAAAACGATGTTACAGCCATGCTGTCTGCCATCGACGATTCGCAGTTGCAACGCGGGCTCGATGCGTTGTTGAGCGCCATCGACCGCGCCACCACCAACGACAATATCAAAGGCATCTATCTGAATGTAGGCGCCTTGGTGGCTTCGCCGGCATCGATAAGCGAGATACGCCACGCGCTGCAAATGTTCAAAGAGAGCGGCAAATTCATAGTGGCCTACGCCGACAATTTCGGCAACGGCACTTATGCGCTGGCCACCGTAGCCGACAAAGTGGTGCTGAATCCGCACGGCATGCTCGGCCTGAACGGTTTGTCGATGAGCAGCATATTCTGCAAAGAGGCGCTCGACAACCTTGGCATCGAGATGCAGGTATTCAAAGTGGGCACCTTCAAATCGGCCGTAGAACCCTACACCGGCATGCAGATGAGCGATGCCAACCGCTTGCAGATGAGCGAGTTATCAAATTCCATTTGGCAGACATTGCTCGACGACATGGCTGCCGGGCGCCACGTGGACAAAGCGCAATTCGACCAATTTGCCAACGCAGGCGACTTTTTTGCCGACCCGTCGGTAGCGCAACAACGCCGTTTGGTGGACACATTGGCCTATCGTTCGGATATGAAACAGATTATCCGGCAGTTTGTGGGCGACGACTACCACACCATCGATTTGAAAGCGATGACCAATCTGCCCGACGACACACCTTATTCGGTCGATAAAATAGCCGTGGTGTATGCCGTTGGACAAATAGACGGCGGCAGCACCGACGATATGGATTCCGAGGCGATAACGCAAACCCTTGTCGATTTGGCCGACGACGATGCCGTGAAAGCGGTGGTGCTGCGTGTCAACTCGCCGGGCGGCAGTGCCTACGGTTCGGAACAGATGTGGCACGCCACACAACTTGTCAAAGCGCAGAAGCCAATTATCGTATCGATGGGCGACTATGCGGCATCGGGCGGTTACTACATGTCGTGCGCAGCCGACACCATTGTTGCGCAGCCGACCACCATCACCGGCTCCATCGGCATATTCGGCATGCTGCCCAATATCGAAAAACTAACAGACAAAATTGGTGTAGCCGTCGATGGCGTCAAGACCAACGATTTTGCCGACTTCGGTATGCCAACACGTCCTGTAACGGCCGCCGAGCGTGCGCTGTTTCAGCAGAACATCGAGCGCGGCTACGAACTGTTTGTCCGGCGTTGTGCCGACGGGCGCCACACCACGACCGATGCCATCAAACAAATAGCCGAAGGTCGTGTTTGGACGGGCAGTCAGGCCAAAGCGCTCGGTTTGGTCGATGTGCTCGGCGGCTTGGACACCGCCATCGACATTGCTGCCGACAAAGCCAACCTGACGCAATACAACATCAAAGAATATCCGGCCAAGCGCGATTTGTTCGACGAACTATTGGACGAATTGTCGCAGGTAAGCACCACACACGCTTTGCGCCAAGCACTCGGTTCGTATGCCGTTTACGCCAAAACACTGCAGCAAGCCATGGCACTGCGCGGACAACAAGCCATCATGCCGTTCAACATTGTGTGCGAATAACCGCCACACACATACCGACAACGACAAAGCGCGACTTGTGTCGCGCTTTGTTTGATTATAATCATTTGACTATCAACGCATTTTCTTAAGAACGATACGAAATGTCGTGCCTTTGCCCACTTCGGATTGTTTCACAAAGATGCGTCCGCCATGATACTCCTCGACAATGCGTTTGGCCAGCGACAATCCCAAGCCCCAGCCGCGCTGTTTGGTGGTGTAGCCCGGACGGAATACAGCACGAAAGCGGCGTTTTTCGATGCCTTTGCCGGTATCGCTCACATCGATAATTGTTTGTCCTTTTTCGTTGCGGTCTATCACCACATCGATATTGCCCTGTCCGCCCATGGCATCGATGGCGTTTTTGAACAAATTTTCGACGACCCATTCGAACAGCGGTACACACAGCATCGCGTGCGTTTTGCTGCGATCGTCCACGGCAAAATGCACTTGTTGCGATGTGCGGCGCCGCATATATTCCACCGAAGCCTGCACCACATCGTTGACGCACGCCTGCGTAAATTCGGGTCGCGAGCCTATTTTCGAGAAACGTTCGGCGATGGTTTTCAGCCGTTCCACATCGCTACCCATTTCGTTCACCATGTTATCGTCAGGATATTTGGCTTTCAGCATCTCGTTCCACGCCACCAACGACGAAATGGGCGTTCCAAGTTGGTGAGCCGTCTCTTTCGACAAGCCGACCCACACCCGATTTTGTTCCGACTTTTTGGTGCTTGCCAACGCCACAATGACCACGGCGATGAACACAGCGATAATAGCAAACAGCACATACGGGAATAGTTGCAATTGTTTCAGCAAAATGGAGTCGTCGTAATAGATGAATTGTCGTTCGTTTTCGTCGATATTGATTTCGATAGGTTCCTGCCGCGTTTTCAGGCGCTCGTACACCCTATTATAATAGTCGTCCACATTGTCGGCCGGCGGATCAAAATTGCGCGCCGTAACAAATCGGCCATCGGCATCGACAATCAACACGGGGATATTGTCGTTTTCTTCGATGATTTTCCAGATGAAATCGAAGTTGGCATCGTTGTTGTCGGCCTGCACAAACTGCCGCATGGCCTCTGCCCAAATTTCGATTTTGCGCTGCTGCTCGACCTCCAAACGCTGCACCAACCGATTGGAAAACCACAGCGACACCGCCACAATAGCAAATGCCACCAACCACAAAGCGACTCTGAATATTGAATTTCGCATATCAAAACAAGTGTAAATATGTGTATTACTGCACCGTCAGCGAATCGCCCACCATCCGTTCGATGTATTGCTGCACGACCGCTTTCAAATAACGTTCCTCTTTATTAACGTCAACCATACCGTTCAAATTGTGTTGCAACAAGCGGTCGTCGATGTAATTGTACACAGCAGTGGTCGTCCGTCCGTCGAATTGCAGCAACAAACTATCCGTAAAGAGTTGATACACACCATTATTGTAATTACAAACATAGTGCGGCGAGTCGGCGGCGAGCGCATCTGTCCCGAACGCCACAAAAGGTTGTTCGTTGTGCAAATAGGCCAAAATGGTCGGCATCACATCGGTTTGCGCCACAGGCGTGTGGCTGATGCCGCGCAAGGTGCTGTCGCCGGCGCAATAAAAAGCAATCGGCACTTCGAACAGTCCAGCATCAGTCTGATATTCAGCATATTGCGAAGCATTCGTATGGTCGGCCGTAAAGACAAAAAGCGTATTCTCGAACCACGGATATTGTTTCATGCGATCGAAAAATCGGCGCAAAGCATAATCGGAATAGCCGATACACTTGTGAATAGGGAGCGTACCTTCGGGGAATTTGCCTTCATAACGCTGCGGCACAGCAAACGGGTGATGCGACGAAGCCGTGAAAACCGTCGTTACAAATGGTTGGCGAAAAGAGCCCATGCGGTCGGCAAAAAATTGCAAAAACTCTTCGTCCCAGATAGCCCACACGCCATCGAAATCGTGGTCGTTGCCATACTCGGTCATGCCGAAATAATCATCATAGCCGGCGGCATTGGCGTAGGCCTGAAAACCCATAGAGCCATTGGGCGCGCCATGAAAAAATGCGGAGTAATAGCCGTGCGCCTTCAACACATCGGCAATGGACGAAACAGCATTGGTGGCATAAGGCGTTGTGATGTATGGTTCGATGAACATCGGGATGCCCGACAGCACCGACGGCATGGCATCGATAGACTTGCGACCGTTGGCAAAACTATGTTCGAACGTGCGGCTTACAGCCAATAGCGAGTCCAAAAACGGCGTGTAGCCACGATAAGTGCCACCATCCAAATCGCGATTGAAAAAACCGATATACTCCTTACCGAAACTTTCCATGATGACAATCACCACATTCAGCGGACGAAAATCGTCGTGTGGCTGCGGTCGATGAATCGGTGAAAAGATGGTTGACAATTCGGGCTCGGCAAAATAGGCCGGGCTGTGGTAGGTCTGCCGTTCGACCGTCGTAAACAGGCTGAACGGTGTATTCAGCACCAACGCATTTTCAATCGGGCGCTTGATATATTGCGCTGCATTGCTGATGTTTATCGGCCGCGTATAAGCCCCAAAGCCGCCACGAATACCGATAACGGTAAAATAGGCACAAACCAGCAACACAGCCGTATGCGTCACATAATAAGCCACGCCACGCAACACAGCGACAGCGGCAAAACGGCGATAGCCAACCACCACGATGGCAATCAACGCCAAGCAAAACAACGTAACATACCAATAGTCAAAAAGACCTATTGCAATGATTTTCAGAAGATTACCATCGTTTGAAAATTCGCTGAAAAACGTGATGGTCGTCCGCCGATTTGTGAACGGGAAATAGGCCATATCGGCACAGTTGACCACCAAAAGCAGTATATTTATGGTCAGAAACAGCGCTTTGAGAGCGGTTTGATAAGCCGGTTTGTCGCGCCAAGGCAGCGGCAGCAACGCCAACAAAATGTAGGGCGAATTGAACAGTAGCAAGGCCGACAAATCGAAACGCAAACCGCCGACACAAATCTCGACAAAGTGCGCCAATGTCATGTCGGCAAACGTGTCGCGATAGATTAAAAAGAAAAAGACGCGGCAAAACGTAAACAGTAGCATCATCAGCAACAAGTTGCCAACGACAATAGCCAACGGGTTGTGAATCAACGTTTTCAGAACTTTTTTCGGTTTCATACTCGCACAAATTCAACGATATTTGGCTTCGCCGACATCATCCAAAATGGACAAATAACTTGCATACCTCGATGGTGCGATGCGATGCTCTTCGACAGCCTGCAACACTGCGCAACCGGGTTCGTGCCGATGCGTACAATCGGCAAACCGGCACTGTTGCGCCACAGCAAACAAATCGGGGAAATAGTGACCGATTTCGGCCGTTTCCATATTCACCACACCGAAACCTTTGATGCCGGGTGTATCGATAATGAACGTATCGGGAGCCGCCTCGTACATTTCGGAAAATGTCGTGGTGTGCATGCCCTTGAGATGCACCGCCGAAATATCGCCCGTTTTGGCCGTGCCATTCGGTATCAGGCGATTGATGAGCGTCGATTTGCCCACGCCCGAGTTGCCTGACAGCAGCGTAATTTTACCGGCCAACATGGTGCTCAACGCCGCTACATCGGGATCGCGCGTCGCCGACAGACACAAGCAACGGTAGCCAATCGTTTCGTACAAACGCACCAACGCATCAAGATACTGACGCTCGTCGGCAGTCAGCAAATCGACCTTGTTGAACACCAACACGGCCGGCACTCCATAAGCCTCGGCCGTAGCCAAAAAACGGTCAATGAACACAGTCGATGTCTCGGGATGTTTGACTGTAACGACCAACAGCGCCAAATCGAGATTCGCCGCCACCACATGCAACTGTTTCGACAAATTGGTCGGCTTGCGCACAATGTAGTTGCGGCGGTCGTGCAAAGCAGTGATATAGCCCGCCTCGTCGAAATCGACCCTATCGCCCACCGCCACCGGATTGGTGCTTTTGATGCCTTTGATGCGGAACGTGCCCTTCACCTTGCACAGCACATTGGTGCCATCGGCCGTGCGAACCGTGTAATCGCACCCTGTACATTTTATGACTAACCCCGTATATTTCATACCTTTTCGACAGAAACAAAAAAAAATCAGAAAGCCTCTTTGACGGTCAGATAAAAGCTCCAACCATCCTGACGCCAACTGTGGTTCAGACTATTGCGCGCTACGTCGAACCGCACATTGACCCTCGCTTTGGTAATGGCCACGCGCAATCCGGCTCCATAACCGACTTTCGGCACCGCCCAACGCCAATCGGACAGATTGTACACATCGCCCACATTGGCAAACACCGATGCTTTGAGAAAACGCCAAATCGGAATGCGAAATTCTGCCTGAATATTGAACATCACATCGTCGCGCCATGCGCCATAACGCAATCCGCGCCCGACATCCTGACCGCCGAGAGTGGCCAAATACTGAAACGGTTTTTGCGCGCCAAACGTCCAATCGGTGGTAAACTGCCACGCAAAAACAAAATCGTTGTAAATCGGCACAAAATGGCGCAAATCGGCCGACAACTTGCCTAAACGATAGGTGCTTCCCAAATAGGGTTCGTAGTAACGGCCAACCGCTTTGAAAAACAGACCGCGATGCGGATAAAATTGTTCGTCGCGCGAGTCGTACGATGCCACAACACCCAACCCCAACATAAAAAATTGGCGGTCGAGGCCGGTTACGGAGCAGACCTGCGCCACCGAATCCAAGTCGGCTGCCACCGACGGGCGCTCCCACCGAAAATCGATGTTGGCACCAACCAACCAATGGTCGCCGACATAGCATTGCGGCTGCAAAGTAACGCTCACATAGTCAGACGAATAACTCAACCGTTCCGACAAGCGTCCGGTGGTCGAGTTGCCTATGCCGTAAAAATAATCGGGATAGCGTTTGAGCCCAAATTTGGCATACAGCAGCCATCGTTTGTTGCGCTCGAAATAGTTGACCGATGAAACATTCACATTCCACTGTTTGCGCAAGGTGTAAGCCGCATCGAAACTCAGGTCGCTGGTTTTGTGCGCGTTCTTCAAGCGATAGTAATAGACGCCGGCAACGCCAAACGCCCAATCCGTTTCGGGCTGATATGCCACCGTGGGCAACGCCATAAAATTCCAATCGAACAAGGCGTCCCAACGCGATTGTCGGGCTATGCGTGCCGAATCCTGCGAGTCGGTGGCCAAGAGTGGTGCCACGGCACACAGCACGCACACCGACACGCAAATGCTATGTCGCAAAGTTGCCAACCCAACGAACTATTATGCGTCCGGCAACGACCGAAGCCGCTGCTACACGGTCATTATCTCTTTTTCCTTGGCAGCCATCATCTCGTCCACCCGTTTGATGAACTTGTCGTGGAGTTTTTGTGCTTCGCCCTCGCCGTCTTTTTCCACATCTTCGGGCATGCCGTTTTTCAGTTCCTTTTTCAGTTGGTCGATGGCGTCGCGGCGCGCATTGCGGATGCTCACTTTAGCCTCTTCGACAGCGCTTCCGGCCGTTTTCACCAATTGGCGACGGCGTTCTTCGGTTACCGGCGGCATACACAAACGAATACTCTCGCCGTTGTTGGCCGGCGTGATGCCTACTTCCGAAGCCATGATTGCCTTTTCGATAACCGGAATCAGTGCTTTTTCGTAAGGCAATATCTGAATGGTACGGGCGTCGGGCGTTGTCAGCGTAGCCACATTGTTCAGCGGCACCACGCTACCATAATATTCCACACGCACGCCATCCAATATGCGCACATTGGCTTTGCCGGCACGAATATGTGCCAACGCATCGTCCAAAAACTGCACCGCCATATCCATATCGTCGGAGGCGGCACTCAAAATCTGTTTCACTTTTTCTTCTGCCATAGTATTTGATTTAATTGTATGAATTACTTTGGTTGCGGAATTTTTGCAAAGTTACGCATTTTGCACTAAAAAACACCATTTTTTGCAGTAAAAAATCACATACGGCACAATATATAAAACATTTTTGTATTTTTGCAAATTGGTTCGATATGTGAAGTTGAGCAGAGAAAACCGCCTATATTCAGGCATTTGCGTTGATTTCGAGCCATCAGATCGTGCTAATAAACACACAAAATAATGATAAATCAATGGATTTTCAACTCGCTGACACCAGAACAAAAGACCGACCAAGCCGCCCTATCCGAAGCCCTTGGCGTAGGACGCATATTGTCGCAACTATTGGTTCAGCGCGGTATCAACACGTTCGACGAGGCTAAAAAATTTTTTCGTCCCGACTTAAACGACTTGCACGACCCGTTTCTGATTAAAGACATGGACAAAGCCGTGGATCGGCTCAACAACGCCTTGTCGCAAAAAGAAAAAATTCTCATCTACGGCGATTATGATGTCGATGGCACGACAGCCGTGGCGTTGGTGTACACATTTTTGTCGCACTACACCAACACACTCGATTTCTACATTCCCGACCGCTACAACGAGGGTTACGGCATTTCGTACAAAGCCATCGACTACGCACGCGACAATGGTTTCTCGCTGATTATTGCACTCGACTGCGGCATCAAAGCCGTCGACAAAGTGGCATACGCCCAAACGCTCGGCATCGACTTCATCATCTGCGACCACCACACGCCCGACAACCGGTTGCCCGCCGCCACGGCTGTGCTCGACAGCAAACGCGACGACTGCACCTATCCCTACAAACACCTTTCGGGATGCGGCGTCGGATTCAAATTGATGCAAGCCTTTGCGCAAGACAACGGCATCGATTTTGCACAACTAAAGCCGCTGCTCGACCTTGTGGCTGTGAGCATCGCTTCGGACATAGTGCCCATAACCGGCGAAAACCGCGTGCTGGCTTACTACGGATTGAAACAACTCAACGAAAAGCCGTGCGCCGGTCTGCAAGGCATTATCGATGTGTGCAAGCTCAGCAACAAAGAACTGACAATCAGCGACATAGTATTCAAAATTGGACCACGCATAAACGCTTCGGGACGTATGCACTCCGGCTACGAAGTGGTGGAACTGCTGGTGTCGCGCGACCCCGAGTTTGTGCGCGAAAAAAGTTCGGCCATCAACGACTACAACGACGAACGCCGCGACATCGACAAACGCACTACCGACGAAGCCAAAAGCCAAATCGACAGTCAAATCGACCTCAACAACCGCCATTCCATCGTCATCTACAACGCCGAATGGAGCAAAGGCATTGTGGGCATTGTGGCATCGCGCCTGTGCGAAGAATACTACAAACCCACCGTGGTTCTGACCAAAGCCAACGGGTTCGTCAGCGGTTCGGCGCGGTCGGTGCCCGGATTCGACCTCTACAGCGCCATCGACAGTTGCCGCGACCTGCTCGAAAATTTCGGCGGACACACCTACGCCGCCGGCCTGACACTAACAGAAGAAAACCTCGATGCGTTCGTACAACGATTCGAACAGTTTGTGGCCGAAAACATACAAACCGAACAACTGACGCCTCAAATCGAAATCGATGCCGAAATTACGTTCAGCGAACTGACACCAAAATTTTTCCGCATACTCAAGCAGTTTAGTCCATTCGGCCCCGGCAACATGAAACCCGTGTTCTGCACACGGCGCGTGTTCGACTACGAAGGCAACAGCCGCCCGGTGGGACGCGGGCAAGAACATCTGAAGTTGGAACTTGTCGATGCGAGTTGCGAAAATGTGATGAACGGCATCGCCTTCCGCATGAGCGATTTCAACGAGCCACTGAAAGCCCTGAACCCGCTTGACATTTGTTACACCATCGAAGAAAACAACTTCAACGGCAACACCACCATGCAGTTGATGATACGCGACATCAAATTGTCAGAAGAAAAATAGATAAAAATTTGCAATAATCACAAAAATAGTATATTTTTGCAACATTCTTATCACCATTTTAATTGTATTATATTATGAAAACAAATTCCGAAATCAGAGCCTTGGCGCGCCAATCGTTGTCAGGCAATTGGGCAATGCCTGTATTGGTAACACTCATCGTGTGCATTTTTTCCGGTCTGTCGGGCATTCCGTAGGCGGGAGTCATACTGTTATTCTTGGTGGCAATGCCTCTCGAATATAGCGTCGAACAAGCATTTTTGCAATTTGCCCGTGGCAACAAAGAGGAGTTGATGGAAAACATGTTCAGCGGGTTCAAAAATTATGGTCGCGCACTCGGCACACCATTGTTAATGGGTCTTTATGTCTTCTTATGGAGTTTGCTGTTGGTCATTCCGGGCATCATCAAAGCCTACTCGTACGCCATGACCTACTATGTAGCACTCGACCATCCGGAATTGGGCGCCGAAAAATGTATCCAAGAGAGCATGCGCCTGATGTCGGGACACAAAATGAAACTCTTTCTGTTGGACTTGAGTTTCATCGGTTGGTACTTGCTGTGCATCCTGACGTTTGGCATCGGATTTTTGTGGTTAGCGCCATACATTTCGATATCGCACGCACATTTCTACGAAGAGTTGAAAGCCGCCAATCAAGAAGTCACAGAGGCGATATAATCGACTTTTTTTCGGACTACACACAAAAAAAGCAGGACATTCGTGTTCTGCTTTTTTATTCGACAGCCGGTGGTACTGTGTCGGTCGGGAGCGGTGCAACGGTGTCGGTCGGGAGCGCGGTCTGTTGTTTCGCCGCCTTGCGCGAGGCACGACGTTGTTCGCGTTTGGCGCGCCGTTCGGCACGCTCTTTTTTGGCTTCGGCAATGCTTTTTTTCCAATTATTCAGCAAATCCTTGCCCGAATCGAAATTCTCGCGATAAACCAAACCGATGCCTTGTGTCGTGAGTGCCGTTTTGAACTCCTTATAGTCGTTGGTGTGCGTGTAGGCTTTGGCACTCAACTTGCCTGATTGTATCAGTTTGTATTCGAAATCGAAGTCGCCAATAAACTTCGACGCCGACAAATTGTCGTCGCGATAACCGACATTACCGTTGATGCTGATACGATTGTTCGGCGTATAAAGGAAATTGAATTCGTACTCGTTGCTGTAACTATCGCCAAGGTCGGTACTGCGGAAATTGACGCCAAAGTTCCAATTATCAAACATTTGCGACGCCCAGTTGTTCAATTGTGCCGACACGGTGGACGAAGCCACAGCCAGCAAATCGCCTTGCGTGAAGACCGTTCCGGTGCTTTTCATCGTTTCGGGCGTAAAGAATTTGCCCAACACCAACAGATAGATAATTTCGCGCGTCATCATCTCGTCGGTACTGATGGTTGTTTGCAGTGCGCGATTGAGTTCCTCGTCGGAATTTGGCAAATTGATGCCGAATTTGATGGTCGGATTCGACAAATTTCCCGTCAGATTGAGCAAACACTGCACCGGCACCGTTGTGCGATTGCTCGACTCCAAATAACTTTGGTCGAGAATGTCGAGCAGCGAAGCATTCAACTGATAATAGCCATCGATATTCACGCGCGGATTGATAGGATCGCCGCTCCAATCGACCGTACCGCCTTGTTTCACCTTAAACTCTTTGCGAATGGCCTCTTGAAACGAAAAGAGATACGAGCCTTGTTCAATCTCGTAACTGCCATACATTTTGAAATCCTCGGTTTTGTCGTTGTATTCGATGCGGATGTCGCCATCGCCGGTGGCCTTCAGCACATCGCCCGACTTCGGGTCAACATAGATTTGCACCTCGGCATTGGGCGTTACGTTCACCATCAAGTTGAGTTTCAATTCCGAATCCTTGTCGGCGAGCGGTTGTGCAAACGGGTCAATTTCGGTCTTTACATCGGGCGTCGTGTCGTGGCTGACAAAGGTGATGAACGAATTTTCGGTAGCCACCGATGCGCCTATCGGCACGATGAGTTTCGTATTTTTCTCGGTGGTGGCATCGACCACAATGTTGGTGTGCGCATCGGTGCCCGTGATGACAGCATTGCCCGTGGCATAAGCCGTTCCATAGAATAGGTCATTATCTTTTGCCGTCGTGTTCAATGCCTTGAAATTCTGGCAGTTAATATCGATACGATAATCCAAATTTTTGAAATAACGATGAGTCAGCAAACCATTCAAGGTGGCATGATTGCCTTCGGTGTCGAGCACATCGATGTCGCTCAAAATGATTTCGGTCGGTGTAAGGATGATGGAGTCGTTGAAAAAGAAGGTAGCACCCAAAAAGTCGATGCCGGCCTGCGCATTTTCGGCCATGGCTTCTACCGTTACACTCACCTCCTGCGTCTGCGTGTGGCCATAAACATGCACATCGCCCGATGCGGTGCCTTTGATGTTTTGCAAAATGGATGCCATAAACGGTTCGATGAATTTTATGTCGAGATGGTCGGCGTGTCCGAACAAATCGAGCGAATCGTTCGCAAAAAAGTAACCGCCATCGATTTTGGCGACGGTGTCGCGGGCATCAGACAGCACACGTCCCGAAAAATCGAGACTTGTAGTGGCGTTGTTCCACCACGACTGCGCACGCACACTGCCCAAATAGGCATCGTTGAAACTGAACGATTCGCCACTCACGTTGGCCAGCACTATCGGTCGGTCGAATGCGCGACGAATGCTTGCCGTGCCCGACACTTCGCCACCAAACGTTATCGGTGTGGTGGGCGGTATCAGTGTGCTGACAAAATCAAGACTGATATTTTGCAAATCGACCGCGATGGCGTCGTCCTCCGACTTCGACGCAGTTCCTTCGACGAATATGCGCTGCCGATCCGATTCGATATTCAGTTGATCGACAACCACTTGTTGGAAATCGGTGTGAATATCGGCCGCATGCAAATCGAACGGCGTATTTTGCAGCACAATCTGCGTAGGCAGCAGATGGACGTCGGCCTGCAAACGCTCGTCGCGTCGGGACAGGTGCGACCGCAACAATACTTCGCCGGCGTGCGTCAGTTCGGAACGCACATTGTGCCACTGCAGGTTGGCCGTCAGCGAGTCGTTCCATCCCGCCAACGCCACAAAACACGATATGGTATCGTTCTTGCGCGTAATGCTTTGACCGCGCAGCCTGCAGTTGAGTCGTGCATCGGCGTTGTCGATATCGACACCCAGATTGCAGAAATTACCATTGGTACGATTTTTCAGATGCGGTGTCGCCACCGACACGGCAATGGTGTCGGTCATGTCGTCGTAAAGGCCTTCGAGCAGCAACGTGTCGGTCGTAAACCACGGAATATCAAGCGCAGCCATCAAGCCTTCGGTAGCGCCCACAGCCATGCGAAAACGCAGTGCATTGCCCGACTCTTGGCGAGTCGGTTGTGGCAATCGGACATCGTTCAACACCGGGAAATAACGGAAAAACGCCTGCCGACCGCTTTCGAATAGCGATGCAAATTTATAATCTCCTGTAATTGAAGCGTTTATCAAATCGGATTGCAGCAACAAATCGTGCGTATCGCCCACCTGCGAGGTGAATATCAATTCGTCCAAAAAGAAATCGGCATCATTGTCCAAAAACAAATTACTCAAGCGCACATAACCGGCCATAGCGTCGGCATCAGGCCCTTCGAACCGCGAATTGAGGTGTGCGGACAGCGTCAAATGCGGATTGTTGTCAATCAGATTGAGGGCATAAGGGCGAAAATCGCTCACATCGGCATCGAAGTTAAATACATACTGATTTTTATTCCATTCTATTTTTCCGGCGAAGTCAAAGTTCAGATTGTCGTCATCGACCGATGCCGTTCCCTCAAACGTGCGATCGGAATACTCGCCTGCAACGGTGATGTTTTCGTACGCGTGATTTTTGAACATAATGGTGTGTACCACCAAATCCGACCGCACCTGCAACGGCTCGTTTTGTCGCAGTAGCAAGCGTGTGTCGGTATCGAACGCCACATCGCCCAAGCCAAGTTCAGGCGGTGTAATCAAGCCCAAGCGGATACGCTGCGAACTCACATCACCATCCACCTCGATGTGTTCGAAATGGTCGGTCAACATCATATCCACATCGGTGCGTATGGTGCCGGCATTGGTGGACAAACGTCCATTCAGCACCAAATGACTGACAAAACCAATGATGCTGCCACTATAACGACATTTGCCCAGATGGTGTATCTGTTCGGGCAACACCACCGGCCGCTGCGCCAACTGTGCCGCAAAATCCTGCAAAGCCTGCGGCGTAAATGCAATCTCGTTCAGGCGGGCATCGATAAACGTCTCCTGAATATCCGGCAAACCCGTGAAACGAAAATCGCCATCGAACACCATGCCCTTGCCATATTGAGCATGCAGATTGTACGCTTTCAGATTGGCTAAATTGCCCGACAAGGTGCCCGACACCACGAAATCGCTGCGCAAACGTCCCAATTCGGGGGCAAACATTTTCAGATCGGGGAAATAGATGTGCGAACTTTTCAGTTGCGCATTCAGCCGGAGCCGCTCCGACCACCGCAAATGCCGGTCGATGGCCGCATACGACACGGCTATTGTGTCGAATGCCACACGCGAGTGCGCCAATTTCAATTCCAACTGCGGCACTATACACGACGAATCGTTCATCTCGACCTGCGCCGACAAATTGTCGAGCCGAAAGCCCGATTGTTCCCGAAACGACAACTCGAGCAACTGCGCCGTCAATCGTTTGTCGCGCGTCAAACGGAATTTGGCCAACGCATTCAAATCGCTGACTTTCAAGTTATTCGCATCGAACAACATTTTACGTTCTGTCGCCGGGGGAACCTGCTCGTTCACAAACGTTACCGTGCCACGACACACCTCTAAGCGGTCGAACCGCACACCAATATCGGCATTGGTGCTATCGGGCAACAATTCGGTCAGGAAAGCACAATTCGGTACACCGGCACTATCGACACGCACACAAACCTGCGGCGCAACAAGTTCGGCCGTAACAAAATGCAACTCCCGATAGAGCAACGCTATCGGTGCCATACGCGCATTCAGTTCGTCGGCACACAACAACGTATCGCCTTGTTGGTCGGCCACAAAGAGGTCGCGCAACGTAAGCGTACCAAACAAATGCAAATCAACACGCCCGACTTGCACCGTCGTTTGCAATGTTTGCGACAAGGTAGTCGTAATTTTTTGCACAACAGCATTTTGTATCCTATTGATTTTCAATAAGATAATAGGCGTTATCAACAAAACACAAAAAGTTGCGACAACAATAAGTGCTATTTTACCCGATTTTTTCGTACCTTTGCGTTTAACTTGCAAATATAGTATTTTTTTGTGGAAAAACGCGCAGAAAAACACTTTTCAAGTAAAAAATAAGCAAATATTGTGCTAATCTAAACAGTTTTTTTGCATGACAACGATTTTAGGCATCGAATCCTCGTGCGACGACACCTCGGCAGCCGTCATTCGCGATGGTTTTCTACTTTCAAACGTTACAGCCGGCCAAGCCGTACACGAATCATACGGCGGCGTTGTACCCGAATTGGCCTCGCGGGCACACCAGCAGAACGTCGTCCCCGTAGTCCACGAGGCGCTGAAACGCGCCGGCATCGACAAATCGGAGTTGAATGCCATTGCTTTTACGCGCGGCCCGGGATTGCTGGGCTCGCTCATGGTCGGCACTTCGTTTGCCAAAGGCATGGCATGCGCGCTCGACATTCCGCTCATCGACGTCAACCACCTGCAAGCACACGTCCTTGCACACTTTATCAAAGAGCCCGACGCCGACAATCGGCAACCGGCGTTCCCGTTTCTGTGTCTGCTCGTATCGGGCGGCAATTCGCAAATTGTGCTGGTCAAAAACTACAACGACATGCAAGTCGTCGGGCAAACCATCGACGATGCTGCCGGCGAAGCATTCGACAAGTGCGCCAAAGTGATGGGACTGCCCTATCCCGGCGGGCCGCTCATCGACAAACTTGCCCAAAACGGCGACCCGAACGCATTCGCATTCAGCAAACCGAACATCGCCGGCTACGACTATAGTTTCAGCGGGCTGAAAACCTCGTTTCTCTATTTCCTGCGCGACCACTTGAGGGACAATCCCGATTTTATCGAACAACATAAGGCAGATTTGTGCGCCTCGCTGCAAAAAACCATTATCGACATCCTGATGAAAAAGTTGGAGCGCGCCGCCAAAGATTTGCGCATCACACAAGTGGCAGTGGCCGGCGGCGTCTCGGCCAATTCGGGACTACGACAAGCGTTTTGCCAACGAGCCGAACGCAAAAAATGGGAGGTCTTCATCCCGAAATTTTCGTACACCACCGACAATGCAGCCATGGTGGCAATCACAGGCTATTTCAAATATCAAGATAACGATTTTTGCGACATCGCACTACCGCCCTTCGCACGCGTAACCATTTAAGCCTCAACACAATGAACATCGACAGTTTGAAACAAAGCATCGCGCCATATCGCGGCATCATACGTTTTATGTTGGTACTGATAGTTGCCAATTTTATATGGAAACTGACCATCGTCGGCGACGACGGCAGCAACGCCGTTACATTTTTTGGCTGCGACATTTCGGCGCCATTCATTTGGATGAGCGCGCACATCGCCTCGGCCGTACAATGGCTGCTACACGGCATCGGCTACTGTGTATCGCTGGCCGACGACACGCTGGTAAGTTTCGGCAACGGACAGCGCGTACGCATCATCTGGGCTTGCACCGGCATCAAACAGACATTCATCTTTTGCTGTATCCTGCTATGCAGTCGCGGCGCATGGCGACACAAATTGTGGTTTGTCCCGATGGGCATTGTTGCCTGCTACGCCATCAACATACTGCGCATTGCGCTGTTGTCGATGGCCGTGTGCGATTGCCCCGAATGGTTTCCCGTGCTTCACGATTATGTTTCGAAATACGCTTTCTATGCCATCATTTTCTTGATGTGGGTCTGGTGGGAAGAGTGTTTCAACAAGCCGGTCGGCACGCAAAACAAAAACGATGAACTCTCTTCGACAGAAAATTCATCGTTTGTGTAGCGGGATCGAGAATTGAACTCGAGACCTCCGGGTTATGAATCCGACGCTCTAACCAACTGAGCTATCCCGCCATCATTTCCCAAAATTTGGGAATGCAAAATTACAACATTTTTGTTGAATCAGCAAACGTTTTGGCAAAAAAAATTATTTTATGCCATTTTTGCTGCTATAGCCGCTGCTGTTTCGGCCATTTCGGCCGGCGATAATTGCAATTTTTGCTTGGCAAAATTCATATCGCTTTCGCTTTGCATCGGCACCAAATGCACGTGCACATGCGGCACTTCCATGCCCAACACCGCCACACCGATACGTTTGCACGGAATAGCAAGTTGCTGTGCTTGAGCCACTTTCTTTGCAAAAAGCATCAAACCGGCATACGTTTCGTCGTCCAGATTGAAAATATAGTCATCCTCGACCTTGGGCACAACCAGCGTATGACCTTTGGCCAGAGGGTTGATGTCGAGAAACGCAAAATACCGATCGTCCTCGGCCACCTTATAGCAAGGAATTTCGCCGTTGATGATGCGTGTAAACAAGGTTGCCATGATTATTTTCAGATTGAGATTGACACAATTTCGAGTTTCAGCAAGCCGGCCGGCACTTGTATTTCGGCCACATCGCCCACTTTTTTGTCGAGCAATCCTTTGGCAATGGGCGTTGTGATGGCCAATTTGCCTTCGCGATAGTTGGCTTCGCTCTCGCTCACGATGGTATATTCCACCTCTTGGCCGTTGGCGTGGTTGCGCACACGCACTTTGCTCAAAATTTGTACCACATCGGTTTTGAGTTTACTTTCGTCAATCAGTCGTGCGTTGGCCACCTGCTCTTTCAGTTGGGCAATTTTCATTTCCAACATACCTTGTGCCTCTTTGGCGGCATCATACTCGGCGTTTTCCGACAAATCGCCTTTGTCGCGTGCTTCGGCTATTTGGTGCGAAATCAACGGACGTTCCACCGTTTCCATGTGTTCAATTTGCGCTAACAACTTTTTGTAACCGTCTTCGGTCATGTAAACTACTGCCATAATTTTAACGTTTTAATATAGTGTAAAACAAAAGAATCCCAACAACGTTGGAACCCTTCCGTATGTTGATGCAAAGGTACAACTTTTTGATGATTGCACCAAATTTTTTCGCAAAAAAAAACGGTTTTTGATGTCGTTTTAATATTTTCGTTGCAAAATTTCGTTGGCAACGACTGCTTTTTTCACCTCGTCCATGTCCGAAAAATCGATTATTGGTTCAACCGATTCTTCCGGTTGCTCGATGACGACCTGCGCATGACGGTGCGTCGGTGTAGCCGGAGTTTTTGGTTGCTCATCGTACACAAACGATTGATTTTCGGCGACTTGTTCTTTTTCGTCAAACAATGGTGTTTCGGTTGCCACATATTTAACCTCGGGAAACGACTCGGTGTTCAGTTCCTGCACCGGCTTCTGCCAATCGTGCGGCGGGCAGTCGTCGGCATCGGCATTTTCTTCATCGTCGGCATCGGTAGGCTGTACAGGACGCTGTTTGGCGGCTTTGGCAAACGCGTTATTTATCCGTTTGAGAATGCCGGCGCCAACAGCAACAAGGACTACCAGCACATAAATAATATCTTCGAACTCCATATCTAATATTGTTTTGCGTGGTTAGACTCACTAAAAATTATCCTGCCCATCCCTCTTTGTCGAGGTTGCGATAGTTGATGGCTTCGGCCAAATGTTCGGTCTGAACTATTTCGCTACCGGCCAAATCGGCTATGGTGCGTGCCACTTTCAGTATGCGGTCGTAGGCGCGTGCCGACAGATTCATGCGCGCCATGGCGGCTTTCAGCAGTTGCTGTCCGGCCTCATCGACGGCACAATATTTGCGCAACATTTTCGACGACATTTGCGCATTGCAATAGATGCCTTCGTCGTTGCTGAAGCGCGCAGCCTGAATGCCCCGCGCCGCGATGACACGTTCGCGAATGACGGCACTCGGTTCGGCCGATGCCATTTCGGAGAGTTTATCGAACGGCACCGGCACTATTTCGATGTGCATATCGATGCGGTCGAGCAACGGTCCGCTGATGCGACTCAAATATTTTTGAATCATTCCCGGCGAGCAAACGCAGTCGCGATTCGGATGATTGTAGTAGCCGCACGGACAGGGATTCATGGCAGCCACCAACATAAAACTCGCCGGATATTCGACGGCAAATTTAGCACGCGAGATACAGATTTTGCGGTCTTCGAGCGGTTGGCGCATCACCTCCAACACCTGACGCTTAAATTCGGGCAGCTCGTCGAGGAACAGCACGCCGTTGTGCGCCAACGAGATTTCGCCCGGCTGCGGATAAGTTCCACCTCCCACCAGAGCCACATCGGATATGGTGTGATGCGGATTGCGGAACGGGCGTTGCGCCATGAGCGACGTTTTGCTGTCGATTTTGCCGGCCACGGAGTGTATTTTGGTCGTTTCGAGCGCTTCGTGCAATGTCAACGGCGGCAAAATGGTCGGTATGCGTTTGGCCATCATCGACTTGCCGGCACCCGGAGGACCTACCATTATAATATTGTGTCCGCCGGCAGCAGCCACTTCGATGGCGCGCTTTACATTTTCCTGACCTTTCACATCGGCAAAGTCGAGTTCGAACGTGGCCGCATGCGCATAAAACTCATCACGCGTATTGACAATGGTCGGCTCCAACGTTTTTTTATGGTTGAAGAAATCGACCACATCGGTAATGTTATCGACGCCAAACACATCCAAATCGTTGACGACAGCGGCTTCGCGTGCATTCTCGCGCGGCACGATAAAACCTTTGAAACCGTTTTCGCGCGCCAAAATCGCAATCGGCAGCACGCCTTTTATCGGTTTCAGTGTGCCATCGAGCGACAATTCGCCCATAATGACATATTGTTCGACCTCGTCGGCAGCCACCACGCCCGATGCAGCCAACATGCCAATGGCCAACGGCAAATCGTAGGCGGCGCCCTCTTTGCGAATGTCGGCCGGCGCCATATTGATGACCACCTGTTTGCGCGGAATCGGAATCCGATTGTACTGCAACGCCGACATGATGCGTTCGTGGCTCTCTTTGACGGCATTATCGGGCAATCCCACAAGAAAAAATTTGATGCCTTGCGAAATATTGACCTCTATCGTTACTAAAATGGCATTGATGCCTTGCACGGCTGCGCCAAATGTTTTTACAAGCATGAATGTTACGTTATTTGGTTGTCAAAAATTTTATCGGTTGGCACGGATAACCAACTGCCACACAGTTATCAGGAACATCTTTAACGACCACACTGCCCGCACCAATAGTCACGTTACTACCAATGGTTACGCCGGGCAAAATGGTAACATTTCCGCCAATCCACACATTATCGCCGATGGTTACCGGTTTGGCGATTTCGATGTTCTGATTCCGCGCTATAGGATCGGTTGGATGACCGACCGTATAAATGCTTACATTCGGTGCAATAAAACAATGATGCCCAATGGTTACTTTAGCCTCGTCAAGCACAACAAAATTATAATTAGCAAAAAAGCAATCGCCCACTTCGATATGACTGCCATAGTCGCAATAAAATGGCTGCATAAACGTAAATGTATTACCTGTTTTACCAATTATTTTACGAATCAGTGCATCCCTCGCTTCCTTGTCCGACGGGCGGAGTCGGTTGTATTCCCAAATCAAATCTTTTGTAATAGCCAACTTGTCGAGCAAGATTGGGTCGAGGGCATCATGTGGCAAACCGGCTAACATTTTTTCTTCGTTTGTCATTGTCATTAGAGTATTTGTTTGTCGACAATTTCCATTTTATACAATTTATCGTTACGGCGAATCGGCACTTCGGTTTTCAGCGAAAAAAATTCGCCTTTTTGCACACGGTCAACCGCTTTCAAATCGACACGCAGTTCGTTCGCCGTATCTTCGTACGCGCCTGTGGTGGCACCAATTATCAAAAATTCGTCGCCCACCGCCAACGATTGCGCCTCGACCACAAACTCGGCAACACCAATTTTGGCAAAATAGTTGGTACATTTGCCCACATACACCTTGCGACGAGTGGCCTGCGAGCCGTACACATGACTCCATTCGCCAAGCCGCTGCCCGAGGTAGTATCCGTCCCAAAACCCGCGATTGAATACGCGCGCCAAACGCTCGTCCCAATCGGCAATTTTTTCGGCAGTAAACGTCCCCGCCAAATAATTTTCGATGGCTTCGCAATAGCACGATACCACCGTGCGCACATATTCGGCACCACGCGCACGACCTTCGATTTTGAACACGCGCACACCGGCATCCATCATTTTGTTCAGAAAATGAATGGTTTTCAAATCCTTGGGCGACATGATGTATTCGTTGTCGATGCCAAGTTCGATGTCGGAATCGTTGTCGCGCACCGTATAGCCGCGCCGGCACACCTGCATGCACGCACCACGGTTGGCCGACGCATTAAATTCGTGCAGGCTCAAATAACATTTGCCGGAAATGGCCATGCACAACGCACCATGACAAAACATTTCAATGCGAATAGGTTTACCTCCACGACCATATATACCATCTTCGCAAATATGGCGATAAATTTCCGCCACCTGATTCAGATTGAGTTCGCGCGCCAGCACCACCACATCGGCAAATTGCGCGTAAAATTTCAAGGCTTCGACATTCGATATATTCAGTTGCGTGGACAAATGCACCTCTACACCGATGCTGTTGGCGTACTGCATCACAGCCACATCGCATGCGATGATAGCCGAAACGCCGGCACTTTTCGCCGTATCGACTATGTCGTGCATCAGCGCCATGTCATCGTCGTACATCACCGTATTGACAGTCAGATACGACTTGACGCCATGTTCGTTGCACATGCGCACAATTTCACACAAATCGTCGGTGGTAAAGTTGGCCGACGACCGACTGCGCATATTCAATTTCTCGATGCCGAAATAGACCGAATCGGCGCCGGCTTCGATGGCTGCGGCCAGACTCTCCCACGAACCGACAGGCGCCATTATTTCAAAATCGCTGCGTTGCATTGACAAAGGTAATTTGGTTGCACTCCAATCTGCAAAGATATATTTTTTTTGCCAATCGTGCAAATAGAAAAAAACGCCACACAAACCGGCGTGTGGCGCATCATCGAGCGACAAAAATCCGTCTATTTGGCCACCACCAAATAGTAATTTTTTTTGCCTTTCTGAAACAGCAGGTATTTGCCGTTGAGCAACGCCGATGCCGTGATAGGTGTTTCGGTGTCGGTCAGTTTCTCTTTGTTCATGCTGAAACCGTTGGCCTGCATCATTTTACGGGCTTCGCCTTTCGAAGCAAAAATCTGCGTTTTTTCGGCTAACAAATCGAGCGGACGAATGCCGGCTTCGAGCTCTGTTCGCGAGATTTCGAATTGCGGCACACCTTCGAACACTTGCAACAGCGTGGTTTCGTCGATTTTGTGCAACGTGTCGGCCGTGGCATTGCCAAACAAAATGTTCGATGCCTCGACGGCTGCCTGATAATTGGCTTCGCCATGAACAAGTATCGTAACATCTTGTGCCAAACGTCGTTGCAACAAACGCAAATGCGGTGCTTGGCTGTGTTCGGCCACCAACTGCGTGCATTCGTCTTGCGTGATGTTGGTAAATATCTTGATGTATTTTTCGGCATCGTCGTCGCTCACATTGAGCCAGAATTGGTAGAATTGGTACGGCGACGTGCGTTTGGGGTCGAGCCAGATGTTGCCGCTTTCGGTTTTGCCGAATTTTTTACCATCGGCTTTGGTTATCAGCGGGCAGGTCAACGCAAAGGCTTCGCAGTCGGCACCCAATGTACGACGAATCAGTTCGGTGCCGGTGGTGATGTTGCCCCATTGGTCGTTGCCGCCAAGTTGCAATTTGCAGTTTTTGGTGCGATAGAGATGCAAAAAATCGTACCCTTGAAGCAGTTGATAGGTAAATTCGGTGAACGACAAACCGTCGCGTGCTTCGCCGTTCAAGCGCTTTTGCACACTATCTTTGGCCATCATGTAGTTGACGGTGATGTGTTTACCAACTTCGCGCGCAAAGTCGAGGAAGGTGAAATCTTTCATCCAATCGTAGTTGTTGACCATCTCGGCTGCGTTGGGCAAATTCGGGTCAAAGTCGAGAAAACGCGCCACTTGCGCTTTGATGCACTCTTGGTTGTGATAAAGCGTTTCGGCATTCAGCAAATTGCGTTCTTGGCTTTTGCCCGACGGATCGCCTATCATGCCCGTGGCGCCGCCCACCAAAATAATCGGTTTGTGGCCACAGCGTTGAAAATGCCGCAACATCATAATGCCGCACAAATGCCCGATGTGCAGACTGTCGGCCGTAGGGTCGGTGCCGAGATAGGCCGTAACCATCTCTTTTGCCAACAACTCCTCTGTTCCGGGCATCATCTGCGCCAACATACCGCGCCATTTAAGTTCTTCTATAAAATTCATTGCTTTGTCGTTTACTTTCCGACTGCAAAGATACGCCTTTTTATCCGTTTTACCAACAATTTGGCGCCATTCGCGGGAAAAATCGTGCATTTCTGACAAAAAATGTGTAACTTTGCACCCGATTTTGAATATTTTTTATGAAAACAACCGTCTTTCTGACCGGTGCCACAGGCACCATGGGATGGGCAGGATTGCAGGAATTGATGAAATTCCCCGAGCGTTACGACATACGCATTCTTGCACGTCCGAGCAATAAAAATAAAGAAAAATTAGCACCTTTTGCCGACAAAATCGACATCATTTGGGGCGATTTGAGTAATTTTGACGATATTTTGCGCGGTGTAACGGGCAGCGACATCGTGTTACACGTCGGCGGCATGGTTTCGCCGCAAGCCGACTACCGCCCAAAAGCCACGCGAAAAATCAACCTCGGCGCCGCCGAACACATCAAAAACGCCGTGTTGGCACAAGGCGACAAACAACCTAAAGTGGTTTACATCGGCTCGGTGGCTCAGATGGGCGACCGCCGCGAACCTCTTCATTGGGGACGCGCCGGCGACCCCATTTGCGTATCGGCTTACGACCACTACGGACTGACTAAAGCCATGGCCGAACGCATCATCACCGACTCCGGCATCAAAACATGGGTCAGCCTACGCCAATCGGGCATACTCTACCCCGCCATCCTGAAAAACTACGACCCGATAATGTTTCATGTGCCGATTCGCGGCGTACTCGAATGGGCTACAGTCGAAGACAGCGGACGACTACTCGAACGCGTTTGCCGCGACGAAGTGCCCGCCGAATTTTGGAATCGCTACTACAACATCGGCAGCGGTGCCGAATACCGCATATCGAACTACGAATTTGAATGCCTGCTGCTTGATGCCATCGGATGCCCACGCCCCGAAAAAATATTCGAGGCCAAATGGTTCACCACACGCAATTTCCACGGCATGTGGTATCTCGACGGCGACGAACTCGAAAAATACCTCCATTTCCGCGCAAACATTCCTATCAAAGAGTACTTTGCACAAATGGCTAAAGCCAAATCGCTGCCAACAGCCATCAAATTTGCCGGAGCGACAAAAATAGCCAAACTCGTGCCACATATCGTCAAATTGGCCATGCGCGCTATGGCCTACAGCAAAGAACACGGCACACAATGGTGGATCCGCAACAACAAAACACAACGCATCAACGCCTATTACGGCAGTTTGGAAAAATATCGCGCCATCACCGATTGGAAACACACCGACCTGACACACAACTCCGAACAAGCCACGCTACTCGATCACGGCTACGACGAACAAAAACTGATGAGCGAATTTACACTCGACGACATGCAACACGCAGCCGAATTTCGCGGAGGCAAATGTTTGAGCCAAACGATGGTCAAAGGCGATTGGGACACACAACTCGAATGGCAATGCGCCGAAGGACATACGTTCAAAGCCTCGCCACGGCTCGTCCTGCTCGGCGGACATTGGTGCCCCGAATGTTTCCCATACCCTTATGCCGATGAACCCAATCCGCGCCCGTGGCAGTGGGACAAAATCGCCAAAAACAACCCTTTCTTTGCCCAACTTTGGTCGCCACTACACGATGCCGACGAAAACAACGTATACGGTGCCGACATCTTCGATGGCTGGGAAAAATAACCACAAACACATCAGCATGAAAAAAAGTCTCAATCTACTGATACTCATAGCCGTTGCACAACTATGCAACGCACAAGAAAAAATCGTCCCCATCAAATTCGGCGACATGGAACATTGGACGGTTCGATACATCAAAGAATCGAAACTGCTCGGCGGACAAACCAAAACCCTCTACGTTTTGGCACCCACCGACACCATCCGAAAAAACGCACCATTCAACTTTAGCAACACCTGTTGGGGCATCTCGAACGCCTACGCTGCACCCGCCGGCATCGACAAAGGTGCCAACACCACTCAACCCGAACGTCGCGGCAAAGGTACTTGCGCACGGCTCGACACACGCATCGAAGATGTAAAAGTGTTAGGCTGCATCAACCTCGAAGTATGCATCGCAGGCACACTGTTCCTTGGCGAAAACATCGAACCCGTAACCGATGCCAACGACCCCTATGCCGCCATCAACATGGGAATACCATTCACCGGGAAACCAAAAGCCGTAATGCTCGACCTGAAAATGCGCGTCAGTCCCGAACAACGCGTACTCAAAGCCACCGGATTTGCCAAAAAGAAATGGATCGAAGGACACGACGAACCCGAAGTATATGTCTATCTGCAAAAACGTTGGGAGGACGACAAAGGTAACATCTACGCCAAACGCATCGGCACCGTACGCCAACGTTTCCCACACTCCATGCCCGAATGGCACAACAACTACCGCATCAATATCCACTACGGCGACATCACGCAACAACCTTTCTTCAAAGACTACATGGGACTATTCCCCGCCGGCGGACAATTCAAAGCCAAAAACAAAAAAGGCAAAATAGTTCCCATCAAAGAAATCGGTTGGGGCAACGACACCGACACACCAACACACGTCATCCTAATGATAACCGCCGGTTGCTACCCCGCATTCTACGGCTACCCCGGCAACGCCCTCTGGGTGGACAATATCCGATGGGTGTTCTGACCCAAAACGCTCCAAAATAAAAAAGAGACACCCTCGAAAGTGCCTCTTTTCTTTTTCTATCACTTAAACACAATGCTGAACAACAAACGTCGCCCGATTGCCTCATTCACCTTATGTATCAGCGACGTACGCTGCAAAAACAAATCGTTACGCAACGTTGCCGACACCACATGCACATACAACGCGCCATCGCGAAACGACAGTTGCTCGGTATAACGCGCCAACGGGCCCAACACCTTCGCCCACGCCTCGAGTACCGACACTTCGGCAAAATGTTGTTGCATAGCCGGATTATTGGCTGACAAAGCCCGACGCAACAAATCCAACGAAAGCTGTTCAGGAATACGCCGCTTCATAACAAATCCGCACAAAAATCGACAACAAACAAAAAGACGCCATCTTTACAAACGGCGTCTTTTCCTTTATTTGCTTGTTGTTACCAATCAGGCACTTACTTATTCCGCCGCTTTCTCTTCGGCAGCCGGAGCCTCGGCTACAGGTGCTTCGGCTTTCGGAGCCGCTTTTTTCGAACGGCGCGTACGCGTCGTCTTCTTGGCAGCCGTCTCTTTCAACATATTTTCATTGTAATCCACCAACTCGATGATACACATCTCGGCAGCATCACCCTGACGGAAACCGGTACGCAAAATACGCGTATAGCCACCCGGACGATTAGCCACCTTCTGCGAAATCTCGCGGAACAATTCGGTAACAGCCTCCTTGTTGCGCAACTTACTGAATACCACGCGACGCGATGTCGTAGTGTCATCTTTCGATTTCGTAATCAATGGTTCAACAAAAACTTTCAACGCTTTAGCCTTTGCCGTAGTCGTCGCTATACGTTTGTGCATAATCAGCGACGTTGCCATATTGGCCAGCATCGACGTACGGTGTGCCGTTTTACGGCCTAAATGATTTACTTTCTTATTATGTTTCATAACGGATTATTCTTTATCAAGTTTATACTTCGAGAGATCCATGCCGAACGACAAGTTCATGCTCGCCAATTTGCTTTCCAACTCAGTCAACGACTTACGACCAAAGTTACGGAATTTGAGCAACTCGGCACGCGTGGTCGAACACAACTGACCCAATGTTTCGATGTCGGCAGCCTTCAAGCAATTGAGCGCACGCACCGAAAGGTCGAGGTCAACCAAACGATTCTTCAACAACTGACGCATACGCAATGCCTCTTCGTCAAATTCATCTGTCATACCGGAATCTTCCGTGTCAAATTCAATCTTGTCGTCAGAGAACAACATAAAGTGCTGAATCAAAATGCGAGCAGCCTCTTTCAACGCATCTTTCGGATGAATCGAACCATCGGTGGTAATTTCCAAGGTCAATTTCTCGTAGTCGGTTTTTTGCTCCACACGATAGTTGTCAATGGCATATTTCACATTGATAATCGGCGTAAATATCGCATCTATCGCTATCGTACCAATCTCCTCCGGAATCGATTTGTTCTCATCGGCAGGCAAATAACCACGACCCTTGTCGATAGTCATCTCCATGCGCAATTTTGCCGACGAATCCATGCGGCAAATCACAAGATCCGGATTCAGAATCTCAAAATTAGTCAACAGCGGATTCAAATCGCCTGCCGTAACCACCTCTTTACCGGCCACATCCAAAACTATACGTTCGCCTTCGGCATCTTCGTGCGACGCTTTGAAACGAACATGTTTCAGATTCAGAATAATGTTTGTAACATCATCTATCACTCCGGGTATCGTCGCAAACTCGTGGTCCACGCCATCTATCTTGATAGACGTAATCGCATAACCCTCGAGCGACGAAAGCAAAATGCGACGCAAAGCATTACCAATGGTAATACCAAATCTCGGCTCCAACGGGCGAAATTCAAATTTACCAAACGAATTGCTCGCATCTAACATTATTACCTTTTCCGGTTTCTGGAATGCCAATATTGCCATACTTTTAACTATTATTTAGAGTACAATTCGACAATTAGTTGCTCCTTAATATTCTCAGGAATATCTGCACGCTCCGGCGTATGCAAAAATTTGCCGGCCATCGCATTATTATCCCACTCCAACCAAGGATATTTGGCATGGTTAAAACCATTCAACGCATCAACAATGACAACCATCGATTTGTCGCGCTCGCGCACAGCAATCACTTGCCCTTGTTTCACGCTATACGAAGGAATATTCACAACCTTGCCATCGACGGTGATGTGACGATGCGACACCAACTGACGAGCTGCTGCACGCGTCTTGGCCATGCCCAAACGATAAACTACATTATCCAAGCGGCACTCGAGCAATTGCAACAACACCTCACCCGTAACACCTTTCGACCGTTCGGCCTTTTCAAACATATTACGGAACTGACGCTCCAACACACCATAAGTGTATTTCGCTTTCTGTTTCTCTTTCAACTGTATTCCGTACTCCGATGTCTTATGCTTACGCGAATTGCCGTGCTGACCGGGGGCATAATTACGACGCGATTGAGCCTTGTCGGGTCCGAAAATTGGCTCGCCAAATTTACGAGCGATTTTTGATTTTGGTCCAGTATATCTTGCCATTTTTTCTGATTTTTAAGGGTTATACTCTTCTGCGTTTTGCAGGACGGCAGCCATTGTGTGGCAGAGGTGTAACATCTATGATTTCGGTTACCTCGATACCAGCGCCATGCACCGTACGAATTGCCGACTCACGACCATTACCTGGTCCTTTCACATACGCTTTTACTTTTCTCAAACCAAGATCAAACGCTACCTTGGCGCAATCTTGGGCTGCCATTTGGGCTGCATACGGAGTGTTCTTTTTCGAACCGCGGAATCCCATCTTACCGGCCGAAGACCACGAAATAACCTGACCTTCAGAATTGGTGATGGTTACAATAATATTGTTAAACGACGAATGCACATGCAATTGACCTACGCCGTCAACTTTCACTACCCTTTTCTTGGTTGCTACTGTTTTCTTTGCCATAACTTCTAATTTTTAGCAGTTAATTACTTAGTCGCTTTCTTCTTGTTAGCAACTGTTTTCTTCTTACCCTTACGCGTACGAGCGTTATTTTTGGTACGCTGACCGCGAAGCGGCAAACCAATACGATGACGTACGCCTCTGTAACAACCGATATCCATCAATCGCTTGATGTTCAATTGCACTTCAGAGCGAAGTTCACCTTCCACTTTGAAGTTTGCGCCGATGATTTCACGAATTTTGGCGGCCTCTTCATCTGTCCAATCCTGAACTTTCTTGCCGAAATCGACACCGGCTTCAGCCAAAATCTTGCGTGCACTACTGCGACCTATTCCGTAGATATAAGTCAATCCAACTTCCCCACATTTGTTCTGGGGCAAATCTACTCCTACAATTCTTATTGCCATAACTGTTTGTTTTACATTATCCCTGACGTTGTTTCATCTTGGGATTTTTTTTGTTAATAACATACAAGCGTCCTTTTCTGCGAACGATTTTGCAATCGTCGTTGCGCTTTTTAATAGATGCTCTTACTTTCATTTTTGTATTTATTTAAAAATTATTTATATCTAAACGATATGCGACCCTTGGTCAAATCATAAGGCGACATTTCTACTCGCACTTTATCGCCGGGAAGAATACGAATGTAGTGCATACGCATCTTACCCGATATATGAGCAGTTATCTCATGCCCGTTTTCCAACTCCACACGGAACATGGCATTCGACAGTGCTTCCACTATCGTACCATCTTGCTCTATTGCCGCTTGTTTTGCCATAAATCTTTTATTTCTGATTATTCAACACATCTTCTATTATTCCAAAATCCGACAAAATATCGGCTTTCCCCTTGCGAACAGCAACCGCATGCTCGAAATGAGCCGACGGCTTGCCATCTACCGTGCGCGTCGTCCAACCATCACGCTCGAAACGCAAACCGCGCTTACCCATATTTATCATAGGTTCGATGCAGATAGTCATACCCGCGCGCAACAATGGACCCGCTCCGCGACGACCATAATTGGGAACCTCCGGCGCCTCGTGCATCGAGCGACCAACACCATGGCCGACCATCTCGCGCACAACACCATACCCGGCAGCCTCGCAATGTGTCTGCACAGCGTGGGATATATCGCCTATACGATTGCCCTCTACAGCACGTTCGATGCCCAAAAAGAGAGCGGCTTTTGTTGTTTCCAACAGACGCTTAACCTCCGTCGAAACTTCGCCAACGGCGAACGTATAAGCCGAATCGCCCACAAATCCGTTTTTCAATGTACAAAGATCGACCGAGATAATATCGCCTTCTTTCAACACAGCCTTTTCGGACGGTATGCCGTGCACCACTTGATCGTTTACCGAAGCACATATCGAAGCAGGATAGCCTTCGTAACCTTTGCAAGCCGGTATTGCACCGTTATCGCGGATGAATTCTTCCGCTACCTTGTCCAAATAAGCCGTAGTAACGCCCGGCTTTATTATTTTTGCCAATTCGGCAAGGGTTTTACTTACCAACAAACTGCTTTCACGAAGCAATTCGATTTCTTCGTCGGTTTTCAGATAAATCATTGTGCAAAATCAATAGGCAGCAACCGAACCATAGCGTCCGTTAAAGCGTCCGCCCGAGGCCATCAATCCATCATAATGATGCATCTGCAACTGAGCACTGATTTGTTGGGTTGTGTCAAGCACAACTCCGACCAAAATCAGCAGCGATGTACCGCCATAGAACTGTGCAAAGCCCATAGTGATGCCGAAAATGCTGGCAAATGCAGGCATAATGGCCACCAAAGCAAGGAATACAGATCCAGGCAAGGTAATGCGCGACATGATTTCATCGAGATATTCCGCCGTCTTTTTACCCGGTTTGATGCCTGGAATGAATGCGTTGTTGCGCTTCAACTCCTCGGCCATCATTGTCGGATTCACCGTAATAGCCGTGTAAAAATAGGTGAAAGCAATGATCATCAATGCGTATACAAAATTATACCAAAATCCTGTATTATCCATGAAAACTCGCATAAAGTTATTAACACCATCGGCATTAAATCCTGCGAACATGATAGGCAGCATCATAATGGCTTGTGCAAAGATGATTGGCATGACGCCGGCAGCATTCACACGCAGCGGGATGTATTGACGTACGCCGCCATATTGTTTATTGCCTACCACGCGTTTGGCATATTGTACAGGTATTTTGCGTTGTCCCTGCACCAAGAGAATGCTTGCAGCAACCACAAGTATCAGCACCACAAGCTCGGCAAGGAACATTACCAAGCCACCTTGTGAAGCGCCGGCGCGCGAGATAAACTCTTGCACAGTTGCTTCAGGCAAACGAGCGATAATACCGATCATAATCAGCATCGAAATACCGTTGCCGATACCTTTGTCGGTCATACGTTCGCCCAACCACATGACAAACATCGAACCTGCGCACATAATGATCATCGATGAGAGCATGAACCAGAATCCGGTTTCCATGATGGCACCGGCGCCACGCAATTGATAATCAAGGTTTTTCAAATAAGCCCAACCTTGAAGAATCAACACGACAACCGTCAGGTAGCGCGTGATTTGGTTCATTTTGCGACGTCCGCTTTCTCCGTCGTGCTGCATCTTTTGGAAATAAGGTACAGCGATTGTCAACAATTGCACCACAATCGATGCCGAGATGTACGGCATGATACCAAGTGCAAATATCGAGGCATTGGAGAAGGCACCGCCGGAGAACATGTCCAACAACGACATCAAACCACCGGCTGTCTGCGATTTCAGTGCAGTGAGTGCGCTCGGGTCAATACCGGGAAGAACGATGAACGAACCGAATCGATAAATCAAGATAAACAGCAGTGTTACCAAAATTTTCGAACGGAGGTCTTCAATCTTCCAGATATTTTTTAGAGTCTCGATAAATTTCATTGTTTTAGAGTTTTACGATGCTTCCACCGGCAGCAACAATTGCATCTTCGGCTGCTTTCGAGAAGGCATCTGCTTCAACTTCGATTTTTGCAGTTAATGTACCTTTGGCCAAAATTTTAACCAAATGTTTTGCTTTGATGATGCCGGCTTGCACCATGGCTGCTTTATCGATTTTAGTCAAATTGTTGGCTTCGGCCAAAGCTTGGAGGGTATCCAAATTCACTGCTTTGAATTCAACGCGATTGATGTTGGTAAAACCGAATTTGGGCAAACGACGTTGCAACGGCATTTGACCGCCTTCGAAACCAATCTTACGGCTGTAACCCGAGCGCGATTTGGCGCCCTTGTGACCACGCGTAGAGGTGCCGCCTTTGCCGGAGCCCGGACCACGTCCCAAACGTTTACTTGTTTTTACAGAACCCGCTGCTGGGGTGATATTACTTAAATCCATTTTCGTCTGTTTTTTATAAGTTTAAACTCTGAATTTATTCAACGACTTTTACCAAGTGTTTGACTTTTTCGACCATACCGCGAATCGACGGTGTGTCTTCATGCTCAACTACGGCATTCATTTTGTGCAATCCGAGTGCGTCCAATGTGGCTTTTTGCACTTGTGGACGACGGATGCGGCTTCTTACTTGTTGAATTTTTATCTTTGCCATATTTGTATCGTTTTTTTTATCCGTTAAACACTTTATCGATAGAGATACCGCGGTTTTGGGCTACGGTGTAGGCATCGCGCATTTCGCCGAGGGCGGCAAATGTGGCTTTCACCAAGTTGTGCGGGTTCGACGAACCTTTCGATTTAGCCAACACATCGGTAATACCGACACTTTCGAGTACGGCACGCATAGCGCCACCGGCTTTTACACCGGTACCTTGCGAGGCCGGCAACAATATCACTTCGGCGCCGCCGAAACGAGCAACTTGTTCGTGTGGCACAGTACCCTTCAGCACAGGCACGCGTATCAAATTCTTTTTGGCAGCTTCGACGCCTTTGGCGATAGCGGCTGTAACTTCGCCGGCTTTACCCAAGCCCCAACCAACAACGCCATTGCCGTTACCCACAACAACGATGGCGGCAAATGTAAAGGCACGACCACCTTTGGTAACTTTTGTAACACGGTTAATGGCAACCAAACGATCTTGCAATTCGCTATCGTTTGTGTTTTTTACTCTGTTATTATTTTCTGACATAGTTGTTGTGTATTAAAATTTAAGTCCACCATTACGGGCAGCGTCTGCCAATTCTTTCACTCTTCCGTGATACAAATAACCATTGCGGTCAAATACCACTGTAGTTATACCTGCTGCTTGAGCATTTTGTGCTATCAGTGCACCAACTTTGGCGGCTTGTTCTTTCTTGGTCATCTTCTCTTTGATGGCGAGCGATGATGCGGCTGCCAATGTTTTCCCTGATTTATCGTCGATAACTTGTGCGTAAATTTGCGCATTGCTGCGAAATACCGTCAAACGGGGACGCTCGGCCGTACCTTTGATTGTACGACGTATATGAGCTTTTATCTTCAGTCTTCTTGCTATTTTCTCAATCATAATTGTATTGTATTTTTACAAAACTTACTTACCAGCCGTCTTACCAGCTTTTCTACGAATAATTTCGCCTTGGAACTTAACACCTTTGCCTTTATACGGTTCCGGTTTGCGGAACGAACGAATTTTGGCACATATTTGGCCGATGAGCTGTTTGTCGGCGCTTTCCAAAATAATCAACGGATTTTGGTTACGTTCGGCCACAGTCTGAACCTTGACTTCGGCAGGCAAGCCCAAATAAATATTGTGTGTATATCCCAAAGCCAACTCTAACACTTGACCATTGTTGGCTGCGCGATAGCCCACGCCCACAAGTTCCAATGTTTTTTTATAGCCTTCCGATACGCCGACCACCATATTGTGAATCAAAGCGCGATAAAGACCATGTTTGGCGCGCGACTCTTTTTCGTCGTTTGGGCGCGACACATGACATACGTTGCCTTCGACAGCTACGCTGATAAGAGGATCGACAACTTGTTTCAATTCGCCTTTGGGACCTTTTACTACCACTTCATTGTCGTTTACGGTAACGGTAACCCCGGCCGGAATAGTTATTGGTAATTTTCCTATACGTGACATTGCTTATCCTCCATTAATAAATGTAACACAATACCTCGCCACCGATTTTCTGTTCGCGAGCTTCTTTGTCTGTCATCACACCTTTCGATGTAGAAAGAATTGCAATGCCCAAGCCGTTCAGTACGCGCGGCATCTCACGATAGCCCACATATTTGCGCAAACCGGGTGTTGACACTCTGATAAGTTTACGAACGGCATTCACTTTATTTGCCGGATCGTACTTCAAGGCTACCTTGATAGTTCCTTGAGGACCTTCCTCGACGAACTTATAGTTCAAGATATAACCTTTTTCAAAAAGGACTTTTGTAATTTCCTTTTTCAAATTGGATGCGGGAATTTCAACCACACGATGGTTGGCTTTAATTGCATTCCGCAATCTGGTTAAATAATCTGCTATTGGATCTGTCATAAAAATTAAGATTAAATTGATCCCGACTATCGGGACAATATTTAGTTAACTTCTCTCTGTGTTTATTTTTCTACTCTAAAAAACGAATTGTATCGTATGTGTGTGTTTACCAGCTCGCTTTTTTGACACCGGGTATCAAACCGGCCGAAGCCAATTCGCGAAAATCGATACGCGAGATACCGAATTGACGCATATAGCCACGAGGACGACCTGAAATTTTGCAACGGTTGTGCAAACGTACATACGAAGCGTTTTTAGGTAAAAGTTGCAGCGATTCGTAATCGCCGGCCGCAATTAAGGCTTTGCGCTTTTCGGCATATTTTGCCACCAATTTGGCGCGTTTTACCTCACGGGCTTTCATTGATTCTTTTGCCATTAGTTTACTCCTTTATTAGTTTTTCTTAAATGGTAATCCGAATTCCTTCAACAATGCGAAGCCTTCTTCATCGGTTTTGGCCGACGTTACAAACGTAATGTTCATGCCCAACAACTTTTGAATGCTGTCGATGTTGATTTCAGGGAAAATGATTTGTTCGGTGATGCCCAACGTATAGTTGCCACGACCGTCAAATTTCGACTCAATACCTTTGAAGTCGCGGATACGAGGCAAAGCCACGCGTATCAGACGTTCCAAGAATTCGTACATTTTCTTATCGCGCAAAGTTACACGAACGCCGATTGGCATTTTTTTGCGCAATTTGAAGTTCGAAATATCTTTTTTCGAAAGAGTTTGTACGGCTTTCTGACCGGTAATAGCCGTCATTTCCTCAACTGCGGTATCGACAATTTTTTTATCGGCCACAGCGATGCCAAGGCCTTGATTGAGGACAATTTTCTCGAGACGAGGGCACTCCATGACGGAACTATAGCCAAATTGTTTCATCAAAGCCGGAACGATACGTTCCTTGTAATCTTGTTTTAAACTATCGGTAACCATCATTTGATTTCCTCCCCTGATTTTTTAGCGTAACGTACTAACTTGCCCTCATCATTTTTACGACGTCCGATGCGAGTTGGTTTACCGGTTTTCGGGTCAACTACATTCAGGTTCGAGATGTGCAGGGCAGCCTCTTGTTTAACGATTCCACCTTGTGGATTTTTTGCGTTAGGTTTGGTACTTTTCGATACCATATTGATACCTTCGACGATGGCGCGCTGTTTGTCTACCAAGACTTTGAGCACGCGTCCCGTCTTGCCTTTGTCTTCGCCGGCATTTACATAAACGGTATCACCTTTCTTTATGTGTAGCTTACTCATTTTACTAAACTTGTTGTTTTGTTAACTTTTTTATTAAAGTACCTCCGGCGCAAGCGAAATGATTTTCATGTTCGAAGCGCGCAATTCACGTGCTACAGGGCCGAATATACGGCTGCCGCGCAATTCGCCGGCATTGTTCAAGAGCACACAAGCGTTGTCGTCGAAGCGAATGTACGAGCCATCGGGGCGGCGTACTTCTTTCGTGGTGCGTACAACAACGGCTTTCGACACGCTGCCTTTTTTGGCATCACCTGTCGGGATAGCACTTTTGACAGCAACCACAATCACATCGCCGAGTGTGGCATAACGTTTACCCGTTCCGCCCAATACACGGATGCAAAGTACCTCTTTGGCTCCGCTGTTATCGGCCACTTTTAGTCTGGTTTCTTGTTGTATCATCTTACTTCGCTTTTTCTATGATTTCTACTAATCTCCATCTTTTCGTTTTGCTCAACGGGCGAGTTTCCATGATGCGTACGGTATCGCCGATGTTGCACTCGTTGTTTTCGTCGTGAGCATGATACTTTTTCGTCTTATTGACGAACTTACCATAAATCGGGTGTTTTTCTTTCCATTTAACGGCAACGGTAATAGATTTGTCCATTTTGTTGCTGGAAACCACACCTATTCTTTCTTTTCTTAAGTTTCTTGTCTCCATATTGGATAATTCAATTTATTTTTGTTGAAGTTCGCGTTGACGCAATTCCGTTGCCATGCGGGCAATCGTTCTACGAATATCTCTTATTTGAGCAGGATTGTCAATAGGAGAAATCGCATGATTCAAGACCAGACGGTTCAACTCTTCGCGTTTAGCGTCCATTTGTTCTTGAAGTTCTGTAGTTGTGAGTTCTTTAATTTCTCTTGTTTTCATAATCCTTTACACATTTTGAGTTGGGTCATAATCACGTCTTACGACGAACTTAGTTTGGATTGGCAATTTTTGAGCAGCCAAGCGCAAAGCTTCTTTAGCCACTTCATACGGTACGCCATCCACTTCGATGAGCATACGACCGGGTGTAACAGGTGCTACGAATCCTTCCGGATTACCTTTACCTTTACCCATACGTACATCGGCAGGTTTGCGGGTTATTGGTTTATCGGGGAATATGCGAATCCAGATTTGTCCTTGACGTTGCATGTAACGTGTTACAGCTACACGCGCAGCCTCTATTTGTTGGCCTGTAACCCAGATTGTTCCCAACGATTTGATGCCAAAAGAGCCGAAAGCCAGTTGATTACCGCGTTGGGCTATCCCTTGAGGATGTCCATCCTGCTGTCTTCTGTATTTTGTCTTTTTAGGTTGTAACATGACTTGTTTTGATTCAAATTCGTTCGATAATTATTTCTTTCTTTTTCTGAAGCCTTTGCCGTTAGCAGAGCGTTCGCCGGCAGCACCGTTTCCACGTGTATTTTCTTTGGTGGCAAAGTTCGGGGCAAGGTCTTTTTTGCCATATACTTCGCCACGGCAAATCCATACTTTGATGCCGATGATACCGACTTTTGTCAGCGCTTCGGCTTGACAATAGTCAATGTCGGCACGGAAGGTATGCAGCGGTGTGCGTCCTTCTTTGAACATTTCGGCACGAGCAATTTCGGCACCATTCAAGCGACCGGCTACCAGCACTTTGATGCCTTCGGCACCCATGCGCATGGTCGAGGCAATAGCCGTTTTGACTGCTTTACGGTAGGCAATTTTACCTTCGACTTGGCGTGCAATGTTGTTGGCAACAATTACAGCATCCAAATCGGGGCGTTTCACTTCGAAGATGTTGATTTGTACATCTTTGTCGGTGATTTTTTTCAATTCTTCTTTCAATTTGTCAACTTCTTGTCCACCCTTACCGATAATCATACCGGGGCGAGCAGTGCAGACTGTGATTGTGACAAGTTTCAGTGTACGTTCTATAACGATTCTCGACAAACTGGCTTTAGCGAGACGGGCATTCAGGTATTTTCTGATTTTGCTATCTTCGAGCAAGGTGTCGCCGTAGTTATCGCCACCGTACCAGTTCGAATCCCAACCGCGGATAATACCGAGGCGGTTGCTAATTGGATTAATTTTCTGTCCCATCTGGCTTTAATCTTTATTGTCGTTAGTATTTTTGGTATCTACAAACACCGTGATATGATTCGAGCGTTTGCGAATGCGATAGCCGCGTCCTTGCGGAGCGGTGCGCAAGCGTTTCAGCATGCGTGCTGAATCAACGTAAACGCCACTTACATATAAGTTACCGTTTTCGGCTTTTTGTTCGGTTTTTTGTTCCCAGTTAGCGATAGCCGATTTCAGTACTTTTTCCATTTTTACGGAAGCCTCTTTGGTCGAGAAGTGAAGCATGCCAAGGGCTTTATTCACTTCTACGCCGCGAATCATGTCGGCCACCAAGCGCATTTTGCGCGGCGAGGTTGGCACATCATTCATTTTCGCGAAATAAACCGTTTTTTTGGCTTCCTTTCGTTTTTCGGCAGATAATCTTTTTCTTGCACCCATATTTATTTTTCCCTTTTTAATTTACAAGATTTTACTGTGCAACGGGTTTATTTTTTATTTCCGGCATGTCCGCGGAAAATTCGTGTCGGGGCGAATTCGCCGAGTTTGTGGCCGACCATGTTTTCCGTAACATAAACGGGGATAAATTTGTTACCGTTGTGAACTGCTATTGTATGACCTACGAAATCAGGCGAAATCATCGAAGCGCGTGCCCATGTTTTGATAACGGATTTTTTACCGGTTTCATTCATGGTAAGCACTTTCTTTTCGAGTTTCAGGTTGATATACGGTCCTTTTTTTAATGAACGACTCATAATTACTGTCCTTTAAGCGTTATTTGTGTTTCCTTTCGATAATGAATTGGTTCGAAAGCTTCTTTGGCGCGCGGGTTTTCTTACCTTTAGCCAACAAGCCTTTGCGCGAACGCGGGTGTCCACCCGAAGCACGTCCTTCGCCACCACCCATTGGGTGATCGACAGGGTTCATTGCTACGCCGCGGTTGCGTGGACGACGTCCCAACCAGCGACTACGACCGGCTTTACCTGATTTTTCGAGGGCATGGTCAGCATTGCCAACACTACCAACTGTTGCTTTGCAAGCTGCAAGTACTTTGCGAATTTCGCCTGAGGGCAGTTTGATGATGACATACTTGCCTTCGCGCGAAGTGATTTGTGCAAATGTTCCTGCGGAACGTACGAGAGCAGCACCCTGTCCCGGACGCAGTTCAATGTTGTGAACAATGGTACCGAGCGGGATGTTTTCCATTGGGAGCGCGTTGCCGATTTCGGGGGCGGCTTCGGCGCCCGAGAGCAATTTCTGACCTACTTGCAATCCGTTGGGAGCAAGAATGTACGCTTTTTCGCCATCGGCGTAATACAGCAAAGCGATACGTGCCGAGCGGTTCGGATCGTATTCGATGCTTTTTACCGTTGCGGGTACGCCATCTTTTGTACGACGAAAATCAATTACTCTATACCTTCTCTTGTGTCCGCCACCGATGTAGCGCATGGTCATTTTACCGGTGTTGTTACGACCGCCGGTTTTTCCGAAACCACCTACAAGAGACTTCTCTGGTGCGCTGGCGGTAATTGTGTCGAACGCACCAATAACTTTGTGTCTTTGCCCCGGTGTTGAGGGCTTCAATTTACGTACAGCCATTTTGTTTTATTAAATGTTGCTATAAAAATCAATTGTATCTCCTTCTTTCAGCGTTACGATGGCTTTTTTGTAGATAGCCGTGTGTCCGCTGATGACGCCGCTTTTGGTATAACGGCTTTTTGCTTTGCCGTGCACGTTGGAGGTGTTAACATCCACCACGGTTACGTTGTACAGAGCTTCTACCGCAGCTTTGATTTCAAGCTTGTTGGCTTCGGGACGCACCTGAAAACCAAAACGATTGAACTTCTCGCTGTTTTGGGTCATCTTCTCTGTTACGATAGGTTTGATGATTACTGACATGGTTTTTCTCCTCCTTATGCATTAAAATGTTGCTCGATTTCGGCAACTGTAGCCTCGGTAAGTACCAAAGCTTTGTTGTTCAAAATTTCGTAAGTATTTAATTCAGAAGCCGTTATAACTTTTGCCTTTGCAATATTACGAGCCGACAAATATACAAATTTATTTGGTTCCGGCAAAATTACAAGCGTTTTTTTATCGGCTATTTTCAAATTATTTGTCATTGCAACGAAATCTTTGGTTTTCGGTGCGTCAAATTGAAGTGTATCGAGCACGATGATTTCGCCATTTTGTGCTTTGTACGAGAATGCCGATTTGCGTGCCAATTGTTTCAATTTTTTGTTCAATTTGAAACTATAGTCGCGTGGTACAGGACCGAATACGCGAGCGCCACCGACCAACAATGGCGAGTTGATATCGCCTCGACGAGCACCGCCGCCGCCTTTTTGGCGACCGAGTTTGCGTGTCGAACCGGACAATTCGCTACGTTGTTTCGATTTGTGTGTGCCTTGACGTTGATTGGCCAAATATTGTTTTACGTCCAAATAGATGGCGTGGTCATTAGGCTCTATGCCGAAAATTTCGTCTTTCAGAACGATTTTCTTTCCGGTGTCTTCTCCTTTGATATTATATACACTCAGTTCCATTATTTTTCGATTAAAATGATTGAACCTTTAACACCCGGTACCGAGCCTTTGATCAAGACAAGATTATGTTCCGGTATTACTTTGATAACCTGAAGGTTTTGCACAGTTACGCGATCGCCACCCATGCGGCCGGCCATGCGCATACCTTTGAATACTTTCGACGGGTAGGAAGATGCGCCCAACGAACCGGGAGCGCGCAAGCGGTCGTCCTGACCGTGTGTCGATTGTCCTACACCACCGAATCCGTGGCGTTTTACTACGCCTTGGAAGCCTTTACCTTTCGATGTGCCAATGGCATCGACCCAATCGCCGTCGGCAAATACTTTGTCGACCGTGATGGTGTCGCCCAATTTGAATTCATCACCGAAACTTTTGAACTCAACCAAGTGTCCTTTGGGGGTTGCGCCTGCCACTTTGCAGTGTCCGATTTCGGCTTTAGAGGCGTGTTTCTCTTTCACGTCGCCGAAACCCAACTGAAGTGCGCTGTAGCCGTCTTTTTCGACAGTTTTAACCTGCGTAACCACACATGGACCAACTTCGATAACAGTGCATGGAATATTTTTTCCCTCGGCACTGAAAACGGATGTCATTCCGATTTTTTTTCCAATTAATCCTGGCATTTCAATTAAAATTTAGTTATTTTGTAAATCTATTCTCTTGTTGTTTAAGCGTGATGCCGTGCACTACACTTTGATTTCCACTTCGACGCCCGAAGGTAACTCGAGTTTCATCAGTGCATCGACTGTTTGTGTGGTCGAGCTGTAGATGTCGATCAAGCGTTTGTACGACGAGAGTTCGAACTGTTCGCGCGATTTTTTGTTGACGAAGGTCGAACGGTTTACGGTGAAAATACGTTTGTGTGTCGGCAGCGGAATTGGTCCGCTCACTACAGCACCGGTGGCTTTCACTGTCTTTACGATTTTTTCGGCCGATTTATCGACCAAATTGTGATCGTAGGATTTGAGTTTGATTCTGATTTTTTGACTCATTTTGCTTTAGATATTTAACTTGATTATCATTTTTTGAAGAACCGCAAGCGCATTAAGAGTCATTCGCTAATGCGCCGCGATTCTCTCTCTTTTTTGTTTACAACAAATCTACACGGCCTTTGGCTTCTTCGACTACGGCTTTGGCTATCGAAGTCGATACCTCGGCATAGTGCGAGAACTCCATCGAAGAGGTGGCACGACCCGATGTGATGGTACGCAGTGCTGTAACATAGCCGAACATTTCGGCCAGCGGCACTTTTGCTTTCACGATGCGGGCGCCTGTGCGGCTCGACTCCATACCTTCGACCTGTCCGCGACGTTTGTTCAAGTCGCCGATGACGTCGCCCATGCTCTCTTCGGGTGTTACCACTTCCAACTTCATGATTGGTTCGAGCAGTGCAGGACGCGCTTTGGCGCATGCGTTTTTGAATGCGATTTGCGCACAGATTTCGAAGGAGAGTTGGTCGGAGTCAACCGGGTGGAAAGATCCATCGACCAAGGTTACTTTCAGCGAATCGACCGGATAGCCGGCGAGTACACCATTTTTCATGGCGGCTTGGAAACCTTTTTGTACCGATGGAATAAACTCTTTCGGCACGTTACCGCCTTTCACTTCGTCAATGAACTGCAAGCCGCCTGTCCAATCTTCGTCGGCGGGACCTACTTTGACGATAATATCGGCGAATTTACCGCGACCACCGGATTGTTTTTTGTACACTTCGCGCAGATCGACAGTTTGAGTGATGCACTCTTTGTACGACACTTGCGGGCGGCCTTGGTTACATTCTACTTTGAATTCGCGTTTCAGGCGGTCGATAATGATTTCCAAGTGCAGTTCGCCCATACCCGAGATAACCGTTTGGCCTGATTGTTCATCGGTTTTAACGGTGAAGGTCGGGTCTTCTTCGGCTAATTTCGACAGACCGATACCCAATTTATCGACGTCGGCTTGCGATTTTGGTTCAACGGCGATACCGATAACAGGATCGGGGAAGTCGATAGATTCGAGCACGATTGGAGCATCTTCGGCGCACAGAGTATCGCCTGTGCGAATATCTTTGAAGCCTACACCTGCGCCGATATCGCCTGCGCCGATAACGTCAACCGGATTTTGTTTATTGGAGTGCATTTGGAAGATGCGCGAGATACGTTCTTTTTTGCCCGAGCGCGAGTTAAATACATACGAACCGGCATCGAGGTGTCCCGAATAGACGCGGAAGAAGCACAAGCGGCCAACATACGGGTCGGTGGCGATTTTGAATGCGAGAGCGCACAACGGTTCGTCATCGTCCGGTTTGCGGGTCAGTTGTTTTTCGGGGTCGCGCGGGTCGGTACCATCGATATGCGGTGTATCGAGCGGCGATGGCAAGTAGGCGCACACGGCATCGAGGAGCGGTTGCACGCCTTTGTTTTTGAACGACGAGCCGCAGATAATCGGGTTGATTTCCATCGACAGTGTGCCTTTGCGCACGGCTGCGCGGATTTCGTCTTCGGTGATAGAAGCGGGGTCGTCGAAATATTTTTCCATCAATGCGTCGTCGATGCCGGCGAGTGCTTCGAGCATTTTGTCGCGCCACTCTTCGGCTTCGGCTTGCAATTCGGCAGGGATTTCATCGATTTCGTATTCGGCGCCCATGGTTTCGTCGTGCCAATAGAGCGCTTTCATGCGAATCAAATCGACGATGCCTTTGAAGTGTTCTTCGGCACCAATCGGGATTTGAATCGGGCAGGGATTTGCTCCGAGTACATCGTGAATTTGTTGTACGACATCGAAGAAATTGGCACCCGAGCGGTCCATTTTGTTCACATAGCCGATACGCGGCACGTTGTATTTGTCAGCCTGACGCCATACGGTTTCGGATTGTGGTTCGACGCCGCCCACGGCGCAGAATGTAGCCACAGCACCATCGAGAATGCGCAACGAGCGTTCTACTTCGACGGTGAAATCGACGTGCCCCGGGGTATCAATCAGGTTGATTTTGTACTTGTTGTCGTTGTATTTCCAGAACGTGGTAGTAGCGGCCGAAGTAATGGTGATGCCGCGTTCCTGTTCTTGTTCCATCCAGTCCATGGTGGCTGCGCCATCGTGTACTTCGCCGATTTTGTGTGTCAAACCGGTGTAGAACAAGATACGTTCGGAAGTGGTTGTTTTACCGGCATCGATGTGAGCCATGATACCGATATTACGTGTAAAATGCAAATCTTTTTTAGCCATCTCTTTACTTGTTTAGAGGATTTAGAAACGGAAATGTGCGAAAGCGCGGTTGGCTTCGGCCATGCGGTGAATTTCCTCTTTACGTTTGAATGCACCACCTTGATTATTGTATGCGTCGGCGATTTCGGCGGCCAATTTTTCGGCCATCGAGTGGCCCGAGCGTTTGCGGGCAAAAATAATCAAGTTTTTCATCGAGATAGATTGTTTTCTATCCGGGCGGATTTCGGTAGGAACCTGGAATGTGGCGCCACCGATACGGCGCGATTTCACCTCGACTTGCGGAGTAATATTGTCGAGCGCGGTTTTCCAGATTTCGAGAGGAGTTTTCTCTTCGTTTGGCAGTTTTGCTTTTACCAAATCGAGAGCACCATAGAAGATTTCGAACGAGAGGTTTTTCTTTCCGTCGAACATCAAGTGGTTGACGAATTTTGTTACCATCACTTCGTTAAAAACGGAATCCGGCAGGATAATCCGTTTTTTAGGCGTTGCTTTTCTCATTTTTCAATAAAGATTACGTTTTTGTTTTGGCTGTCTGTTTGTCTTCAACGCGTTCCGTTGAACGCATTTACTCAACCCTCATCAAGGCTCAAAAAATCAAAAACAATTTTTAGTACTTTTTGTTAATTTAATAGGTTTGGTTATTTTTTCGGACGTTTGGCACCGTATTTCGAACGACGTTGCGTGCGCGATGTAACACCTGCGGTGTCGAGTGTACCACGAACGATGTGATAACGAACACCGGGGAGGTCTTTTACACGGCCGCCACGAACGAGAACGATGGAGTGCTCTTGCAAGTTGTGTCCTTCGCCGGGGATATAGGCATTGACCTCTTTCGCATTGGTCAGACGAACACGAGCCACTTTACGCATGGCAGAATTCGGCTTTTTAGGCGTAGTGGTGTAAACACGCACGCATACGCCGCGACGTTGAGGACAAGAATCCAGGGCAGGAGCCTTGCTGTTGTCTTCCAGAACAACCCTTCCTTTTCTAACTAATTGTTGAATTGTAGGCATTTTTTCTGATTTTTGTATTACTAAAATTGTTAACTTTTCCCACTATTTGGGCTTGCAAAATTACTGCTTTTTTACGAAACTACCAAATGTTTTCATAAAAACTTGCGATAAATAGCACAATCGATTAAAAATCAACAGTTTAGATTGTTGATAAGTTTTTTTTTGTTGTGCTACACAAAAAACAGCGACCGGCACTGTGGCCGGTCGCATTGAGGTGTGTTTGGAAACGTAGTTTCTCGCTGTTTATTTGCAAATGGCTTTTTCGACCTGCATGCCGATGCGTACGATGTACAGACCGGCTGTCGGCATGGTGTATGCCTGCGTGGTCGAGGTGGCTTTGCCGGCGCTGATGAGAGCGCCTGTCAGCGTATAGATGCGAATGTCGGTGCCGGGTTCGACGCCGTCGACAATCAGCGTGCGCTGCTGCGTGTAAACCACTGCCCGTTGTGTCAACACTTGGTCGATGGCCGTAGCGAGGCGGAACGTTACTTCGACGGTCATATTGCGATTGGCCACGAAGGTAAATTCGCCGGATTGTTTGCCCACGACATCACACGAAACGGGTTCGTCGTTCACTTTGACGGCAGCGACAACGTAGCCTTCGTCGGCAGCGATGTCGAGCGTTATCGACGAGTTGCGGCGCACCACTTTGCTGCCGGCCGGCGATACGGTACCATGCTCGGAGGCGACAATTTTAACCTTGGCGGGATTAACTAGCACCGTAACAGTCGGGTTGACGCCATCGGCAAAGATATATCCTTCGGGCAGCGACACGGTATAATCGGCCTTGGTAAGTTTGGTGTCGAGCACCCAAGCCGACGATTTGTTGACCACGTCGATGACAGTGCCGTTGGCGGCAGTCATGGTGAGGTGCAGTTCGTTCAGAGCCATACGCACAGCAGTTTCCGATTCGATGTCGTCGGTCTCGACCGATGCGCAATCGGCAGCGACTGCGGTGATTTCGGTTACAGCCAGCGGGTTTTGCAGTGTGTAATTGTACGCATTGTCCAAAATATCGAACACATCGACAGAAACAGGCATCAGCAACAATATATAATAGGTGTTTGCAGCAGACGACCAGAATGACATATTGGAACTGCCACCCTCGAAACATTTCGTAAATACAGCGCCATCGTAGGTATAAACATACATCTGATAGGGATTGCCGCCTGCGCCGTTGAATTGGAGTTGCTGACCGGCTTTCATATCCACTTTGTAAGCACCTAAGACTGCAGCATTGTCGGTGCCACCGTAGTACCAAGCATTTTCGGCGAAGAGTTGATCGACGACACCTTTGTTGTTGAGCGGCAACGTTGCAAAGTCGAGTTCCGACGCGTGCGTCAATATTGTATCCAACGGTAAGGTGGTATGCAACAAGAAGTCGTAGTCGGTGCGATATATGTCAACCGTGTTCCAATCGGATAATAGGAGCAGAGAGTCCGTTACAGCAGCCGATGCGTCGGGCAGATTTTGCACGCCATCACTCCCCATAGCAGGTGCTCCTGTTATGTGGAGCGCGAAATCGCCACGCGTATGGCGACGTATGAGTGCGAGACCCTCGCCGGCGTTGCGGTGCACGCAATACATGTCGGTAGCCAACGACGGCTGCATTGCATACACAAAATGGTCGTTTTCGATATCGAATGCGCCATTCAGCCGCAGATAGGAATCGACTTCGCTAATAGGCAATTGATTCAGCGTCTTTTTGTAGTCGAACGTCAAAGTTTCGAGCGAGGAGGACAACGATATTCTCAAATAGTAGGTTGCCACCGTATCGGCCTGCAGCCAGAATGTATAACCATATAGCGACGAGTATGAAACATCCGTCATCGTTTCGCCCACCTTTTTATACACATCGATACTGCCTATACTCCGGATAGAGTTGAGAGTAAAGAGGAAAACTTGCGCCGAATCGAGTTCCAGGTTGTACCAACAATCGGACGAACCCTCATCAGCATTGAATTGCGGTTTGTCGGCCGTGCGTGTGCCACGCATTTGGTCGAGCACTATCGCATCGGCCACCAAATCGGCCTGTTTTTTTGCTTCCACAACGTGGGCATCGAACTGATAGGTTCCCTCACCTCCGGGATCATCAGTGGTGAGCACCACATAATGATAGGCCGTAGAATCGACTGCGTACACATAAGATATGGTGTAGCCACCATCAACAGCACCGACCTTACTTGAATCTGCATTGTAAACCTCAATTCTCGGATAAACATAATTACTGAATTGTTCGGCCTGCATTCTGAACTCGACTATCGATCCTTTCGTCAACTGCACGCGGTATACTTGGCGATAGAAACCATCATCGTACAAATCGGCCGATGCGTCGCTGAACTCGCCCTCGACATGATACGGCAGCGTGATGTCGATGGCGCGACTCAGTACAGAGTCCACAGGGAACAATTTGTCTTTTGCCACCTTTGTCAACGACAAGGTAATATTGCCAGTTTCACAAGCGCTGTACGACGACACCACAAAATAGTAATTGGTAGTACTGTCCGCCTCAATCAACGGAAAGTCATCATCGTAGTAATTCCACAATTCGAACGTATCGGCCGTGGCACGATAGACAAACAGATATTCGTCGTAATCGCAGGTGCGTGTGAAGCGCACACATTCGCCCGAATCGAGTGCCATGTTGTAGGCGTAGGCATAGCGCATCTTGCCTTTAATATCTTCGACCAACTCGGTCGGTTTAGCACCCAAGAAGAGTGCATCGTTTTCGACAGCCTCGACCACTTTGGCGGCACGCAGCAACGAATCGAGCGTGATGGTATCGGTAGTGAGTGATTTATCGGAATACTCCAGCGAGATGCTGAACGTTGTTTGTTGCTTGTTAAACTCGACAACAGGCAGATACCAATAGCCGGCCGTCAAAGGCACAAGAAGTGTTCCGCCCGAAAGAACTTCGACAATCGGAGACTGCTTTAACGAGGGTGTAATCACTGCTAAGCAATAATAACTGTCCGACTGCAGCGACACTTTGACCAGCGTATCCTGCGGCACGGAAAAGAGGTAGCCTACAGCCGGATAACCGAAATACGAGCCGGCATCGGCGGGGTCGTACAACACGTTTTCTGCAGCAAACGGCAGCGTTATCTCGGTGAAGTGTTCGGGCACATACTTCTCGACCATCAACGCATAATCGTTGGAACAATCGTCGAACCAATCGGCAATAGCCACATAATAGGTACCCGCCTTGTTAATTGTAAATCCGCCTACCACCGAGCAAGATGTTTGGTGCTGATTATCATATACATAATTATTGACAGCGAGAGCCACGGTATCGTCGGCCAAGTTGCCGGTCAGTTGCGAGTAAACAGCCACCACAGCGCTCTTACCCATGTCGGCATCACCCGACACGGTGAGCGTAGCGCGATAGCAACCCGGCTCCAACTCCACTTCGAAACCTTTGGCAAAACCGGCTGCGGAATCGTCAGAGCCCAACAGAACAAGCCGGCCATCGGTGCAAGCGATAGTGCCATACGCTGTTTTGCCAACGGTAAGCGACTCATCGTACGACATGGTATTGTAAAGCGGAAGAGCCGCTGCTGCCACATCCACCGTATCGATAAACAGACAATAATCGGCAGCAGCGAATATATTGTCGTCATTGGAACACAGAACCGTATAGGAACCCGGTTCCAACACGTCGGATGTACCGTAAGACAACGATATGGTTGAGCCATCGGCCAAAGAAACGGACAAATATACAGACTGCGAATTATACACACGTAATCGGGCTTGTTTGTCCAGTTGGAACTGATAAGCATCGTATTTCACACCGGTAGACATTCCACTCGCCACAGTATGCGACAATGTGCCCTCGTAACGGAACGGCAGTTCTACCTCCTTCACTTCGGAAACGCCGATAAGTTGATAATAAGGCAGTTGACCTTCTTTCATGTCGAACGTGAATGCGCCATCGGTCGAACGCACCACATACATAGCGGCATCACCGGCTGTAACATCTTTGTTGACGGCAGATTCGCCGTCAGTATGAATATTCAAAGCCGCATCCAGCGAATAGATGACGTTCGACGCCGCAATGGCATACGTCATATCTTTAGGTGCTTTGTAGTAGAACGCTTTGGCGGCTAACGGAGCATAGAATTTGAAGGCTCCAGACGCTGTCGTGTACAGATATTTCACGGCTTGCGGTGCCGTTTCTGCGGCCTTAAACGGCAGCGACGTAATGGTATCGACCGTAAAATCCGTTATGTCCGTCACGATGTTGTTATCGTCCGCCACGCTGATAGCGAGTTTGCACGGGTATCCGCAAAAATCATTGTGCATTGCAATCGGCTGCACCGCCACTTGACCGGCCGGCCATTCGTGAATCAGTGTATAGCCATTCGTACTCAACCACGAGCCATTGATCTGCAAGCCACACAGGGGATAAGGCAGGTCAGCCGACACCGACACAACGAGTTCTTTTGCTTGAGAGAGTTGCAGCGCCACCACAGCGGTTGTCGAAAGGCGCATATCGGCTACATAGGGCAAATCGTCCTCTGTAATAAATAGGGTGTCGTTGCTCACCACAGGCACTTTGGCCACATTTTTCAGTTGAGCCTGCATAGTTTTCCACGACATTGGTTCTGTCGTGCTACGTTCACGATGTGATTGTGACACAACCACAGGTGCTTTTGCCGGAGTCGTCTGTTCCGCCTTTTGTTGGAACAAAAAGAGCGATTCCCTCTGCATTTTCTTGGATTTTACAGGCGCCGCCATCAGCGACACACACACCAAAGATGCAACTAATAACGCTAATTTTTTATACATAATTAAAAGTTTTAAGATTTGGGAGCAAAGTTACAACAATTTATTGATTATCACAATACGTAAAAACTCGTAAAATGCACCCCTATCCGTAAAAAAAACAACAATAATCTGATTATAAATCACTTACAATAACAAATAAAATAAACTAAAATAAAATAAACGATAATTTTTTAACAAAGACACTATACAATATAAAAAAAAATTTGTAACTTTGCCGCCGAAAAGAAATTACCCGGACAAGTCAGGTGTATATGATACAAAACTCCCAAAAATCCGCCTTTCAAGTGCCATTCGGTCATTTGAAACAGAGTAGCATATCCTGTCGGCGCGCGCCGAAAAACGCATTTATCCGCATTTTTTTGTCGATTTGCTGTTTGTGTTGCAGTGCATGGCTGTCGGCTCAAACGGCCGTAGTCGTAACGGGCGGCGACGGTCGGGAGATGACCTACAGCATTGGTCAGGCAGTGGCCGGTTACGCCGAAAACAGCGATTGGTCGACGACGATAGGCGTATTGCAGGTGTATCCGTTGACCATCGACCAACTGCCCAACATCGAAAACAACTTGCAAGCAGATGTCAGTGTTTACCCTAACCCGACATCTGCTTTGCTGTACATAGAAGCCGCAACCGATGTGCGCCTCGATGGCGAATTGGTCGGCAGCAACGGTCAAATAGTGTTGCGCGCTACAGACCAACCTTCGGCCTTTACGTTGAACATGAGCACACTGCCGGCCGGCGTCTATCTGTTGCGCCTGACCACGACCAACAAATTGCAGCAAACAGTTTTTCAAATTATCAAGAAATAGACACAATATGACAAAATTTATGCTTTTGAAAAGATTTTTATTATGCCTTAATTCCGCAACACTATAATTTAACTTTATTTATAAGTTCCTGAGCAACAAAAAGTTGCCCAGGATTTTGCCATGTCAGAATTTTCACTTATCTTACAAGGCAGTGCCAACGGCACGACCGTTTACTCCGAGAATTTCTCGGGCAAAACGAACGCTAACGGCCTCGTTACGCTGAAAATCGGCGGCGGTACTCCCACCGTAGGCAATTTTGCAACGATCGATTGGGCCGACGGTCCCTACTTTTTGACCATTGCCGTTGACCCCGACGGCGGATTTTCGTTTACGACGCAATCGACCACACAACTTTTGAGCGTGCCATACGCGCTGCACGCCAACACCGCAACCGCGCTGACCGAGCCGGTGTCGTACAACGACTTGGTAGATGTGCCGGCCAACGCCGGAGGCGGATTTTCGGGCAACTACAGCGACCTGACCGGTAAACCCGAATTGGCCACCGTGGCCACCACCGGCGAATACAGCGACCTGCAAGGCGCGCCCACCCTGGCCGACGTAGCCATATCGGGCAATTACACCGACTTGCAAGGAACGCCCGCGCTCGCAACCGTAGCCACATCGGGCAAATACGACGACCTGCAAGGCAAACCGACACTCGCAACCGTTTCTGCCACAGGCAATTACAGCGACCTGCAAGGCGCACCTGCCTTGGCAGCAGTAGCCACATCGGGCAGTTACAACGACTTGAAAGACCGTCCGAACTTGTCGGCAGACGGCACATTTTCGGGCGATTACAGCGACTTGAGCGGACGGCCGAACATCAAAGACTCCATCAGTGCGTACGGATTTTCGGGCAACTACAGCGACCTGAACAACGCGCCGAGTTTGGCAACCGTAGCCACAACCGGCGAATACAGCGACCTGCAAGGCGCACCCACCCTGGCCGACGTGGCCACATCGGGCAATTACACCGACTTGCAAGGAACGCCCGCGCTCGCAACCGTAGCCACATCGGGCAAATACGACGACCTGCAAGGCAAACCGACGCTTGCCACCGTTTCTGCCACAGGCAATTACAGCGACCTGCAAGGCGCACCTGCGTTGGCAGCAGTAGCCACATCGGGCAGTTACAACGACTTGAAAGACAAACCCAACCTATCGGCAAGCGGCTCATTTTCGGGCAGTTACAACGACCTGACCAACAAACCGAACTTACAGGATTCGATAGCCAAATATGCATCGGGCAGCAGCAGCAAACCCGCATGGAACGATATATCGGGCAAACCGCAAGGATCGAACGAAGGCGACATACTCTATTGGAGCGAAGCACAATGGAAAACGTTGCCGGTGGGCGAAGAAGGACAATTCCTTGCCATAGCCGACGGCCAATTATCGTGGGTTGACCCCGATTGGGCGAACACCACTGCCAACACCTACAAAGTGGGCGACATCTACTTCAACGCCGCAGGCGAAGCCGAAGGTGTCGTATGCGAGCTATCGACCGTAGGACGTTTTGCGAAGATAATAGGGCTGAACGATTACACCTCCGTACAGTGGGACCCGCTGGCAGTAGATGGCTGTTGGAACGAAAGTTATACAGGCACTTTGCCAACCGAAACGAAAAGTACCAACCAGAACAACGGTCTGACCAACATGACCACCATTAAAAATATAAGCGGTTGGGAGACAGCCTATCCGGCATTCAAGACCTGTGCCGACGCCGGCGATTCGTGGTATCTGCCGTCGCGAAAAGAGATGTTGAACATAGCCGCCAATGTTGATGCCATCAACACGCAACTCAGCAGTATACCCGGCGCCGCGGCCATCAGCCAAAGCGTCTATTGGACATCGACCGAGGGCGGCCGCGACTTTGCTTACGCCGTTACGACAAAAGACTACACCTTCACATCCGATAGCGAAACTATTACGATAGCCAAAGACAATGCGTTCGACGATGCGAAAGCCACGGCATACGGTGTGCGCCCGATGCGCCGCCTGTCGTGGGCAGAAACAACCAGCAAGAACGACAACCAAACCAGTTATAAACCGGGCGATTTGTACATTGTAAGCGGCGACACGCTCGGCATTGTATATACCACCCACACGGGCGGCATACACGGCTATGCCATCACGTTGGCCGAATACAACTTGGCGTGGTGCACGGTGGCTACCGACTCGATAGGCGCCAAATCTATGGACGACGGCAGCGCCAACACGCAGAAAATGGCCGAGCAAGCCGACCCGTCGCAATACCCGCTGTTGCAGCAGGCGCAAGCCATAGGAACCGGTTGGTACATACCATCGGCAGACGAATGGGTGAACATTCAGACCAAACTGACCGACATCAATGCCTACATCACCAACCAACGGCCGACTGCGACGCTGTTGAATACGTCGGGCATTTATTGGTCGTCGACCGAAGAGAACAAGGCGAATGCCTATACCGTCGACATGGGCACAGGCAATACTGCTTCGACCGCCAAAACGGAACAAAAGTCAATTCGCTATATCATAGCATTTTAAGGAAACAAACTCAAAAAACAGATAATTATGAAACGACAAGTAACAAACTCTACGCGAATATTCGTGTTGGCATGCCTGCTGATGCTTGTAGGCATCAATGCTTTTGCCTATACGGATTGGAACCGCGATTGGTGTAAAGTAGAATGGAAGGTGAAAGAGGGCGTCATCCACCATGAAATACGCTACTACCAAAGTTGGGGTTCGATGGGCGACGGGCACTGCGGTTTTAACAAAGATGAGAATCCCGACGGTGCAATATTAACGTGCGGTACATACACCATTAAGTTCTATTGTAACACTGATGGTGGCCTAACGATTAAAGAGGATGGAGGATTAACCATTACAGACCACACTGACGGCGATGATTACATCTCATTTGATGTACCGATTACAACAGCTCAGATGAACACCGAAGTAACCACCAAACTGACCGGTAAGTGGTGGCGCCGCGGCGCGACAGGAGACCAAAGTGTCAGCGAAGAATGGAACACCTCGTGCCAATGGAATCGCTCGGATTTTCAGGTAAGTTCGCCGGTGGCTACATCCAATTACGATGTTGCGAACAATCGTCCGGCCATTAAGATTCCGTGGAGTCGCACCTCCAACGGCAATGCGTACACTTACGGCGACATCAAATTGTGCAACACCAGCAAAAACCAGTGGAGTACAGAAGGCAAGACCAGTTTTGGCGGTTCAACCACAAGCGGTCCTTTCTATCTCTATGTTGATGGCAGTAATCCGCTGAAGTTGAATAATGTCAATCGCGTGATTGTGTATCAGAGTTATACTCCGTCGAAAAATTCGAGCATTTCTTACAACACACAAAGTTCCGAGATCATCATTCCGGCCTATCCGCAGGTCGATGAGTTTGAGGCCGAAGCAAACCTCAGCCAACGCACCATCAAACTCACATGGTCGATACCGAATGCGCCGGCCGATTACTACATTGCCGACAATTTCGTCATCAAATATAAGAAAAAAGATTTAGAGGGCAACACGGAGTCCGGTTACCCGAAATACAAATATGTGGCCTACAAAGGTGGTGTTATCAATTACTCGACCGAGATTGCCCTACAAGAGGGTGAAGACAACCTTTACGACTTCGAGATTTACCGCGAAACGACCAAAAATAAATCGGCATGGAGTTGCTTTACGAAAAAAATCGACAACCTTGCCGTCAACACCAACCACGCACGCCCTACCGATGCTCATGTAACACTGTCGTCCGACCAAAAGACGGCAACCGTCACTTGGAAAACATCGGGTTCCGTGTGGAGCGACGGTACACGGTTCACCATTACGCGTATCAACAACACCTACTCGTCGTCCGACGACATTACGCTGACCAAAGCCGACTTCAATTCCGGCAAATACGAGGACAAGATGATACGTTTATGCAACAACTATACATATAAATTGTCTATAGCGCCGAACGATAACTTCGAAGCCGTTACGCCGGTTTACACGGAAGAAGAAATTTCGCCGTTCAAACTTGGAACCATCGACGATTTCGATGCCAGCAAAGGCTATTTTTCGGACAAAACGGAATTGACATGGTCAACCACCGGTTCGTTCGACAACTACATCATCGAGCGGCGCATCTACAACACGAACGACATATTCAGACAAGTACAATCGGTCAGCGCCAGCAGCACATCATCGACCTACCTTATCAACGATGCCACAAGTTTGGCCGGTACTATATACGAATATCGTGTTTATGGTTTGCTGAATTGCGGCGGCAACATTTTGTCGTCGGCCGACACGCTCTATAGCATCGGTTTCCGCACACCGACGGGCGATTTTTATGGTCGTGTAACTTTCCAAGACGGTCAGGCAGTCGATTCCGTCGAGGTTCGCCTTGAGACCACAGACGAAATTTCCGGCCAAAGCCTCTACTTCAGCGGTTCGGGTTCGACCGCCAAAGTGGACGACACCTCGCTACTGTCCGACAACAGTTTGCCCGTAACCTTGCAGGCGTGGATAAAACCGGCCGATGTATCGTCCACAACCGCGCAGCACATCATCTACAAAAGAAACATGTACGACTTGGGCATCAGTGCCGGCAAACCCTATTTCAGTGTAGGTAACGCCAAAATCAGTGCCGCGAAAGCCCTGTCCAACACACAATTCACACATCTGTCGGGTGTGTACGACAAGGACGCCGGCAAGATATACCTTTATATAAACGACAGCCTTGCGACCTCGGCGACATGTTCCACCGCACCGACAAAATCGACCTATGCGGTTACGCTCGGCGAGGGTTACAAAGGCAACATCGACGAAGTACGCATCTGGAACAGAGCCTTGGATAGCAACGAGATATCCACCGACTACACACGCTACCTGATAGGCAACGAGAGTAAGTTGGCCGCCTACTACACGTTCGACTACATCACCGGCAAAGCGTTTTACGACCAATCGTATGTCGGCAGCAACTACAATGAGCATCACGGCACATTGTCCGGCGTTACACTGTCCGACGTATGCCCATCCATCAATCAGTTGGGCTACAAAGCCTTGACGGACGTATCGGGCACATACGCCATACGCGCCGTGCCTTACTACGGCAACGGTACAGCCTACACGCTCTATCCGCGCAAAGGCACGCACCAATTCGACCCGGCTTCCGAAATCCGTTTTATCAACAGCAACACGCAAAGCCACACCGTCAACTTTGTGGATAATAGTTCGTTCAAAGTGAGCGGTACAGTGGTCTATCAAGGTGGTACTTATCCTGTCGAGGGAGCATACTTCACCATCGATGGTGTAACAGCCATGAAAGCCAACGGCGAATGGATTTACACCGATGCCAAGGGCGAATTTGAGATTGACGTGCCCGTAGGCGTTCACGAAGTCAGAGTTATGAAAACCGGGCATACGTTCCTCAACGATGGTCGCATCACGCAATCGAACGGTCAAGACCGCAACTATCAGGACATTTTGACAGGGCTTTTGCTTGAAGACATCACCAAAGTGCAATACGTCGGACGTATCTGCGGCGGTCCCATTCAGGAGGCTTATCCCGTGGGCTTCAGTTTGTCGAAAAACAACCTTGCCGACAATATGACCATCACCCTCACGCCAAAACGCGAGGCTTATGCACTCGACACAATCGGGCACTCGGTAAGCATCGACCATCATGTGCTCACCAGCCATGCCGGCGAAACGCCCAAAACCACCACTGTCGAGTACAATAAAGGAAATATCGTTATCCATGTCAATAACGAAACGGGCGAATTTGTGGCGCCGGTATATCCCGAACAATATACCGTAACATTGGGCGTGTATAAGCATGAAGCCATTCCCGGCGACAAGAGCGACCTCGATTTGACGAACGCCGTGAGAGCCATATACGAAACCTACACCTATCAGGATTCTGCATTGATCGACCCTGACAACCAAGCGTTGGGTTATAAAGTTGTGGAATACACCGACTCGGTGCCTTACATGCAGAAACAGGTATTTACCAAACGTTATCGTGCGCAAATCGAAGTCAAACAACGCGACTTCCAAGGCAATTCGATGCCCTATTTCGGCGACGAAACGATGATAACCACCAACCTTATTGGCGAGAAAGACACCGTACTGCTGTACGATGCCGCCACCGGCAAATATCTGTTTGACAAACCGGTATTCACGCAGAACGAGACCTACTTCTTAGGCTACGAGATATTCGAAGAGTTCTTGTACTACACCGATGCCGTAGGACACATCGACTCGACCAAAATAGACCGTGTGCCGGTAGAGGATGCCACGGTGGGCTTCGGCAGCCAACACTTTGCCTATTCCGACACGCTGGTAGCCGACGAAAACTATTGGCAGGTAACCATTGACCAACCGACCATGGATAACGCCACCGGCTCGGTGAACGCCACATTTGTTTATGGCGAATCCGACAATCCGACCAGCGTTAATTGGGAAAACCCGATGGGCAACACAAACGGCGAAGCCTACATTTTGGGTTGCCATCAAACGGGCGTCAACTTCGTAACCGCCGGTCCCGACAAACTGCTGACCGTGCTGCGCGACCCACCGGGAAGTAACTCCTATTCGTACCTCGAAAAAGGCACCACCTTTACCGAGAGCAACACCTACCGCGGTGGACTCGAACACGAAGGTACTGAAATATTTACTAACGGTGTCAAATCAGAAACTTTTACAATCACATTAGCTAATACACCTGCTTCATCAACCGGTACAAGTAATGTTGCATTAGAAACCGAAAGCGGCCTCAGCGCCGGTGTCAAGCAGTCGGCACAATACACCGGTGCTAACACCAAGACCACGGTAACCACCGTTACGCAGCGTTTCCAAACCAGCGACGACCCGCTGTATGTCGGCGCCAATGGCGACGTATATGTCGGCTACTCGACCAACATCACCTTTGGCAGCACGTTGGTCAGCACCATCGTGCCAAAAGCCACCTACGACACATTAGGTGCCGACGCCTATGTAAGCACTTACACCAGCAATGACAAATATGCGCTCGTGCAAACACGCGGTCTGTCGATGTCGCAATCGTTCAACACGCTATTTGCTTATCCGCAAATTTATCTCGAACAGACGCTGATACCCAACTTGGAAGATGTGCGCAACAGCCTGTTGCTGCTGCCCGGCACACGCAACGAAGCCACCTTGCAAGATTCGGCCAACATCAACAACCGCTGTTACTACATGTCCACTGTGCCGGCCGGCGACGAGAACTTCGGTCAACCCGGTTACTACAACGCCTACCTGGCCGCTAACCAAATCGACTCGGTGGCATCTATCAACCAATCGATAGCCAAGTGGTACAAGGTGATGTCGGACAACGACAGTATCAAAGTAAAAGCCAGCAAACAACTGCAAAACTTCTCGTTCCACGCCGGTTCGCCTGTGGAATACAGCGAGCAATATTCAACCATCGTGTCGTCCGTCAACTCATTCGACATCACAGTAGGTGCCATCGTTTCTAACGACTTTATGTTGAGTGCCGGAGGCGGTACAACTAAATTCGCATTCGAAGAACACACGGGCATGGTACAAGGCGGCGAATTTACCGACGACATGGAGGCTTCGCACGCCAAAGGTTTCGTCCTGGCCGAATCGGGCGACGACGACTACCTGTCAGTTGACGTGTTGTACGAGAACAACGGTTGGAAATCGTCCGACGAAGAATATGGCGTAAGCGGTCCCGGCTTGGGTTCCGGCGCAGCCAACGAAAACAGTGTCGAAACGAAAGAGTCGTTCCCGACATTTGTGTTCCGCACACGCGGCGGCGCTACAAGTTGTCCCTACGAAGGCGAATACACGGCCGTACACTGGAAAAATCACGAATCGGAAGTGATTGACGCAGCCACCATGCAGTTGGAAGTACCGACCATCTCCGTGGACAAAAACTTCCAAGAGAACATTCCGTCGGGCGAAGCCGCCACATTCACGCTGCACTTGCGCAACAACTCCGAAACCGGCGAAGACCAAACGTTCGACATCATTCCGTACGACCGAACCAATCCTAACGGCGCCATCATAACCATTGACGGCAACCCGATATCGGGATCGCGTTTGGCGTACCATGTGCCGGCCAGCGAAGACCTGCAAAAAACACTCTCGGTGCGCAAAGGTACCGTGCTGAATTACGACTCGTTGGGCATCATACTCATATCGCAATGTCAGAACGACCCGAACAGTTTTATACCGCTGATATCGGATACGGTATATGTAACAGCACATTTCACACCATCGTGTACAAGCGTACGCGTTGGCGCGCCATCCAACAACTGGACGTACAACACCAAGTGCGCTTCCGACACCGTTGCCGGCATCGTGCGCCACTATATGCCGATTACCTTGACCGATTTTGATGTCAACTATACGGATTTCGACCACATCGAGTTGCAGTACAAAGCCACCTCCGCATCCGACGACGAATGGATTACGCTGGCCTACTACTACGACAACGACTCGTTAGTCGATGCCATGGTGGACAAAGGTTTCAATGCGTTGCGCATTCAGTCGGAAAACTTGGGCAACATTTTCTACAATTTCTACATGGACGAATTGCCCGACCAACGCTACGACATACGCGCCGTATCGTTCTGCAACATCAACAATCAACTCTATGCCAATGAGTCGGAAATTGTGTCCGGTATCAAAGACATGTACAATCCGCGATTGTTCGGCGCAGCCAAACCGGCCAACGGCATTCTGACCGTTACCGACGAGATACGACTCGACTTTAACGAAACCATTGCCGAAGGGTTGCTCACAAAAAACAACTTCTCGGTAACAGGCATACGCAATGGCGCGGCTACCACACACGACGTAGCCATCCAACTCGATGGCAAGGCCGCCTATCTGTCCACCGAATTAAGCAAAAACTATAGTGCAAAAGACCTGACCATCGAAGGATGGATAAAGCACGACTATGCGCAAAACGCCACCATTTTCAGCCACGGCGACACACGCAGCAGCCTTGCTTTCAGCATCGACAATCAGAACTATGTTACGGTGCGTTTCGGCAAAACGACAGTGCGCTCCAATAAGCCAACGGCATTGGAGGCCGGCAGTTGGAACCACGTTGCTCTCACCTACAACAGTGCCACGTCCCTGCTGACAGCGTATGTCAACTGGGTTGCCGTTGTCGAGGCGACAGTGGACGACTACGACGGCATTGGCTTATTCCAAATCGGTCGCGACATTGCCTCCGAATCCGGCTACTTCAACGGCAAAGTCGATCAGTTCCGTCTGTGGAATGCATGCCGCTCGTCCGGTCAACTGCAAGTCAATAGTGCCGTACAACTATCGGGCAACGACGTCGGATTGATAGGCTATTATGCCATGGACGAAGCCCGCGGCACAGCCACTGCCGACAAAGCGCGCGGTGTAAACCTCGTGCTGTACAACGCCGAATGGGCTTTGCCCGAAGGCTTTGCCACCCGTTTCGACGGACAAAGCGGCTATTTCGAAATAAATAGTTCGGCCACCGTTTGCACCGCCGACATGGACTATACACTCGGATTCTGGTTCAAAGCCGCTGCGCCGCAAGTCAATGCCATCATGTTGTCCAACGGCGATGGTGTAAACAACACTTCGGAAAATCCGAAAAACCTGTTTGCCGTAGGCTGGAACGCATCCGGCGAATTGTGCTACCGCAACAATGGTTACGAAACCGTAGTTCCGGGCAATTGGGCCGACGACACTTGGCACAACTTTGCCTTCACCGTCAGTCGCTCGAGCGGACACGCCCGCATCTACATCGACGGACAATTGCAGACATACATTACCGCCGATATGGTTGGTGGCATTTCCAGCGACCGCATCTTTGTCGGCGCTTGCGGCTGGCACGATATACCTTCCAGCACACACGTGGTTGTCGATCGTTTCTTCAACGGTTCGATAGACGAAATCCGATTGTGGAAACTGTATCGCACACAGGCACAAATGGAACAACTCGACGATGAAAAACTCGACGGCAGCGAATTAGGTCTGTTGGCCTACTATCCGTTCGAGCATTACATCACGTTCCAAGGTGTGCCCGAATTGCAATACACGCTGAAAGATTTCGTTACAAACGACACATTGCTCGTAACACGCCACGGCAACACCATCCAATCGTCGGACATTGCACCCGTCAAGACCAAAGGTGCTGTCAGCAGTTTGACCTACGACTTTGTGGTCAACAACGACGCACTGATCATCACACTCAAAGAAGATGATTACCGCATCGAAAACACCATCGTCAACTTTACGGCTACCGATGTGCGCGACGTCAACGGCAACAGCATCTTGTCGCCTATCACTTGGTCGGCCTATATCGACCGCAACCAACTGATGTGGCAAGAGGACGAAATCAACATCCAGAAAAAACAGTACGACGAATACACATTCAAAGTCGGCATTACGAACAAAGGTGGTTTCGTGCAGAACTATACCATCGAGAACTTGCCGTCGTGGCTCACCGCCACCCCCGAAGCCGGCACGCTCAACCCGACCAAATCGGCCACTATCGAATTTAGCATCAACAGTGGTCTGAACGTAGGCACCTACAACGAAGTCGTCTATCTGGTAGATGCACAGAATGTAAGCGAGCCGTTGTCGATAAACGTGGTGGTAACCGGCGAAGAACCGACGTGGACTGTCGATAAAAACGCCTACGAATACAACAGTTCCGTATTCGGACAGATGCGTTTCGAAGGTGTATTCTCGATGGACGAAGACGACATACTCGCCGCATTCGACGGCAAAGAGTGCATCGGTGTGGCGCACACATCGTACAACGCCGCCACCGACATGTATTATGTGCTGCTCACCATCTATTCGCATACCGCCAAATCGACCAAACCGATTATGTTCCGTATGTACGACGCCTCGACAGGCATCATCTATCAAGCCGAACCGTCGCAACCCATCACATTTGCGGCGCAACAAATTGTCGGCACTCCGATGGAGCCGGTCATTTTCGATGGCGGTGCATTGATGTTTGCCAACATCAACCTGAAGAAAGGTTGGAACTGGATTTCGTTCAACTTGGCCAACGAGGCTTTGAACAATATCAACGCCGCATTGGCCGAAGGCAACTGGTCTGACGGCGAAACAGTCAAGAATCTGCACTCGTTTGCCGACTATGTCGAAGCAAAACAGATGTGGGTAAGTGGCGGTCGCCTGACCTCGTTCAACAACAGCGAGATGTATCTCTTCCATGTCAACGAAGACAAGACGTTGGCCGTCAGCGGCACCGAAATCGACCCGACCTCGGTATCTATCGCCATCGCTCCGAATCGTTGGAACTACATCTCTTATCTGCCGCAAACAGTACTCAGTGTCAAATCGGCACTCGCCGGCTACGAGGCATCGAATGGCGACGTCATCAAGTCGCAAAACGGATTCGCCATGTACTACGGCAACGAATGGATAGGATCGTTGGAAACGATGCGGCCAAACGAAGGCTATATGTTCAAGAGCACGGCCACAACCACCAAAACACTGACCTATCCGTCGAAAGTATCGACTGTCAATCGGGCACCGCAGAGCAACGAGCATCCGTATGCGCACAACATGTCGATATTCGGTTACTCCGAAGATGTTTGCGCTACCGACAAACTCTATGCTGTGGTGAACGGCGAAATTCGCGGCGAGGCTGTACCTGTTGTTTACGACGACCGCACGCTGCTCTGTATCTCGGTAGCGGGCGACAACACTCACGACGAAGTACACTTCCTCCGTGTACGCGAAGACGGTACCTCGCTATCGAGCACCACAGTGGCTTATGCGCCCGACAATGTCAGTGGCGAACCTGCGGCACCACTTCACATAGTGTTCGACGCACCGGCAGCCACCACCGGCATGACCCTCTACCCGATACCGGCCTCCACGCAGTTGACACTGTCGGCCATAGTACAACCAAGCGTATCGACCCGCATCGACATATACGATGTGATGGGCAAAATGGTGTACACTTCGGCAGCCGAAAAAACCGATGGATTCGTTTTGCGCTCCATCGATGTTAGTTCGCTCGTTGAGGGCACCTACTTCCTGCGCTTTGTGCATGGCGATGAGGTAGAAGTTCAGAAATTCATCAAATTCTAATGTATAGAAAACTATGATTACAATAAACAAAACATTCGCAAGCGGATCGCACTTGAAACAACTGCTCGTACTCACTGCCATCGTTGTGGTGGCAGTGATGAGCGGCTGTCGCAAAAAAGAGGTAATAACCAAATACGACAATCCAAATTGGCAATTCACCGACACGCTGTCATACACCTACATCAGCGCCACAGCGGTGATAGCGCTACCGGACAACCTGCAACCCTACATCGACGAACACGACCAAATGGCCGTGTTCGTGGGCGATGTTTGCCGCGGTGTTGCCAATCTGGAAGACGGGCTGTTCAACTTTTCGATACCCACCGCCAACGCCGAAGAGGAATCGCAAGCGTACTTCCGCTACTGGAGCAACCGCACGGGCTATATGTATCAATCAGCGGAACCAGTAGTCGTCAAAAGCGATGCCCGCATAGGCACTACCGCCCAACCGAAACAAATCACACTAACCGTTCTTTAAGTTTATGAAACGTCTATCTGTTTTTTTGATTGTACTTGTCGTTGTCGGCCACTCGTTTGCGCAGACCGATACCGTGTATAACTCGGCCGGAAAAGCCGATTCCGATTGGTTCCTGTCGTTGATGGTCGGAGGCGATGTGTTGTTCAATCAGAGCCGGCAGCAAAATCCCGACATATACGCCACCAACGGCATACGTCCCGAAGTATCGCTGACGGCCGGCAAATGGATTATGCCCTACTTCGGTTTTCAAGTGGGCTTAAAATCATTCTGGTGGCAAGGTGCAGCCTCATCGGCCGACCTGGCAACATGGAACTTTGACCTTACACAAATAACGCCTCTCGCCGATGGGTCGAGCAACTTCAACGTGTTCTACATCAATCCGCATATCGATGCCATGTTGAGCCTGTCGTCGTGCATCAACAAAGGGTACGTTCAAACCTGTAAATGGGACGTGGTGCCATTCGTCGGCATTGGCTATATGTATGGTTTCGGTGCCCAAGGTGTGCCTGTGCAACATAGTCTGACAGGCCATTTTGGTCTTATGGGCAAATACCGCATCACCGACTATTGGGACATCAATTTGGCGGTTGCCACCACCATCATGGCCGAAGGCTACACCACACATGCCGGTGCTGTGGCACAAGAAGATTTGTCGATTTCGGTCGGATTTTCGTACAACTTCGGCGGACATCGTTTTGCGTACAAACAACGTCAGAAGAACAACGACAAAGCACTTGCACAGACCGGCAACCACGCACGAGTTGACACCATACATGTGTACCACCACACCGAGCGCATCGTCGAACGCGGCGCACCGGTTACCACCACCGATTTGTCGGCTGCCGCCACACAAGGAACATTCGACAAACCATTCCAAATTGCGCTCATCGAATTTGCACTCGGGTCGGCCAATCCGAAACAAAACTACGCCACACAATACTACAACGTAGCAGCCTTTATCAACGCCTATCCCGATGTCGTATTGCGCTTGGATGCCTACTGCGACAAAGACACGGGAACGCCCGAAATAAATGAGCAACTGGCCACACAACGCGCCGAAACGGTACGTCGCATCTTGGTCGAACAATATGGCATTCCCAACGACAAAATCACCATCAATCCGTTGGGCGACCGCGAACAAATCTACAACGAAGGCGCATTAAACCGCATTGTGCGTATCACGGTTTTGCCACAAGCAAAAAAATAACAACGCATCTGCATCCGTGCAACAGAAACAGCCAACAAGTGGCTGTTTCTGTTTTTTTGATGCCGCACGACAACAACCATACGCCAACAAGCAACAAATGTCAGTATTTTTTGCTAACTTTGCAGGCATGAAAGCAAGACTCACAATATACGCACTCGTGGCAGTCGCCTTGCTGAGTGCTTGCGGGCGGCAGGCTACATCGACAGACAGCGACGGTCGGCAACCCGACTCGACACTCACGGTCAAATATGCGCACGGATTTTCGGTAGATTATTTTACTGATTACAAGCGTATTACCATCAAAAGTCCTTGGGTTGACGATGCTATATTGGCAACCTATTATTTGGTGAAATCGGACACGGTGCATGTGCCTGACGGCGCCACAAAAATAGTGATACCGCTGCGCCATGTGGCCGTAACCTCGTGTACACACTACGCCTTTCTGGACATCATTGGCGAATTGTCCGGCATCAGCGGCATCTGCAGCCCTGAACTCGCCTACAACGCCCTTGTCAGACAACGGTACGCCGACAAGCAAATCGTCAGTTTGGGCGACGCCTTCGACACCAACACCGAGCGACTGCTCGCCCTGAAACCCGATGCACTGATGTTGGCAAGTTACAATCAGCAGGACAACAACGCCAAACGTTTGGCCGAATCGGGTATTCCGCTGATTTACAACAACGAATGGACTGAAAACAGCGTGCTTGCCCGTGCCGAATGGCTGAAACTTGTGGCTGCATTCTACGACAAAGAGGCGATGGCAGCAACCTATTTCGACACCATCGAAAACAACTACATCGAGGCAAAAATAGCTGCGCAACTGATGCCGACCCACCCAACCGTGATGGCCGGAAGCAACTTCAAAGGCACTTGGTATATGCCCGGCGGACAAAGTTACATGGGGCAGCTGTTTGCCGATGCAGGCGCCACCTATTTCTATAGCGACAACGCCGAAAACGGCAGTCTGCCACTCAGTTTCGAAACCGTACTGCACCACTTTGCGCAAGCCGACGTATGGCTGAATGCGCCCACTGCCACTATGCACGAACTATTGGCGATGGACGAACGCCACCAACTCTTCAAAGCAGCACAAAACGGATGTGTTTATGGGTTCTATGCGCGCACACGCGCCGGTGGCGCCAACGATTTTTGGGAGAGTGGCGTGGTGCGCCCCGATTTGATACTGCAAGATTTGATGTGGGCACTGCACCCCGACGAAACAGTCGGCTACACACCCACTTACATTTGTAAACTAACTCCATGAGAACCGGACGCAACATACTGATTTTCGGAATATTAGCAATCGTTACCGGATTGCTTTTTGTCTGCGACATTAGTTTTGGCAGCGTGTCGTTGCCATTCAATGCACTTGTGTCGGACAACCCCCTCTACCGCGACATCATTTACAATTTTCGTCTGCCAAAAGCCTTGACAGCCATCGTTACCGGCGCAGCCATTTCGGTAGCCGGCCTTGTGATGCAGACACTCTTTCGCAATCCGTTGGCCGGGCCTTATGTGTTGGGCGTCAGTTCGGGAGCGAGCCTTGGCGTGGCCGTTTACCTATTGGCCGGCAGCATGTTGCCCACCGCCTTAGCTCAAAGCGGTTGGGGATTGGTCTGCTCGGCCGTGTTTGGTGCCGTTTTGGTGCTATTGTTGGTGTTAGGCGTATCGTTTCGCGTGCGTCAAGCCGTGTCGTTGCTCATCGTCGGCATCATGTTCGGGCAAATAGCCGGATCGCTGGTTACCATTCTGCAAAATGCAAGCAATCCCGACTCGCTAAAACTATTTGTAGTATGGACATTTGGCAGTTTGTCGGCCGTAGGTTGGAACTATATGTGGGTGATGCTGCCGTTGGTAACCATCGGTTTGATATTGGCCTACACACTGCAAAAGCCACTGAACGGTTTGTTGCTTGGCGAAAACTACGCACAAGGTTTAGGCATCAACATCACCCGCACCCGCGTAATGATTATTGTGGTAGTAGCACTTTTGGCGGGCACCACCACAGCCTTCACGGGGCCGATTGCCTTTATCGGTATGGCAGTGCCACATCTGGTGCGCGGACTGTTTCGCACGGCCGACCATCGCACTACCATCACCGGTTGCATACTGTGTGGTGCCTCGCTCATGATGCTGTGCGACATCGCTACACAACTGCCGGCACAAGGTTATACACTGCCTATCAACGCCATCAGCGCATTAGTTGGTGCACCTATCATCATTTGGATTATCATCAAACAGAAATAACGTGTTAGCAACACAACATTTGGACATCGGTTACGGGAAACGGGTCATTCAGCACGACCTGAATCTGACAGCCAACAGTGGCGACCTCATTTGCCTGACAGGCACCAACGGCACAGGCAAAAGCACCTTGCTGCGCACGCTGGCCGGGCTGCAAAAACCACTTGGCGGCAGCATACAAATTCAGGAAAAAAACATAACACAACTATCGAACGCCACACGCGCCACCCTGCTCGCTTTGGTGCTGACCGACAACATTGTGGTCGAAAATCTGACGCTGTACGATTTGGTGGCCACAGGACGATTCCCGTACACAGGCTGGAACGGTTATCTCGGCCAACACGACCGCGACATTGTAAAAACGGCGTTGGAACAAGTCAATTTGTGGCACAAAGCACACTATTGTATCAACGAAGTGAGCGACGGCGAAAAACAGCGCGGCATTATAGCCAAAGCCTTGGCGCAGGACACGCCGCTCATTCTGCTCGACGAACCCACCGCGCACCTCGACTTGCCCAACCGTGTCGAAATAATGTTGCTGCTGAGGCGACTGTCGGTCAACACACGCAAAACGTTCATACTATCGACACACGAACTCGACCTCGCCCTGCAAATGGCCGACCGCATTTGGCTGATGGGCACACAAGGCATCAAAACCGGCATCCCCGAAGATTTGATGCTCACCGGCAAGTTTCAGGAAGCATTTGGCAACGCAGCCTATCATTTCGACGAAACCGACGGACACTGCAAGATAGAGCCGCTGTTCGGCAACTTAGCCGTAACCATCGTCGGGCAAAACACGGCAGCCTTGTGGCTCGAACGCGCCCTGCATCGATGCGGCATACATGTAACACACGATGCAGCATTGCGCATCGAAGCACACGACAACCACTTCGTGGTGAACGGCCGCACCACACACTCCGTCGAGGAAACGCTTGACGTGATATTCGGACGATAGACAAAACGACACGAGGCCTGCCACAGCAGACCTCGTGCATTGTTCAAACGGTATTTTTTACTTGTACATAAACCGTTTGATGCTCTTTTTGGGCGTCTTTTCGAACTCTTCCTGATAGATTTCGATGGCCGTAATCTGCTCGTAAGCCGGCAGCAACTTATTGACTTCCAGACGGTTCTGTTCCATCAACTGTATCAGTGCCTCGTCCTTGACACCCTGTTTGAACGCCTCGTCGAAGTCGGGATAAACCAATCCGACCAATTTGTCGTTGCGTTGCACCACGATGCTTTCGGCCACAAACGGCATGTTGTTCAGTTTGTCCTCAATCTCCTCGGGATAGATGTTTTGTCCCGACGGACCGAGCAACATGTTTTTGCTGCGGCCTTTGATAAAGACATTGCCTTCGGCGTCGATAATGCCAAGGTCGCCCGTGTGCAGCCAGCCGTCGGCATCGAGAACCTGCGCTGTGGCTTTCTCGTTTTTGAAATAGCCAAGCATCACATTCGGGCCTTTGCAGACGATTTCGCCAACGATGTTTTGCGGGTCGGGCGACAGCACTTTCACCTCCATGCGCGGAGCAGCCTTACCGCACGACGCCATAGCAAATTTGCGCCAATCTTCGTAACAAATTATCGGACCACACTCCGTCATGCCGTAACCTACGGTGTAGGGGAACTGAATGTCTTTCAGCAGTTTTTCGACCTCTTGGTTGAAAGCTGCGCCACCCACAATCACCTCCATAAAATTGCCGCCAAAGGCATCAATCATGGTTTGACGCACTTTGTTTTTGATTACATTGCTGATATACGGCAACTTAAGCAGCAACTTCATGCTGGGAGTTTCGAGTTTTGGCATCACTTTTTTGCGGATAATCTTTTCGATAATCAGCGGCACAGCCACGATGATGCGCGGTTTCACTTCGGCCAAGGCATTGAAAATGATTTGCGGGCTCGGTACGCGTGTCAAGAAATAGACATGGCACCCTTTGATAAATTCGTACAAAAATTCGAACGCCATGCCGTACATGTGCGCCATCGGCAACATCGAGATGACGGGCGAGCCTTTCGGCAGATTGACCACCTCGTCGCCAAATTTCACATTCGACTCCAGACTGCGATACGGCAGCATCACGCCTTTCGAGTCGCTCGTGGTGCCCGACGTATAGTTGATAACGGCCAATTCGTCCGACGTATTGTGATAGTAATTCACATCGGCAGGCGAGAAATCTTTCGGGTAACGCTGTCCAAACATTTCGTTCAAGTGGTCGCGGCGGTCGAGCAGATGCTCCAAACGTGCCACCGGCAACGAAAAATCGTTCAGCAACACCACACAGTCGAGATTGGGCATCTCCTGTGCATCGAGGTTTTCCCACACCACATCGCCCACAAACAGCACGCGCGCTTCGGAGTGATTCACAATACGATGTACATTGTCGGCCTTGAACTCGTGCAAGATAGGCACTGCCACGGCGCCGTAGGTCAGTGTAGCCAAGAAAGCCACACCCCAATGCGAACTGTTGCGGCCGCACAAAGCCACTTTGTCGCCCTGTTTCAGGCCACATTGTTCGTACATCAAGTGTATTTTTGCAATCTTACGGGCAACCTCTTTGTACTGCAACGCAATGCCTTTGTAGTCAGTCAGTGCGTCGAGTTCCCAATTTTCCTTAATTGAACGTTCGATCAAACTATTCAGTCTTTCCAATTCCATTTCCATCATACGATGATTATTTTTTGGTGAAACAAAATAGGTCGACACACGCAAACCGGCCAAAGCAGGCGTGCGTGCCGACCTGATTTATTGTTGTTTTAACGATACATGAATCGTTTGATGCTCTTTTTCGGTGTCTTTTCGAACTCTTCGTGATAGATTTCGATAGCCGTAATCTGCTCGTAAGCAGGCAGCATGTGGTTCACTTCGACACGATTTTGTTCCATGATGCGCGCCAAGTCGTCGTCGCCCATGCCGTTTTTGAACGCCTCGTCGAAGTCGGGATAAACCAATCCGACCAATTTGTCGTCGCGTTGCACCACAATGCTCTCGGCCACAAACGGCATGTTGTTCAGTTTGTCCTCAATCTCTTCGGGATAGATGTTTTGTCCCGACGGACCGAGCAACATATTTTTGCTGCGGCCTTTGATAAAGACGTTGCCTTCGGCGTCGATAATGCCGAGGTCGCCCGTGTGCAGCCAGCCGTCGGCATCGAGAACCTGCGCCGTGGCTTTTTCGTTTTTGTAGTAACCCAGCATCACGTTCGGGCCTTTGCAGACGATTTCGCCAACGATGTTTTGCGGGTCGGGCGACAGCACTTTCACCTCCATATTCAGTGCCGCTTTACCACACGATGCCACCGCAAAATTATGCCAATCCTCATAACAAATTATCGGACCACACTCCGTCATGCCATAGCCTACGGTGTAGGGAAACTCGATGGATTTCATCAGTTTGTCGATATCCTGATTGAAGGCTGCTCCGCCAATAATTACTTCGAAGAAGTTGCCGCCGAACGCTTTGACCATCTCGTTGCGCACTTGTGCTCTGATTTGGCTGTTGATGTACGGCATTTTGAGCAGGAACTTCATGGTCGGCGTTTCGAGTTTCGGCAGCACGTTTTTCTTGATAATCTTCTCGATAATGAGCGGCACCGAAACGATAAGACGCGGTTTGATGTCGGCAAACGCCTTGAATATAAGGCTCGGGCTGGGCGTGCGTGTCAGGAAATAGAGATGACAGCCCACCGTGATTTCGTAAATAAATTCGAACGCTAAGCCGTACATGTGTGCCATCGGCAACATCGAGATGACGGCATCGCCTTGTTTGAGCGGCACGGCCGTATAGGCAAAATTCAGGTTCGACAGCAGACAACGATACGGCAACATCACGCCCTTCGAGTCACTCGTAGTACCCGACGTGTAGTTGATGATGGCCAATTCGTCGGCCTCTTCGTGATGATACGACACATGCTCCTTACGGAAATTTTTCGGATATTTGCGACCAAACAACTCGTTCAGATGCTCGCGTGCATAAGTCAGTTTATCGTTGCGCGACACCAACAGCGAGAAATCGTTCAGCAGCACCACGCCTTCGAGGTTTGGCATCACATCGACATTCAGATTCTCCCAAACCATATCGCCCACAAAGAGCAGTTTGGCTTCGGAGTGGTTCACGATGCTATGCACATTGTCGGCCTTGAACTCGTGCAGAATGGGCACCGCTACGGCGCCGTAGGTTACAGTCGCTATGAAAGCCACGCCCCAATGCGAACTATTGCGCCCGCACAAGGCTATTTTGTCGCCTTTTTGCACACCGCTCTCTGCAAAGATAATGTGCATTTTTTCGATTTTGCGCGCCAAGTCTTTATATTGCAATGTAGCGCCATTGTAATCGGTCAACGCATCAAAATCCCAATTGTTTTTGATGCTGTCTTCGATTGCTTTAATAAATCTTTCGTGTTGCATAATTGATTTGATTTGTTAAAAAACACGCCGCAAAGATACAACTTTTTTTTGAAAAGAGCCCAAAATCCACCGACAGGCATCCATTTTTTATCGCCAATCGCCTTCTACACAACAACGGGTGCCGGCCGCTTCGGCTGCCGACACCCGTTGAATCATGCCATTTTTTTCGGCAAGAAAATAACTCCATGTCAATTTATCAACGAGTTGCACATTGACACGTAGATACAAACTTACATGCAACCAATACCTGTAATCGCTGTTTTTCTTTATCGCGTTCGGAACATTTTGGCCATTTCCCAGATGACGATGCCGGCTGCCACACTCACATTGAGCGAATGTTTCGTACCAAACTGCGGCAGTTCGAGGCAGGCATCGCTCGCATCGACCACGGCTTGATGTACACCTTTCACCTCGTTGCCCAGAACCACAGCGTATTTACGTCCACGCTCCGGCACAAAATCGTCCATGCTGACACTGCCTTCGGCCTGTTCCACAGCCAACACCACATAGCCGGCCGCCTTGAGCGCTGACACCGCCGCGACAGCATCGGCTGCATACTGCCACTCGACCGTAAACTCGGCACCCAAGGCTGTTTTGTGAATTTCAGCATTGGGCGGCGTAGCAGTAATGCCGCACAACACGATGCGTTCCACACGGTAGGCATCGGCCGTGCGAAACACCGACCCGACATTGTGCAGGCTGCGCACATCGTCGAGCACGACAACGAGCGGAATTTTGTCGGCCGCAGCAAACTCCTCGGGCGACAGCCGTACAATCTCTTCGGTTTTCAGTTTACGATTCACGCTGCAAAATATATTAACGTTTTATGTATGCAAAGTTACAAACTTTGCGCCAAAATACCAAAACCAAAACCTTCTTTTACAAAAAAAAGTGCCGTGCTTCGCCGACAATCCACTGACAATAAAAAAAAAAGCGAAACAACTGAAAATCAGTCATTTCGCTTGCTAATCAGTAGCCCCGCCGGGAATCGAACCCGGATCTAAAGTTTAGGAAACTCGTATTCTATCCATTGAACTACAAGGCCGAATGAGGATGCAAAAGTAACATTTTTTTGCGGGTTATGCAAATTTCAGGCAAATAGTTGTCGCAGCACTTCAAACGACTTCACTTCGCCAAAATCGGGCAAATGCAACCGATAGTAAGTCAGAATCTTATCCAAAATGTCGCTGCGCTGCGCTCCCGAGAGCGCAAACAGATACATATTTGCATAATCCATACGCATCAGTTGGGCAAAAACCTCGGTTTGCGCCACATCCAATGTGTGCACATTAGTTTGTACGTCCACAAACGAACTATTCTCCATATCGAACAAAACACCGGCATGAAAATCGCTCAAATTCGGAAAAAAGCCCAAAAAATAGGTCATTTTGATGAGAAAAACCAAATGAAAATTGGCAACGCCGCGTTCCACCCGGTTGAGCACCGCCACCGAGTCGGCCACAAAATCGAACAAACGCACATCGGCCGGCGACTCGCGCAGCGCCCGACACAATATTTCGCACAAAAACAACGCCATCGCATTCTTGGCAGGATTGCCGGCAATGCCATCGTACAACGCCAAAGGCGCACTCTCGCGCAAAAACTGAAACTGTCGGTTGGGACGCACATCCATCACCACATCGACCAACGACAACGGCTGCATCAGCACCGGCGGCAGCGGCGACCGACGACGCCCCTTCACCATGCACGACAACAACCCATGTTCGCGCGACAACACTTGCACGATATGTCCACTCTCGCCATAGCGAAACGTATGTAACACAATCACTTGCTCATGCGTCATAGGTCATCGTACTATTTTGTAGTGGCTGCCGGGCAACGCCTGCACCAAGCCCTTGAACTCCATCTGCACCAACAAGCCCAACAATTTTTGCAACGGGATACCGCTACGCAGCGCCAAATGGTTGATGTAAACCGCATCGTCGGCACGCAACACCTCGACAATGGTCTGCTCGTCGGCAGTCAGCGCAGCGAACAACTCCTGCTGACGTTCGCGCGGCAACGCTTGCGTATCCCAACACATAAATTTGGCCAAATCGTCGGCCGACTGCACCAGCACCGCTTGATTTTTGTAAATCAGTTGATTACATCCCTGCGACTGCACATCGGTGGCGCGTCCGGGCACGGCAAACACGTCGCGGTCGTAGTCGTTAGCCAATTCGGCCGTTATCAGCGAACCGCCCTTCAATGCCGACTCGACCACCAGCACAGCATCGCACATGCCTGCCACAATGCGGTTACGCGCCACGAAATTGGGTGCCAGCGGCTCCGTCTGATTCATATATTCGGTCAGCACGGCGCCACCCTGCTCTATCATTTTTTGCGCCACCGTTCTATTGGCCGACGGATAGATGCGATCCAAGCCATGCGCCACCACACCGAACGTACGCACGCCGTGGTCGAGCGCGGCTTTGTGCGCTGCCACATCGGCGCCATAAGCCAAACCGCTGACTATTGTCAAGTCGGGTTGCATCTGCGCCAAATCGCTCACTATGCGTTGACAAACCTCCTTGCCGTAAGGTGTCAGTTTGCGCGTACCGACAATGGCCAGAAAACGCCCCGAATTGAAATCGGTCGTGCCTTTGGAATAGAGCAAAACCGGCGCATCGGCACACTCTTTGAGCCTATACGGATAAGAAGCGTCGGTGAAAAAATGCGTATCGATGCCATATTTGGCCACAAACTCCACCTCCTCGTCGGCGCGCGCCAACACCTGCTGATGCGTAATGTTATCGGCCAAGCAGTCGCCTATGCCTTGAATTTTGCGCAACGTTTCGGGACGTTCGCGAAACACCGCTTCGGGAGAGCCCAAATAGGCCACCAGATTGCGGGCATTGACCGGCCCGATGCCGTTAAGCAGCGTCAAGCCTATCTGATAACGTAACGTGTCGGGGTTCATCGTCGGTGCCAATAGAAAAACAAATATGCAGCAAGGCAAAACAGGCCGCTACCAGCCACATCGGCCAGCAAATCGAGCCACGAAGCGGAGCGCGATACCGTGAATACGCCTTGCAAAATCTCCATCAATCCGCCCAAAAACAACGCATACAGCGCCACCACACACATCCATTTGGAGCGGTCGGATGGCGCCTGTCGGTACAAATCGACAAACAAGATGAACGACAACACGAAGTACAAAATGAGATGTACCCACTTGTCGCCATGCGGCATGTGCGGCAGCGTATCGGCCGAAAACGGTACCAACGACACCACCGCAATGATGCACGTAAAACAGAACGTTTTCCAATAACAAGTCAGCAAACGGTACATTTTTTACAAACGTTTTTTTGGGGCGCACGACCACGATACGCACGATGTTGCAAAAATACAACAAAAAACGGCAAAATGCAAATGGTAGAACCAATTATTTTAGAGTGTCAGCAACAAGCAAAGAACTCCCCGTAACCGAAGAGTTCCTGCACACTAAATAAACTATTTCCGTGCGGATTTAGAAATATTTCACCTCTTTGCCTTCGATGCTGCTGAGCAAATTGTTGGCCAAACGGCTTGCTCCGAAACGGAACAATTTGTTGTTCAACCATTCGTCGCCAAGCACGGCTTTCACCACGCTGTAGAATTTCACAGCCTCTTCGGTGGTCGATACGCCGCCGGCCGGTTTGAAACCGATTTTGATGCCGGTCTTCTCGTAATACTCTTTGATGGCACCGCACATCACATACGCTGCTTCGAGTGTGGCGGCCGGTTCGGTTTTGCCGGTCGATGTTTTGATGAAATCGGCACCGGCAGCGATGGCCAGCAACGAAGCCTGTTTCACTTCGACAGCCGAGCGCAAGGCACCACTTTCGAGAATCACTTTCAGATGTGCTTTGCCGCAGGCGGCTTTCAGTTCGCGCAATTCGTCGTACACTTCGCTGTGCAATCCGCTGAAGAATTTACCGATGGAGATGACCACATCAATCTCGTCGGCACCGGCTTTGACGGTCATAGCCGTTTCGGCCACTTTCACTTCGATGAACGACTGCGAAGCCGGGAAACAGGCAGCCACCGCCGCAATGTTCACGCCGTTTTCTTTGTCGAGCACAGCGCGCGACACCGGCACCAATGCCGGATAAACGCACACGGCAGCCACATTGGGCAATCCGGGGAAATTTTGCGGAAAGTCGTTGACTTTCTGCATCATACGACCGATTTTATCTTCGGTGTCGGTGCCATTCAGCGAGGTCAGGTCGATGGAGTTCAGACATTTTTTCCACACTTCCACATTGTTGTTGGCATCGTAGTTTTCGGCTACAATTTTTTCGACAGCGGCCTTCACTTCGGCATCGCTCAGGTTGCAGTTGTACTGTGCGTACAATTCTTTCATTTTTTCCATGATAAATAATTTAAGATGATTGTTGATAATGTTTATTCATTCTTTGTTTTTCGAATCTATCCAGATGGTAACGGGTCCGTCGTTCAGCAATTCCACTTTCATGTCGGCACCAAAAGTGCCTGTCATGACAGGTTTTCCCAGTTTCTGCGACGCGATTCGGCAAAAACTTTCGTACAACGGCACGGCCACGTCGGGTTTCGAGGCTTTGATGTACGACGGTCGATTGCCTTTTGCCGTCGATGCTTGCAACGTAAACTGGCTCACTATCAGCAGGTCGCCGCCGGTGTCGAGCAGCGAGCGATTCATCACGCCATGCTCGTCGTTGAATATGCGCAAATGGACGATTTTGTTCGTCAGCCATTCCACATCTTGCTGATTGTCAGCATCTTCGATACCAACCAACACCAACAATCCGTCGGCAATATGTGCTTTCACGTTACCATCAATGGTAACCGAGGCATGCGCCACCCGTTGTATTAAAATCCGCATAAGTTGTTACAGTGTGCAAATGTAACAATTTTTTTTGGAACTTTTTACAAGTTGGCGAGTTTTTTTCCGACAATTTCGGCGGCAAGGTGTACCAATTCGGCACAGGGACGTTTTTTGTAGTACGTTTCGGTGCGTGTTTCGGGTGTTGGCGCGTCGTGTTGGTGGTCGAGTCCGAGCAGTTCGCGGCAGATAATAGATCCGTTTTCGGCCTTAAATTCGGCAGCAAGTTCCTGCACCATGCGATAGTTGGCGGTTTTGGCGTCTTTGTCCTGCGGATTGTTGGCCGGGATGGCCAGCCCTGCCAGCAGAAACATACCACTGCAAGCGCCGCACACTTCGCGCAAGCGTCCCATGCCGCCACCAAGCGGTGCGCTGATTTTGGCCGCCATATCGACATCCATATCGAACAAATCGGCATAGGCCATATACACCGACTGCGCACAGTTGTACCCTGCGCGGAAATAATTTTCGGCTTGTGCAGCCCGTTTTGCTACATCAATGTTTTTCATCAGTCTTCCAAATAGTATTCTACGGTTGTAACTACGCGCACCGTCTTGATGTCGGGCGTATTGGCGTCGCGGTCGGTAATGGAGCATTGCCCTTGCGAAGCGCGCCTTATCCGGCCAAGTTTGCTGTCGCTGTCGTCGGCAAATTTTTCGGCAGCGGCGCGTGCATTTTTGGTAGCCTCTTCTATCATGGCCGGTTTCACATCATTCAGTCCGGTGAAGTCGTAGGTAACATTGTAGCGATAGTCGCCGGCCACCAGCGCCACGCCTTTTTTGAGCAATTCGCTCTGCTGTGCCATCAGGTGTTTCACTTTATCGACGTCGGAACTTGAGATGGTAACCACCGATGTTACATTGTAGCGATACGGCGGGCGTTCGGAGAGGTAGCGTTCGGCCTGCAAATCGACGATTTCGGGTGCGGCGATGCTGATGTCGGAGGCTGCAATGCCATAGGATTCCACAAAATCGGTGATGATTTTGTTTTTGGCATTGATGTTGGTGTACAAGTCCTGCAAGTTATCGCCTATCTCTTTGAACACCAGCGGGCAAACCACTTTGTCGGCAGGGAACTCTTTGACGGACAATCCCTTGACGGTAACGCAGCGGTCGCGATCGGTAAAATGATCAAGCGCACACTTCAGCAATACGCCGAATGTTACGATGCCTGCAGCCACAATGGCAGCAGCGACGATTCGATTTTTGTCCATAGTTTTTTAGTTTATAAGTTGTAAATCCAATTGTTTTTTAAGCAGGTCGGTATGCGCAATTTTTACGGTTACCGCATCGCCAAGTTGGAATTTTTTGCCGGAGTTTCGGCCTACGATGCAGTAGTTTTTCTCGTCGAACATGTAATAATCGCGTCCCAAATCGCGCACCGAAATCATGCCTTCGCATTTATTTTCGTTCAGTTCCACATAGATGCCCCAATCGGTAACGCCCGAGATGACGCCGTCGTACACCTGTCCGATGCGTTCGGCCATAAATTCCACCTGTTTGTATTTGATGGAAGCGCGTTCGGCATTGGCGGCCAACTGTTCCATATCGCTGCTGTGCTTGCAATAGGTTTCCCACGTTACGGCATCGACGCTTTTGCCGCCGTCGAGATAACGCGTGAGCAGGCGGTGCACCATCATGTCGGGATAGCGCCGTATGGGCGACGTGAAATGTGTGTAGTAGTTGAACGCCAAACCATAGTGGCCGCAGTTGTCGGTACTGTAAATGGCTTTTGCCATCGATCGAATGGCGAGTGTTTCTATCAGATTTTGCTCTTTTTTCCCTTCGACTTCGTCCAACAGATGATTGATAGATGCCGACACTTCGGCATTGCGTCCCGTGGTTTTCACTTTGTAGCCAAAGCGTTTGATGAATTCGGCCAGATTGGCCAATTTGTCGGGATTCGGCACATCGTGTACGCGATAGACAAACGTTTTGGGCTCCTCGCCACGTTTTTTTGGTTTACCGATATGCGTAGCCACCGTTTTGTTGGCCAACAGCATAAATTCCTCGACCAATTTGTTGGCATCTTTCGCCTCTTTGAAATAGACGCTGAGCGGTTTGCCGTTTTCGTCGATGTCGAAACGTGTTTCGACCCGTTCGAATGCGATGGCGCCTTTGGCAAAACGCTGTGTGCGCAATATTTTGGCCAACTCGTTGAGTTTCAGCAATTCTTCGGCAAAATCGCCCTCACCCGTTTCGATGCGTTCCTGTGCCTCTTCGTAGGTAAAGCGGCGGTCGGATTTGATGACCGTGCGTGCGATGGTGTAGTCCTTCACATCGGCAAAATCGTCCATGCGGAAGATGACGGAATAAGCCAATTTTTCTTCGTTCGGGCGCAGCGAGCAAATGCCGTTGCACAAATGTTCGGGCAGCATAGGCACCGTGCGATCGACCAAATAGACCGATGTAGCACGCCGATAAGCCTCTTTGTCGATGATGCTGCCTTCGGTTACATAGTGCGTTACATCGGCAATGTGTACGCCAATTTCCCACAATCCGTCGTCGGTAGCCCGAATCGACAGGGCGTCGTCGAAATCTTTGGCATCGCGCGGGTCGATGGTAAAGGTGCAAACCGATCGCATATCGATGCGTTTTTTGATTTCGGTCGGTGTGATGCCTGCGTCAATTTTGTCGGCCGCAGCCTCCACATCTTCGGGATATTTGTAGGGAAGTCCGAATTCGGCCAGAATGGCGTGCATCTCGGTGTTGTTGTCGCCCACATAGCCCAACACATCGACCACTTCGCCGATGGGATTTTTCGATTTATCGTCCCACTCTACGATGCGTGCAACACATTTTTGACCATTTTTGCCGCCTTTCAATTTATCGAGCGGGATGAATATGTCGTGCACAAGTTGTTTGCGATCGACATTGAGGAATGCGAACGAGTTCTTCACGTCGAGCACTCCGACAAATTCCGTTTTGGCGCGTTCTATCACTTCCACCACTTCGCCTTCGGGTTCGTGCCCTTTGCGCCGCGGATAGAGCAACACACGAACGCGATCGCCGTTGAGCGCACAGCCCATGCTGCGTTCGGCAACAAACACGAGTTCGCCGCCATCGTCGGGCACCAAATAGGTCTTTTTGGCCACCGTTTGGCGGTCGAGCGTACCCGTTACATGGTTTTGCCGCAGATTCATGCGGTATTTACCCGGCGCCACCATTAGCAATGCACCTTGGTCGCACAAGTCGGTCAAGGCTGCATCCAACGCACGCCGCTGCGGTTCGGAGCGCAACCCCAAAGCATGCGCCAACTGTTTGCAATTCAACGTTTTGGTTGGCACTTCGGCAAAAATGCTTGCCACCGCCGATGCCATGCTCGCACGATTGGATGTTCGTTTATTTTTATTTTTCATGTTCCAGACATTTTTTTTGATAGGACAAAAGTAACAAAAAGCATACAAATTTACAACTCTTCGCAAAAAAAATTATCAAAACACTCTATTTTTTTGTATCTTTGTCCCGTTTTTAATCAGAAGGACAATGTCGAGAAAATTGGTTTTTGCTACACACAATGCACACAAAGTGGACGAGGTCAGAGCGATTCTGCCTGCCTCTGTCGAGTTGGTCGGACCGGCGGCGCTTGGTTGCCACGATGAAATACCCGAAACCGGCAAAACGCTGAGAGATAATGCTTTGCAAAAAGTGCAATACATACACGACCGTTTCGGTGTTGATTGTTTTGCCGACGACACCGGTTTGGAGGTTGAGGCGTTAGATGGTGCGCCGGGCGTCTATTCGGCACGCTATGCCGGCGAGCCGGCCGACTTTGCCAAAAATCGCGCCAAATTGTTGGCGGCCTTGACCGGGATTTCGAACCGGCGAGCACAGTTTCGCACCGTGGTGTCGCTGATTTTGAACGACAAAACGTACTTTTTCGAGGGCATCGTTACGGGGCGCATCATCGCCGAAGAGCGCGGTGTCGGCGGTTTCGGATACGATTCGGTGTTTGTGCCCGACGGCTACGACAAGACCTTTGCCGAACTGCCCGCCGCGGTCAAAAACAGCATCAGTCACCGTGCGCGCGCCATGGAACAACTGAACAACTTTTTAGCCCAACATCCGTAATACTATCATAAATTGAAACTATATGAGAATCAAAACTTTAGCCATCGTTTGTCTTGTTTGCACAAGTGTCCTTGCCGAGCAATTGGCCATCGGCAGTTGGCGCACACATTTGGCCTATAGCAACACGCTAATCATCGCACAAACCGAAAACGAAGTGTATGGTGTGAGCGGAGGCGCACTCTATTCGGTGAACAAAGACGACTTGGGCATCGAACTACTATCGAAAATCACAGGTTTGAACGACAACAACATCGCCTACATTGCCTATTCCGAGCAGGAAAAAACTCTGATAATAGCCTATGCCAATGCCAACATCGACTTGCTGACCGCCGACGGCATCTACAACGTCACCGACTTGTATCGCAAAAATATGGCAGGCAGCAAAAACATCAACCACATTTATTGTCGTGGCAAATATGCCTATTTGTCGTGCGATTTCGGCATTGTGGTGCTCGACATACCCCGACAAGAGATTGCCGACACCTACATCATCGGTACGCTGGGCGACAACGTGCCGGTGCTATCGTTTTTCGAATACAACGACACTTTCTACGCCACCACCGCCGATGCCATCAAACAAGCGCCCGCATCGGGTAAAAATCTTGCCAATTTCGAGAATTGGTCAACCATCGAAACACCACACACCAAATCGAACAAACAGGCCGTGGCATACAACGGCAATCTGTATGTGCTTCAGAGCGATAGTGTGGTGTACAAACAAAGCAACGGTGCATGGAACAAGGTCTATTCGCCAATAGCCAACATTGGCACCGACAGCGCCAATCTGTACCTGATGGAACAAAATAGTTTTACCGTGATAAGCCCGTCCGGTAAACGCACCTACAACAACAGCGGCATTGCTATGACACAATACGATGCCGAAAATGATTGCTTTTGGGCTGCCGCCAACTCGGCCGGCATTGCCAAAATCGGGCGCAGCGACAACAGCACAAACATTTTCTGCCCGAACGGTCCGGCAGTGAACTACGCATGGCGCATCAGATACAGCGACGGGAAAATATGTGTGGTGCCGGGCGGTTACGCTGCGGTGTTCAAAAATCGTCCCGGTTATGTGATGCAATTCCACGACCAACGATGGGAAAACATTCTCGCAGGGGATTTCCAACAAGCCTTTGGGGTTACGCCGCTCGACATTTCGGATGTGGTAATCGACCCAAACAATAACGAGCACCTGTATGCTGCGAGTTTCGGATACGGATTATTCGAGATTCTCGACGGAAAACTTATCAAACACTACACGCCGGCCAACAGTGCCATAGAATCGTATTTGCCGAACACATCATATCCTTATGTCTGGGTCGATGCGCTACAATACGATCAACACCATAATTTGTGGATTGGCAATCTGTGCGCATCGAGAAACGATATCAAGGTGCTACTCAACGGTGGCACCAAAATGGTCAACATCAAAAATGCCGCCACAGTTCCCATCGAACGTATGACTCATCTGATGATTTCATCGGTCAATCCGAACCAGAAATGGGTTTTGAGTTTGCGCAACCCTTCCGGCATCGGCGTATTCGACGACAACGGCACCATTGAAAACCAAACTGACGACCAAGCCATGTTTGTGTCGAAATTTACCGACCAAGACGGGAATACTATCGCGAACGAATTTCTTTATGCCATAGCCCAAGACCACAACGGCACTATTTGGGTTGGCGGCACAAACGGTATTTTCATCATCACCAATCCAAACAGCGTATTCAAAAACAACGCCATTACCGCGGCACGTATCAAAATTCCGCGTAACGACGGCACCAACCTTGCCGATTACCTTTTGGACAATATACAGATAAACGCCATCGCCGTCGATGGTTCGAACCGCAAATGGATTGGAACGGAGTCGAACGGCGTATTCCTTGTGTCGGAAGACGGACTCGAAACCATCGAACACTTTACTAGCGAAAATAGTCCTTTGCTATCGAACAACATTATCAGCATCGGCATCAACGAAAAGACAGGCGAAGTATTTTTCGGCACCGGCAACGGATTGTGCTCATACCAATCGGATGCGAGCGAAGGCAACGACACATTCAACAATGTGCACGCTTTCCCGAATCCCGTGCGCGAGGACTATTCGGGCGTCATTACCATTACCGGTTTGGTTACCGACACCCGCGTCAAAATAACCGACATTGCCGGCAATGTGGTTTACGAGACAATGTCGAACGGTGGCATCGCCACTTGGGACGGTAACCGCCGCGACGGCGGACGTGTGGCCACCGGCGTTTACTTGGCCATGTGCTTCGGCCCGGACGGCAAGTCGCACGAAACGACCAAAATACTGATTATAAACAAATAGGCGATGCAACAAAACTGTTTTGATTTTCTACGTTTCCTTTTTGCATTTATCGTAGTAATTGGACATACCATTGTTTTGACACAACAGCCGGCGTATCAACCGCTGAAACCATTTGCCGACACGATGCTGTCGGTAACCGGTTTTTTTGTTATCAGCGGATTTCTTATCAGCCGCAGTTACAAGCACAGCCCCACGGCAACAGCGTATTTCGCCAAACGCGCCAAACGTCTCTTGCCGGCTTATGCAACTGTCATTCTGTGTTGTGCGTTTGCATTTTGCGCCATTTCGTCATTACCGCTCAAAGACTATTTTTCGAGCCACTTGTTTATCAAATATTTAGCCGCAAATTTAAGTTTTTTGAACTTTATACAACCATGTTTGCCCGGTGTATTCGACGAGAACTACATGTGTGCCGTGAATGGCGCATTGTGGACATTGAAAATCGAAATCGGATTCTATCTCATTGTGCCGTTACTGATATACGGCATGCGCAAATGCCGAAAATACGATTGGCTGTTCCTGACCACCATCTACGTCATGGCAGTCGCTTACAGGCACATATTGGCAGTCTTGAGCGACGACAACGACATCTACGGCCTTTTGAATCACCAACTGCCGGCATTTATGTCCTATTTTGCGGTCGGCATCTTCGCCGAAACCTATTTCGACCTCATTATCAAGCACAAAAACAAGTGGTGTATCCCCGCCTTGCTGATAGCCGCCGGCGAATACTATTTCGAATCCGAATACCTGTTTCCGCTGGCATTCGGGCTGACTATCATTTATTGCGCCTATTCACTGCCGCTACTAAACAAATTCGGCAAATACGGCGACTTCTCGTATGGCATTTACATTTGGCATTTCCCTATCATACAACTATTCATCCACTTCGGGCTTTTCGACAGCGCGCCCGACTGGTTGGCTTTCGCCATCACTATATTAAGTGTATTGACAATGGGATGGTTGTCGTGGAATTTGATCGAAAAACATTTTTTGAAACACCGTTCATAACCCCGATGCACGCAACTTATTGAAATTGCGACAGCAAACAAAAAAACACCACAACAGACATGGATTTCCGCACACAAATAGCCATTCCCAAGCAACCGCGCATATCGTTGCAAGCACTTCCGATGGTGGCGTTGACGCTGATTCTCTTCACGCCTTACCTCATAGCCGTCGGCATCGCTACCGACTTGCACGGCATCGCTACACGATTGCTGTATGTTTGGATTGGCGCCATGTGGATAGTATTGCCGGCCATATTTCTGAAGGCACGTGCGTTTTTTGTATGGCACAGCATCACCCTGCTGCTTGGGCTGGTGGAATGCGTTCATCTGATAATGTACCAAGCCACTACTTCGTTATTGTTTGTTTACACCATTCTGATAGCCGAAGTCGGCGAATTTTTGGAACTTTGTTCGACCGTTTGGCCGCTCATTCTGGCAGTTATCGCCTTTTTTACGTTCTATTTTTGGTTGATTTTCAATAACATAGAAAACCGACCGCTATTGACAGGCAAATGCCGTTGGGGTGCCATAATCGGCGAAATACTGACCGTTGTTTTCCTACTTGGCACATGGCAACACACCCCGTCCACCGATGTCGAATGGTGGTCTCTGCCCGTCAGCCAGGAGCATCTGAACACCGAAGTCCGCCACACTTGCGAACGTGTGTTGCCGTTCAATTTGGTACACCACACCGCATCTATCGTCAGAATGCGCCACACCATTGAGACAGCCGGCAAACAACTGCAACACTTTTCGTTTGGCACCAAGCACACACAACCCGACACAAAAACAATCGTCTTACTCGTCATCGGCGAAACGGCGCGTTACGGCAATTTCGGCATCAACGGCTACCCACGCAACACCACACCACGCCTCTGCCAACGTCCAAATCTCATCACATTCGATAGTGTATATGCCATAGCTAACCTGACAACTGTGTCGGTGCCGTTTATGCTGTCGCGCGCCACACCACAAAATCCTAATTTGTACGTTCAAGAAAAATCCGTCGTCGAAGCCTTTGCCGAAAGCGGCTACAAAACAGCATGGATAGCCAACCAAAGTTTCGGCAACCAACTGCTGATGCGCATCTCCGAAACGTGCGACTACACACACTACATCCCATCGGACAACAACAATCACACCAATACGGACATCCGTCTGTTGGACTATTTGCAACCATTCGTTGCCGACAACAACGAGCCGCAATTCGTGGTGTTACACTCATTGGGGTGCCACTACAAATACAACTATCGCTATCCGGCCGACTTCGCACAATTCACGCCCGACCTCAACAACAAACCGGAAATCAGCCGGTTGCAAGACGCATTCAAGGTGCACATCGGCACCGAAGCCCACACACCCGAAAAACTGCGGACCCTGATTGAAAAATCGCTTGCCAACAAGCCCTTGCGCAACGAAGTGCGTTCGTTGCTCGTCAACTCGTACGACAACGCCATACTCTACACCGACTTCTTTTTGGACAGCACCATCAGCGTGCTGAACGCCACCGGACGGCCATGCGTGCTACTCTACATCGGCGACCACGGCGAAAACCTGTTGGACGACGACCGCAACCTGATACTGCACGGCACATACGGCGGTAGCGCCTACGAATATCACGTCCCGATGTTTGTGTGGTACTCGGACACATACAAACAAACGCACCCCGACAAAATAGCCTGTTTGCAACAGCACAAAACCTGCAAAACATCGTCGATGACACTATTTCACACCTTGCTTGATTTGGGCGATATACACTACCAACAACAAAAAGAATGCCACAGCATGGCATCCGAACAATTTCGTGCCGACAACATCATCTACGGGCTCGATGCCAACATGCAACTCATCGACATACCAACCGACAACAAAACACCGCAAACATCATGGATTTCCGCACACAAATAGCCATTCCCAAGCACAACGACATCGACCTCGACTGCCGCATCATGCTGTTAGGGTCGTGTTTTGCCGACAACATCGGCACCAAACTGCATGATTTCCGTTTCGCTTGCGACGTCAACCCGTTTGGTGTGCTCTACAACCCCCTATCGATAGCCCAAAGCATCGAGCGGCTATTAACTGAAAAACCATTTACAAAAGACGAGCTATTTTGCCACAATGCGCTGTGGCACAGTTGGATGCATCACGGCAGTTTTTCGGACACCACGCCTGAACACACCCTCGACCGCATAAACCAACGCTATCTGCCGGCCTGCGCCAACATGTCGCACATCGATGTGCTGATGCTGACGTTCGGGTCGTCGTGGGTGTACGAGTACGACGGAAAAGTGGTGGCCAACTGCCACAAAGTGCCGAACAACCGTTTTGTGCGCCGCAGGCTCACCATCGACGAGATAACCGACCGCTACACGCGCCTGTTTACACAACTGTGGCAACACAACCCGACATTGCGCATCATACTCACCGTGAGCCCTGTGCGCTACATGCGCGGCGCCATTCCCGAAAATCAGACCAACAAAGCCATTTTGCTGTTAGCCACCGAAGCGCTGAGCCACACGTTTGCCGACCGCGTCAGTTATTTTCCGGCTTACGAAATTGTGTTGGACGAATTGCGCGATTATCGTTTCTTTGCCGACGACATGATTCATCCGTCGGGCATGGCCACGGCATACGTTTGGGAACGTTTTGTCCAAACCTACCTCACGCCGGCAGCCCAAGCGCAACTACCCCAAATCGACAAAGAGAACAAACACGCCGCACACCGCCCGTTGCATTAAACGCCATATCAAAATCCCAAAAAGTCGCGAAAAATTTGGATTGATTCAAAAACAGCCGTATCTTTGCTTATTATCGAAACGTAGCTGTAACACATCACCCAAAAGAATCATCAACATCATGACATTCGACTACAAAACACAAGGCACTTGCAGCCAACTGATACACCTCGAGATAGAAGGCGACACACTCCAAAACGTGGAGTTCGTTGGCGGTTGCCACGGCAATCTGCAAGGCATCGGCGCCTTGGTGCGCGGCATGAAAGTGGACGACATCATAGCCAAACTCGCCGGCATACGATGCGGCTACAAAAACACATCGTGCCCCGACCAACTGGCACGCGCACTCACACAATACAAAGCGCAACAGATACGCTGACAACCATACTATCAAAGCACAACAACAAAGAGGCCGCCTGATTGTGTCGGGCAGCCTCTTTTGTTGTTGATTAACAAGCGTTTAGTTGGTGCGTTGCAACCAGCGAACGTAGCAGAAATCCATGCGGTGTGGCAGGTCGGCATTTTTCGGGAACATGCGGAACGCATATTTGTAGGTGCCGCCTTGCGCCAAGTTGTGTTCGAGTTTGAACGTCAACAGCGAACCTTCGCGTTTCACCAAATCGAACTCCTGTTTTTCCGAAATGTGCATTTTGCCCTTTTCGTCGGTGTAGGTCATCACCAACTCCAAACCGATGCACGAATCGTTCAACTCCTTGGTGTCGATTTGCGCTACCATTTCGCAACGGTCGCCCACTTCGATATGACCGAAGTTATTGATTTCGAGCGATTTCAATTCTATTTCATCCCAATATTTAGCCACGCGTTGTTTCCAAGCAGCGATTTCTTTGGCTTTGGCGCAATCGTTGGCTTTGAGGGCTGCCGAACGTTTGGCCAGCGGTGCATAGAAACGCTCGATATAGTCGTCCATCATGCGTTTGGTGGTGAAACGCGGCGTGATTTCGGCAATCGATTTTTTGATGTAAGCAATCCACTCCGGCGAATAGCCTTTGGTATTTTTGGCAAAATAGAGCGGGATAATCTCGTTTTCGAGCATACTGTAAATCGTGGCAGCATCAAGTTGGTCTTGGTGTTGCTGATTTTCGTACGTGCGCTTGTCGGTGAGAGCCCAACCGGCGCCTTCGACATAGCCTTCGAGCCACCAGCCGTCGAGTACCGAGAAGTTGAGCACGCCGTTCATCTGGGCTTTTTCGCCCGATGTGCCCGATGCTTCGAGCGGACGCGTCGGTGTGTTCAACCAAATATCCACACCCGAAACCAAACGTTTAGCAAGGCGCATATCGTAGTTTTCGAGGAAGATGATTTTGCCCAAGAATTGCGGCATACGCGATATTTCAATGATGCGTTTGATTAACGCCTGACCGCCACCATCGGCAGGATGCGCCTTACCGGTGTAGAGGAACTGCACGGGGTGAATCGGGTCGTTGACAATGCGTTCCAAACGTTCCAAGTCGGTAAAGAGCAGGTGCGCACGTTTGTAGGTGGCAAACCGACGGCCGAAACCGATAATCAGTGCATTCGGGTTGATGCGGTCGAGTATCGACACAATCTTCGACGGGTCTTGCTGCGTCTTCAGCCAATTCTCTTGGAACTGTGTTTTGATATAGTCTATCAATTTATTTTTCAGCGCAGTGCGCGTAGCCCAAATTTCGGCATCGGGCACGCTGTCGATTTTCGACCACACTTTCAGGTTCGATTGGTCGGCATAGAACTCCTTGCCGAAATATTTTTCGTACACGGCTTTCCATTCCGACGCGGCCCAAGTAGGCATGTGTACACCGTTGGTAACGTAACTTACATGCAGTTCTTCGGGCAGATAGCCTTTCCAGATGGGCGAGAACATCTCTTGCGACACTTTGCCGTGCAGCCAACTTACGCCGTTCACCTCCTGACTCATGTTGCAGGCGAACACCGACATCGAGAATTTCTCCTGACTGCCGGGATTTTCGCGACCCATATCGATAAATTCGTGCCACGAAATGCCTAATTTGGCAGGATATTCTCCCATGTACTTACCGAACAGGCTTTCGTCGAAAGCATCGTGGCCGGCAGGCACCGGCGTGTGGCAGGTATAGAGCGACGATGCGCGCACCACTTCCAATGCTTCCGAAATGTTCAATCCGCTCTGTACATAATCGACCAGACGTTGCACGTTGATCAGTGCGGCATGTCCTTCGTTGCAGTGGTAAACCTGTTTGGTGATGCCCAATTTTTTCAGCATCAGCATACCGCCGATACCGAGCATAATCTCCTGTTTCAGACGATTTTCCCAATCGCCGCCATAGAGTTGGTGCGTGATGGAACGATCCCACTCGCTGTTCATCTCCATGTCGGTGTCGAGCAGATAGAGCGACACGCGCCCTACAGCCACGCGCCAAACGTAGGCATACACCGTACGTCCGGGATAAGGCACTTCGACCACCAGCGGTTGGCCGTTTTCGTCCTTCACTTGCGTGATGGGCAGGCGGTTGAAGTTTTGCGCCTCGTAGTTGGCCACCTGCTGACCGTCCATCGTCAGCGTTTGTGTAAAGTAACCGTAGCGATAGAGGAAACCGACGGCCGTCATGTCGATACTGCAGTCGGACGCCTCTTTCAGGTAGTCGCCGGCCAAAACACCCAGACCTCCCGAATAGATTTTCAGGTGGTCGGTCAAGCCGTATTCCATGCTGAAATAAGCCACCGACGGTTTTTTCGTGGTCGGTTTCGTATCGACGTAAGCGCGAAATTCGGCATAAACGTCGTCTAAATTTTTCAGAAATTTCGCATCTTGCGAGAGTTCGTTAAAGCGCTCCACTTTCACTTTTTCGAGCATTGCCACCGGATTGTGGCGAACTTGGCTCCACAGTTTGGCGTCGATGCTGCGATAGAGCGACTTGGCGCTTACCGACCACACCCACCACAAGTTGAGCGACATTTCGTGCAGACGTTCCAAATTTTTGGGGAGTCTGGTTTTCACTGTAACTTCAATCCAACTTGGATCGTTTACATGATTCACTTTCACTTCCATAATTTTTTTTATTAGGGGTTTGAGTTGTTAATTATTTTTCTACTTTTTTCAGTGCTATTTCGTAGGCTTGGTAATAATATTCGATGAACGATTTCCACAGCGCTTTTTGCGACAAGGCCAACGCTTTGGCGCGTATTTTGTTCTGCGCCACGGCCGACAGATTGGCATACTCGGCCATCATGCCGGCAACGGCGGCTACCACTTCGTGATAATTGTAGTCGGAGCGATGCACCACACCAACGCCATCGGCAATATCGACCGACATGGGCGATGCCCATTGTCCGAAGCCCGACAAATCGGTGGTGATGGTCGGAATGCCGAACGCCACACTCTCGAGCGGCGTGTAACCCCACGGCTCGTAGTACGACGGATAGGCCGTCAGGTCGAAACCGACCAACAGACTATAATAAGCGGTGTTGAAAATGCCATCGGTGCCGTTCAAATAGGTCGGCACAAATATCACTTTGACGGGTTCTTCCTTGCGATTGGTGAGGTGGAACCAATGGATGGCGTTGAGAATGCGGTCGTTCCACGGCTCGACGAGATTGTGCGTTACAAACGGATTGTCGAGCGGCTGTTGCGTGCGCCGTTTCAGTTTGTCGCGCAAGTCGGCACGTGCGCCGTTCGACCACGCCGGCACCAGCACAAAAGCCACCACTTCGCGCGAGAGCGGCCGTTGCGACAGCAGTTTCAGCGATTCGACAAACACGTCGATGCCTTTGTTTTTGTATTCGTAACGTCCCGATGTCGAAACGAACATCACATTGTCGTTCAGTTTGTAACCGAGCAGTGCTTCGGCCACGGTGCGCAGTTTTTCGCGGGCGTTCTTGCGGGCAGCATCGAACATCACGCCCTTCGGCACGAAGTCGTCTTCGAAACCGTTTGGTGTGATAATGTCGGCCGGTTTGTCGAGCAGTTGCGCACATTCGCGGCCGGTGATGTCGCTCACCGTAGTGAAGCAATCAGCCCAATGGGCGGCCGTTTTTTCGACCGAGTGTTTGGCCACCATATTCAAATCGCGAGCCATGCCGTCGCCGTCGTATTCGGTCAGATAGTCGTACAACGGCTTGTGGTTGCCTGCGATGGAGCGGCCTATCGAGGTGGCGTGCGTTGTAAACACCGTGGCCACGTTCGGCATGAAGTGTTTGATATACAAGCCGCCAAACGCCGTCATCCATTCGTTGAAGTGGGCAACGATTTTTTTGCTGCCAATTTTGTGGAAACGCACAAAACTTTCGACCACCTTGCCTGCGGCGTAGCCAAACATCGACGAGTCGTCGTAGTCGCCGTAGGCTTGAATGGAATCGACGCCGAACCATTGCCAATAGTCGCCGTAGATTTTGTTTTTTTCGATCAGGAATGGTTTGAAATCGACCAAAATGACCAACGGACGTCCGCACACGTTCCAGCGCCCTACGCGCACCGACAAGCCGTCGTGTTGTTGCGCATAGTCGACCCAATCGCTGCAGTCGTCGGTGTCGATAAAATCGGGTGATTCGTGTTCCTGCCAGATGTCGGGACCGATGAAGAAAAGATGGTCGCCAATTTTGGTTTGCAATGTGCGTGCGCGCGTCGAAAGTACGGTGTAGATGCCGCCGACTTTGTTGCACACTTCCCAACTTGTTTCGAAAATATAATCGGGTGTCAGATGTTTCATTGGTAAACGGTTACAATTTGCGGACGCAAAATTACAAAATAAATATGAGAAATCGGGTATAGTTGTCCATCATTTTGCAAAAATCATTATGTTTTGCAGCATATTTCCACAAAAAACCTGCTCTACAAGCATGTTTTAGCGATTTTTTTTATTGTTGTCATCTGACAAAAAAAAGCAGGGACGCGCCATGCGCATCCCTGCAACCGGTAACCGAACAACTATTTATTCGGCACACCAAAGCACTTCGAAGCCGTACGGCGGCAATACGATGCGGAGTTTTCCGCCTGCTATTTCGTAGCCGTGCGCAAAAGCGGCGTTCATCTCTTTGCCGCCAAATTCGTCGGTGGAGATTGCAAATAGTTGTTCGCTCGGCGAGTTGTTGAGCATCACAACGGCTGTTTGACCAAAATATTTGCGTGCGTAAATCCATGTCGTGTCGGTAACGGCGATGGTACGAAAATCGCCAAACAGTAGCGCAGGCACGTTCAGACGCAATTTGTTGAGCCGACTCACCGTGGTAAAGAGTTTTTCTTCGCGGTTGTTCCAATCGTCGAACCGCATCATGCGGCGGCAGTCGGGGTCGTTGGCGCCGGTCATACCGATTTCGTCGCCATAGTAGATGACGGGCACACCGGGAATGGTGGAGTTAAATGCATGGAACAGAGCGAGTTTGTCGTATGCCACGCTGTCGGTGATGCCGAGTTCGCGTGTCCACGCCGAGGCTTTGGCATCTTCGCCCACTTTGAGGTCGCCCGACGCCATGGCCATGAAACGCGGTTTGTCGTGATTGCCGCTGATGTAGCCCATCAGGTTGTGCGCGCCATACACTTTCAGGCTGCTGCGCAAAATGTTGTCCAAGCGGGTGAGTGTGCCGCCGCTGTAGCCGTTGAATGCCGAAGTGGCTTCGTCGAACACATTGAAGTCGAATTGACCATCGAGCATGCCGCTGTTCACATAACTTGCCATCAGTTCGGGGCTGCCATACGATTCGCCTATTTGATAGAACGTGCCTTGCGGATTGTGTTGTTTCAGGCGGTGTGTCAGTTCGCGCCAATACTCTTCGTTGACATGTTTGCACGCATCGTGGCGGAAACCGTCGATGCCAAATTCGTCCATCCAATAGACTGCCGAATCGACCATCATATCGACCACAGCCGGATTGCCATAATCGAGCGACGGCATAAAGTCGTCGAACCATGTGGTGAGGCGTTGTTCGTCCCACAAAGCGATGTTTTTGCGTCCATCGGGCAGATAGAGCGCCGTGGCAAACTCCGGATGATTTTTGTATAGCGGATGGTCTTGATGCACATGATTGGCCACATAGTCGAGCAAGATGTTGATGTCGTGTTCGTGTGCATCGGCCACAAGCGCTTTCAGTTCGTCGTTAGTGCCAAAGCGGAAATCGACTTGCGACGACGACACCGGCCAATAGCCGTGATAACCGGCAAATTTGGTATTGCCGACGGCATTGTAGCCATAGGGTTCGAGCGGATTCTGATTGAGTGGCGACACCCACAAAGCATTGACGCCCAGATGATTGAAATATCCATCGTCGATTTTTTGTTTCACGCCGGCCAGGTCGCCGCCCTGATAGTCGGCTTTCGGGTTCACATCGGGACGATTCATCGGGTGGTCGTTGGCGGTATCGCCGTTTTTGAATCGATCGACCAACATAAAGTAGATGATGAGTGCGTGTTTGTCGTGTCGCGTCAGCAGGTCGGTGTCGGTCAGCACGGCGCCATAGTCGAGCGGCACCAAAATGTCGTTGCTCACGCCAAACTCGTTGGCTGCCCACACGCGCAGGTAGGAGCGTTCCAAGCGCGAAGCCTCGCACGGAATCTGCACCGCGATGCCGTTCTCCGACAGTTCGACAAAGCCGTCGGGTAAGAGATAGTTTTGCCAATAGGCATACACGCGTTCCACCTTGTTTTTATAAGCGATGCGTACAGCATGTGCCGAGAAAGTGTCGGTGGCCAGCACCGGGAATTTCGCCTCGTTGCCATCGACCTGCATGATGGAATTGAACTTGCCGAAACCGTTATCGACTTTGGCCGGATTGTTGGCATCGTGGTTTTGGTCGCCATCGACATTGATTTGATAGAGATAGGTTCCGGGGCTCAGATGCAACGTAACTTCGTACAAACCATCGGCATTGAGTTGCATATCGGGCGTCATGGACGGCACCCAATTATTCATCTGACCAGCTATTTGCACGCGTTGCGGATGCGCGCCTTGCGGATTCCAAGTGAAACGATAGTCGATTTTGTCGCTTTTGCGTGCCGGCACCGAATAGGGCACGCCATCGACCCACAAACATACATTGGCAAAGGTGTACATCGGTTTGTCGGCCAAGAGGTTGACTGTCGATTTGTCGTCCGACAAAACGCACGTTACAGCGGCATCGCTGCAGGTTACCGAGTCGATGCGCGCGACATCCATCACAAAATCGGAAGTGTGCACAAGGTTGTCGCCCTCGTTGAGTGTCAGCAGCGTATTCAGTCCGACACAAACGCCCGAATCGGCAGGCAGACGGAGTGCGCGACTACACGAAAAGAGCGTCAGCGCAGCAAGCGAAAAGAACAGAACTTTTTTCATGATTTATTAGTTTTTTACAGATTAGAAATTCATTTTTGGATGTGCAGCACCAGCACCGTTTTGGCCGGCACGCGGAGTGTTTCGCCCAAATCGATAGTCGTTTGCGTAGGCACTTCGACAGCTTGTTTGCCAACGATGTCGAACTCGTTGTAGCGCTGCAAATCGACCGTGCGTTCTTCGTCGCGATTGTTCATCACCACCATCACGGTGTCGTCGGCATTGTAGCGAAAATAGACATAGACACCATCGTTGGGCAGGAACTGACGCATTTTGCCCGTGTGCAGCGCGGTGCAGCCCTTGCGGAAATGCAACAAATTGCGCAAATAGTTGTAGATGTCATTCTCTTCGGCGGTGCGTTGTGCCGGGTCGAAAGCGTTGTGCTCATCGTCGCTCCAGCCGCCGGGGAAAGTGTGTCGCGATCCTTCGTAACTGCCGAGTTCGCTGTGCATCATCACCTCGTCGCCATAGAAAAACTGCGGATAACCGCGAATGGTCGAAATGACGGCAAAACCCATTTTCACCAAGCGCGCATCGCGGTGCATCAGTTCGGCGTAACGATCCATGTCGTGATTGTCGAGCATGTTCATCACAAAATTGACATCGGGATAGACAAAATCCTGCGCAAAGTGGTTGTAGTAGCGCAACGTGCCTTTGTCCCAGCCTTCGTCCTCCTTGAACGACCAATCGAAAATGTCGCGCAAAGTGAAATCCATCACGCTCTGCAAGCCGCTGTCGAAACCGTTTTTATTTTTCGCACCCATTTGGAAAAAGGCGTTTTGCGACGGACTTTTCACCCAACATTCGCCCACGATGGTCAGATTCGGATATTCGGCGTTGAACGCACGCATCAGCCGTGCGGCGTCCCAAATGTCGTTGTACGGATAGGTGTCGATGCGCAAGCCATCGATGCCGGCAAACTCGATCCAATAGGTGTAAGCCTGTCGCAAATAGTCGAAAACCAGCGGGTTAGCCAAATTGTAATCGGGCATATTGTTGTCGAACCACCCTTTTTCGAGCAGCGTGATGTCGTATTCGCTCAAATCGGGATTCGTCCAGATGGAAACATTGTGATTGGTGCGCGTAAACTCCGGCCACTGATGGAACCAATCGTGCGCCGGCAGGTCTTTCATCCACCAATGCTCTATGCCACAATGATTTGGCACAACATCCATTATCAGTTTCAGACCATGCACATGACACGAATCGGCCAAACGTTTGTAGTCGTCGTTCACGCCGAAACGCGGGTCGATTTTGTAATAATCGGTGCAGGCGTAATGATGGTACGAATAACGCGTATCGTTGTCGTCGAACAGCGGCGTCGTCCACAACGCCGTCGCGCCGAGGTCGGCAATGTGCCCCAGATGGTCGATAATTCCTTGAATATCACCACCTTGCCGTTGATGCCAATCGCCACGCACCACACCTTGACGATATCCCGCCACATTGTCGTTCGACGGGTCGCCGTTGGCGAAACGGTCGGGCATGAGCAGATAGACAGCGTCCTGCGGACCAAAACTGCTGCGTTCGGCCGATCCGTCGGCACGTTTGCGCAACAGGTAATCGATTTTTTGACGTTTTTTACCGTTTGTTATAATAAGTTGATACATGCCGGGTTGGGCGTTTTTTGTATCGACATACACGAACAAATAGTTGGGATTGTCCGTTTTTTCGATGCGCACAATAGGCAATGCATCATCGGCAAAAGCCACATTGCAGGCCGCCACATCCGTACCATGCAACATCAGTTGCAGTTCGGTGTGCGCCATACCTGCCCACCACGCCATCGGCTCGACACGGTCGGCCAACTGAACATTTTTTGCGACGGCCGTCATCGCCAAGCAGAGCGAAAGGCCGCAAATAAGCATTTTTTTCATGATTATCAACTATTTAAGGTTATACGAATAGGGTTATTATCAATAAAATAAATTGGGCATTCGCATCAACAGCATTCGGCCGGCGGCATCACGATGCTCATCACAATGTACAGCAGCAATCCCGGAAATCCTGCCGAGAAAATGGTCAGAAACGCATACAAAATGCGCACGATGGTTACCTCCCAGCCGAAATATTCAGCAAAACCGGCACACACGCCGGCAATCATTTTGTTGTTCGATTTAGTTAGTTTTTTGTCCATAGGTAGTAATAATTTTTGAGAAACAATTTAGAACCTTTCGGTTATGGTTATTGATTATAAAATTTATCTTCTTTCCAATTCAACGGATTATTTACAATATAGGTTTGTACCCTCGTTAATGCATCATTGTTGCGAATGATACGGTCGTAAAAACGCGGTTGCCACGCAAATTCATATCCCAATCGGTGCACATGACGTGAAACCGCCGATTTGTACGCCCCGACAATGGATGACAATGTGCCCGACCCCTGATGTTGAAACCGGCGTTGCCCGATGGTTTTGGGGACGTCGCATGATGTTGGGACAACGCATGACGTAGAGACAACGCATGCGTTGTCTCTACCGTTACAACCGTTTCCACCATCGTTATTTATTGCAATAATACCATGTATATGGTTGGGCATAACCACAAACGCATCCAATTTAACATTATCGAAATGGTTTTTCAATTCGTGCCACAAAAACATCGGCAATGACACCAATGGGCAATAATTGCATTTCACCATTTTTCATTTCGCCGAAATAATGATTTCGGTCTTTTGTACAAATGGTAACGAAATAGATGGCATTCCACCCGGAATCCCAATTTTGCAACCGGGTTGAAGGTATGCGGTATTTATTGTTGTATATTCCGTTGTGTTCCATTTTTTTTCGGTGCTTGCAAATGCCTTTTACAACAATTTCCTGCCGAACGCCTTCTGCAGAATGCTTTGGCGCAACATCAGGCAAATATTTTGTGGGGCGATTTTAATTCTGCCATATATTTCCACTTTTTTTACCCTACATTCGCGCCATTTTTCACGGCTCGGCTCGGCGTTACGAGCACCAATTTGCCGTCGGCATCGACTGCAGAGAGTATCATGCCCTGACTTTCGACGCCTTTGAGTTTGCGCGGTGGAAAGTTGGCAATGAAACAAACCTGCATACCGACCAATTTTTCGGGTTCGGGATAACTCTGCGCAATGCCCGACACGATGGTGCGACCACCCATGCCGTCGTCTATCTTGAACTGCAACAGTTTGTCGGCTTTGGGCACGCGCGCGCACTCCAATACAGTGCCGACGCGAATGTCCGTTTTGTCGAATTCGTCGATGGTGGTGTCGGCTTTGACGGCGGCCGGCTGCCAAGCGTTCAATTGATTTTGTTTCTTGCTCTCGGCCAATTTTTGCAGTTGTGCATCGATGGCGGCGTCTTCTATCTTTTCGAACAACAGTTGCACCTCGCCGATGCAATCGCCCGTTTTCAGCAGGTCGATGCGGCCGAGTTGATTCCAACTGAAATCGGCAAGGTTCAGCATACGGCGCAGTTTGTCGGACGAGAACGGCAAGAATGGTTCGAAAGCGATGGCCAAATTCGCCGCTATCTGCAAACCGATGTGCAAAATTGTGGCGGTGCGTTCCATGTCGGTTTTGGCCAATTTCCACGGCTCGGTGTCGGCCAGATATTTATTGCCGATGCGTGCCAGATTCATCGCCTCTTTTTGTGCCTCGCGGAATTTGAAATTGTCGAGCAATTGCTCCAAGCGTGCTTTCACGTCGGCAAATTCGTGCAAGGTTTCGCGGTCGTAGTCGGTGAGTTCGCCGAGCGCCGGCACACGTCCGTCGAAATATTTTTGTGTCAGCACCAGCGCACGATTGACAAAATTGCCGTAGATGGCCACCAATTCGCTGTTGTTGCGTGCCTGAAAATCGCGCCACGTAAAGTCGTTGTCTTTGGTTTCGGGCGCATTGGCTGTGAGCACATAGCGCAGCACATCTTGCTTGCCGGGAAAATCGTCGAGATATTCGTTGAGCCACACCGCCCAGTTGCGCGAAGTGGAGATTTTATCGCCTTCGAGGTTCAAAAACTCGTTGCTCGGCACATTGTCGGGCAGAATGTAACTACCTTCGGCCTTGAGCATCGATGGGAACACGATGCAGTGGAACACGATGTTGTCCTTGCCGATGAAGTGAATGAGGCGTGTGGTGTCGTCTTTCCACCACGTTTCCCAACTGCCGAATTTTTCGGGTTGCGCCTCGCACACCTCTTTCGTATTGCTGATGTAGCCGATGGGCGCATCGAACCAAACGTAGAGCACTTTGCCGTCGGCGCCTTCCACCGGCACGGGAATTCCCCAATCGAGGTCGCGGCTCACGGCACGCGGCTGCAGCCCGAGGTCGAGCCAACTTTTGCACTGACCATACACATTCGGGCGCCACTCTTTATGTCCGTCGAGAATCCACTCGCGCAACCACGCTTCGTGTTTGTCGAGCGGCAGATACCAATGTTTCGTTTCGCGCAACACGGGTTTGCTGCCGCTGATGGCCGATTTCGGATTTATCAAATCGAGCGGTGAGAGCGAGGTGCCGCATTTTTCGCATTGGTCGCCGTACGCGCCTTCGGCGTGGCAGTGCGGACACTCGCCCGTGATGTAGCGGTCGGCCAGAAACTGCTGCGCCTCCTCGTCGTAGTATTGTTCCGATGTTTTTTCGATAAATTCGCCTTTGTCGTAAAGCGTGCGGAAAAAGTCGGACGCCATTTTGTGGTGCGTTGCCGACGTGGTACGCGAATAGACGTCGAACGAGATGCCAAACTCCTCGAACGATTTTTTTATCAACGTGTGGTATCTGTCCACCACATCTTGCGGCGTGACACCCTCTTTTTTTGCACGAATGGTAACCGGCACGCCGTGTTCGTCGCTACCGCCGACGAACAACACCTCTTCGCCGCGCAAGCGCAAGTAACGCACATAAATGTCGGCAGGCACATACACGCCCGCCAAATGGCCGATATGCACCGGGCCGTTGGCGTATGGCAACGCCGATGTAACAAGAGTTCTCTTAAATTGTTTCATTGTGATATTCCTTTAATAATTGATTTTTTCGTAAACAGATAAAATATGCAACTTGCAAAGTTAGTAAAAAATTACCAATTCCCCAAATTTGATTTACTCACTTTTTTTTACTAATTTTGCACGCTCATTTTTTTTGTATCAAACCACTCACATTTTTCAAAAATATGTTTGAATCGGAAATAAACCGTCGGCGCACGTTTGCTATCATTTCGCACCCCGATGCCGGCAAAACCACTTTGACCGAAAAATTGTTGCTTTTCGGTGGTGCCATCCATGTGGCCGGAGCCGTCAAGTCGAACAAAATCAAAAAAACCGCCACATCCGACTGGATGGAGATAGAGAAGCAGCGCGGCATTTCGGTAGCCACATCGGTGATGGGTTTCGAGTACGAAGGGCACAAAATCAACATTCTCGACACACCCGGTCACCAAGATTTTGCCGAAGACACGTTTCGCACACTCACAGCCGTCGATAGCGTCATCATTGTGGTCGATGCAGCCAAAGGCGTCGAGGCGCAAACGCGCAAACTGATGCAGGTTTGCACCATGCGCAAAACGCCGGTGATGATTTTTGTGAACAAAATGGACCGCGAAGGCAAAGACCCGTTCGACCTACTCGACGAACTCGAAGCCGAACTCGGTATCGGCGTGCGACCGCTCAGTTGGCCTATCAACATGGGACAAAAATTCAAAGGCGTGTACAACATTTATCAGGAAAAACTGAACCTCTACACGCCCAACAAACAACGCATCAGCGAGACGGTGGCCGTCGATTTGAACAGCACGCAACTCGACGAGATGGTGGGCGAAGACGACGCCCGCAAACTGCGCGACGACCTCGAACTCATCGAAGGCGTTTACAATCCGTTCGACGTCAAAAATTATCTGTCGGCCGATGTGGCTCCGGTGTTTTTTGGCAGCGCACTCAACACGTTCGGTGTCAAAGAGTTGCTCGATTGTTTCATCGAGATTGCTCCCGCGCCACTGCCCGTTGCCGCGCAAGAGCGCAGCGTCGAGCCGCACGAAGAGGCCTTCACCGGATTCGTATTCAAAATTCATGCGAATATGGACCCCAACCACCGTTCGTGCATAGCCTTCGTCAAAATCTGTTCGGGCAAATTCGAACGCAACGTACCCTACCGCCACATTCGCCTCGACAAGCAATTCAAATTCTCGAGCCCGACGGCTTTCATGGCACAGAAAAAAGAGACCGTGGACGAAGCCTACGCCGGCGACATTGTCGGACTGCCCGACACCGGCAATTTCAAAATAGGCGACACGCTGACCGCCGGCGAAACGCTGCATTTCAAAGGGTTGCCGAGTTTTTCGCCTGAGATGTTCAAGTACGTCGAAAACGCCGACCCGATGAAATCGAAGCAACTGCAAAAAGGGCTCGACCAACTGATGGGCGAAGGCGTGGCGCAACTGTTTACGCATCAAAACAATGGTCGCAAAATCATCGGCACTGTCGGACAGTTGCAATTCGAAGTCATCGAATACCGTTTGCTGCACGAGTACGGCGCACAAGTGCGCTGGGAACCGATGTCGCTCTACAAAGCCTGCTGGATTGAAAGCGACGATGCCGCCGCCCTCGAAAATTTCAAAAAACGCAAATTCCAATACATGGCCAAAGACAAAGACGGACGCGACGTTTTTCTCGCCGAAAGCGGCTATCTGCTGCAAATGGCGCAACAAGACTTCGACAAAATCCGTTTCCACTTTACCAGCGAATTTTGACAACAAAACACACCACACCTTGTGGCCGTAAACGGGGATTATTCCCCGTTTTTTTTGTTCAAAACAAGTTGAAATCGAGTTAAAAACAGGTTGAAAACAACGCCCTTTCTGTTGATAACTTGTTAAAAAATCGACTTCGACGACAAAAAACACCCTTTTATAGCAACACTTCAAAAAGTTTTTAGTATATTTGCAGGCTAAACTAACTTGCAGTGTATTATGAACAAAAATTTACTTATCGCAGTATGTTTGGGTTGTGCATCGGCAGCGTTCGGGTGGAACGGCAGCGGCACCGAACAAAATCCGTATCTCATTCAAGATGAACAAGATATAATCGAATTACGCGATCAGATAAACCGTGGCGATAACGAATACGCAGGTGATTATTTTGCAATGACAAACGACATTGCACTTGCCGGCGATTGGACACCGATAGGCACCGAAATCTATCAATTCAGAGGCCATTGGGACGGCCGCAACCACGGCGTGAGCAACGTCAACATCACTTCGACAAGCGACACAGTCGGATTTTTCACACAGATAAGCGACAACGCCACCATCGCCAACTTTCGCATTTTGAGCGGACAAATTAAAGGCGACTCCATCGTAGGCGGTTTGGTCGGATTGGCAAAAAACGCCACCATCACCAATTGCGCCAACGCAGCCAAGGTCGAAGGCAAAGCCATTGTGGGCGGCATTGCCGGGCGCGCCGACGAGTGCCTCATCACCCGGACGTTCAACACCGGACAATGCAGCAGCGACCACGCACCAAATAGTTACAACAACTACGTTGTGGGCGGACTTGTCGGATTGGCCACAAAAACAGAACTCAACTCGTGCTACAACACCGGTGCCATTTCGGCTTCTGATAACCGCTTCTATGTAGGCGGCCTTTTGGGCGAAGCAAGCGAAATCACCATCAAAAATTGCTACAACATCGGTCAAGTGACCGGTCAAGCGACCGGAGAACGTGCAGGCTCGATACTCGGCACATGTACAGGCGAAAACAACGACAACCTATCCAACTGCCACTCCGACCAACAACTATTGCCCGATTTAAAGTTATTTGGAAATTCGTCGGGAGTGCTTTTGAATCGTTGCAGCAATGTAACGCGGTGCAACACCAACGATTTGATTAACAAAAGCGGGTGGGGCTTATTCAGCGACGGCATCGGCACAACATGTTATCCGTTTTTCACCAACGCCGACGCTATTGCCGACGACCCGTTTGTGCATGTATCGGTAGCGGCTGCCGTGTTTGCCGCCGGCGATAATGTGAACGCCATCAACAACGATTTTGCGGTGGCAACTCCCGACAAATGGCGTTGCAGCAACCACAAAGTACAGTTTGAAGGCGACGGCAAGGCTATCGTCAATCTCTGCAAGGACGGCACGGACAATGCCACACTAACCATTGCAAGCGGCGACTATGCGCGCAGCATCGACATCGCCATCAACAACCGCTGCAACGAGTACACGCTGAACGAGACTCAACCGGTGTCTGTTACCATCTGTGAAACCGATTTGGACAACGACTTCGGCGACCGCTACAGAACCAAATTCCAAATGAGCGATTTCGATATCAACAAAAATTATGTACTCGATACAGTGCTGATTTTCAATACAATAGACGGTTGCGACAGCATCGTGAGATACCAAATCACCTGCTACCCGACGCCGCGTGCCGTGCGCAGCAAAGACCTGCCGGCCAACCCGATAAAAGTGATAAAAGGCCACTGTTGCGAGATAAAATACGATTTTGAAAACGCCATGTTTGGCGCCACATTCTCGACCTCGATGTTTGACGGCGGCAGTTCGCAGGGTGCTTCGTACACAACTACTATCAATATCGAAGAAGACACGCTGTTTTACTTCAAAAGCCTGACGAGCAAATATTTCGGCTGCGACGCTACGCCGGAAACGTTATCGGACACCATTGTCATCAAAGCGGTAGATGCCGTGGACATTACCATCAAAACCGTTGGCGACGGCACCATGGTTGACACCACAAAAACCCTGTTGGCCAACGGACAGAACGAAAAAGCGTATGTGATTACGCCGGCCGACGGATGGTATCTGCAAACACTCGAATGTGGGCTGAACGAATATGCCCGCCAAGATGTAACCATCGTGAACGGCGACTTGCGCTATGCTTTCACGCCGACCAAAGATACGGAACTCATCGCCACATTTGCACAAGCAGCCGCTTGGGACGGCACCTCGACCGACGAACCAATCGGCAACAGCGACACGCTATTCATCTACACACCGGCCGAATTGGCTTGGGTGGCCGACCAAGTGAACAACCAAAATAACACGTTCGCCGGTAAAACGCTGATTCTGCAAAACGCCATCGACCTGAACAACAAACAGTGGACGCCCATTGGCACCGCAACGACACCATTTGCCGGCAAATTCGACACACAATGTCTGACAATAAGCAATTACCCGATCGACAATAACGCACCGTATCGCGGCCTCTTCGGCACAGTAACAGGCTCGGTAGAAGGTTTGCCGCTCGACGCCGGCGCCATCACCCCGTCGCCCGAAAACAACCGCGTGTGCGCCGACTATGACGACATCGTCATCGGCAGCCGGGCACCGCTATCGGGTGGCACAAACAGCACCTATCAGTGGAGATGTAACGGTCAAATAGTAGCCGACTCGGTACGCAGCGAATTCGTCATCGCCGCCGGACTACCGACCGGCACATACACCTACACACGCTGGGCAACCGGCAACTGCGACGGCACACCGCTGCAAGCCGCCGGCGAATACACCATCACCATACGCGAAGCCTTCACAGCAGGCAGCATCGTAACCGAAACTGCCACCGTCAATACCACTTACGAAGCCCGAATCATCGGCAGCAGCACGAGTGCCAACGGCGGCGGCAACACAAGTTATTTGTGGAAAGAAAACGACCAAGAGATAGCTGGCGCCACACAAGCCGCTTATACCATTCCGGCCGGCAAGGCAATAGGCACCTACGTTTATACGCGTTGGGCTAAAAATGCCGATTATTGCACGCCCGACTACATGCAGTCCGAAGGCAGTTACACACTCCGTGTCGAACAAGTGGATTTTGTCAGCATCAGCCTAAATTTCGAAAACAAGAACGGACGCATAGAAGGCAACACCACAGCAAGTACCTCACAACCAAATATATACAACATCAACCCGAACGACGGTTACTATTTGGCAAGTTTCGAAAGTCAGGTTTTGGGCAATCTGCTCGAGTCGGTTTATATCGAAAACGGGCAATTGCGGTTTGCTTTCACACCCACACAAGACGATGTGCTGACGGCGCAATTTGCCGCCATTCCCGCTTGGGACGGCAGCACACGCAAACCGTTTATGACCGTCAACCGCGACTCCATCTACATCTACACACCGCAAGAGTTGGCATGGGTGGCCACACAACTGCAACCGGCCGCACCTGTCAACCCGATAGCCCCGCGTTCGATGGCTCGAGCACCATACACCCGCGACGATGTGGATTGGACACAAACCACCGTCGTGTTGCTGGAAGATTTGGACTGCGGCGGCGTGCGCGACAGCAACAATGACAGTTGGACAGGCACCCAATGGGAACCTATCGGGTCGGGCAGCACGCCATTCGAAGGCACATTCGACGGGCAAGGACACGAAATACGCAACATATTCATTCAAAGTGCTGCCAAAAACAACGTCGGACTCTTTGGTGTAGTAGGCACCACCGCCGAACTCAAGAACTTTGCCATCGTCAATGGTAACATCGAAGGCAAAGACAGCGTAGGCAACGTGGCCGGTGTGAACTTCGGCACTATCCACCACTGCTACAACATGAGCGAGATACGCAAAGCCGGCAAATACAGCGGAGGCATCGTCGGTTACAACGCCGGCACCATTCACCACGCCTACAACGTGGGATTGGTAACCGAAACGGGTGCCAACAGTGGCGGCATCGCCGGATTCAATGCGACAACAGGCGTCATCGACAGCGTCTATTGCACAGCGGATGTGTGGGGAGGCAACAAGCCCAAAGGCGCGCTCGTCGGGCAAAACGACGGAACACTCACCAACGCCTATTGGGACAACCAAATGGCCACCGGTGCCACCGGCGATGGCAAAAACACCGACACAAGCGTAGTCGGCAAAAAAACTACCGAAATGTTCGCCATCTTTGCCGACGACAACACCAACTGGGTGCACACCAGCAACCTCTACCCGCAGTTGGCAATGCTGGCCAACACCAATGCGGCACGCGTGTCAGTAGCGCCATTCTTCCTGCACGACACATCCGACAGAGTAGAAAACGCACATAGCGTTCAGCACGACTTTAAGGTCAGCACCGAAAACGGCGTCGTGTGGAAAGCATTCAGAACCGAATGGATTGATATTCAGGGCAACAACGCCACCCTATTATATGAAGACTGCTACGGCACCTCCGTATTTATTGCAGCCAACTTGGGTGACGAACACAAAAAAGCGGAAGTCAATCTGGTGCTTGCCGGCGACTTCAAACCGACCGAGATAAACACCTGCACCGACTATGCCTGCTCGGTAGCCGACATCAAAGCCATCGAAGGGCTGAAACCCGCCGGCGGCAACAGCGACACATACGTTTACAAATGGACGCGCGAAGACGAAGATGGCACCATAACCGAAGAGGCTATCGACACCACCGAGATGAACTACAAACCGCAAGTAACCGAACCCGGCACCTACATCTACACACGCTGGGCGAAAGACAACGCCTGCGAGAAAAACTATCTGCAATCGAACGGCAAATGGACATTGGTGCTGCTCGAACCATTCGATGCCGGCAAAATCAAAAACGGCAAAGACACCATCTGTCTCGAGCAAGGAGTAACGCCCACGGCACAAACCATCGATAACGAAAAAGAAGCCTCCGGCGGACAGGCCAACGACATCACTTATCGATGGACAATAGCCCCGCTCAACGGTATCTATTCGGTCATCGAAGGCAGCGAATCGGCAACGAACACCACCTACACGCCCGACATTTCGACACTGAAACCCGGGTCGTACACCATCATGCGCCAAGCGCGCGATGGCGAAGATGGTTGCGCCGGCAAGTGGCAAACATCGGCAGGCTGCGACACCATAACCCTGCTCGGCATATTCGATGCCGGAGCCATCAAAGCCATCGACAACGAAAAAGTGTGCATCGATGCCGACCAAACCACCTTGTCGGTCGATAACGACAGAGCAGCCTCCGGCGGCGACACACACATCGCCTACCGCTGGCAACTGACATTCGGCGACCAAAACGGCAATACCCTGCTGACAAAAACGGAAGAAAACGCCACAGCCACGCTCGATTACCTGTTCGACAAAAACGCCGAGCTGCCGGCGGCCGCCTATCCGATTAGCATCACCATCGAACGCTATGCCAAAGACAATTTGTGCCACACCGATTGGGTAAAATCAGAGAACACCGCCACCTACATCATCGCGCAAAACGAATCCGAAGATGTAACCTTCAGCGTGTGCGAACTCGATTTTCCCTACACCTATGAATACACCTACAACGCCGCCGGCAAAGGCACGAAACAGATTACTTTCGACAAGCCGGGCGATGTGCGCACCATCGACGACGACGAGACCGCATGGGGCTGCACACTCACCGTGAACCTGACAGCCCAAGCCACACCGACACCCGAAGTTGTCATTGTCGATTCGCTACTCGAAATATGCGAAACCGAAAGCGACAATCTCTTTGTCAAAATAGAGCCGCTATCGGGCAACCCCACCAAATACCGTCTGAAAATAGACGACAAGGCGTTTGCAAGCGTTGACACATACACCGACATTCCGGCCGACAACATCATTCCGATAACAGCCGTCGGGACACCACAACCACGCATTTACAACGCACAACTACAATTTTTGGGCGGCACCGAATCGTGCGAGAGCGAAATCATCAATCTGCAAATATCCATCTCGCTCGACGGCTATCTGCACCAAAAATGGAACGAAGTCATCGTGGTGAACAACAGCGGCGAACTACCCGGTAAACCGCTGAAATTCAGCGCATACCAATGGTATCGCAACGGACAGAAAGTAGAAGATGCCACCCTGCAACACATCTACGAAGAAAACGGACTGAACGGCACCTACTACGTGATGCTCACCGGCGAAGACGGCACCCGCTACCGCTCGTGCGACTTTGTGCCGACACCCAAAGCAGCACTGCCAAGCAGCGGCATCAAGGTATATCCCGTGCCGGCACGACAGCACGAAACGATAACCATAGAACTGCCCTTCACGGCAACCGACGGCGGCACCTTGCAAATACACAACGCACAAGGCGTACAAGTGTACGACACCGACAACGTAGCGACACAAATGACCATCGACACACAACTGACACAAGGTGTATATCTCGTGCGATTCGTCGATAACGACGGCAAAGAAAGCAGTACCAAATTCATTGTCAAATAAAATAAACACCAAAAAACAAGCCTAACACGATATGAAAAAAGTAGTTTCGATACTGACAATCGCACTATGCAGCACAGGCGCATGGGCGCAAGAGGCCGACCTCTTTTTCGGCGACAACGACAGCATCATTGTAACCGATGCCGACAGCATCTACATCGACCCATACGCCGAAGCCATCGAGCAGGACATAGCGGCCGACACACTTGCCTATGCCATCGACACACTCGACACGGACACCGCCACCATACGCCGGCGACCCGAAATTCACCCCTTGCGTAAAGGATCGTACTTCCAATTCGGCATCGGAGCCGGCATCAGCGACCTGCTCTATGCCGTCGATGCCGGAACACAATCCGTGCTGCCGTCGCTCACGGCCAACATCGGCTACACCTACTTTTTCGTTCCGACAGTCGGTATCGGCACCGGCGCACACATCAGCCACTACGGGTCGGTGGCCAACCTGACCGGCGAATTTGGCAAAACCATCGATGCGTGGAACGGCATCACCGACTCCGACGGCGAACAATACGACCACCGTGTGCGTATGCAGAATTGGAAAGAACGCCAAGTCATCTACATGGTCGAGATTCCATTGGCACTGCATTTCCAACAAAATTGGGGCTACCGCACCGGACTCTACGCACAAGTGGGCGCCAAATTCGGCCTGCCCGTCTATTCCGACTACAAAGTGATAGGTGGATCGATGCGCCACATCGGCGAATACAACTACACCACAAAAGATGTGTTGGGCATGTATGAAGACCTGTATGAATTTGGTTTCGAAGACAATCAGGGGCAGACTGCCGCCGTGAAAGGCCTTCCCACCAAAGACAATCGTCAATTCCGATACAACATCGCCGCTTTCTTCGAACTCGGAGCCCTGTTTCAGGTGAGCCAACGCGTCGATTTGTTTCTCGGCATCTATGCCAACTACGGTTTCAGCAACATCGATCCCTATCAGGACGACACCAAGCAGGACATCGGTTTCAAAAACGAGTTGCATCCGTTTATGAACGACTATCAGGGTGTGCTGGCCACCAAACAGGCACAGGGCAAAGGCATCAACGGCGGCATCAACGCACTGTCGGCCGGCATCAAATTCGGCATCAACGTCTTTGCCGGACGCACATCGGACAAAGCACCCAAAGCCAAAAAAGAGAAGAAAAAGAAAAACGATGAGCCAAAAATCATCTATGTGTACGACACCATACGCATTCAGGACACCATCGTGGTGAACGACACCATCGTCATGCGCGACACGCTGCAAGTGCCACCCGCGCTCGCCCCGGCACCCACCGCGCAACACGACACCATAGCCCGCGCCACAGCCACGCTCGAAGAGGAGTTGCGCAAATCGGTCATCTACTTCGACTTCGACAAATACGACCCGAAACTGCAACCCGCCGACATCCTCGACAAAGTGGCAGCCGTGCTTGTACAACACCGCGACATGGGCATCGAAGTGAACGGACACGCCTGCAAAACCGGCAGCGACGAATACAACCAGCAACTATCGATGAAACGCGCGCGCGCCGTAGCCAATATGTTGCGACAAAAAGGCGTGTACGACTCGCAGATGAAAGTGCAATCGTTCGGCTCGACAAAACCATTCCGTTACAACGACTTTGCACACCAAAAATCGAAAGACCGTCGTGTGGAAATCATTCCGGTAGGCTATGTCGATGCCGAAACGCAGCAACAACACGCCGAAGAAGCCCACGAAGCCGGCAAAACCGACAACGGCATAGTGAACAAAACCACACGCGAAATACCGCTCGTCGAAATCGATGGACAGATGGTGCCGATTTTCCTGAAATACACCGAATTTATCGGCGAAGTAACCATGAAACGCGGTATGTATCTGGCACAATTGTCGCGCAAATGGTACGGCGGCGAACAAGCCTTCTGGGTCTATATCTACGAGGCCAACATGTTCCAAATACAAGACCCGAGCGACATCGAACCGGGCACCATACTGATGATTCCGAAACTCGACCCGTCTATCGGCAACCCGAACGACCCTGAGTGCATTCGCAAAGCCAACGAACTGAAAGAGAAATACTTGCAGAAATAACAAAGAAGAACTCGGAACCAAGATTGTAGGGACGCGGCGCGCCACGTCCCTACGTTTGTATCAATCAGAAACGAGGAGCGAGGAATTTTTTCCTTGCTCCTCGTTTGTTTTTACGCGCTAAATTATGTTTGACCCCCAACCCCCTAAAGGGGGCTGTTGTCGGTGTTTTTATGGGAGTTAAAGTCCCCTTTAGGGGATTTAGGGGTAGTAGAAATTGTAGTTTTACCCCTACCTTAAACTCTTAAGCGTTAAACTTTTACACTATTTTGCACTTTGCACTATTTTTACTATCTTTGCAGCGATAATCGAAAAACAACCGACAAAAACAGTTTTGCCTATGAATAAATAACACTTGCAAAAAGTGTGCGTATCTTGAAAACTGACATATAGAAAATAGCGTTATAAGCAAAAACTTGATTTTCTGAAACTTCGACACTTTTAGAAATCATTTAATGTTCAAGTGAAAGCCTAAATGACGCTCACGCTTACCGCGTGGGCTTTTGTGCAATTTGAACATTAAAGGTAGTCGAAGACCTCAGAGAATCAAATAAAAAGCAAAGCACCACGCTCTTTTTATGCGCACACGCCAACCATTTTTCCGGTGCTGCGGAACCATGCCGAAAATCCGATAAAAACAGAGTAGGCAGAAAAATTATTAATTAAAATGAAAGAACCGAAGAAAAAACAAGAAGTTTTAAATGATTTCCAGAATGTTTTGAAAGAATGGCTGACAACTCACAACGCTCGACCAACTGACCAAGTTATATGGGAAAACAATATCAATGATTTTGTTAAAGAGTGTACTGTGATGCTACAAACAAGTAATCAACCAATTGATGCTAAAACAATTGTAGAAAAATTATACACTATACCTTGGATTTACATAAATAGTCGTATACAATCAGTCACAATTGCTTCATTAAATACGGTATTAAACCCGATCTTGGATGATTGGTATTTGAACGAAGAGGAAATGGAATGGCTAAAAGTCAATAATTTATCGAATGATCCTGAGTATGTATAAAAAAATGCATATTTCGGGTTACTTTTTGGCGACTAATGACATTAGTATTATAGAGCACACAACAAATGTGTGTTTCAAGAAACTTATTTTTTAATTATTTTAATTTCTTTATTATGAAACATTTGAAAATTTTTGCAGCCTTGTGCTGCGTGGCAGCGGCCTTGGCTGCCTGCGAACCGCAAAACGGCCCCGACAACGGGCAAAACGGCAACAACGACCAAAACGGCGATAACGGCACAGCCGCCAACACCGAGAATGGTTACGAGTGGATCGATCTCGGCCTGAGTGTAAAATGGGCAACCCAAAACGTAGGTGCTGTGCTCCCCGAAGGCTACGGCGACTATTTCGCTTGGGGCGAAACTACAACAAAGAGTAGTTACAAGGGTGAAAACTACAAATGGTGCAACGGTAGTTGGGATAATTTTACCAAGTACAACACTAGTAGCAAATATGGCACTGTGGATAACAAAACGAGGCTCGAACTTGAGGACGATGCTGCCCGTGCCAACTGGGGAGGCGCATGGCGCATGCCTACCGAAAAGGAGTGGACGGAACTGCACGACAAGTGTGCATGGAAATGGACGGAAGATTATAAGGGTATAGGTGTTCGTGGCTACGTAGTAACCAGCCTGACCAATGGCAACGCCATCTTTCTCCCTGCAGCCGGCCGCTACAACAGCGGCTATTTGGAATACGGTGGCAAAGATGGCTACTATTGGTCGAGTTCGCTCGAGACGATCCTGCCGTACTACGCATATACCATGAAGTTCACATCGTCAAGCACGGAAATAGAAGACAGCAATCGTGGTCTTGGTCTTCCCGTTCGCCCTGTATGCGAATAGAGCCGAGAATATAGATGTAAGAACATAGACAATAGGGACGTGGCGCGCCGCGTCCCTACATTGGGAACAATTAGTAACGAGGAGCGAGGAATTTTTTCCTTGCTCCTTGTTTGTTTTTACTCACTAATCTGTTTTCTAAAGGGGACTTAAGCCCGCGCGAAAAATTGGCATAGGCTGCGAGCCGAAAAATCAGTTTTAGTTTCCCTATTGTCTTGGTTTTATGTTCTCGTAAATGGCACGGCAGCGGCGTTCCAACTCGGCAGGATTGGCAATGATGGCACGCAACTCGTCCAAGCCGCGTTCGTTTTTCGGACTGTGCAACCACAATTTCAGGTAGCCGCCGGCAGCATATTTTTCGTGCAAATGCTCGATGGTACGTTGCAAATGAAATTCAAACGGGCGGTCAGGATAACGGTTCATACCAAACTGCATGGTGCGCCGCAACACAATGTCGGGACAAAGGTCGCGGTCGGCTTCGGCCACGATGGCGCCATAAATGCTGCGCGGCGGATGCTTACCCGAGGCGCGATGGTCCTCGATGGCTTCGGCCATCTGCTGCAAATCGTCGGGCGAGAACCAACGCAACAGATTGGTGTCGTGCGCAAGAAGTTCGGCCGAATAGATATGGTGCAAATCACGCCCGCGCGCCATGCCGGCATCGTGATAGGCCGCAATGGTGTACACGCGGTTTACATCGACATTGTAATTTTGAGCCAACTCAAGACTTTCGGCTATCACGCGACACACATGTTCGCGATTGTGTCCCCTGTCGAACGCATCGTACAACGGCAAGACAGACGCTTCGACATAGCGCCTTAACTCGCTGTTTATCGGATAGTTATTCATTTCAAAGAGTCAGCAACAGCCACGTCAGATAGGCACCATAGCACAGCAACAACACGCCGCCCTGCCAACGCTGCACCCGATGCTGTTTGCCCTGACCGACGAACAGCCACACCAATGCACAACAACCGGCAGCCACCGACGCATCGACAATCAGGTTTGGATACGCAGGCAACGGTCGAATGACAGCACTTACGCCCAACACGAAAAATACGTTGAATATGTTGGAACCAATAACATTGCCGATGGCCAAATCGGTATTTTTTTTCATGGCCGCCACCGCCGATGTGGCCAACTCGGGCAACGATGTCCCCAACGCCACTACCGTAACGCCGATAACCGCTTGCGACACGCCCCACGCAGCCGCTATATCGACGGCATTGCGTACGATGAGTTCGCCTCCGAGCACCAAACCGCCAATGCCAACCACCATCAGCAGCACCGCTTTCCATACAGGCATCGGTTTGAAGGTGTCAACCTGATTGTTGCCGCACCGCGCCAACTTAACGGAATGTCCCATAAACAAGGCAAAAACAAGCAGCAAAATCACGCCATCGAGACGCGATATTTGCGCTATGGCCGCATCGCCACACAAACCGAAGCACTCGGTGCCCATAATCAACACCGCCACGCCGGCCAATATGCTCAACGGAATATCGAACCGGCGCGCACTGCGTTGCGAGGCAATGGGATAGATAGCCGCCGATAACCCCAAGATAACCAGCACGTTGATGATATTGCTTCCTAAAATATTGGTCAATGCAATTTCGCTCGAGCCTTCGATGGCCGCCATCAGATTGACCACCAACTCGGGCGCCGATGTGCCGAATGCCACCACGGTCAGACCAATAACCAAATCGGGCACATTGAGTCGCTTTGCCAACCCCGATGCACCGTTAACCAACCAATCGGCACCCAAAATGAGCACCACAAATCCAACTGCCAACCATAAAAATTTGATCCACAACATACGTCTGTTTCCTTATTTTTTTTAGTGTCGTTTTTCGAGTTCTTGCACAGCGCGGTTTACCATGTCGTCGTACGAATTGATGTACGGGAAAAAGCCGTCATCGCCAAGTATGTTGCGCACGATGTACGATGTAACGTGCCGCAAAATGAGCGTTCGCGACACCTGTTTATCGGATTCGCTACCCGAAATACCTTTTTTGGTCGCATAGTCCGCCACTTGGTCGTACAGATTTTGTTGTTGCAGATAGGCCACAAGCGATTGCCAATCGGCAAATTTGGTTAGGCGTGTGCGATGCCGTTCCGAATAGTCGAGCGCAAAACGATAGAGGTGCGAGCCGTTGACCAAACGATTGAAATAGGGTGAGACACCGGTGGTGTCGCGCGGCACAAATATGTCGGGCATGATGCCGCCTCCGCCATGCACTTCGCGGCCGCCTTTGGTGCGATAAATTATCGTATCGGACTGCCGGATGCTGTCCTGCGAGAAGAACTCGCCGTGCAGATAGCGATTGAGCAAATCGGTTTCGTAGTCTTCGGCTTTGCCGCGCTCGTAGGGTTTCTGAATGCAACGGCCGGCGGGCGTGTAGTAGCGCGCCACGGTAAGCCGTACAGCCGAACCGTCGTTAAACTCCATCTGGTTTTGCACCAAGCCTTTGCCAAACGAGCGTCGCCCGACGATGATGCCGCGGTCGTTGTCCTGAATGGCGCCGGCAAAAATCTCGCTCGCCGAAGCCGACCACTCGTCGATGAGTACCGCTATTTTCATATTTTGCGCACTGCCATAGCCATTGGCTCGCGACTCTTCGCGCGGGTACGAGCGCCCTTCGACATACACCATCAAATCGTTGTTCGACAAAAATTCGTTCAGCATATTCAACGCTGCGTCCATGTAGCCGCCGGCGTTGCCACGCAAATCGACAACGACATTGAGTGCATGCGCTTTTTTCAGTTTGGCCAACGCCGTCAGAAATTCGTTGTAGGTGTTTGCTCCAAACTTGTTGACGGCAATGTAACCCGTTGTGGGCGTTACCATATACGCCACATCGACGCTATGCACCGGAATGTCGCCGCGCGTGATGTCGAAATGCAGCAGTTCGGAGGTGTTGCGGCGCACCACGCCCAAACGCACTTTCGAACCTTTCGGGCCGCGCAGTTTTTTCATCACCTTTTCGTTGTTTATCTGATTGCCCACAAATGCCGTATCGTTCACTTCGACGATGCGGTCGCCATCGAGCAGGCCGGCACGTTCCGAAGGACCTCCGGAAATGACATCGACCACATACACCGTATCGTTTTGCAGCGAAAACTGCACGCCGATGCCGCTAAACGACCCTTCGAGTTGTTCGTTCACAGCCTCCAAATCGGCCGCCGGAATGTAGGCCGAATGCGGGTCGAGTTGTTTGACGATGAGCGGCAAAATGGCTTCGCTGATGCTGTCGGAAACAACGGAATCGACATACACATCGTCAATCAGGCGCAACATCTCGCTGATTTTGTTGTCCGACGAGGTTCTGAAACCGGCCATCTGTTCGTAAGTGGTCAAAACCTTGTGTCGTACGGTGTACACACTCCCGACAATCATGCCCACAGCCATAGAAACGCCCACAATCAAAGGCACCCAATATTTTTTCATGATTCAGTATTATTTTTTACTCGTTTCGGTATCTTCCACCAACAGCACTTCGATGCCGGCGCGTTTCAACAGTTCGAGTCCGTCCATTATGCGGTAGTTTTCGCCGTACACCACGCGTTTGATGCCGGCTTGTATAATCAGTTTGGCGCACTCGATACACGGCGACGCAGTTACATAGAGCGTAGCGCCATCGCTGCTGTTGCCCGACCGCGCCACCTTGGTGATGGCATTGGCTTCGGCATGCAGCACGTATGGTTTCGACACGTTGTTTTCGTCCTCGCAGCAGTTTTCAAACCCCGATGGAGTGCCGTTGTAACCATCGGAAATAATCATTTTGTTTTTGACAATCAGCGCGCCCACCTGACGGCGTTGGCAGTACGAATTCTCCGCCCAGATGCGTGCCATGCGCATATAGCGCATATCCAATTTTTGTTGTTTCTCTGTCATAGTTCGTGTTCGATGAAAAAAGTAACTGCAAAAATACAGAATTTCTTGCGATTGACAAAAAAATATGCTTCATAGTCTGCAAAAATCACGCCAAAACGCATCAAAATTGCAGAAAATACACAAAAAACAACCTTTATACGCCAAAAATATGTATCTTTGCGCTGACGAAAATGGACAAATGATGATTTTCCGACATCCAAAAAAGTGGTGTATGGTCGTGCTGACGCTGCTGAGTAGCGTTGCAGTAGTGGCACAACCCGACTTGGACTCGCTCTATACCGAATACATCGCCACCACCGGCAGCGAACATCGGCAAAAAGCCGACGAATTGGTGCGGCTGTTGCAAGCCGACGATTGGTTGGATAGCACGTTTGCGGCCAACAAGTATACAGCCGACTATACGCGCGCCAACATTGCCGCTGCGCTTGCTATACGTGCCTACTATGCCAACAACTACGACCTCGCCATCGACTATGCCACCGACGAGGCCAACTACACACCGTCCGATTCGCTCGATTTGTTGGCCGAAGCCTACACAACGCTCGGGTCGGCTTATCAGCGTTTGGGACAGTACGAAACCGCCTTGTCGTATCGCCTGAAATGTTTAGCCATCGACGAGCAAATGGGCGATTCGACCAACATCAGTTCGTCGCTCAGCAACCTCGCATCCATCTACTTGACAATCGGGCAGGCAGCGGCTGCCGAAACCTATTTGCAACGCGCCATCGCCATCGAACGCGCACACGCACACGACAACACACGCGCTTTGGCTGTGCGGTTGGGCATGTTGGGTGAAGTCTATTTGCAAGAACAACGCTTGGACGAGGCTTTGCAAGCCACGGTCGAAGCTGTAGCACTCGACAGCGTTGCACAGCGGCAAAGCAACTTGGGCATACGGCTCTCGCAACTGGGCGCAGTGCAGTTGGCACAAGGCAACTACGCACAAGCGCTGCATAGTTTGAACCAAGCATTGCCGCTACTCAACCAAGCCGGCAATCTCACCTCCGAAGCCATCACCTACCAACAACTTGGGCGCATTGCCGCACGCACAGGCAAGCCTGCCGAAGCCGCAAAATATTTCAAAAAAAGTATCGACATAGGACAATCCATTGGCAACAGATTGGTATTGCAAAAGTCGTATCAGGAGTTGTATCAACTGCACAAACCGACCAATCCGGCATTAGCGCTTGACTATTTCGAACGGGCACAAGCCCTAAAAGATACGATGTTTACCGAAAAAATTCAGAATCAACTATCTGATTTTCAGGTAAAATACGACACACAGGACAAAGAGCACCGCATTGCCATGCACGAGGCAACCATCAAACGGCAACGCACATGGGCAGTCGGCATTGTGGGCATTGCGTTGTTGTGTTTGGCGGTAGCGATATTGACCTACCACTATTTGCGCCTGACCAAACGGCACAATCGCGAATTGACCGAAACCAACGCGCTGAAAAACAAATTTTTCTCCATTATTTCGCACGACCTGAAAAATCCGGTGCTGGCACAACGGCGCGTGCTCGAAACACTGAGCAAAAACCTGTCGGGATTGTCGCACGAAGAATTGTCAGCCATTGTCGATATGCTGTACGCCTCGACAACGGCACAAGTCGATTTGTTGCAAAATTTGTTGGTGTGGGCGCGACTGCAAACCGGGCGCATGAATTTTACGCCTATCGTTTGCCGGGTAGCCGATGCTGTGCAATCGGTGGTGGCACTGACACAACTGCAACTGCGCAACAAACAACAGAGCCTCGAAACCGACATCGACGACGGCTGCATCTGCTATGCCGACCCCAATATGCTGACCACCGTACTCCGCAATTTGGTGTCGAACGCCATCAAATTTACCGGCGAAGGCGGTCGCATCACCCTGCGTGCACACAACATCGACAATCGCTGCCGCATCGAAGTGAGCGACACCGGCATCGGTATGGATGCCGACATGCAGGCACAACTTTTCCGAATTGATACGCGCCACACAACCAGCGGCACAGCCGGCGAACAAGGCACCGGTCTGGGACTGATTATCTGTCGCGACATGATAGAACGCCACGACGGCACACTGACGATACAGAGCGCACCCGGGCAAGGCACGACGTTCGTCATTACACTCCAAATAGATTGTAAAACAACCTGATATATGAATATTATCATCGTAGATGATCATCCGCTTTTTCGCATCGGCACAAAAATGGCCATTCAACGTGGGCTGCACACCGTAGTGGGCGAGGCTGCCAACGCCACAGCGCTTCGGCAGCTGCTGAACGACACCACGCCCGACCTGATACTGCTCGACATCATTTTGGGCAACGGCCCTTCCGGTGTCGATATTGCCCGCCAACTGAAAGCCGACAAACCGGAGATAAAAATCCTCGTCCTCTCCATCGACACCTCGCTAAACACTATCAAAGAACTGCTCGAAATCGGCATCGACGGTTTTGTCAGCAAAAATGCACCTGACGACGAAGTGTTGCAAGCCATCGACGCCGTAAGCAACGGCCAACCCTATTTCGGCACCGACATCGACCGTATAGTGCAAGCCGTGATGACCACACAGCAACTGAAAAACGACCTGTTTTCGGAACGCGAACAAGAAATCATTCGCGCCATCTGTCAGGGCGGGTCGAACAAAGACATTGCCCAAAAAACAAACATCAGTTTGCGTACTGTCGAGACACACAAGACCAACATATTCCGTAAAATCGGCATCACCAACAGTGTCGATTTGGTGCTGTACGCCATCAAGAACGGCATCGTTACGATATGAGAGCCAATCTGTTCATAGCACGCAAATTGCATTTCGACGAGAGCGACAACAGACGCATGTCGCGCCCGGCCGTGCGCATAGCCACCGTGGGCATAGCCGTAGGCTTGGCGGTGATGCTGATAGCCGTGGCTGTGGTCGTCGGGTTCAAAAACGAAGTCGGGCGACAAGTCATCGGGTTTGGATCGCACATACAGATAACCAACTATGGCAACGGCAACAATTACGAAACGTTGCCCATAGTGCCTTCGGCAGCGTTGGACAGCGTGTTGCGCCACACGCCACACATCACCCATGTGCAGCATATAGCCACCAAACCGGGCATTGTCAAAACCCAATCCGACTTCGACGGCATCATTCTCAAGGGCATCGACCGCCGGTTCAATTGGACTTTTTTTCGCGAGCACCTCGTTGCCGGCGACACCATAGCGCTGCCGGACAGCGCCATCACCAACGATGTGCTGATTTCGCAGACACAAGCCCGTTTGCTGCATCTGTCGGTAGGCGACAAATTTACCACCTATTTCATGACTGACCCTGTGCGTGCACGCCGTTTTACCGTGCGCGGCATTTATGCAACCACGTTTACCGAATTCGACAAGATGTTCATTTTGGCCGACATCCGCCACATCCGGCGCCTGAACCATTGGCACAACGGCGAAATCAGTCAGATAGAACTGATGGTTGATGATTTTGACCGCATCGATGCCATCGAGCGCGAGGTATTTTTGGCCGTAGCCGCCCGCACCGACAGCGACGGCACGCTGCTACAAACGCGCAGCATCAAAAAAATAGTGCCGCGTGTGTTCGAATGGCTCGACATGATAGATATGAATGCGTGGGTAATTTTAGCCTTGATGTTGGCAGTGGCCGGCTTCAACATGATTTCGGGGCTGCTCATCATCATTCTCGAGCGCACCAACACCATCGGCATACTCAAAGCCATGGGCGCCCGCAACAGCAGTATTCGCCACATTTTTCTCTATCAGGCCGTGTTTCTGATTGGCAAAGGCATGGTTTGGGGCAACCTTGTGGGTGTTGCGCTGATACTGATTCAATACTACACGCATCTGATTCCGTTGGATGCCGCCGCGTATTATGTCGATTTTGTGCCGGTAGAACTGCATTTTTGGCAGTGGTTGGTCATCAACATCGCCACATTGTGCATCACCACACTGATGCTGATAGTGCCTTCGTACATCATCACCAAGATACAACCGGCCAAATCTATCAAGTTTGAGTAATTATAACTATGCTATAAAACATAATTTTTACGCCAATTTTGCCAAAAATCGACTTTATAAATGTTAAAATCGGAAAAATTTGAATTTTTCAAAAAAATGTTGTACCTTTGCAACGGATTTTAGTAACACATTTATTGGTTTTTAATTTTTATGGTTATGAAAGAGAAAATTGGTTTGAACGCCGGTCTCGTTTGGAATTCGTTGAACGAGGGCGCAAAAGAGTTGAAGGCTTTGAAAAAAGCAACTAAATTGACCGAAAAAGACCTCTATGCCGCACTTGGTTGGTTGGCACGCGAGGAAAAAATCAACTTTACCGAAACCGCTGCCGACATTTTGGTCAGCCTCTGCTAATTCGGCAAAGTACACACAACAAAATCGTCCGTTCCTTTTTTGAGGGAAGCGGACGATTTTTTTATACTCTCTTGATTTACAATGAGATAGCATTCCCGTTGTAGAAATCGAAAATTTTGGTGCGGAATATAAATTCGTACTTCGCCTGCAGCGCCTCGGTTTGTGCCGATTCGTATCGCGTTTTGGCGTTGTTGTAATCGAACGGCGTCGATTTGCCGTTTTCGTATTTGGCTTGTTCGAACTCGAATGCCACGCGCGAAGCCTCTACCGTTTTGTCAGCTGCCAAATATTTGTCGCGTGCTGCCACCGCATTGTAATACGCCGTCTGAATCTCCTTCAGCAGCGCCTGTTTTTCGTTTTCGAGCGCAAGTTCCTGATTCAAAATGTTGATACGCGCCTGTTTCACGCGGTTGGGCGTAGCCATGCGGTCGAATATCGGAATCGACAGCGACAGGGCTATCATTTCGCTGCTGTTGTCGCCAAGTTGTCGGCCAAAATCCAAATTTTCGCGACCAAATGCGTGATAATATCCCGTATTGTAGCCGGCGTGCAAGTCGAGTTGCGGATAATAGGCCGATTGTGCCACTTTCAGGTCGCGTTTGCTGCTTTCGATGCGCAATTCGGCCGCTTTGATGGATGGTCGTATGCCGAGCGATGCGTGATAGGCATTTTCGGGCGAAGCCAACGTGTTGAGTGTGGCATCGAGCAGCGCTTCGACATCGCAGTCGGCTACATCGAACTGTGCCACGTCGCTGTAGTTGATTGCCTGACAGAGCGTCAGCACAGCCAAGCGGACAGCGTTGGCGGCTTCGGTGCGTTTTTGTTCGTCGGTAGCCAGTTGTGCACGATTTTCGTACAATTCGGCTTCCGATTTTTTGCCATTGGCAACCATTTTGGCCGTGTTTTCGACCTGTGCGGCCGACAACTGCACCTGATGTTCGGCCACGACGAGCAAATCCTTGTTGTACAAAACGTTCAGATAGTAACTTGCCACGTTGAGCGACACATCTTCTTTGGCTTTGTTCAAGTCTTCGACGGCGGCCAGCAGGTTGAGTTTATCCGCTTTTATCTGATTGGTAACACGCAAGCCTGTAAAAATCGGCATCGATGTCGAAACCGAAAAGCCGGTCGAGGCCATCGATTGGCTGGTGGTGATGTTGTCGTTGCCGGTGGCGCGTCCGAACGCGAAATTTTGGTTGACGCCCGCATTCAAATCGGGAACGAAACTGAGTTGCGAGGTTTTCAGATTCAGTTCCTGATAATTGCACGCCAACGCTTTTTGTTGCACCGTCAGGTTGTGCTGCAATGCAAAATCGATGCACTGTTGCAGCGACCACTTGTCCTGTGCCTGCGCGCCAATGCCGACGGCCAACAGCCCTATTGCTGCGATTATGACCTTTGTTTTCATTGTTGTTTACCTTTTTGGTTGATTATTGGGCAATGCGTTGCAACCCGCGCACCTGCACCGAATCGCTGATACCGTCCACTATTTCGATGTTTATACCATCGGACAGGCCGACGGTAACCAACCGACGTTCAAACTGTTGCGGCTCACTATCGCCGCTTGTCAGCACATACACAAACGACGAGTCGTTTTCGAACGCCACCGAACTTTCGGGTACGGTCAGCACATTGTTGCGTTGTGCCAAAATGATTTCGGCATTGGCACTATAGCCCGACCGCACCACAATACTATCGGGAATGTGAGCGGCGGCTTTCATTTCGAACATCACAGCACCATTTTCTTCGACACCTTTTGGCGAGATGTATTCGAGTTCGGCATCAAACTTATGGTCTTGCAATGCGCCGATACTCAGCACTATAGCCATACCTTCGTGTATGCGTCCGACTTCGGTTTCGTCGATTTTGCCTTCGAAAATCATGTCGCCCATATCGGCAATGGTGGCAATGGTGGTGCCATCGTTGAAATTGTTCGACTGAATGACCGAGTTGCCCACTTTGACCGGAATGTCGAGAATGGTGCCCGAAATGGTCGAACGAATCTGCGTATTGCCATACGAGCCCGACCGTCGCGAGATGCCGTCGCGAATGATTTCGTAATTGTCGTTGGCATTTTGCAACTCTTCTTTGGCTTTTTGATAGTTGGCCAAACTCGTTTCGTAGTCTTCGCGCGCCAGCACCTTTTGCTCGTACAGTGCTTTGTCGCGTTTGTATTGTGTTTCAACGCGTTCGAGTTCGATTTTTGCCACGTTGATGCGCCCTTCGGCACTATTGAGTTGACTCATTTCGGGTATCACTTTTATCAGGGCAATGACATCGCCCACAGCCACTTTTTGACCGGCCTCTTTGTAGATTTGTGCGATGATGCCCGAAATTTGCGGTTTAATCTCGACCTCGTTGCGTGGCTCTATCTTACCCGTTGCCACGGTTTTTTTGGCAATGGTCTGCACCGATGGTGTCAACACATCGTACACTGCCTCTTTGGGGCGCGACTTTTGCCACAAAAACACAAATGTGCCGACAATCAGCACGCCCAACAGGACTAACAGAATGATTCTCACTACTTTTTTCATACCGATTTAATATTTTTAGTTACATTTTTTTGCGATTCAATATGCAATTATTCATCGCGCAGCGCGTCGATGGCTTTGATTTGCAAGGCACGTTTTGCGGGCAGCCAACCGGCCAACACACCGGCCACAATCACCACTACCAAAGCAGCCACTGCTATGCCGAACGATATTTGCGGATCGCGGAACGGCATATCGCCCGACGATGCCGCCACCACTTGCGACACCACCACCAACACGCCCACACCAAGCAGCAACCCCAACACACCGGCAAGGGCCGTCAGCACAAGGCTTTCGCTCATCACCTGTTTGATGATGACCCACGGCGAGGCGCCCAACGCACGCCGCACACCAATCTCTTGCGTACGTTCGCGCACGGTTACCAACATGATATTGCTCACGCCCACCACGCCCGACAACAACGTGCCAAGCCCGACAATCCAAATCAGCAGATTGATGCCGACAACCAACGCGCGAAACATATCAAAAATCTGTTTGGCGTTGAACGATTGCAAGGCTTGTTGGTCGGTCGGCGATATGTTGTTGCGTGCTTTTATCAGGGTTTTTACCTCTTCCTCCAATTGAGCGACATCGACCGATGCATCGGCTGCCAACGCCATGCAATGAACCTGATTGCCACTGCTCTGTGTTTGCTGCAGTGTGGTGAAAGGCACGTTGACCATCTCTTCCGAATCGCCAAACAAATTGATTTGTTTCGAAACGGATTCGCACACGCCCACCACCATATAATACACGCCGTTGACGCGCAGCAACGATCCCACAATCGGTTCGTTGGGCGCAAACAGATCGTTGGCTACACGTTTGCCTATCACACACACCTTGCGACACTCGCGTATGTCGATTTCGTTGATGAAACGCCCTTGCAGCATACGCATCGGATTGATGCGGTTGTAGTCGGGCTCGAAACCCATCACACGGAACGTACCGTATTTGTCGGCACGTACCACATTGTTGGTGGAATAACGCCCCCACAAAACAGCACTCGAATATTTAATTTTGTGTGCAAACTGATGCCGAACGGCTGCCAAATCGGCAGTGGTCATATTCCACGACCGTCCACGCTGAAAGCCCTTGTACGGCTCGGAGGTGCGGTCCGAAAACATAAACGTGGAATTGGCTTCGAAGTGTTCCACTTCATCTAAAATGCCACGCCTGATGCCCACGCCGAATCCAGCCATCACCACCAACATAAAGACGCCCCAAAAGACGCCGAATGCCGTCAGCAGGCTGCGCGACTTGTTGCGCGCAATGGTCAACCATATTTCATGCCAAGCATCAATGTCAAACATACAGCAAATTGTTCTTCAAGAAAAAAATATCGTTACCTACTTGTGTTGCAATGCCTCGATTGGTTTCACGTTTACGGCACGTTTGGCCGGTATGTACCCCGACACGGCACCGGCCACAACCAAAATGACCGTAGCAGCCAACACAATGCCCAAATCGACCGTCGGGTTGGTGAACATTTGCGGCCCTTCGGACGAGGTGCCCATTTGCGCCATCACGGTGGCCACAGCCTCGGTCAACGCCACGCCACAAAACATGCCTATATAGCCAAACATGGTCGTAATGACCAGCGATTCGATGACAACCAAACGCAGTATGGAGTGAGGTGTGGCGCCCAATGCCTTGCGGATGCCAAATTCGTGCGTGCGCTCCTTGACCGTTATCAGCATAATGTTGCTCACGCCCACCACACCGGCTATCAGCGTGCCGATGCCGATAATCCACACAAACAGCGCAATGCCGCCAAAAATTGTCTGTGTCTGCAGATAATTCGACAAGCGATCGGCTATCCACAGAGCGTTTTGGTCGGCAGGGTCGAACTGCAACCGCTGCGCCAACATGCGTCGCACATTGTCGGTGTAGAGTTTGCTCCCCGCCTCCGAGTGTATGCCTTCGACCGTGAACGACACATCGTCGATGTAGCCCGACGGATTGAAAATGGCTTGTGCCGTATTCAACGGAATGTAAAACGATGGCGTACGATTTCCACCACCACCCTCTTCGGTGTAGATGCCGACAACGCGGAACAACACCTTGTCTATCTGCACATAACTGCCAAGTGCGCCACCTTGCGGAAATAGGATTTTGGCTGTACTCTCGTGCAGCACCACCACTTTGCGGCTGTCGCTATTGTCGGGCACATTCACAAAACGTCCTTCGACCATCAACAGGTTACGCATCGACTCGTAGCCCGGTTCCACACCCGACATGGTGCTGCTAGTGGCCGTCGTGCCGTTCACGATGGTAGCATCCCATTTGTTGTAGATAGGCGAAAACTCCGAAACGTGTTCCAAATGTGTCCGCAGAAACTCCACATCGGCCGGCGTAAAATGCAGCACACGGCCTTTTTGCATACCGTTATACGGCATCGATGTATAGCCCGGATAGAGCGACAGCGAGTTTTTCGACATATACCGAAAACCGCTCAACATGCCGTTTTGCAAACCATTGCCGGCACCCAACAGCACTATCAGCATAAAGATGCCCCAAGCGATGGAAAATCCCGTCAGCAACGTGCGCTGTTTGTTGGCACGCATGGTCAACCATATTTCGGCAAAAAGGTCTTTCATTCAACTACTTAACGGTGTTTCAACTCCTCTACCGAACTGATGAGTCCGTCCTTGAAATTGATGATACGATGTGTCTGTTCGGCCACCTCGCGGGCGTGCGTTACTATCACCATGGTGATTTTTTCGTCGGCATTGACCTGCCGCAAAATGTCCATAACCTCCTGCGAGGTGGTGCTGTCGAGTGCGCCGGTGGGCTCGTCGGCCAAAATGAGGCGCGGTTTGGCAATGATGGCGCGCGCTATGGCCACACGCTGTTTTTGTCCGCCCGACAACTCGTTTGGCAGATGATTTGCCCACTCCTTCAGCCCTAAACGGTCTAAATAGTCCAATGCCAAGGCGTTACGGCGTTTGCGCGACACACCCTGATAATAGAGCGGCAACGCCACATTTTCGAGTGCCGTCTTGAAATTTATCAGGTTAAACGACTGAAACACAAACCCTAACATGCGATTACGCACTTTGGCAGCCGCCGTTTCCGACAGATTGTTTATCAAACGCCCATCGAGATAATAGGCTCCTTCGTCGTAATTGTCGAGAATGCCAATGATGTTGAGCAACGTCGATTTGCCCGAACCCGAGGCTCCCATAATCGACACAAAATCGCCATCGGCTACGTCGAGATTCACACCTTTGAGCACATGCAACGCATTGGGTGTGCCCAAATTGTAGGTTTTGTGTATATTTTCAAGATGTAACATACTACCTCGATTTTTATGTTTGCATACGCAACGCCCAAAAGCGCCACAATTCACGCCACAAAATTACGTAATTTTAGTATTATGTACAAGCATAGTACTAAAATTTTTCAATATTTTTCATAATGTATTGATTATCAATAATATAAAAACATACTTATTGGCGCACACCGAAACACAATATGCTGTCGGCGGCGCTACATCTGCGCCAACCACCAACCTCTCAAACTTTGAACCATACACCCCCTTTAGGGGGTTGGGGGGTAGTTAAGAACATAAATTTTACCCCTAAATCCCCTAAAGGGGACTTAAAGCCGGTGAGAAAAACTGGCATAGGCTGCGAGCCGAAAAAAATCTTTCTCTAACAAAAAACGACCTTGGCGGGTGTGTCAAAAATCGAGTGGAGCGTGTCGAAACGCTAAATCACTGTTTGAGCGCAGCGAGTTTGATTTAGCCGACACCGAAACGACAAATTTTTGGCAACGCAGCCGCCACAGTCTTG
>SFDZ01000004.1 GCA_004557405.1 Bacteroidales bacterium
ATATAGTGCACCACCTTTTGAGCAAACTTTTCGTAATCATTATATATCACAGCAGAGGAAAAACCGCCATATTGCACTTGTGATTCACACACAGCCATACTTTGGCAGTTGGAGTAACACTCCACATACGCTTTCTTATCTTTTATTTCACTCTGAATTTCAGGAAGATGAATAACAAAAAGCAATGTTTTTGTTGGCGTATGAATTGATGTCTGAATATTATCTTGTGAGAGTGTAAGATACTTAGCTGAATTATGTGCAGAAAACTCTTCCCACTTCTGGAATGTACCGTCTTTTTTATAATATGGCAACTTGTCCGGTATAATAAATATTTGAAAATAAGGAATATTTGCACAGCGAATATTAGCTGTTTCGCCAAGCATATTTTCAAAGTAATTATTGGAATTTTGCGAATAGTTTTGCATAACGAATTTTACACCAATTCCTGCTATGGGCTGTTCATTTTTTAGAATTGTTATATCGACAGCCTTATCAATATAACGTCCGCCGATTGTCATTTCCTTTCCATTACCTACACCCAACGACTGCACATTATATTCATTTCCCAAGCGTTCTTGCAAATCTTCTGCAATAGCACCATGCAATATTTTTAGCTTTTCATTGCTACGTGAGCCTGTTTCGAGGAATTTTTTAAAAGAATTCCCGACTACTATTAGAAATTTTTGATTGTCCATATTTTTCAGTTAATTTATAATTTAAATATTGTTCTAAATCCTTTGACGAAAAAGTATAATATCCCCCACTTTTATATTTTTTCAAGAGTTTTACATATGCAATAAACTCTTCTGTACAAAGTATTTCTTGAATAGTTTCAAACTGAATTGTAGTAAGAAGGTAAAGTCCGCTATAAATACCACATCCTTGTGGAACAATTTCTAACTTGATACTTTGTACATCTTTAATAATTGTATTTATGGCATATTTAAGTTTGGAAACATCTTTCAAAGCTTGAGTCCGACCAAACAAATACCAAAAATCAGCATTTTCAATATCTCTTTCCTTGACAAGTTTTTCTTTATTGAGTTGTAAATATTCATAGGCATTCTTATTTTTCATAAAAACATTTAACGCCAAAGGTTTACCTTGTGCATCATAAGGATAAATGCATTTACTCCATTTGCCTGTAGAACTTTTCAGCACTTTTATTGTGCCATCTGAAAAATCAAAATCACCGATAAATACCTTATCTGCCAAGGTTGCAAAACCATTCTTTACCGAAACATAAGGATAAACATTTGTGGTTTTTATATTGCGCAGAAGAGTTAAACTATCCTTATGCGAGAAATAAAACTCTTTACCTATAAGAATATCAGAATAGGTAAGTGTATCCTGATATTTTTTATCTTGATAGGAGTCATTAAGAGTGTAATAATCTATTTGACAATTATTTGTATTATTTTCAAAACACGAAATAAGTGTGTATGTAGTAGCCGAAAATGGTTGTAAATGCTCTAAATCAATAACACCTGACAATTTGCGATGTGTAAAAATATATTCTCTTAATTTTTTACCTGCTAAACTATTTAACCAAGAACTCGGTGTAATAAGACACATTGTTCCATGTTCAGTCAGCATTCGAAATCCTATTTCAAAAAAGACAATAAACAAATCAGTCATGCCACCATCGGCAAAAGTAAATTTCTTGACAGAATCGTAACTATCATTGAGATTATGTACACGCACATACGGCGGATTGCCAAATACATAATCCATTTTCCCATTAAAATAATCAATGGTCAACGTATCTGCATTTACTACATTCCAATGAATGTTGGTTAAGCCATAAGTATTGGCAACTTTATTAAGATTCTGTACACACGCATCACACTCATTGGCATCGAGTTCAATGCCATGAATGTACGTTTCTAATTGTTGCCGCAATTCGGACAAATCAGTTTTCCGAGAAAGGAAAGACGAGCAATAGCGATTCACTATCTCCGAAAGAAAAGCTCCATCGCCACAACTATTGTCTATGACATGCTTTTGAAGAATGGAAACACTATTATATTTTCCGAAGTCAAGAATAATTTTGACTAAATAATCAGGCGTATACACTCGCCCATGTTGTTTGATTGCCGTTGCCATACGCAATTGTCTGTGTGCGTTTAGCAATTTATTCCCTACAAACACAAAGAATGGGCAAACTCGCCCAAACTCTGCGGTCGTAGGAAACCGGTTGATACAGACAAGAATGCCCACCATGGACATTCGCATACTGTTCTCGGTTTCAACTTTTGAAATTTCCTACGTTTCAGAGTTTCTCGAACAAATAGCAAACGCTATGTTAATATTTCAGGTTAGTTATTCCCTTACCTTGTTTAATTTTATTCTTTAACAATCAAATAATTACAATTCAATTAGTGCACCAATCACCTCTCTGCGGTTATTGTTGCTCGGTCAGGCGTTCATCTTCGCAGACAAAGATGCGGCCGGGATAAACGTTCAGGAACGAATGGTTGTGCGTGGCCACAATGACGCAGGTGCCACCACGCGAAATCTCGTACAAGAGCGAAAAAATCTCGTTGGCCGTCTCGGGGTCGAGGTTGCCCGATGGCTCGTCGGCCACAATCACTTCGGGCGAATTGAGCAATGCCCGCGCAATGACCACACGCTGCTGCTCGCCGCCCGACAACTGATGCGGACGCTTGTACCCTTTTTTGGACATGCCCACCACCGACAGCACCAACTCTATCTGTTCGGCAATTTTGCGTTTGTCCTTCCAGCCGGTAGCACGCAACACAAATTCCAAATTGTCGTTCACACTGCGGTCGCCAAGCAACTGAAAATCCTGAAACACAATGCCGATCTTACGCCGCAACGTTGGCACATCGCGCCGTTTCAGATGCTTCAAATCATAATCGAAAATGTGTGCATCGCCACGCTTGATGGGCACTTCGGCATAGAGCGACTTGATGAGCGTGCTTTTGCCGCTACCCACCTTACCCAACAGATAGATAAATTCGCCGCGCTCGACCGCAAAATCGACATTACACAGCACAGGCATCTCCTCCTGATAAATATCCACATTTTTATAATCGACCAACATATCAATTTCGTTTTTTTGTAAATTATCCATTTTCAAACACTTAGCGACGAACCACGCGTGCCCGAATGATGCGCACATCGTCCACCGGGCGGTCGGCCTGTCCCGTTTCGACGGCACAAATTTTATCGAGCACATCGAACCCTTCGACTATTTCGCCAAACACGGTATATTGCCCGTCGAGATGCGGCGTGCCGCCAAACATACCATATTGCAAACGTTGCGCTTCGGTGAATTTGAACGGTTTTGCAGCACGCAACACCATATTTATACGATGTTCTATTTCGTTCAACTCCTGCTCGCCATATTTTTTGCCTTGCACCAAATAGAATTGGCACGCCGACGAGGCGCGTTCGGGGTTGACCACATCGCCCAAACGGGCTGCCGCCAAAGCACCGCGTTTGTGGTACAGTTGCGGGAAAACAATCTCGGCCGGAACCGTATAATCCAATCCGCCGGTACCCAACCGCTCCGTCGAATCGCACTCACGCGAATTGGGGTCGCCGGCCTGCGCCATAAAATTTTTTATCACGCGGTGAAACAGCAACCCGTCGTAAAAACCTTCGTTCACGAGTTTCACAAAATTGTCGCGATGTTGCGGTGTCTCGTCGTACAACCGCACTTTTATTCGCCCCAACGTCGTTGTAAATTCCACCAATTTAGGTTTCGCCGGCTGCTCGGCACACACGGCCGCCGCCAACACCGGCAAACACAACAGCAAACAAGCAATTTTTCTACGCATCATGTTCGATATTTGATAACAATCTGCAAATATACGCTATTTTTTTGATAGTTGCAAATTTCGAGCGACATTCGTCGGCATTTTTTTGCACGTCGTCCGCAAATCGATGCGCGCCCACCGACAAAAAAAAACTTTTTGACGCAGGCTTGCAGACGACAAAATCAGCCGTGCCGAACAACAACTGCCACACCGACAAATACGAAATGACACAAATCGGATAACTTTTTGCACATCGAACGCGAAAAAGTTGCACAAAACGCTTGTTTTTTCAAAAAGAAAATTGTAACTTTGCAAAATATATTTGCCAATCTGCAACTATATACAGATTCATTAAGAAGAACTTACACAAAACTGATTATCAAATAGTTATACATTTTTTCAATATAACAAATCCATTATGAAAAAACTAATCATTAGTTTGACACTGTTCGTTTCGTGCGGTTACGCTTTGGCTCAAGAAACGGCTATACGCAACAACGATGATCATCTGTTTTACGAAGGACGCACACTCTTCGAGCAGCGCAAATTCGGAGCATCGACCAAAAAATTTGAACAATTCTGTGCAACCGCAGCCAACAAAAACAGCGGTTTGTACGCCGATGCGCAATATTACATCGCCTGCAACGCCTACGAATTGAAACGCAAGGACGCCGTCGTTACGCTGAAAAACTATCTGAACAACTATCCGTACGCTCCGATGCGCGAACATGTGGCTTATATGATAGGTCGTTGCTGCTTCGAAGCAAAAAAATACGAAGAAACCCTGACTTGGTACGAACAGGTGCAGAACAACCATTTGGAAGGCGACGAAAATATGGCCTATCTGTACACTAAAGCCGTGTCGTATCTGCAACTGGAAAAGTACGAGCCGGCACGCATTCTGTTTGCCACGCTGAACGGCAAAAAAACAAAATACGAAAAAGATGCACTCTACTACTACTCGTACACCGAATTTTGTTTGGGCAACTACAACCGCGCCATCAACGGCTTTTTGGAACTGTCGCTCAGTTCGCCATACGCCGAACCGGCCGCCTATCACGCGCTGCAAATATACGACCGCACCGGCAACACCGACAAAGCCTGCGAGTATGGCAAAACACTCATATCGCGTTGGCCAAACAGCAAATACAACTCCGAAGCCTACCGCATACTCGGCGAATCGGCCTACTATCAAGGCAACTACAGCGAGGCCATCGACTATCTGAAAAAATATGAGCGCAACGGACAAAAAGTACAACGCGCCAACATGTATATGCTGGGTATGGCTTGCTACCGACATGGCGCCTACCGCGATGCTGTGCCTGCGCTATCGAAAGTTACAACCATATCCGACAGCCTGTCGCAAAACGCCTATCTGCACATCGGGCTGAGTTATGCGCAATATGGCGACAAGGCCAAAGCCCGCATGGCTTTTCAGACGGCTTCGAAAGAAAATTTCGACCCTGCCATCACCGAGGAAGCCGACTACAACTATGTGCTGGCCGTGTACGAAGATGCAGCGCCATTTGGCGAGTCGATCAACGCCTTCGAACAATTTCTGAAAAATTATCCGAACACCAAACATCGCGACGACATCTACAACCACATGGCCGACATCTACATGGCCGAAAAAGACTACAAAACCGCTTACGAATCGCTGAAAAAAATTAAAATAGTCAATCCTAAAATCAAAGCCGCCAAAGAGAATGTGCTCTTTCAATTGGGCGTAGCCGAATTTATCGCCAAAAACTACAAAAATGCGCACAACTATTTTACACAATCGATAGCCGAATACACGCCCAACTCCTATTCGGCACAAGCCTATTTGTGGCGCGGCGAAACCAACTATCGCCTTGGCGCCTACAGCGATGCACGCAAAGACCTGACCACCTACCTCGCTCAGAAGCAGAAAAAGACCAACGACGAACTGCAAAAGACATACTACACACTTGCTTATAGTTATTACGAGGACGAGGAATTTGCCGCCGCCATCGAATGGTATCAAAAATTTTTGACCGCCAACCAAAACCACGGCAATCGCATGTGCTGCGACGCCCTCAGCCGCACCGGCGACTGCTACTTCTACACACGCGACTACGACAATGCCGGCAAATACTATCGGCAAGCCATGGCCGAATCGCCACGCTACGCCGACTACGCCGCCTTTCAGTACGCATCGATACTCGGGGTACGCAAACAATATGCCGACAAAATCAAAGCCTTGGAACAGTTGCTGACCGACTATCCCCGCTCCGACTATGCCGATGATGCCATGTACGACATCGGTCGCGCGTATGTGCTGACACAACAAAACGATGCCGCCATCGCCGCCTACAACCGCGTATTGGAACGATTCCCGAGAACCAACGTTGCACGTAAAGCCGCCCTCGAAATCGGTATGCTCTACGCCAACAACAACGACACCGAAAATGCCATCGCCGCATATAAAGAGGTAGTAAACAAATACCCCAGCAGCGAAGAGGCCAAAGTGGCCATCGAAAGCATGCAGACCATCTATGTGGACAACAACCGCATAAACGAATATCTTGCCTACCGCGAATCCATCGCCGGCAGCACCATATCGACCGTCAAAAAATCGTTGGAAGACTCGCTTAACTTTGCCGCCGCCGAGCGTCTGTTTATGCGCGAAAACTACAAAGAAGCCACCGCAAGTTTCAAAAACTACCTGACAAACTACTGCGACAATCAGACCTTGAACTGCATAGCGGCGCAATACTATTTGGCCGAAAGTTACTATAAAACCGGCCTGAAAGACAACGCTTTGACACACTTTGCGCACCTCACCCAACTGACAGGCAATCCGTATCAGGAAGACGCCCTGTTGCGCTGCGCCGAAATAACCTACGAACAACAAGACTACACACAAGCGCTCGACTACTTTGGGCAACTACGCGAAGCCGCCGGCAGCAAAGAGAATAAAAACATAGCACGCATCGGCGAACTTCGTTGCAGTTACGCACTGAAACTGTACAACAAAACCATACTTGCAGCCAACGACCTGTTGGACGACGCCAGCACCGACGCTGCCATCGTGCGCGAAGCACGCTATTGTCGCGCCAAATCGTACATCGGCGCCGACGAAGCCCTGCTTGCCAACGACGACCTGCAAGAACTCAGTCAAGACCTGCGCCACGAGATGGGCGCCGAAGCCAAATACCTCTACGCCGAGCAACTATACAACAGCGCACAATACACAAGCGCCGAAAACGAAATCATGGATTTCATCGACAAAAACACGCCGCATCAGTATTGGTTGGCACGTGCATTCGTGCTTTTGGCCGACATCTATGTCGCCACGGGCGACGACTTCCAAGCAAAACAATATCTGCTGAGCCTGCAAAACAACTATCGCGCCGACGACGACATCGAAAGCATGATAGAAAGCCGTTTGCTCGGCATATCGGAACGCGAGACAGAACAAGTTGACGAATAAAAAACACCATATATAATAGACAACAACACATGAAACGCATAACATTCCTTATCGTAGCAGCAACCATCGGTGCAGCGAGCATAGCACAAGAGAGCGACTCCACGCTGACACACTCGGTGGACATAGCCAAAGAGTTCATGCCGCAAATAATCAAGGTGAAACGCGCCGACATCGAACTGCCATCGACAGAGCCGCAAGTCGAAAAATCGGCCGTGGTGTACAGCAGCGAAGCCGAAACAATGAATGTGCAATCGCAATTCTATCCGTTGCCGCCGGCCGACGCCAAAAACACAGGCCGCCCAACCTACAAACCCGGTTACGCACGCATAGGCATCGGGTTCCCGCTGGTATGGCAAGCCGATGCTTGGACGCCCATCATCAACAACAAAACCGACAAATTGGAAGTAAACCTGAACCATTACGGCATTTGGAACGGCACCAAAAAACTGATTCAAACCGATTTCGACCTCGACTACACACGCACCATGAAATATGGCACGCTATATGCCAACATCGGGTTCGACAACGACTACTTCAGTTACTTTGGCAACGATTCGGTGTTCGACGAGAGCACCTACTATCGTGCCGACCTGAATCGCGACATTGCCGGCGTAGGTCTGTCGCCACAAACGCGTACTACCACAGCCGCACACGCCATCATCGGGTTTGGCAGCGACGCCGAACGCAAAGGTTGGACATACAACGGCCATGTGTCGTACGATTTTATGACCACATTCCCAACCATCGTCAAAGACTATGTGATGGTGCGCCAAGCCTCGCAGCGCGAACACAACATCGGGCTGCACCTTTTTGGCGGATACAATATCAAAGGGCATCACATCAATGCCGACCTCGACTTTGCCGCATACGTGTACAACACCCCGACACAAAGCATCTATCTCATCGATTCGGTAATGACCAACAAACGCGTGTTGCACGACTCCACATTCGTCGGCACCACGTGGCCGCCACAATTTCTCATCGCATTCAACCCACGCTACGAAAAAACGTGGAATAACGTATCGTTGCGCGCCGGCGCCAAATTGTGGTTTTCCATCAACAAAGGGGACATCGTAGCCGCCGCCCCCGACATCGAAGCCCGCTACACCTTCCGCGACATATTCGACATCTATGGCGGCATCGGCGGCGACTATCAGTTTACATCACTACAACACATGTTGCACGAAAACCGCTACTACGACCCCGTAACCCACTCGGCGCTAAACGACTACACACCGTTCGATTTTCACATCGGATTCGATGTCAAACCGGTGCACAACTTTTCGATTGACGCTTTTGTCAGTTACCAAATCATCAGCAACACACACTTTTTCCGCAATCGCGTTTACTCCTGCACCACCACACCAAACGTATTTCCGAAAACCGACCTCGAAGATGTGTATGGCAACACATTTACCGCCGTCGATGCGAAAGCGCGTCTGTTAACAGCTGAACTGCGCCTGATGTACAACATCAAAGAGCGTTACAATTTCCATATCAAAGGCAAATACAACGGCTGGCAGGTGCTGACCGAAGGTGTTGAAGCATGGAACAAACCGGCCTGGGAAGCCGACGCCGGCATCGAAGCCTTGTTTACCAAAAATTTTGCCGGCAACGTCAACTTCTACTACGCATCGTCGCGAACGGCACAACTGCCCCGACAGGAAGGCGGCACGCGTCTCGTTACGCTCGCCCCGACATACGACCTGAACGCCTCGTTGAGTTACACGTTCCCGAAAAATTGGAGCCTGTGGCTGCAGGCCAACAACCTGCTCGCCTTGTCGAAAGAGTTGCGCTACCAAGATTGGTACGGCTACGACAACATCGGATTCAACATTCTGATAGGCTTGTCCGTAGCCTTCTGAAGCAACAATTTTAATACAAAATAGCAGGTTATTGAAAAATAATTTGGATAATTCGCAAAAAATATCTATTTTTGCACACTGAAAACAACACAACAGATGAATATGCCGTTTTTGTATTTTAGCAGTTTCTTTTTTTACTTTTACTGCCGACAGTAGAAGCAGGAATTGACGCGCGCAAAAATACGAAAGCGACCTAAACGAAAAAGCACCAAAATCCTGCTCGACTACAATGGGCAGGGTTTTATTTTTGTCGAACAAACAACATGAACACCGAAATTGCGATACAAGGATCGTACGGCTCGTTTCACGACATAGCCGCACATCTCTATTTTGGCCACGATGCCACCACCATTCCCTGCGACACGTTCAAAGAGAGTGTCGATTGGGTGCGCGCACACCCGCAAGGCTTTGGCGCCATAGCCATCGAAAACACCATTGCCGGAAGTCTGCTACAGAACCATCACCTGCTGAAAGACAGCAATTTATGGATTATCGGCGAACACAAACTGCGCATCAAACAAAGTTTGGTGGCCCTGCCCGGGCAGCGCATCGACGACATCGGCGAAGTGCACTCGCACTACATAGCGCTGCTGCAATGTGCCGATTTTTTGGGACAATACCCTCACCTGAAACTCATCGAAACCGACGACACCGCCAAAAGCGCCTACGAAATAGCGCAACAGCAACAACGCGGCATTGCCGGCATCTGCCACGCCGACTCGGCACGCAAATTCGGATTGCAGATTTTGGCCGAAGGCATCGAAACAAACAAGCACAATTTCACGCGCTTTTTGATGATAGCCCACAAGGACAATCCCGCAGCCACGCGCGCACACGACCTTTGCAACAAATCATCCATCGTATTTGCCTTGCCACACGAAGAAGGCAGCCTGTCGAAAGTGCTGACCATTCTGTCGTTCTACAACATCAATCTGACAAAAATACAATCGCTGCCAATCATCGGACACGAATGGGAATATCAGTTTTACATCGACCTAAAATTCCACAACTACACACGCTATACACAAGCCATCGACGCCATCAGGCCGCTGGTGAGCGACATAAAAATCCTCGGCGAATATGCCGAAGGCGAACAAACCATCTAAAACAATAGTTACCATGTATCATTGTGCAAAACGCGTCGAGACCGTCGAAGAGTATTATTTTTCGCGCAAACTGAAAGAGGTAGCCGCCATGCGCGCGCAAGGCATCGACGTCATATCGCTGGGCATTGGCAGCCCCGACATGCCGCCATCGGCCGCCACCATCGAAACACTATGCCACACGGCACAACAACCCGATGTACACGGCTATCAGCCCTACACAGGCATTCCCGAATTGCGCCAAGCCTTTGCCGATTTTTATGCCCAAAAATATGGCGTGCAGTTGAATCCCGCGAACGAAATCCAACCGCTCATCGGCTCGAAAGAGGGAATTTTGCACATCACATTGGCATTCGTCAACGTCGGCGAACAAGTGTTGGTACCCAACCCCGGCTATCCGACTTACACCTCGTTGAGCCGCCTGCTCGGTGCCGACCCCGTACCCTACGATTTGTCGGCCGACAACGATTGGCAACCCGATTTCGACGCTTTGGAACAGATGGATTTAAGCCGCGTGAAACTGATGTGGACAAACTATCCGCACATGCCCACCGGCGCCAACGCCACGATTGAATTATACAAAAAATTGGTCGATTTCGGGCGGCGGCACAACATCATCATCGTCAACGACAATCCATACAGCCTGATTCTGAACGAAAAACCACTGAGTATCATGCAGATAGAAAATGCCAAAGAGCACTGCATCGAACTCAACTCGATGAGCAAAAGCCACAATATGCCGGGCTGGCGCATCGGCATGGTAGCGTCGAACAGCACGTTCATCCAATGGATTTTGAAGGTAAAAAGCAACATCGACAGCGGCATGTTCCGCCCACTGCAACTTGCCGCCGCCACCGCCCTGCACAACTCCGAAACGTGGCATCAGGCCATGAACATCGACACCTACCGCCAACGACGACACATTGCCGAACAGATACTCGACACACTCGGTTGCCGCTACGACCGCCGACAAGTAGGCATGTTCCTTTGGGGCAAAGTGCCCGACACCGTGCCCGACACCGAACAACTTGCCGACCAACTGCTGCACCAAGCGCACGTTTTCGTTACACCGGGATTCATCTTTGGCAGCAACGGTGCGCGCTACATACGCCTGTCGCTCTGCTGCAACGAGGCAATGCTGACCACCGCTCTACGACGTATTCAACAACTGAAAATTTACAACGATTGAAATAGATATTATGGAATTTCAAACATTTAATATCCCAAATTTAGGCACACAACGTCCCATGGTGATTGCCGGACCGTGCAGTGCCGAAACCGAAGAACAAACCCTGACGACAGCACGCCAATTAGCACAAAACGGCATCAAGATTTTCAGAGCCGGCATCTGGAAACCCCGCACTAAACCCGGCGGTTTCGAGGGCATCGGTGTAGAAGGGCTGCAATGGTTGCGCCGTGTAAAAAACGAAACCGGCATGTATGTAGCCACCGAAGTAGCCACCGCCAAACACGTTTACGAAGCCCTGAAATACGGCATCGATGTGCTATGGATAGGCGCGCGCACCACCGCCAATCCTTTTGCCGTGCAAGAGATAGCCGACGCACTGCGTGGCGTTGACATACCGATACTTATCAAAAATCCGGTCAATCCCGACATCGAATTGTGGATAGGCGCCATCGAGCGCATCTACAACGCCGGATTGCACCAATTAGCCGCCGTACACCGCGGCTTCAGTTCGTACGACAAAAAAGTGTATCGCAACCAGCCGCAATGGCACATTCCCATCGAGTTGCACCGACGGCTGCCCAACCTGCCGATATTCTGCGACCCCAGCCACATCGGCGGCAAACGCGAACTCATAGCGCCGCTGTCGCAACAAGCCATGGACTTGCAATTCGACGGTTTGATAATCGAAAGCCACTGCGCGCCCGACAACGCTTGGAGCGACAAAGCCCAGCAACTGTCGCCCGAAGTATTGGACGTCATTCTGCGCAAACTTGTGCTGCGCGAGATGAAACAAACCACCGAAGACCTTGTTGACCTGCGCCGCGAGATAGACAGCATCGACAACGAATTGCTGGAACTGCTGGCCAAACGTATGCGCATTTCGAGCGAAATCGGCACCTATAAAAAAGAACACGGTATCGCCGTACTGCAAACCGGTCGCTACAACGAAATTCTCGAGAAACGCATCGCCAACGGCGAACGCCTCGGCATGAGCCGCGAATTTATGCGCACTTTTTTGGAAGCCATTCACGAAGAGTCGGTTCGTGTACAAGTGGAACTGATGAACAAATAACACAACCCGCATTCGCTTATGAAAATACTTATTCTCGGTGCCGGCAAAATGGGCACATTCCTCACCGACTGCCTATGCACCAAACACGAAGTAGCGCTCTACGACACCAACATCAATCGCTTGAGGTTTGTATTCAACACGCAGCGTTTCACACAATTAGACGAGATCAGCGCCTTTGCGCCCGACCTCTGCATCAACGCCGTAACGCTCAAATACACCATCGACGCTTTCGACAGCGTGCTACCCTATTTGCCGGAGAGGTGCATCTTGTCGGACATCGCCTCCGTAAAAACCGGCCTGCGCGCATACTACGCACAAAGCGGACACCGCTACGTTTCGACACACCCTATGTTCGGCCCAACATTTGCCAACCTCGACAACCTCAGCACACAAAATGCCATCATCATAGCCGAAAGCGACCCCGACGGCAAAACCTTCTTTCGCGACTTGTACGCCTCGCTGCAACTCAACATTTTCGAATACACATTCGACGAACACGACGAAACCATCGCCTATTCGTTGTCGATACCGTTTGTGTCGTCGCTGGTATTTGCTGCCGTGATGAAACACCAAGACGCGCCGGGCACTACCTTCAAAAAACATCTTGCTGTGGCACACGGTCTGTTGTCCGAAGACGACTATCTGCTCTCCGAAATTCTGTTCAATCCGCACACCGCCGCACAAATCGACGCCATTCAGGCACAAATGAGCACGCTGCGCGATATTGTCGCTCGGAAAGACACCGCACAAATGCAACAATTTCTGGCGCGAGTACGCAAAAATATCGAATAAAAACTGACAAATTGACATAAATACAGACACAATACAAGACAAATTGACAGTAGCAACCATAAAAACAGATTGGCACGCAGTTTGCAAGTGTATAAGCGAAGACGTTCGCAACGAACGTCGGAAACTTAAGAAATCGTTTAACAATTTAATTGGAGGATATAATTATGACACTTGTAAGAAGAAATCAAAATTGGTTGCCGTCGGTTTTCAACGACTTGTTTGACAACGAGTTTATGGTACGCGCCAACTCGACTGCGCCGGCCATCAATGTCAAAGAGAACAAAGACGCTTACGCCGTCGAAGTAGCCGCACCGGGCATGACGAAAAAAGACTTCTGCGTGCGCATCGACGAAGACAACAATCTCGTAATCTCGCTCGAAAAGCACGAAGAGCACAAAGACGAAAAAGATGTTTTGTATTTGCGTCGCGAATTTGCCTACTCGAAGTTTGAGCAGACGATGATTCTGCCCGACGACGTAGACAAAGAGAAGATTGCCGCCACGATGGAAAACGGCGTATTGGAAATCACTTTGCCGAAACTTTCGGAAAAAGAGATCAAAAAAGCACAACGCATGATTGAAATTGCGTAATCCACGCAGCCACACAGCAAACGCCCGCCCTCGAACCATTCGAGGACGGGCGTTCCGTTTGTGGTCGAGCCGTGTGTTTAGGCTGTCAGCAGGCGTTTCACGGTTTCGGAAATAGCGCGTCCGTCGGCCTTGCCGGCCAACTGTTTCGTAGCCACGCCCATCACCTTGCCCATCTCTTGCGGCGAAGTTGCCCCGACCTGCGCGATGATGTCGCGGAGCACTTTTTCTAACTCGTCAGCGCTCATTTGTGCCGGCAGATAGCGCTCGTACACAGCCACTTGCGCCAAGTATTCTTCGGCCAGGTCGTTGCGGTTCTGTTCGCGAAACAGTGCTGCCGCCTCTTTGCCCTGTTTGGCCATTTTTTGCAGAATACGCACAGCCGCCTCGTCGGACAATTCGCCATTGCCGCCTTTGGCCGTTTTGGCTTCGAGAAATTCTTTTTTCACGCCACGCAAAGCCTCGAGTTCGGCGTGATTGCGAGCCAACATCGCCTTTTTGATGTCCTCGCTGATTTGATCAAACAAATTCATAGTTTAATTTATTTAATGATTTGGTTTACAGACGTTTATAAGCAGGTTCATTTTGTATTTCGGCCAATTTTTCTTCGTTGTCCAATTGGTCGAGCGTATAGTGAGTTTTTCGGTGTCCCTGCTTGTTGTCGTAATATATGTCTCTCGATCGATCTATCTCCTTATCGTCATTGGTCTTTGTCGGTTTCGGAAGCGCGTCGCACGAAAAGCCTGTAGCGATAATTGTAATGCGCACTTTTTCGCCCAACGATTCGTCGAACGTTACTCCCGAAATCACCTCGATATCGTCGCCCATTTGATCCATAAATTCGTTCACTTGCCGAATTTCTTCCATGCGAATGCCGCTTGTTGCAGAGCAACAGATATTCAGCAATATTTTTTTCGAATCGCGCACATCGGTATTGTCGAGCAGCGGCGAATTGAGCGCATCCTCGATGGCCTTTGTTACCCGATTTTCGCCTTCGCCGATGCCCGTGTTCATGATGGCCACGCCGCTATCTTTCATGATGGTATTGACATCGGCAAAATCGACATTCATATAGCCGTGCACCGTGATGATTTCGGCAATACCCTTGGCTGCAATCGTCAGCACTTCGTTGGCCTTGTCGAACGCGTTGCGCAAATTAAGGTCGGGATAGATTTTACACAACTTTTCGTTGTTGACCACCAGAATGGCATCTACATTTTTGCTCATCTCGCGCACGCCGCGCAATGCCTGATTGATTTTCTGCGTGCCCTCGAAAGCAAACGGAATGGTAACGATGCCCACGGTAAGAATGCCCAAGTCGTGCGCCACCTTGGCAATAACGGGCGCGGCGCCGGTTCCGGTTCCACCGCCCATGCCGGCCGTGATAAAGACCATTTTCGTGGGTGTTGACTTAAGCATTTGTTCGATGCGCGACAACGATTGTTCGACGGCTGCGCGCGCGTTTTCGGGTCGTCCGCCGGCGCCAAGGCCGTCCTCACCAAGCATAATACATTGGTTTACAGGCGAATGGTCTAACGCTTGTTGGTCGGTATTGCACACTACAAACGACACATCGACAATGCCCTGTTCGTACATGTAATTCACGGCATTGCTACCGCCACCACCAACGCCAATCACTTTGATGATAGACGCCTGACTGTTGCGCAACACATCCGACAAATCGACTAATTGTTCCTCAAGTCCCATATTCCAATTATTTTTTTAAGTTATTTTTATTCACTAAACATATCCTCCATTCTACCGAAGATGTTTTTAAAACCGCTTCGCTTTTTTTTCTTCGATTGTATTTCGACACAACCGCCACTGCCCTGCATCAGCACGCCAACAAGTTGTGCATATTCATTGTGCGAAGCCTGTTTTACACTATCGGGCGTCAGCCAATGTGCGTGCGAACCTATGCGAGCCGACACGCCGGCGATGCCGGTCACAATCTTGGCGCAGTTGTCCATCGTCGTCAATCCGCCGGTCAGAATCAAGCCTGCCGACAGTTGATCGGACGGAACACATACAGCAATCTGCTCCATGACATACTTGACGATTTCGGTCAGGCGCGCAACACACACTTTCTTGAAATCGTCGATAGACAATGTGCGTTTAGTGCCATCGCTTGCATCTGCCATTTGGAAGTACTTTTTTGCTGTATTTTCGTCGGCGTATTTTATGCCGAATTGCCGTTTCAGCGATTCGGCCTCGTGTTCCGACAAATTGCCAAATGTTATCAAATCGGTCGTAATGTGTTGTCCGCCAAGCGGTATAACTGCAAAATGTTTCAATGCGCCGTCCACAAAGACGGAAACCGACGTGCAGCCTGCTCCAAAATCGACCACGGCACAGCCTTGACGGTCGTCGGGCGTAGTCAGCAACTCGGCCGTTGTTTTCGGAGCAATCAGGTAATCGGCCAAAGCGCATGCCGGCAGTTGTGCGACACATTGCTTCAGTTTATCGACCACATCGGCATCGACATTAGCCACAGCGTATGTAACCTGCAAAGAGCCGCCGGTCACATCGTGCGGTTGCGCCACTACGTTGTCGTTCGACATGTACGTTACAGCCGACACCTCCAACACTTGTTTTTCGGCGGGCAATTGGCGCAGTGCTTCTTGTTCCAAATCGGCCAATATGTCGTCCGTCAGCCATTCGCCATCGAACACCGAGCGCGACACCGACACCGGTGTTGTGCGCAACGTGTGCGCATTCAGCCCGACATAGATTTTGGTGATGACAACCGAAGCCCCCAAACGGTTTGCCAACTTTTTGAGCAGACCATTCAGTGCAGCCACCACCTCGGTCGGTTTGCAAACGACGCCATTGCACACACAATTTTTTGGCGTAGGTTCCGTTTCGACAGCCAACACATGCAATCGCTTGTCGTCAACCTTACGCGCAGCCATAACAGCCAATTTGGCATTGCCTATTTCGGCAGCCACAATGATATTTTCCATATAATTTTATTTTTTTATATTTTCACAACTAATTATTCGGCCATTTGGTACAAACGACCTGATTTTTGTAACGCAAGTCGATTGTACGATAGCGATTCCAACCAACACAAGGCAAGCCTTTGCGATAGAATGTCAGCATTTTGTCGAGTTTTTTATCGGCATCGTCCAACCGACCAAGCAGAATAACGTGATTGCCTACACGCGGCACCAACTCCACCTGTAAATCGGGCAAAACGCGTATCTGCGTTATCTGATTTGCCCAAAAATCATCGTGTTGAATCTCCTCAATAAAATCGAACAGAGCACCACAAACGAACTCATCGTCAACGAATCCGGTAACCACAGGCACATACACACTGAAACGCGTCGAAGTGGGCATACGTCGGCGATTGGCATCGATATAAAAATTGCCGTGCGATGTCATTACACGGAACGCCGGTCGCCGCTGTTTGATGTCGATATGCAACGCGCCCGACAACGAATAATAACACGACACATAATCGATAAACGGGTTTTGGGCGATTTCGTGCTCGAGCAGTTGGAAATCGATATTTTTGAATTGCACACCGATGTATTTTTGATGCATACGTCCCAAGTGCGCCACGACATCTTTTTCGGAAACAAACCCAAGCTCCTCAGCATCAAGCACATGCGGTTCTATTTGTCGACAAATAGTATCGTCGGCCAAAGGCGTTACCTTGACAATGGCCACAAGCATATAGATGCCGAAAAACAGCACACACAACAAAATCGATATGTTACGAAACAGTCGCACGTCGGTTGTTTATTTTAATGATTCCACAATTTGCGGCAACATGGCGTCGAGGTCGCCCGCGCCAAGGGTCAAAAGTACATCAAAATGTTTGGTTTTCAACACATTGATTAGTTCGGCTTTGGTTGTCAAGGTTTTCGGGCAGGTAATTTCGTCGTAGATAGTTTGCGACGAGATGCCGGCTATCGGTTCCTCACGCGCCGGATAGAGTTCTACCAACATCGCCTCGTCGAGGTGCGACAAAGCCGCTGCAAATTCTTGGTAGAAGTCGCGCGTGCGGGTGTACAGATGCGGTTGAAACACGCCCAACACTTTTTTATCGGCATAGAGCGCCTTCACCGATTTGATACTTGCTTCGAGTTCGGCCGGATGGTGCGCATAGTCGTCGATGATGGTGAGGCGGTCGGTTTTGAGCCATATTTCGAAGCGACGACGGATGCCCGCAAACGACCGCATACCGCTACGCAACTCGTCGGCCGACACGCCGTTGAGCCACGCCACAGCCATCGCCGCCACGCCGTTTTCGATATTCACCTGCACCGGCACACCAAGTTCGATGTCGGCAATGGTTTCGGTAGGTGTTACAAAGTCGAACACTATCGTGCCGTTGCCAATGCGCACATTCGTAGCGCAAAAATCGGCTTGCTCAGTGGCCGAATAGGTGTAAAGTTTCACGCCGTTGCCCAAATGCGGTTGCAGTGCGATGCCTTTTTTCATTATCAGGCAGCCGCCCTCGACAATGAGCGAGGTGAAATGTGCAAAACTTTCGAGATAGGCCTCGTGCGTGCCATAGATGTCGAGATGGTCGGCATCGACAGCCGTAACCACCGCCATATAAGGTGTCAGGTGGTGGAACGAGCGGTCGAACTCGTCGGCCTCGATAACCACCAAATCGCTCGTATCGGAGAGCATCAGATTGCTCGTATAGTTTTTGGCGATGCCGCCCAAAAAGGCGTTACAATCGACATGACTCTGTTTGAGCAGATGCGCCAGCATGGTCGATGTGGTGGTTTTGCCGTGCGTGCCGGCCACACACAAGCCGCGTTCCACACGCGTGATTTCGCCCAACACCTGCGCCCGTTTTTCGATGGTGAAGCCATGCTGTCGGAAATAGACAAATTCGCTGTGTTCGGCAGGGATGGCGGGTGTATAGACCACCAAAGTCGATTCGTTGTGCAAAAATTCGGGAGCGATCTGCGCCACATCGTCGGTGTAGTGAATGGCAATGCCTTCGGCTTCGAGTTCCTCGCACAAGCGACTGCGCGTGCGGTCGTAGCCGGCCACAGCATAACCTTTCGCCGCAAAATAGCGCGCAATGGCACTCATGCCTATGCCACCAATTCCGAGAAAATAGATATTTTTATAATTCATAGTTGGTTATTATTTATTCTTTTGATACCATTTCAAACGTTTACAAGTGTGCCAAAACATCAAAGCAAGAGCCACAAAGCCAAGTTTGCCATGAATGCCGCCAACAGGCGTATGTCCATGCGAAAAATAGACGACCATAGCGGCAACACCACTCACAAAAGTCAGCACCGAAAGCCAAAACAACCATTGTGTTTGCCACTTTTGCCGACGTATTTTGGCGAACCATTGCGCCATATTGCCGCAATTTGCCCACAGATGCACGCACACGAACAACAACATCGGCAAACAGATAACCAAATGTATGATTGTCAGCGTATTGTTCGTCAGACAATGCAAATTGGCACCTCGCAAAAATTCCTGCAACAGCGAACTGCCCAAAGCCGGCAGCAATAGCGCCAGCAACACCACATTGATTTTGTATAAACAAGTTTTTTTCATCGTTCGGATAAATGTGTTGGTTATTGCACCAAATGCAACACCTCGTCGGCGATGCGGCGGGCGGAATCGTGCTGTGCCAAGGCCGAAACGTTGGCGGCGAGTTCGGCGAGTTGCGCATCGTCGTTTATCAATCGTAACGCACTGTCTATTAACCCGTTCTGTGCATCAACGTCTTTGACCAACACCGCCGCGTGTTTGTTGACCAGCGCCATGGCGTTATGCGTTTGGTGGTCTTCGGCCACGTTGGGCGACGGCACCAAAATGCTCGGTTTGCCCAGCAGACAGAGTTCGGAAATGCTGCTTGCGCCGGCACGCGAAACGACCAAATCGGCCATGGCATACGCCAAATCCATGCGCGCCACAAAATCGGTAACAATAAGATTCGAGTTAGCTATTTTTTCGGCTTCTGCCCGGCAGTCGTCGATGTAAAATTTGCCCGTTTGCCACAGAATCTGGATACCGCTGTCGGCCAACTCTTTGAGGTGCGCTTTCACGCTGTTGTTGATGGTGCGCGCGCCAAGACTTCCGCCAATGATGAGCAACGTTTTCTTATCTGGCGAGAATCCGAACTCCTTGTAGGCATCGGCTCGATTGCCCTGTGTCAGATTCTGACGCACGGGATTTCCCGTAAGAATAATTTTGTCGGCGGGGAAAAATCGCTCCATGCCTTCGTAAGCCACGCAGATTTTGGCAGCATCGTTTTTCAGCAGTTTATTGGTTACACCGGCAAAGCCATTCTGCTCCTGCAACAACACGGGAATGCCCATGCGTGCAGCCACTTTCATGGCAGCGCCGCTGGCATAGCCGCCCACACCAATAGCCACATCGGGGCGAAAATCTTTGATGACACGGCGAACTTTTCGCATACTTTTAAGCAAGTTCCAAAGAATAGGAATATTGCGGAACAGGTGTTTGCGGTCGAAGCCCTGCACCGGCAATCCGACAATTTTGTAGCCGGCCGCCGGCACCCGTTCCATCTCCATACGTCCGAGTGCGCCAACGAACAAAATGTCGCAATCGGGTTGTGCCTCGCGCAAGGCATTTGCAATGCTCACAGCGGGAAAAATATGTCCTCCCGTGCCACCGCCACTAATCAAGAATTTCATACGTTTTGATTGCATATTCACACAAATTTTTAAGTCAGACACGCATCATTCGCCGGCACTTTCGAGCGATGGTGTAGGCACTGCCACAGCGCTCGTATTATTCTGATTATCAAAAATATGGATGCAGATATTCTGCAAAATGCCGAAATAGACGCTCGTTACAACAATCGATGTTCCGCCACGCGTAATCAACGGCAATGGCTGTCCTGTTACCGGAATCAGTTGCACACACACCGCCATGTGAATCAGTGCCTGCAACACGATGATGGCAGCCACGCCAATAGCTAACACGCTGTACGACAAATCATCCGTTTTGGACACTATGCGCCCCACCCTGAACAACAGCACCATATAAAGTGCAATCATGCCCAAACCGCCAAGAATCGATCCAAGTTCCTCGACGATGATGGAATAGACAAAATCGCTATAGGCTTGTGGCAATTTGTTGCGCACCTCGCTACTGCCGGGCAGGTGCGGCCCGAAACCGCCTCGTGCAATGGCAATTTGGCCATAAAGCACCTGTCGATTGTTATCTTGAATGCGCAAGGTTTCTTCCTGCGTTTGCACTTCGTCAAATCGTTGTAGGCGTGCAATCCACGTGTAGGCGCGTTTGAAAGGTTTGTAGTAGGCTTTTTCCACGACCGACAAATCGGAGCGGAGATGGCCATCGCTGTCGCAAAAATGGCTCTGCGGCACGGCAAAAGCCACCAGCAGCACAAGCGCCACGCCCGCCACTACAATGCCCACCAGAGTTGCAATACGTTTGAAAGCGAGGCCGCCGCACCACATCATAATTATCACGACAAGAAACAACAACCCCGCCGTCGATAGATTTTCGGTAAAAATCAGGCCGCATGTTACAATCACCATCAACGCAAACCATTTGAAATATTTTTGTTCGAAGGCTTCGTTGCCCGGCCGTTTAGCGCGCGTTATCCAATCGGCAGTCATCAATATCAGCGCTATTTTGGCCAATTCGGACGGCTGAATGCCCATGACCCACCGCGCGCCGCCATTGACAGCGCCGCCAAACAGCGATGCATAACACAACAACAGTAACGACACGGTTCCAAAAAAATAGCCTCCCATGCGCAACATCCAATACGGCAGGCGCGCTACACAAAGCATCACCAAAAAGCCAAGACCCAAATGTACCACATGCTTCAAGAAAGGTTGTATAATCGACGAGGCACGCGCCACAAAAAAACTCTGCGAACTAAAGCCTTCGATCAACGAAACCACCACCAGCAAGCCATACACAACCCAAATGACTCGGTCGCCTTTCAATTGTTGTCTGAAAAAATCGTTCATAAATGATTAAATCAACTTATCGGATCATTTGGCAACGACAAAAAGGGGTTACAACTCGATAGCGTTTACAGACGACGCACCGCCGCTTTGAATTTTTCGCCACGGTCTTCGTAGTTTTTGAACAAATCGAAACTTGCACAGCACGGTGACAACAGCACCGTGTCGCCCTCGTGCGCCACCTCGTAGGCTTTTTGCACGCACTCCTCTACCGATTTTACTTCGTACATCGGGCAAGTGCAGTGGTCGCGCCAAAAGTCGAACAGTTTTTTGTTGTCCACACCCATAAAAATGAGCGTGTGCACTTTTTCGCGCACGAGCATCTCTATTTCGGAATAGTCGTTGCCTTTGTCGGTACCGCCAAGTATCAGCACCACAGGCGTTTTCATACTTTGCAGCGCATACCAGCACGAATTGACGTTGGTGGCTTTCGAGTCGTTGATGTAACGCACGCCGCGCACCGAAGCCACATATTCCAACCGATGTTCCACGCCTTGAAATTCGGCCAGCGACTTGCGAATGGTTTCCTTGCGGATGTTCACGATTTGCGCCGCCAAACCCGCCGCCATCGAATTGTAAACGTTGTGCGTGCCACGCAGCGCCAACTCCTCGATGGGCATCGTCATATCGTTTTCGGGAAGCGGTGCGGTTATCGTCAAATCCTGCTCCACGACAAAGGCCTTGGTCGTTTCGCTCTTTTCGAGCGCGAACGGCAGCAGTTGCGCTTTGATGTTGCGTTTCTCGATTTCGGCTTTCAGCACAGGATCGTCGTTCCAAAAGATGAAGGCATCTTCGGGCGTTTGATTCTGCAGAATGCGGAATTTCGAGTCGATATAGTTCTGAAATTTATAGTCGTAACGGTCGAGATGGTCGGGCGTAATGTTCAGAATAACAGACACATCGGCCTTGAAATCGTACATACCATCGAGTTGAAACGAACTGAGTTCCAGCACATAGTAATCGAAATCGCACTCGGCCACCTGCCACGCAAAACTTTTGCCGACGTTGCCTGCCAAACCGACGTTCAGGCCTTCGTTTTTCAAGATGAAATAGGTGAGCATCGTGGTTGTAGTTTTGCCGTTCGAACCGGTGATACAGATTTTTTTGGCGTGCGTGTATCGCGAAGCAAACTCTATTTCGGAGATGATGGGCGTGCCTTGTGCTCGCAACTGCTTGACAATCGGAGCCTTTTCGGGGATACCAGGACTTTTCACCACTTCGTCGGCATTGAGAATCAACTCCTCGGTGTGTCCGTTTTCCTCGTACGCAAAACCGCGTTTTTCGAGTTCGGCTTTGTATTCCGGTTTCAGCGCACCTTTGTCGGACAAGAACACCTCGTAGCCCTGTTTCGCCGCCAAAATGGCCGTCCCGACACCGCTTTCACCACCGCCAAGAATTACTAATCGTTTCATAGTTTTATTGCAATTTACTGTTGTTATCTGATTTTTAATGTCAATATGGTCAACGCCGCCAAAATGATGGTTACAATCCAAAAACGCAGCGTGATTTTCGTTTCGTGATGCAACTCTTTCGAGCCTTGAAATTTGACCGTACACGTCGGGTCGATTCGTAGTACCTGCTCCATCGAGGTGCGGAAATGGTCGTGAATGGGCGTGCGTTTCCACAAACGTTTATGTTGTCCGCGTTTTTTGTTGAACGTATAGTAGTTGCGTTGCAAAATCACTGACAGACTCTCGACAAGGAATACGCCGCACAAAATCGGCAGCAGCCACTCTTTGTGGATTATCACGGCCGACACCGCTATGATGCCGCCGATGGTCAAACTGCCCGTATCGCCCATAAAAATTTGTGCCGGGAACGAGTTGTACCACAAAAATCCCACCAACGCGCCCACAAATGCGCTGAGAAAAACCACCAACTCTTCGCTGCCGGGAATGTACATCACGTCGAAATAGTCAGCCCAAACGTAACTGCCCGACACATAAGCCAACACTATCAGTGCCACGCCGATGATGGCCGAATTGCCGGCAGCCATGCCATCCATGCCGTCGTTCAGATTGGCGCCATTGGACACGGCAGCCACCACCAGCACCACCATCAGCACAAAAAACACCCAACCTGCCCAATATTTATAGGGTGTGCCCAAAAAGTTGAACATATCGGCATAATTGAAGTTGTGATTTTTGACAAACGGGATGGTGGTTTGCGTCGATTTGACGCTCGGCGACTTGTACACGACCTCCACATTGTTTTCGATGCGTGTCGTAACAACTTCGTTCATCACCGTCGCCGGACTATAACGCAGCGTCAACCCGACAATCAGGCCAAGCGTTACCTGAGCCGCAATCTTCCACCAACCATTCAAGCCCTCTTTGTTGTGTTTGAACGTTTTGATATAATCATCGACAAAGCCGAGCAGTCCCAGCAGCAACGTAGTGATAATCATCAAGATAAGATAAATATTTTCCAATTTTCCAACCAGCAGACACGGCAACAGCACCGCCACAATAATCACCACGCCGCCCATGGTAGGCACGCCTTTTTTTTGCGTGTTGAACGGGTCGAGTTTTTCGTCGCGCTGCGTTTCGGAGATGTTGCGCCGTTTGAGCAATGCAATGAAATATTTGCCGAACCAAACAGCAATCACCAACGCGAAAATGGCAGCCAACACGGCACGAAACGAGATGTAGCCAAACATGCCTGCGCCCGGCACATCAAACATTTTGTTCAGATAATCAAACAGATAGTACAGCATAGATTTTACATTTTATCGTTCAACATTCAATGCGTTACGCAACTCCTCGTGGTCGTCGAAATGGTGTTTCACGCCTTTGACGATTTGGTAATTTTCGTGTCCCTTGCCGGCCACCAAAATCACATCGCCGCTTTGTGCCAGCGCACATGCCGTTTTGATGGCTTCGCGGCGGTCGGCAATGACCAACACACTGCGTTTTTGCACATCGTCGAGCCCGGCCAGCATATCGTCGAGAATGGCTTGCGGCTCCTCGTCGCGCGGATTGTCGCTGGTCAAAATTACGCGGTTGCTCGCTTTGACAGCCTCGCGTGCCATCATCGGGCGTTTACCTTTGTCGCGATTGCCGCCACACCCAACCACCGTAATCAAATTGCCGGCACCCGCACGAATATCATTGATGGTAGAAATGACGTTGTTGAGGGCATCGGGCGTGTGCGCATAATCGACTATGGCTGTAACGCCATTGCCTCGTATGGCTTCAAAACGTCCGCAAACCGGCTTTAGCAAACTCAACTTTGTCAGCACTTCGAGTTCATCGTAGCCAAGCAACACGGCAGCACCAAACACCGCCGACAAGTTGGAAGCATTGAACCGCCCCACAAACGACATCATCACCTCACGACCATTCATCTCGAGCAACATGCCCTCGAAAGAGTTTTCGAGAATGCGCGTTTTGAAGTCGGCCATTCCCCGCACAGAATAGGTTTTCTTTTGCGCCGCACAATTTTGCAACATCACTTCGCCGTTTTTGTCATCGAGATTGGTCAATGCAAACGCGTCGTGCGGCAAATCGTCGAAAAAGCGTTTTTTGGCTTTCAAATAATTATCCACCGTTTTATGATAATCCAAATGGTCGCGCGTGAGGTTGGTAAAAATGCCGCCCTTGAAACGCAATCCGGCGATACGCCGCTGATCGACCGCATGCGAACTGACCTCCATAAACGCATACTCGCAACCGGCAGCAACCATGCGTGCCAACAGCGCATTCAACTCCAAGGCGTCGGGCGTTGTATGAGTAGATGCCACAGCCTCGTCGTCCACATAGTTGCACACGGTGGATAACAATCCGACTTTGCAGCCGAAACTCCGAAAAAGTTGGTAGAGCAACGTAGCGATAGTGGTTTTGCCGTTGGTGCCGGTTACACCTACCAGCGTGAGTTTTTGCGACGGACAACCGTAAAAATTCGATGCCATCACGCCTAAAGCCTCGGCACTGTCGGCCGTTTGAACATACACAACTCCCTCGGCAGGATTTTCGGGCAAGGTTTCGCACACGACAGCCACCGCGCCCTGCGCCACTGCTTTTGCAATGAAATCGTGTCCATCGACAGCCGTGCCGCGCGTAGCCACAAACACATCGCCCGGCTTCACTACACGCGAGTCGAAACACAAGCCGGACACTTCGCAATCGGTTGCGAGCGCTTTGCTCAACCCGACATTCTCCAATAACTTACTGATTTTCATATACTTATTTATCTTAATTCCAATACAACTGTTTGGCCGCGCCGAGCAACACTGCCGGCCTCGACCGACTGTTGCGCCACACTGCCACGCCCATACATCTGCACACGCAAGCCCACTTTTTCCATCAAATAGACAGCATCTGTGGCGCCCATACCCACGACATTCGGCACCGTTTGGTCTGACACCTTCAGCGATTTCAGCATCAACTGATCGGTGCCATTTGCCTTACTCCAAGCCGTCGAGCCACCCGTCCACGCCACGTCCAACTCGTCGAGAGCCTCCGTTATCGATGTCGTCAAACCATCTTTCACCATCGGGACGGTGTTGCATGGCGCATCCGGCGACAAATGTTGTTTTTCGGTTCGCAAATAGATGCGTTCGGCAATTTGGCGGGCTACCGGTCCACACATCGTACCGGCATCGGCCGGTTCCACCGGTTTGCGCATCACCACAATCAGCGAATATTTCGGTTTGTCGGCCGGGAAATAGCCACAAAACGTTATCTGATGCCGCACCGGCGCATTTTTCCAATATTCTATCTGCGCCGTGCCCGTCTTGCCGGCCAAAGCCACCACCGACGAATTGGCTCTACGAGCGGTGCCATCGGTTACGACAGCCCGCAGCATCATACGAATGTCGCGCAACGTGCGCGAAGAGCAAATTTTCGAATTGACAGTTTCGGTCTTAAACGAATCAAACACACGCCCATTCTGCCCAATCGACTTCACCAACATCGGTTTGACATACTTGCCATCGTTGGCAATGGCGTTGTAAAAAGCCAACGTATAGATGGGCGGCATACCCGTTTCGTAGCCTATCGACATCCACGGCAAGGTCGTTTTCGACCAACGCACACCGGCGTCGTTCGGGTGACGCACATCGGGCGAAGGGGTCTTCACGAGGTCGAATTCGAGCGGCTTGCCGACGCCCATTTTGTACAGTGCATCGACAAAATCGCCCGGTTTGTCTTTATAGTAATCATCAATGACGCGCGACATGCCGATATTCGACGATTTGGCAAACACTTCCGTCATAGTCAGTACGCCATTGGCGTGCGAATCGGTCATTTTGCGACCATACATCACCCACTCGCCGTCGCCTGTGTTGATTTTGTCGTCCGGCTTGACAATGTTGTTTTCCAACGCCACCATCATCGACATTGTCTTAAAGGTCGAACCCGGCTCCGGTCGCGAATAAAACAGTATATCGTCCGTTTCGGCATACACGCCCGGCGACACACGACTCATATTCACGCACGCCTTCAACTCGCCCGTAGCCACTTCCATTACAGCCACGCAGCCCTGCTCGGCGCTGAACCGCTTCAGTTGTTCCACAAACGCGCTCTCGGCAATATCCTGTATCTCGATGTCGATGGTAGTGGTAACATCCAAACCATCTTCAGGCTCAATTATCGGCACATAAGCAGCATAACTGCCCAAATGCTGATACTGTCCCAAACCGGGTGTTCCGCGCAGCACCGAATCGAAAGCCAACTCCAAACCACTTGCGCCACCCTTTTCGGATTGACCGTAAATGCTGCCAATGGTGCGCGATGCCAACGACCCAAACGGTTTGATACGGCGCACATATTTTTCGGATATCAGACCGCCACGCATCTGCCCCTTGCGGAACAACGGAAACTGCTGCAACTCTTTCAAATCGTTATACGAAATCTGCTGCGGATAGAGCGGCAACCGACGTGCTTTTTTGACACTTTTGCTTTGGTGCGCCTGCATAATCATGCGCTTGTACTCTGCCGGCGTGCGGTCGCCAAACTTCTGCGACAGACACCAAGCCAACGAGTCGATCTCCTCGCGCAGATGCCGCCCGCCGTTCGCCTTCAGATATTCGGTTTGCGTATCCATATACACCCGATAGAATGGCACCGTGCTAGCCATCAGTTTGCCATCGTACGAATAGATATTGCCACGCGTAGCCACAATCTCCCGATTCGGAGTCTTTTTGTCCAACTCCAGCAATTCGTCGCGCTTAACAGTCTGGATAATAAACATTTTACCCACAACCAACACGAAAAGCACAACCATAATCACATAGATAATGGCCATACGAAACACTATCGGTTTTTTACTCTTCGGCATCTTTTTTTCTACTCCGGCAAAGCGAAACAAAAAATTACTCTATCTCGACGGCAGGCTCGCGAGGCAACTGCAACGCGCTACCCTGCTCCTGCAATTTATTCACCACACACGATTGGCGGCTCACCTGCATCAACTCTTTCGACAACAACAACGATGTATTTTTCACATCGACCAACTCTTTTTTCAGCGTTTCAACACGACGCAAATCGGCCTCGTGCGCGAACCTATTATATACAAGCAACAACGACAGCAGCACCAGCATCACGCCATAGAGCACCTGCCGACGCACAAAATCGCGCTCGAGCACATCGCCCGACGTAATTTCGCGCCAACTCACATGCGGGCGCTCAGCCCAACCGCGCGACAACTTCACTTTCAAATCCTTCAACGACATTGCTTATTCTCCCACACGTTCGGCCACACGCAGTTTGGCACTGCGCGCACGCGGATTCTCGGCCACCTCTTCGGCCGAAGCCACCAACACCTTATTATTAACCGCCGCAAATGGCGCCATCATATTGCCATAAAAATCGCGCTCGCCGCGACCATCGCAACTGCCCGTTTTAACGAAATTCTTCACCAAACGATCTTCGAGCGAATGATACGTCAGCACCGCCAGCCGCCCGCCGGGGCGCAACACTTCGGCCGTCTGCACCAACAACGCACGCAATGCACCCATCTCGTCGTTCACCTCGATGCGCAACGCCTGAAACACCTTAGCCGCCTCTTTCTTGTCGCGCTCGCGCGGGAAAAACGGCCGCACCACTTCGAGCAACTGCGCCACAGTAGCAATCGGAGCCGCAACACGCGCCGCCACCACCGCGCCGGCAATACGACGCGCCTGACGCAACTCGCCATAATAAAAAAACACATCGGCCAAACGCGCCTCGTCGTAACTATTCAGCACATCGGCCGCCGTGAGCAACGCCCGCCGATTCATGCGCATATCCAACGCTGCATCGAAACGGAACGAAAAGCCACGTTGTTCATCATCGAAATGATGCGACGACACGCCCAAATCAGCCAGCACACCATCGACCTTATCCACGCCGTAATAGCGCAAAAAATTCTTCAAGTAACGAAAATTACCACGCACAAATGTAAACCGCTCATCGTCGAACGCATTGGCTGCGGCATCCAAATCCTGATCGAAACTCAAAAGCCGCCCATGCGCACCAAGTTGCGACAGAATGGCACGCGAATGACCGCCGCCACCAAACGTCGCATCGACATACACACCATCAGGTTTGATACACAAACCATCGAGCGTTTCGGTCAACATCACAGGCACATGATACTCCATTCGCAACTCCTCAATCATTTACCGACGGCCGCTTCATCATTTTAGCCGACAGACGTTTAGCAAATTCGGCCGACGACATGCGCGACTGTTCATACGCCGCTTTGTCCCACACAGCCATACGATCCAACATACCCACAAACAGCACCGACGACGACGCGCCAATCTGCTGCAAATAACGTTTAGGCAGCAACACGCGCCCCTGCGCATCGATGTCGAGCCACTCAGCATCGGACACAAACTGCATCAGCAGCATCTGATCCTCGGGATTCCACTCGTCCAACTTCTCCTTAAAATCGGCCACCTTGCGATTCCAAACTCCCTCGGGATACAACACCAGACAGGCATTGTCCGGGTCGATGCGCATCACAAGGCGCTCGCGCTCAGCCTCAGGAAGCAATTTACGATACGCCGAAGGCACAAAAACACGCCCCTTGGCATCCAATTTCGCTTCGCTATTTCCAATAAATGTCGACATTTTTGCATACTAATTATTCGGGTGTAAAGTTACAACAATTTTTCAATTCCCCACACTTCCCCACCAATAAACTTATCAACAGCCTTTTAGACGAAAATCAACAGAAATCGACAACTTTTCAACAACTAATCAACACCTCAAAAGAAATCATAACAAACTATCAATCAATCGAAAACAAAACAAGCAGCATCGAGATGGTTGAAAGTGGGGAATTTTTCGCCATCGACAGTGAAAACAACCACCCAAACACGCTGCATGCACAAAATTGCACATCGACATTAAACTTTTTTATAAAAACCTTTTGCCATACAAAAAAAATGTCGTACTTTTGCAGATTGAAAACAAAACGCATTATTTCACCGTCGAAAGCGCGCAGCCGCCGTAGGCAAAACAAAATGTAACACATTGGCTATCAAGAAAAAAGACGAAGACCAGCACCGTATTAACGAACAAATTCGCGGCGTGCGCGAAGTTCGTTTGGTGGGCGACAATGTCGCAATAGGCATCTATCCCATAGAAAAAGCGTTGGCTATGGCCGACGATCAGGAACTCGACCTTGTCGAAATTTCGCCAAATGCGCAACCGCCGGTCTGCAAGATTATCGACTACCAAAAATTTCTGTATCAACAGAAGAAACGCGAGAAAGAGTTGAAGGCCAAGACGGTGAAAATGGACGTAAAAGAGATTCGTTTCGGGCCGCAAACCGACGACCACGACTACAATTTCAAGTTGAAACATGCGCAAGAGTTCATCAAAGACGGCAACAAAGTGAAAGCCTACGTCTTTTTCAAAGGGCGGTCGATTCTGTTCAAGGAGCAAGGCGAAGTGCTGCTGCTGCGGTTTGCCAACGACTTGGCCGAGATTGCAAAAGTCGATTCGCTGCCGACGCTCGAAGGTAAACGCATGATTATAATGCTGTCGCCAAAAAGTAAAAAATGACACTTTTTATTCATTAACTAAAATTATATTACTGAAATGCCTAAATTGAAGACTAATTCCGGTGCCAAAAAGAGGTTCGCCCTTACCGGAACAGGAAAAATCAAACGTAAACACGCTTTCAAAAGTCACATTTTGACGAAGAAAACGCTGAAACAAAAACGCAATCTGACACACACCGGCCTCGTTAGCCGCGTGGACGCCAAAAGCGTTAAAGCGTTGCTCGCCAACCATTAAACTTTAAGTAAAGCGAAAATTAACATTAGTGATTAACCGAATGTTCAGCCCCGCAAGATTCCGATGGAACGCTAACATTCAAAAAACAAAAAAATTATGCCAAGATCAGTAAATCACGTCGCCTCGAGAGCGAAACGTAAAAGAATTCTGAAACTCACACGCGGTTACTTCGGAGCCCGCCGCAACGTTTGGACCGTTGCCAAAAACACTTGGGAGAAAGGTTTGCTCTATGCTTACCGCGACCGCAAAAACAAAAAACGCAACTTCCGTGCTTTGTGGATTCAGCGTATCAACGCTGCCGCCCGCTTGGAAGGTTTGTCGTATTCGCAACTGATGGGTGCGTTGCACAAAGCAGGCATCGCCATGAACCGCAAGGTGTTGGCCGACCTCGCCATGAACCACCCGGAAGCATTCAAAGCGATTGTAAAACAAGCAGCCAACGCCAAATAAACAGGCGCTGACAAGCAAACAACATGCAGTCCACTCCACAACGGGGTGGACTTTTTTTTGTATGCACTATTGACAGCGACACAAAATTTTTATATATTTGCACATTGAAAACAAAACTCCAAAATCATGATTTTTTTTTGAAAAAGAGAGCAAAAAAAATCCCCCACGGAGTACGCGGGGGTAAGATACTCTTCGGCTTATAGCCTTATTGTGAAAAGTCTCTCTTTGTATCTTCGGTGCAAAGGTACGCTAATTTTTAATACCGACCAAATAATATGAGCAAAATTTTAGGACTTGATTTAGGAACGAACTCTATTGGGCTTGCCATTCGCGACACTGACAATGGAAAAAATTTAGAGGAACAACTTGAGAGATTTGCCGTAACACGTTTCAAGTCGGGCGTGGGGAATGGGCAAAGCGGCGAATTTTCTTACGCAGCAGAGCGCACAAGCCATCGTTCACCGCGGCGCTTGTATCAGGCGCGGAAATACCGCATTTGGGCGACCTTGAAAATTCTGATTGAATACGGATATTGTCCTTTGTCGATGGATGATTTAGAGAAATGGAGCAAATACGACAAAGCGAAAGGACTGAAACGCCAATATCCGGTTAACGCCGAAAAATTTGAACAATGGGTTCGATTGGATTTTGACGGTGATGGCGACATCAAATATAGCAGTCCGTTTCAACTGCGTGCCGAATTGATGGAAAAGCAGTTCGATTTCAGTAATGAAACCGACCGATTTAAGTTGGGGCGTGCCTTGTACCACATTGCACAACGACGCGGATTTAGAAGCAGCAAGGGCGAAACTATAAAAGAACAGGAGCAAGCCGAAATCGATGCCAATCTTGAAAATGAAATTGACCTTTCGACAGAGTTGAAAAAATCGGAAGAAAAGAAATCGGGCAAGTTGGTTTCTTACATGAAAGAACACAATCTGCCAACTATCGGTTGTGCATTTCACCACTTGGAAAAATCCGGCATACGTGTTCGCAACAGCGAATATCAAGCCGTGCGCTCGCAATATAAAGACGAAATAACAGCCATTTTCAGTTTTCAAAACGGGCTAAACATTGATAGCGATTTTTATAAACGCATCATTAGCGAAAAGAAAAATGAAGGCACCATTTTCTACAAACGCCCATTGCGTTCTCAAAAAGGTTTAGTAGGCAAATGTACATTAGAGCCTAAAAAAGCGCGCTGCCCAATTAGTCATCCCGAATTTGAAAAGTTCCGTGCATGGTGTTTCATCAACAATATTCAATATCGGAAAACCACTGATGACGATTGGCAAAATTTGACAATGGAACAAAAGCAGAAATTGTATCAAGATAAATTCTTGCGTACCAAAAGTCATTTCAAATTTCAAGAAATCAGAGAGTGGATTGAAAAAGAGATTAAAGACGACACACGCGCATACATATTGGAATATACACAGAAAAAGGAAATGCGCACAATCAACCACAAGGACAATACAAGTGTGTCCGGTTGTCCGATTACCGGCAGATTAAGAAATCTGTTTGGCGAAAATTGGGAGCAATGGACTTTGCAAACAAGCCACGAACGCGCAAACCACAAAACAGGAGAAATCCATACCATAACATACGATATTCATGACGTTTGGCACGTTTGCTTTTCGTTTGATGAACCGGAATTTGTGGAAGAATTTGCGAGAAACGAACTGAATTTTGATGCTCAACAAACCAAACAACTTGTTTCTGTTTGGGGCGCAATAGCACAAGGATATGCTATGTTGAGTCTGAAAGCAATCCGCAATATCAATCGGTTTTTACTGAAAGGCTTGATTTACACGGACGCTGTGCTATTAGCAAAACTGCCCGAAATTTTTGGTGATAAATGGTCGGAAAATGAAAACGATGTTGTAGCACAAATAGACGACATAATTGCACAAAACAGAGAGGAAAAACAGATATACAACATCGCTAATGCGCTGATTTCCAATTACAAATCCCTTGATTATGATGACGAGTTACAATATAACGAAAAATTTGCCGAACACGATTATCAATATGAGTTGCAGCCGTCGGACTACGACGATGTAAAAAAAGTAACGATTGAAGCCATTGGCGAAAAGACGTGGGCAAACAAAACAGAAGCAGAGCAAAATGATATTTTGTCAAAGGTTGCAGCACTCTACCAACAATTTTTCTTTTCGCAAGAACGCGATTATTTCCATTTACCAAAATTGGCAGATGCTTTAGCAAAATATTTGAGCAAACGATTTGCATTCCTAAGCGAAAAAAGTCTGAGTAAAATCTATCATCCCTCCATGATAGCATATTACGCACCGGCAAAAGAACAAAGAATAGAAGACGGGCGTTATATCAAATTGCTGGGCAGTCCGGTGATTGGTGCGTTGAAAAACCCGATGGCAATGCGCGTGTTACACACTTTGCGCCGACAAATCAACTATATGCTAAAAAACGGGTTTATTGACGAAGACACACGCATAGTTGTGGAAACAGCCCGCGAACTAAACGATGCAAATTGGCGTTGGGCTATCGAAACCTACCAAGAAGAACGAGAAAAAGAAAACAAAGAGTTTGAAAAAATAATCAAAGAATACGATTCGCAACGCAATATCACACACGAAGACCTTGACAAAGTACGGCTTTTGGCAGAGCAATACGACATTCCGGAACAAGGAGAAATACCTAACGACACCCCAAAAAGCAAAAAGAAAAAGGAAAAAATCGAAAAGGCTAATCCTTACAAAAAAGATATTGCTAAATATCGTTTATGGCTCGAACAAGGATGCCGGTGTATTTATACCGGTAACCCAATCAATATGGGAACCTTGTTTGGCGACAACCAAGTTGATTTAGAGCATACCATTCCACGGAGCATTTCGTTCGACAATTCGCTTGCTAACCTCACGGTTTGCGAGGCTCATTTCAATCGTACCGTGAAAAAGAATCAAATTCCGGCACAATTACAAAATTATGACGAAATTTTGGGGCGCATCCAACCTTGGATAAAAAAAGTGGAAACGCTTAATAACAACATCGAATATTGGACAGCACAATCAAAACGAGCACAAGATAAAACCAGAAAGGACTACTGCATTCGCCAACGCCACCTTTGGGAACTCGAATTGGACTATTGGCAAAAGAAAGTAAATGCGTTTACAACGAAAGAAGTTACAAGCGGATTCCGAAACAGCCAACTAAACGACACGCGCATCATTACAAAATACGCCTATCACTATCTGAAAACAGTATTCAACAAAGTAGAAGTACAAAACGGCCGATATACTGCCGACTTCCGGAAAATGCTTGGAATACAAAGCATCGACGAAAAGAAAAACCGCGACAAACATTCGCACCACGCTATTGATGCGGCTGTTTTGACCATGATTCCGGTCGCCGCCAAACGCGACAGAATGTTGGAACTTTTCTATCAGATAGAAGAAGACGAACAATTACACAAGAACGTTACAACAAAAAAAGAGAAACTGCGCAAAGAAATTGCCGGTTGCCAACTCGGTAAAAATGTTTCGACCGTCACCGAAATTATTGAACAAAATGTATTGGTAAACCTTGTCGGCAAAGACCAAACATTGACACCTGCCAAACGAAAAGCACGCTCACGAGGCAAAGAGATATTTGTAACAAACAGCAAGGGCGAGAAAGTAAACAAATGGATTACAGGCGATTGCATTCGAGGAAAATTGCATAAAGAATCGTTTTTCGGAGCAATAAAAATAGCCAAAACAGACGAACAAGGCTTCCTAATAAAAGAAAACGGAATGTTCGTGTATGAAAAAGATGCAAATGGGAACGACATAATTAGTATGGTTAAGTATGTCCCGATTAATAGTTTTAAAAACGAACAAGATTTGAATAAAATTATAGACCCGTTTGTAAAAAAATCCATTCTGCAAGTTCTTGCGAAACGCAAACAAGAAGGGAAATCTTTCGAAGCAGCAATAGCAGAACCTATTTGGCTTTTAGACAAAGATTGTAATGAAATAAAACAAGACAAGAAAGGAAAAAAATTATGTCCAATCAGACACGTTCGTTGTAGAGTTTCAGCAGGGAGAGGTTTCTTTACAAAAGACAAAGCCATTGAAGTGAAAGAGCAAACTTATAAGTCCAACAAAGATTACAAGAATTATTATTACGCTCAAAACGACGGCAATTACCTATGTCTATTGTACGAAGGACTACATAAAGGCAAAATCGAACGCCAATTTAGGCTGATCAATTATTTTGAAGCGGTACAATTAAAAATCAAGAATGCAAACGATTTATGGCAAGAGCCGTATTTCAAAACATTAAGAAATGGGAAGAAACAATATAATTTGTCTGCTATCATCAAAGTGGGGACACATGTATTAATGTGGCAAAACACGCCAGATGAAATTTACGAATTATCAAAAAGCCAGTTATCAAGTAGATTATTTGTAGTATATAAATACAATTCAATGGGTTCTAATTTTATCTACTTACAAAATAATATTGAAGCAAGATTGGATAATGAAATAAAAGATGATGATGCAACATTTAATAGTGGTAGATATCAAGCACGATTACATTTAGTTGCAAATAACTTTAATTGTTTGATCGAAGGACGCGATTTTGAAATTACACCTATGGGAGAGATAAAATTCTATGATTAAACGCACGCTTTGTATCAGCAATTAGAGATGTTTTGAACAACAAAATCTGCACACTATGCACAAAAAATTCCACCCGTTCGGGTGGAATTTTTATTTCTGAAACAAGCTATAACACGTTGATTTTGTGAATTTTACGCACATCGTATTGTTTCAGACGTGCAAAGATACAAAATTTGAGAGCAATTCACAACTTCTTTCACCGCAGAGCAAATACGCGCGTTCGTGCAAAGATACAAAATTTGAAAGCAATTCACAACAGAATACACGCGTACCAAGTAGAGAGTTAAATTGTTTCAGACGTGCAAAGATACAAAATTTGAGAGCAATTCACAACCAAGGTGCGTCAGTACGATGGTAAGCCTTAATTGTTTTAGACGTGCAAAGATACAAAAATTGAGAGCAATTTACAGCCGTTAAGACTGCCTTTTTTTTTATTTTTCGATGCTATCTAAAAAATCAAGATAACCGGCGGCGTGTCCGATACTGTTTTTAAGTCTATCAAATTCGTTTTGACAAAGAATTACACGTGTTTCTTGGCCATCAACCCAAAAAAATTGCTCGACATCTTTTTCCAATAATTCGCTGTCGATGTGGTATTTAACACGATAGCACTTGCTAACGGCTAAATTTCTGTCATCACGGAGTTTTGCTTGCTCGCACCACTCGATACTCATCTTGTCAATGGCAATTCTCTTGTCATATTCTGACGTGTCCGATTGTAAAAACTCCGATGTAGCATAGTAATCGCGTTGCTCTTGGTCGAATGCTAAATTTTCATTAAATCTTTCGATACGATAATCAAGCACCTGTTCGGAGGTGATGCTGTCGATTAACTCACTTTCGACAAATTCGACTTTTACTTTCTCATTGTCGATTTTCTCTTTGACGAAATTCATAATCATTTCGTCCGTTTCTGTTTGACGTGTGCAAGCGCAAAACAATGATAGTGCGCAGACGCAAAAAATTGATAGTTTTTTCATACGATTTTTATTTAATTGGTTAAATACGGCGCAAAAATACACTTTTTTTTCTAAAAAATGAAGCAAGTACTTCATTTTTTAATTGTTTCAGACGTGCAAAGATACAAAATTTGAGAGCAATTCACAACGGTATTTATTACTATTAAACAGAGTATTGAATTGTTTCAGACGTGCAAAGATACAAAATTTGTCAGCAATTCACAACTATTATTGAAAACAAGTTTTTCGCTCGCATATTGTTTCAGACGTGCAAAGATACAAAATTTGTCAGCAATTCACAACGAAAAACGCATTTTAATGAGTTTTTAGCCAATTGTTTCAGACGTGCAAAGATACAAAATTTGTCAGCAATTCACAACTTACTCACGTTGTTTAAGGCGTTAGTTGCTATTGTTTCAGACGTGCAAAGATACAAAATTTGTCAGCAATTCACAACAAGATATTATTTGCAACAATAGAAACGAGAATTGTTTCAGACGTGCAAAGATACAAAATTTGTCAGCAATTCACAACTGTGCTGCCAATTATAATGAAAGCAAACATATTGTTTCAGACGTGCAAAGATACAAAATTTGTCAGCAATTCACAACAACATGTTAAATCGTATTGCCGTCAGTGGATTGTTTCAGACGTGCAAAGATACAAAATTTGTCAGCAATTCACAACACTACCACAGAATTTTTCTTTTAATTTATCATTGTTTCAGACGTGCAAAGATACAAAATTTGTCAGCAATTCACAACTCATTCGCCTTTGTCCCTAAGACCTTGTCAATTGTTTCAGACGTGCAAAGATAAAATATTTGGCGTAGGTGCATTTTATCGAAAAAAATCCTCACAGCACGCTGCGGACGGCCTGCAAAATAGGCTCAATGCTTAAACCGCTGCCTACGGCGCCCTGCATCCACCGGTTGGGGGTCAGCCGCCCCTGACGATAGATGCGCGCATACTCCGCCGCCCACTGTTCGGCCGTAGCGCATGTTGCCAAATGCTGTTCCAACTGGAATTGCACGATAGAACCTATCGGATAGTTGGGCAAATACATGGGCGCATTGACCATGTGCGAATAGATGGCCAACAAGGTACAATCGGGTTCGCCAAGCACCGGTGCGTAATAGGCATTCCACACCTCGCGCGCTATGCGCAACGTATTCTCTTTCAGTTCGTTGGCGGTAGCGTCGGGATGCGCATACAACCACTGCCACATGCGCATATCCACAAGACTGACACCCATTATTTCGTACATGCTCCAAAAACTATCCAGCACTTGCAAGCGGTGCGTGTCGGCAGTGGCATTCGCCGTGCCGTGCGGCAACAACGCCAAGTCGCGCGCTTGGAACAAGAAGGCCGATGCTTCGGTAAAGCCGGTATTCGGAACGCCCGCAAGTGAGTAATAATCAATATCATACAAATCGAGAATCATCTCGACATTGTGTCCGAACTCGTGCACGGCTATGTTGTAGCCTTTGTAGTCCATGCCCTCGGTGCCGATGCGTGTGCGCAGGCGTGCGGGTTCGTTGCGCCCCAACGCCGGCCAAGCATGTCCCGATCCGCGTGCCGGCTCCACCACAATGTGGCTGCCGATGCGTTGCGCTTCGTCGGCGGTGAATCCCAAGCGTTGCAACAAGCGCGGCATGTCGCGTTCGAAGGCTTCGGCATCGGGATACAAGTGCCGCGTCTGCTCGGTCAGTTCGTCCTGATCGAGTGCGGCGCGCGCTTTGAACCCATCGTACCAAATGTCGTACGGGCGCAACGGGCGGCCTAACCGTTCGGCTATGACGGCGCCCACCTGCGCCACTTCGGGCGACGACAGCAGTTGGCGGAACAGCGAATCGACCTGTTCGAGCGGTATCTCCATCTGTTCGTCGAAATTGCGGACAATGGCCGTCGGTGCTTGCGGACAATAGGCATCGGCCTGACGATACGCCCGAAAATGTGCCAAAATCCGCTCGTAACGCGTGTCGGGTTCGGGTGCCAACGCCACTTCGCCGCCATCGGCACAGCACACATTGGCATAGGGTTTCCAATCGTATTTGTCGCTATTGACGACAGCCTGTGGAATAGTCTGATTCACAATACGTTGCATCACACAGTAAATCATTTCCTGACGTTCGTGTGCCAATGCGTCGGGGGCGTAATTGGCTTTCAGTTCGTCGCGCAAGTTCCAATGCGACAACAGCGTCAACGGTTCGTTCCACAGCCGTCGTCCGTCGTCGGTCATCAGTTTGTTCATGTGGATATTGTAGTCGGCGATGTAGTTTTCGGCATCGGCATAGGCCTGATTTTCGGCTTGTGCCACGGTGGCCGGCACGCGTGTCGTGAAGCGGTCGCCCATGCGTGCATAGGCCCATTCGCGGCGTGTCCGGCAAGTGCCCGGCGCATCTTTTTCGGCGAGCGTATAGTGCGGGAAATTGATGATGGTCAAAAACGCCAATTTGTTGGCAAACATATCATCGCTGAAGTGCGCCATCGGGCTGTAGGCGCTCATGATGTAATCGGCCGTTCCGGGCTCCGGTACATTGGTCAGTTGGGTAGGTTTGAGCAACTCCACCGTCAGCATATCGGCCGATTCGCTGCAACGTTCGAAAATGCGTTCCAACTGTGCAAAGAGTGCAGCGCGTGCGGTGTCGTCGGGACATACGTTTGCGAGTACGAACGCCCGAAAATCATCGACAGAGCCGTCGTCGGCAGTCCAAAGCGCCGCCGCTTGTGCCACGCCGCGCGCCACCACTGCACTATCGACGGCAGCATGTTGCGCCACAATTTGTCGGACGATGTCATCGACCACTTCGTCCGTTACGAATGCCGTTTGTCGCCCGCATGCGGCGAGTGCGGCCAAGCCTATCAATCCCATAAACAATCGTTTTTTCATGTCGGTATGTTGTTTTATTTGTTCACTTGCGGCGTCGGTCCGACGCATTTCGGTATGCAAAAATACGGATTATTTCCCGATTTTTAGCATTTTCGGCAAAAATAGTTGCAAAAAAATTTGTTTTGTACAAAAAAACGTCCTATATTTGCAGCACAAAATTTATCAGCAATTCACAATAAGGATTATTCCGTTGTGAAAACTACCAGAATGGCCAAGTTGTTTCTTGGTCGTTCTTTTTTTTGCGGCATCACACAAAAAAAACGAGCGGCGCAATGCCGCTCGTCGTGTGTCAGACAGACAGATTTATTTTGTCTTTTTGGCGTTCGTTTTGCGTGCCGCGCGATAGTTTGACCGCCCTTTCGATGCGTTTTCGGGGTTGGCGATGATGGCTTTGCAGGCCTCCTCGGTCAGTGCCGCTGCATCGGTGCCTTTGGGCAGTTTGTAGTTTTTGTTGTCGTTCACGGTATGAATGTACGCGCCAAAACGCCCGTTCAGCACCTGTATGTCGCCAAAGATGTGAATGACTTTGTTGTTGTCGGCTTCGCGCTTGGCGGCAATAATTTCGAGTGCGCGTTCGAGGGTCAGTGTCAGCGGGTTGTCGGTTTTTGGCACGGAGTAGAACGCTTTGCCGTGTTTGATGTACGGGCCGAAACGTCCGTCGGCCACAATCAGGTCTTCGTTTTCGAATTGTCCGATATTGCGCGGCAGTTTGAACAACTCCAGCGCCTCGTCGAGCGTGATGGTGAAGATACTCTGTCCGGGTTGCAGGTCGGCGAAACGCGGTTTTTCGTCGCTGTCGGACGATCCCAACTGCGCCACCACGCCAAAACGACTGATTTTGGCATAGACCGGTTTGCCGGTTTTGGGGTCGTCGCCCAGATAGTGTTCGCCGGGTTTGGTGCCAACGGCTTGGTCGGCCACCAGCACCTCTTTGTGGAATGGTTCGTAGAAATTACCGATATTTTGATTCCAAGCAATTTTTCCGGCTGCCACATCGTCAAATTCTTCCTCGACATTGGCCGTGAAGTTATAATCCATGATTTTGGCGAAGTAGGTTGTCAGAAAATCGTTGACCACGATGCCGATGTCCGTTGGCGACAGTTTGCCTTTTTCGACCGACGGTTTTTCTTTCCGCATCTCGTCGCTGATGCCGTTGGCATCCAATGTGAGCACGCAGTAGTCGCGGGGTTCGTTCACGATTTCGCGTTTATCGACATATTCGCGCGCCAAGATGGTCGAGATAAACGAGTTGTAAGTGGCGGGGCGTCCGATGCCGAGTTCTTCCATCTTTTTGATGAGCGTGCCTTCGGTGTAGCGCGGCGGTTTTTGTGCAAAACGTTCTTGTGCAATAGCGGTTTTCAGCGTCAGCGTTTGCTGCGTCAGCGATGGCAACAGTGTCGTTTGTTCCTGTTCCGAGTCGTCGTCCTGCGATTCGATATAGACACGCAAGAAGCCGTCGAAGGTCAGCACTTTACCCTCGACAACAAACTGTTCGTCGCTGCCGTCGATGTCGATAGTAACCGTAGTGCGTTCAATTTCGGCGTCGGCCATTTGCGAGGCGATGGTACGTTTCCAAATCAGTTCGTAGAGGCGTTGTTCCTGCGCCGTTCCGGCGATGGTGCGATTGCTGATGTAGGTTGGTCGGATGGCTTCGTGCGCCTCTTGTGCGCCTTTCGATTTGGTGTGATATTGGCGTACTTTCAGATAGTTTTCGCCGATATTTGTAACGATTTCCTGTTTGATGGTGTTGATGGCTAACGAACTGAGGTTTAGCGAGTCGGTACGCATATAGGTGATTTTACCCGACTCGTAGAGTTTTTGTGCGATGCGCATGGTTTGCGACACCGTAAAGCCGAGTTTTCGCAAAGCCTCTTGTTGCAAAGTCGATGTTGTGAACGGCGCTGCCGGCATCTTTTTGGCCGGATGTTTTTCGACGCTGACAATGCGGAATTGTGCGTGTTGGCACATTTCGAGGAATTGTCGGGCTTCGTCTTTGGTGGCAAAGCGGTGTTTTAGTTCGGCTTGCAATTCGCAGGGTTGTCCTTGTGCATCGCGTGCGGCGAACACGGCCGTAACCCGAAACGATGGCGTTGCCTGAAAGTTTTGGATTTCGCGTTCGCGTTCCACTACCAAGCGCGCCGTAACCGACTGTACGCGCCCTGCCGACAGACCCGGTTTGATTTTTTTCCACAACACGGGCGAGAGTTCGTAACCCACCAGACGGTCGAGTACGCGGCGCGCCTGCTGTGCGTTCACCAAGTTCATGTTGATGTCGCGCGGATGTTCGATAGCCTCCAATAGTGCCGGCTTCGTTACCTCGTGAAAAGCGATGCGCCGTGTTTTGGCGGGATCCAACTGCAATTCGTTGAACAAATGCCATGCGATGGCTTCTCCTTCGCGGTCGTCATCGGATGCGAGCCACACTCTTTCGGCACTCTTTGCGGCTTTTTTCATCTCGGCCACCAATTTTTTCTTGTCCTCGGACACCACATAGGTCGGTTTGAAATTATGATTGATGTCGATACTCAGACTTTTGTCGGGCAAGTCGCACACATGCCCCATGCTCGACATCACTTTGTAATCGGGGCCTAAATGTTTTTCGATGGTTGGGACTTTCGTCGGCGATTCCACAATAACGAGATTTTTCATACAACAAGTTTTATTTTTTTGCGGCTGCAAAGGTAACAACATTTTTTCAGGTTTACACCCTTTTTAAGCGATATTTTTTGAACACCCTTTAGGGTGTAGGTCTGCCGAAATGAGTTTTGTCATTCGTCGGAGAATTGTACCAACACGTTTCGATACGAATTGAAAATCTTCGATTTCGACACAAATCCGACATAGCGTCCTTCGTCGTCGACAACAGGCAAATTCCATGCGCCGGTATCTTCGAACACGTCCATCACCTTGCCCATCGGCATATTTATATTGACGCGCGCCGGCACGGCAATCATCAGTTTGCGTACGCTGAAACGGTCGTACAAATCGGGACGAAACATGATGTTGCGCACCTCGTCGAGCGGCATGATGCCCACCAACACACCCGTTTTTTTGTTCACCACAGGGAACACGTTGCGGCTGGAATGCGAAATCACTTTGACCAATTCGCCCAATTTCATTTCGGGATAGACCACTTCCATGTCGGTTTCGAGGAAATTGCCCAATTCCAACATCGACAGCACGGCGCGGTCTTTGTGGTGTGTCATCAACTCGCCCTTTTGCGCCAAACGCATGGCATACAGGCTGTGAGGCTCGAACAAAATAATTGTCAGATAGGCCACTACCGAGGTGATAATCAGCGGAATAAGCAATTCGTAACTATTTGTCAACTCGGCTATCAGGAATGTGCCTGTGAGTGGTGCGTGCATCACGCCCGACATTAGGCCGGCCATGCCGACAAACGCATAATTTTGACTCGGGATGTCGAATCCGAACAGGTTCAACGACGTAGCCATCACAAAACCGGTGAGGCTGCCCACAAACAGGCTCGGTGCGAAAATACCACCCGTGCCGCCGGCGCCATTGGTGGCCGCCGATGCAAAAATCTTGAAAAAAACTATCAACCCGAGATACAGCACCACCGCCCACATTTCGGAACGATAAGCATACAACAAACTATTGTTGAACGTGGTCGAAGCATCGCCCGTAAGCAGTTCGGCTATGGTATCGTAGCCCTCGCCATACAACGGTGGAAACAAGAATATCAGCAAGCCCAACATCGCGCCACCAACGACAATCTTTTTGTACGGCGATTGAAGGCGTTTGAAAACCCGCTCGAGGCGATTCATACCGCGCGTGAAATAGAGCGACACCAAACCGCACACAATACCAAGCAATATGACCAACGGAACGCGCTCGAAAGCAAACGGCACCAACGCATCGAAATGGAACAACGTCTCCTTGCCTAAAAACAGGTACGAAAACATGGTGGCCGTAGCCGCCGATATGAGCAATGGTGCCACCGAAGTCATGGTCATGTCGAGCATCAACACCTCGACCGTGAAAGCCACGCCGGCAATCGGCGCATTGAAAATACCGCCAATGGCACCGGCAGCGCCACAGCCCACCAGCAACATCAGCGTTTTTTGGTCGAGGTGGAAGGCACGTCCCAAATTGGAGCCAATGGCCGAGCCGGTCAACACAATGGGTGCCTCGGCACCAACCGAACCGCCAAAACCGATGGTAATGGCGCTCGCCACCACCGATGACCACATATTATGCACTTTGATGATGGCCTTACGTTGCGATATGGCATACAAAATTTTTGTAACACCGTGACTGATGTCATCTTTCACCACATAGCGCACAAACAGACTTGCCAACGTGATGCCAAGCGCCGGCAACGCCAAATACCAATAGTTCAGTTCTTCGACAGGGAAAAGCGACGTGATGCCACGCTGAATCAATGCAATGATGCTTTTGAGTACAAAGGCCGCCACAGCTGCGCACATACCTACCACAAAACTCAGTATCAGCACAAAATACGACTCTTTGATGTGCTGTTCGCGCCATGTCAGCATCGACATGTACAACTCTCGCCAATCAATTTTTTTCATTCTGTACAACAATGTTTTTCTCGGGCGCAAAGATATAAAAAAAATGGCATTCCGTAATCAGAACACCATTTTTTATCTGAAACATGCCGTGTTTTTACAGCACGCCTTGCGCCATCATGGCCTTGGCTACTTTCATAAATGCGGCGATGTTTGCGCCTTTCACATAATCCACATAGCCATCGGGTTGTGTGCCGTATCGTACACATTGTGCATGGATGTTGCCCATTATTTCGCGCAATTTGGCATCGACTTCGTCCTTGCTCCAACTCAGGTGCATGGCGTTTTGCGTCATCTCCAAGCCCGACACCGACACGCCGCCGGCGTTGGCCGCTTTGCCCGGCGCATATAGAATTTTAGCCGTCTGAAACACTTTCACGGCCTCGGGTGTCGAAGGCATATTGGCACCTTCGGACACGGCTATCACACCATTGGCAACCAACGCACGCGCATCGTCACCGTTCAGTTCGTTTTGAGTGGCCGACGGCAAAGCAATCGTACATTTCTCGTGCCACGGACGCCCGCCCGCCACATATTTGCAACCATACTTTTCGGCATATTCGCGTATGCGACCGCGATACACGTTCTTCAGTTCGAAAATGTAATCCAATTTCTCGCGATCGATGCCGTCGGGGTCATAGATGTAGCCATCGCTGTCGGACATGGTGATTACCTTGCCACGGAGTTGAAGGACTTTTTCGGCCGTATAAGTCGCCACATTGCCCGACCCCGAAATGCAGACAGTTTGTCCTTGCAGGTCGGTGATGCCGCGGCTCTGCAACATATTCATCAGGAAATAGATATTGCCATAGCCTGTGGCTTCGGGACGAATGAGCGAACCGCCAAACTCGACACCTTTGCCGGTGAATGTGCCGGTATTTTCGCGTGCCAATTTTTTGTACATACCATACATATAGGCCACTTCGCGACCGCCAACGCCGATGTCGCCGGCCGGCACATCGGTATCGGGACCGACATGGCGCCACAATTCCAACATCAACGCCTGACAAAAACGCATGATTTCGGCATTCGACTTGCCACGCGGACTAAAATCGGAACCGCCTTTGGCACCGCCCATCGGCAAAGTGGTTAACGCATTTTTGAACGTCTGCTCGAACGCCAAAAATTTCAGAATCGACGGACACACCGACGCATGAAAACGCATGCCACCCTTGTACGGACCAATGGCATTGTTGTGCTGAATACGATAACCCATATTGGTTTGCACACGCCCTTGGTCATCGACCCAATTGACGCGAAACGACACTATGCGGTCGGGAATGCAAAGCCGCTCTATCAAATTAACTCTCTCAAATTCAGGGTGTTGATTATATACGTCCTCTATCGACGCCAACACCTCGTGCACCGCCTGAATGTATTCCGGCTCGTTCGGAAAACGACGTTGCAATTCGTCTATCACTGTCTGGGTTGTCATACTTTTATTTTTTTTGCAAAAGTACAAGAAAGACCGTTATGTTGTATCATTTTCCGCCATTTTTTTTCAACCGACACAAAAAGACGCACAAAAACCGACAAAAATCGTCATTTCGTTTCATTATATACATTTTTATTACTATTTTTGCACGATTTTTTCAAACGAACACGAACATGCAGACAATAACTACCAAAAAAGCGTTAGACGAATTTGTATCTAACTGTAAATCAGAGAATAAAACAATCGGTTTCGTACCAACCATGGGTGCGTTGCACAACGGACACCTGACGTTGGTGCGCCGTGCTGTGGCCGAAAACGACATTTGCATCGTCAGTGTCTTTGTCAATCCCACGCAATTTAACGACAAAAACGACCTTGCCAACTATCCGCGCACGCTCGAAGCCGACGCCGCCCTGCTGACCGAAGCCGGCTGCGCCTGTGTGTTTGCGCCCACGCCCGACGAGATGTACAACGCCGACGAGATGACCAACCGTTTCGAATTCGACTTCGGTGGGCTCGACCAAGTGATGGAGGGTAAATTCCGTCCGGGACACTTCAACGGCGTAGTGCAAGTGGTCAGCAAACTATTCCGCCTCGTGCGCCCCGACCGCGCCTATTTCGGCGAAAAAGATTTCCAACAATTGGCCATCATTCGCCGCATGACAAAACTGATGAACTTCCCCATCGAGATAGTGGGTTGCCCCATTGTGCGCGAAGAGAGCGGTTTGGCACTCAGCAGCCGCAACGCCCTACTCACGCCCGAACAACGACAAACGGCCGTTCACATTTCGGCCGTGCTGCAAGAGAGCACACAGTTTGCCCTCGAAACATCGGTCGGCGAACTGCACGATGCCGTAGTGGCAGCCATCAACGCCAAAGAAGGACTCGAAACCGAATACTTCGACATTGTGGACGGCGACACACTCCAATCCATCGAACGCTGGGACGACGCCGAATACGTAGTAGGCTGTGTTACAGTCTATTGCGGCAAAATACGCCTCATCGACAATATCCGCTACAAATAACCACACTACGGACACACTCATCGACATGGTCAGACTCTACAACGAAAACCCCAACCCGAAAATCATTGCACACGTGGCCGAAATTTTGCGCAACGGCGGCATCGTCATCTACCCCACCGACACCGTTTACGCCATCGGGTGCGACATACGCCAACAACACGCCATCGAAAAAATCTGCAAATTCAAAGGCATCGACACACGCAAAGCACAACTATCCATCATCTGCCACGACTTGAGCCACATCAGCGAATACGCCAAAGTGGACAACAGCACGTTCCGACTGCTGAAACACAACCTGCCCGGCGCATTCACATTCATACTCAACGGCAGCAACAACCTGCCACGACTGTTCAAAAACCGCAAAACAATAGGCATTCGCGTGCCCGACAACAACATTGTGCGCGCCCTTGTACAAGAACTCGGCAACCCGATACTGACCACATCTGTCAAAGACGACAACGACATCACCGAATACGAAACCGACCCCGAACTGCTGCAAGAAAAATACGGCAAAATGGCCGACATCATCATCAACGGCGGCATGGGCAACAACACAGCCTCGACCATCGTCGATTGCACCGGCGAACAGCCCGAAATCGTGCGACAAGGCATCGGCGAATTAAAATAATCAAAATAATTTTGTCGAACAATTTTTTTTTCATACATTTGCAGAAAATTTTACGCCATCAAAATCAAACTCAAAAAAAATAATCTAACAATGAAACACGCAGTCAAAATCTTACTCGTTATCGCCATCGGCCTATTGGCCTATCTCTGTGTTATGTGCATCTACACGCCCATTCATTTCGACGAAGAACGCGGCGTGCGCGAAAAAGCCATCATTGCAAACCTGGTGAACATACGCAAAGCGCAAATTGAATTCAAAAATCAGTATGGACGCTACACGGCAAGTTGCGACACACTTGTCGATTTCATCAAGAACGGCAAAATGCCCGTTGTGTTGAAAGAAGGCACCCTCACCGACGAACAACTGCAAAACGGTTTGACCGAAGCCAAAGCCTTGAAAATCATCAAATCGGGCAACAAAAAAGAGATTGCCGCCAACGGACTCGAAAATTTCCGCCGCGACACCACGTTCGTAAGTGTTTACGAGAGTCTCTTTGCCAACGAACTCACACTCGAACAGGTCGAGCAGATAGTCGTAGTGCCGTTCTCCAATGGGCAACGTTTCGAAATGGAAACCGCCACGCACACCAATGCCACATCGGGCATCACCATCCCGCTGTTCGAGGCACGCGCCCCGTACGACATGTACCTGAGCGACCTCAATCGTCAGGAATTGGTCAATCTGAAAGACGAAAAATCGAAACTCGAAAAATACGCAGGCCTCAAAGTCGGCTCGATAACCGAGCCAAACAACAACGCCGGCAACTGGGAATAGTTTTCCAGCGACAACGACAAAAGCATCAAAATGTGGCGCCTGCACATTGCTCGCGCTACATTTTGTACACATAAACTTCAACCGATATGCGCATCGTCAGCGGAAAGTTCAGAGGGCGACACTTCACTCCGCCCACCAACATTACGGCACGTCCCACAACCGATTTTGCCAAAGAGAGCCTGTTCAATGTGCTGAACAACTACCTCGATTTGGACGGCTGCACGGCACTCGACCTTTTTTCGGGCACCGGCAGCATCAGTTTTGAATGCGTATCGCGCGGGTGCGCCCATGTCAGCAGTATCGAGATGAGCGAACGCCATATCGCATTCATCAAAAAAACGGCCGCCACGCTTCAAATCGACAATCTGCGCGTCTATCGCAGCGATGTGTTTCGTTTTCTCGACGTCAACAACGAAACATACGACCTGATTTTTGCCGATCCGCCCTATCAGTTGCCCGAAATAGCCGAAATTCCCGACCGGATTTTTGCCAAACAACGGCTGCGCGACGGCGGCGTATTCGTACTCGAGCACGGCAAAAACAACACGTTCGACACCCATCCGCACTTTGTGGAACACCGCAACTACGGCAACGTTCATTTCAGTTTTTTCCGCTAATTTGTTGCAAAAAAAGTAAGGACGCCCAAAAAAACGACGTCCCTACTTAACTTATTTCGCGGTTTGATGCGCTAATATCAGGCAATCAGCATACCTTGACGAATATTGTCGGCACAAGTGCGTCCACGCAGATTGGCTGCCAATGTCAGCGCAAAATCGAGCGCAAAAGCCGGTCCTTTGGCAGTAACGATGTGGTGCGATTGTACTACGCCGTCGGGCAAAATGGCGGCTCCGGTCAGATAGTGTTCGAATCCGGGATAGCAAGTGGCCGATTCTCCATCGAGAATGCCCAACTGTCCCAGCACAAATGGTGCTGCACAGATGGCAGCCAGCGGTCGTTGCTGCCGATGATGTGCGGTCAGCAAATCGGCCAAGTGCCGATTGTCGGCCAAGTGTTGCGCGCCGGGCATGCCTCCGGGCAAAATCAGGTAGCCGTCGGCAGTGGGTTGTACGTCGGCCAAAAGGCAGTCGCACACCACCGACACACCATGTGCACCACGCACCTGCAAATCGGCATTCAACGACACCATTTCCACCGGCACTTCGGCACGGCGCAACACATCGACCACGGTCAATGCTTCAATCTCTTCGAATCCGTCGGCAAAAAACAGATAGTTCATACAAAAAGTCTTATTTTGTGGAAAAATTATATGTTATCGTTCCCATTGCTATGTTATCGCCGGCCGTGAAACGGGTTTTTTTGGCTGCAGCCACCGAGGCGTCGAGCAATTTTTTATTTGTGATATTCGACACCGTTGGATCTACAATGGCTTCCGTCACAACTCCGTTCCGATCGACACGTATTTTGACCACGACACGACCTTGTTCGTCGCCCGAATAGTCCGGTTTGGGCAATCCACCCTGCAACGTGCGTCCTTTCAACGACCAACCGTTTCCGTTCGACACGCCACTGCCGGCCGGGTTTCCCTGCATCGCCTCGCCCGTAGTGGTGCCACTGCCCTTGTCAGTTTTTTGTCCAAAGGCACTCGCAAGGGCGTTGGCTTTGTCGGTTTTGGCTTGTTGCTCGGCGGCTTTGCGGGCTTTTTCGGCAGCGATACGCGCTTCTTCGGCGGCTTTGCGTTCGCGTTCCTGCTGTTCGGCCAACAATCGTGCCTGCTCTTGTTCTTTGCGGCGTTTTTCGGCTTGTGCCAATGCCACCGATTCGTCTTCTTGAGTCAGTAGCGGTTGGGCAGGCTGAGGTGTCGGCGGTGGCGTAGCCGTCTGCGGCTGCTCTTGTGCCGATGCGGCCTCGTCGGGTTGTGTTTGCGGTTCTTCGGGTGTGCCATATCCATCGTCCACATCGCCGTAACTGACAACCATCAGACCTTCGTCGATGGGGTCGCGCGAGGTCGATATGCCGCAAAAAAGCAGTATCAGCAAGACGATGATGCAGACCACAATCGTGCCTATCGACGCATATATGTCCGATATTTTTTTCATGTTATTTTTCCATCACTTTGGTTGCAATAACCAATTTCAGTTTATTCTGATTGGCAATGTCCAACACTTTCACAATTTCGCCATACGGCACTGTTTCGTCGGCGTGCAAGGCGACATAGAGTGTCGAGTCCTGTGCGGCCAACTGTTGCAACATCGGTTCGATGCGTTCGAAATCGACATATTGTGGTGCTTCGCCGCCATCGGCAATGCTGTAGTCGCCCGTGGCGCTGATGCCTACTTTGACGAGATGCGCTTTGGTGGCTGTTTTGGCTTTGCTTTGCGGCAAATTGACTTTCATATCGTTCGGAGCCGACATGGTCGATGCTATCATGAAAAACAGCAGCAACAAGAATATGATGTCGGTCATCGACGACATGCTGAACGAGGCTTCTGTTTTGGAGCGTTTTTTTAGCATAACGGTCTGTTTGAAACGTTATTTATTGCCGGCAGCCGGTTCGTTTAGCAAATCCATAAATTCCATGCTGCGCATTTCGAGACGGCGCATCACCGAATCGACCTTACCCACCAAATAGTTGTAGGCAAAGTAGGCACACACGCCGATAATCAGACCGGCCACAGTGGTAACCATGGCGGTGTAGATGCCGCCGGCTAACTGGCTGAGATTGATAGTGTTGCCACCGGCTTGTTCCATTTCGAAGAACGCTTGTACCATACCGAGCACCGTGCCGAGGAATCCCAACATGGGCGCGCCACCCGACACCGTAGCCAACAGGCCGAGTCGTTTTTCGAGTTTGGCTATTTCCATATTACCCACGTTTTCGACAGCCACTTGCACATCGGCCATGGGGCGTCCCAAGCGGGTGATACCTTTTTCGATCATGCGTGCCGAGGGCGAATCGGTGTCCTGACACAATTTGATGGCCGCATCCAATTTGCCGTCGTACACATAATCTTTGATGCGGTTCATAAACATTGAATTTTCGCGATTGGCTTTGATAATCACCACCAAACGCTCGATGAAAATGTACACGGCCAGCACAAACAACAGCGCCAACGGCACCATCATCCAGCCGCCTTTCAAACACATATCCCAAAAACTCAAAGTTACCTCGGGCTGCGACACAGCCACATTTTGCACATCGGAGGCAGCCGCCACAGCGCTATCGGCAAGGGTGGTCGGCACAGTTTGCAATAAAATTGTCAAATTCATACGTTATTATTTTTTTATTTTTGTTGTTTGTCGGTTGCGAATTAAAGGCTACTTGTCGTCGGTTGTTACCAATGCTTGACGATAACGCCGAATGGTTTCTTCCAATCCGTAGTACAGCGCATCGCAAATCAGCGCATGCCCGATGGACACTTCGTCGAGATACGGAATTCGAGTGCAAAGATAATGCAAATTTTCCAAACTTAGGTCATGACCGGCATTTATTCCCAATCCGCACTGTTTGGCACGTTCGGCAGCAGCCACAAAAGGAGCGACGGCGGCCTCGCTGTCGGCAGCAAATTGTGCGGCATACGGTTCGGTATAGAGTTCGATGCGGTCGGCACCGGTTTTGGCAGCCCACTCCACATTGTCCAAATCGGTGCCAACAAAAATGGAAACGCGTATGCCGGCTGCGTGAAAACGCGCAGTAACCTGCTGCAGAAAGTCAAAATTGGCACGACAATTCCACCCTGCATTCGACGTGATAGCGTCCGGTGCATCGGGCACCAAGGTTACCTGTTCGGGTTTCACGGCGCACACCAATTCCACAAAAGCCGGCGCGGGATTTCCCTCAATGTTGAATTCCGTCGTTACCAACGGACGCAAATCGTACACATCTTGCCGGCGAATATGCCGTTCGTCGGGGCGCGGATGTACCGTAATTCCCTGTGCACCAAATCGTTGGCAATCAACAGCCACCTGCCGGACATTCGGATTATTGCCGCCGCGCGCATTGCGAATGGTCGCAATTTTGTTGATATTTACACTTAATAGAGTCATTTTTTATCGTTGTTTGCTCGTTTAGTCAGTGTTTTTCCTGAAGAGACTTCGCTCGTTTTCAGAAATTATATATACCTTTGCAAAACAATTTTGTAATTACGGAGCAAAATTACACAAATAAAATGAAAATTGCCATCTTTAGCACAAATTATCGTACAGAAATCGACATTCCGCTACGAAAAACGATAAATTTTCTGCGCAAAAACGATGCCACTGTACTTATAGAACGGAATTTGTACGCACAAATTGCGCAACAAACCCAAGATTTTCCGGTTTGCGACACCATCGACCGCCACGACCTCGATGCCGATTTGGCGGTGAGCATCGGCGGCGACGGCACACTGCTGCATACAGCCACCATCATTGGCAACAGCAACATTCCTATTCTCGGCATCAACACCGGGCGCTTGGGTTTTTTGGCCGATGCTGCCGACGATGAAATCGAGCGCATATTCGACGAAATTTTGAGCCATAAATATCGGCTACGCGAGCGTAGTATGCTGACAATCAGCCTTTCGGACGGTGCTATCGATACTTATCCGTTTGCGCTGAACGAAGTGGCTGTGCTCAAACAAGACCTCTCGTCGATGATAAGCATCCACGCCACCATCGATGGCGAATATCTGAATACATACATGGCCGACGGGCTGATTGTGGCCACGCCTACCGGTTCGACCGCATACGCCATGAGCGTGGGCGGGCCGCTGCTGATGCCGCAAGTGCGCGACTTGCTGATTGCGCCCGTTGCTTCGCACAGCCTGAATGTGCGTCCGTTGGTCATTCCCGATTCGTGCAACATCGAATTGGAGGTCGAAAGTCGTTCGAAAAGTTACCTCATCTCGCTCGATGGGCGATCGCAACTGATGAACCGACACACAAAAATACACATCGCCAAAGCCGATTTCACCCTCAAAACCGTCGAACTCGAGCACCACTCGTTCTTCAACACGCTGAAAAACAAATTGTTGTGGGGAATCGACAAACGCAACTGATTTACAACACATTATGACGAAACAAGACTTACGAATCGTATTTATGGGCACGCCCGAATTTGCGGTGGCAAGTTTAGATGCCTTGGTCGGCGGCGGCTACAACGTGGTGGGCGTCGTTACCATGCCCGACAAACCGGCCGGACGCGGTTACAAGATGCAGTTTTCGGCCGTCAAAGAATATGCTTTGGCACACAATCTGCCACTGTTGCAGCCCGAAAAACTAAAAAACGAGGAGTTCCTCGACGCGCTGCGCGCCCTACATGCCGACCTGCAAATAGTAGTGGCATTTCGCATGCTGCCCGAGGTAGTGTGGGCCATGCCGCCGCTTGGCACATTCAATCTGCATGGTTCGCTGCTGCCGCAATATCGTGGCGCGGCGCCCATCAATTGGGCTATCATCAACGGCGAGCAAGAGACCGGCGTAACAACCTTTTTTCTACAACAAGAGATTGACACCGGCGACCTGATTCTGCAAAAACGCACGCCCATCACCGACGACGACAACGCCGGCACCATCCACGACCGTCTGATGAGCATCGGAGCTGCAGCCGTGGTCGAAACGGTGGATTGCATCATAGCCGGCAATGCGCCAAAAACGCCACAACCACAAGGCGTAACGCTGAAATCGGCACCAAAAATTTTCAAAGAGACATGCCGTGTCGATTGGACACAATCGTGCCATCAGATTTTCAATTTTGTACGTGGTCTGTCGCCCTACCCTGCTGCATGGAGCGTGTTGCATACCGACGACAAAACCATCGACATCAAACTATTCGAGGTAACACGCGAGCCGGCGGCACACACACTGCAGGCCGGTCAGGTGGTGTGCGATGGGAAAAATTATCTGAAAGTGGCCGTCGCCGACGGATTTGTCAAGATAGAAAGTTTGCAGCCGGCCGGCAAAAAACGCATGTCCGCAGCCGATTGGTTGCGTGGTCAGCATGGGGCGCCCGGCACAACGTGGTATTTTGAATGACAAAAGCACCCGAAAAACGGATGCTTCGTAACACAAATTAAACGTGTTTCCCTTCGAAGAGAAACACGTTTGTGCATGTTGTCAAAAATTTATTGTGCGGCCAAGATACGTTGCGCAGCCTCCAAAATAGCTGTGTCGTCCAACACAACCAATCCGCCATCGGGGCCGGGTTCGATATGAAAACCGCAACTATCGCCATCTTTATAGTTTTGTCCGCCAAAATAGTTGCGAACGGTATCGGCATCGATGCCAAGTTCGTCGGCTATGCGTTGCATACTGCCTGTCGGGAGGCTGTCCTTAATTTTGCGCAACTCGTTGAAAGTGATTGTTTTTGTCATAGTAATACTGTTTTTAGATGATGAGTAAAAATAAGGTTTCTTTTCTGCGGTTAAATTTACAACATTTTTTTCGGACTTACAAATTTTTTCGCAATTATTTTGCACAAAACGTTTATAGTGCTTATTTACAGATAATTAAGCCACTATGCAAGTATCGGCCACGCATGGTGAAATAGCGCGATGCACAGCACCGAAACAGCCACAACACTCACTATTGCATAGACACATCTATCCATACACATCTCGTCGGTGTGCGTAAGGGTGCGCGGCACAAATCGTTTCATCAGGGCAAAAGCCGCCAAGGCAACCATGATGCCTATAGCAGCACCACATATTATATCGCCGGGATAATGCACTCCCAAATAGATGCGCGTGTACATATCGAATCCTGCCCACAATGTCATAGTGACGGAATAGATGGTTCGCCGAAAAAGCAACGATGTGAACAGCGCCACAGCACACGCATTGGCTGCATGCGACGACACAAAGCCGTAACGCCCGCCCGTGTAGTCGTGTACCACTTGCACCAATCCGGCAAGTGTCGGTTCGTGCGTCGGACGCAAACGTGCCACCAATGGTTTGATGACACCCGACGAAAGTTGGTCGGCCGCCACGATGGCCAACGCCAAGAAGACGATGACCCACAAGGCATCGCGCCGTTGTGTGCGCACCACGGCATAAAGTATGGCAATGGCAGCCGGAATCCAAATGAGTTTACCACTGAAGATGAGCATAAAATCGTCGAGAAATGGTGTGTGAAAACTATTGCCCAACAAGAGCAACTGTTTGTCCCACTCGACGATTTGTTCGATGAATGCCATAAAAAATGGTGATTGCAGATGTGTGCGTCAGATACGTTCGATGTCGGATGCTTTCAGCCAACCGACATGGCCGTCGGCAATGCGGATTTCGACCCACGAATCGGCGAAAGTGCTTTTGATGATGACTTTTGTGCCTTCGTGCAACACGAACAATTCGGTGCCGCTATCGTCGGGAGCGCTTTTGACCGTTGTGGCGCCCACCATGACGATGGCCGCGCTGCGCTCTTCGAGTCGGTGTTTGGCCGCGAAACTATAAGCCGTGGCGCAACACGAACACAAAAACGCAAACAAGGCGCAGAAGAATGCGGTTTTGCGCAGCCAACGACGTTTTCCGAACACATAAATGAGAGCCAAAATCAAGGCTGCGCAAAACAGTACGATGCCGGTTACAGCCCACGCATTCGCCGACATGATGCGCCCAAGAGCGGCAATCCACGCTGTCAGGAAAAACGGTTGTATGGGTTCTATTTTGTCGGTTATCTGCCGATTGACAAAGTCGAGATTGAAACGGGCGTCTTCGTAGTTGGGACGCAGTGCCAAGGCGCGTTCGTAGTTGAGCACAGCCAATCCGATTTTGTGAGATTTGTAGCAAGCATTGGCATAATTGTAGTACAACTCGGGTGCGACAGCGCCTTCGTCGATTGTTTGCGCATATATTTGTGCAGCCTCGTCGTACGCTTGTGCGGCGTAAAGTTCGGCTGCCCGTTTCAGGTCGGCATTGTCGGCCGCCATCGTTCCGAGGCAGCACACAGCCATCAGCATTAACGCTATTCGTTTCATAATCAGTGTTTTTTTTCCGGTTCAACGTTTGATGGTTTCCTCCAATTTGGCAATGAGTGCCAATGTTTGACCAAAAATGAGATCCATGGCGGCATGTTCGTCGGACACAGGTGCATAGCGTGCATACTCGCAATCGTCGAGCAGACGGATGAACGCTGCGATGTCGTCGTCGGGCACGCGGTGTGCAGTCAGTTTTGTTGCCACGTTTTCGCGGTTCAAATCGGCCTGCGGCAACGATAACTTGTCGCACAAATAGCCCCACAAGGCTTTTAGTACTTCGTCGTAGAAGGCGGCTTTTTCGTTGGTTTTCAGATATTTTTCGGCCACTTTCAGGCGTTTGCGCGCCACTTTATTGGCTTTTTTGTTGCGCACGAGGGCTGCATCAGCATTTTGTCGTGCCTGCTTGCGGAAGAACCACAACGCCAACAGCGCCATCGCCAACGGCAACAAATAGCACAGCCAAAAGAGTGCGCTACCGGCCAAAAGGTCGTGGCGGGTTTCGATGGCAAAGTCGTTCGTGTCGATGTAGCGAATGTCCGACGCAAGCATGCGCACCTGCTCTTGTGCCGTGTAGTTGCTGACAGCGGACGTTGCATTGTCGGCAGCATTACCTTTGTTCACTTTGAGTGTATAGGCCGGAATGGACAAGGTTTTGTATGCTTGTGCCGCCACGTCGAAATAGGAGAATGTGGTTTCCGGAATCTCGAAATCGCCGCTATGACGCGGTATAGCCAAATATTCAATCGTTTTGGTACCCGTCACGCCGGAGGTGGTGTTCTTAAAATCGTTGGTTACCTTGGGTTCGTAGGTTTCGAAATCGGCCGGGAATTTCAGGCTTGGCGTTTGAAGCATTTTCATGTTGCCGTTGCCCGTAATTTTGACCGTAACCGTAACGGCATCGTTGGCGTTCAATTCGTTGGCATTTATTGCCGATTGCACGGAAAAGACCCCGACGCCGCCACAGAAATCGGCAGGTTTCGGTGTCGGCAGGGATTCGACCTTCACCTTGACTGCCGGCGCTGTCAACGAGCGATTCACCTCTTGATAAGTGTCGAAAAAATCGTCGAAAATGCTGCGCACTTGTCGCTGGTTGCGCACACGCACCACAGCCGTACACGTCATTTTGTCGATGTCGAGGGTCCCTGTGCGCTGCGGATAGAGCAAATACTGACGCAACGTGATGGTGTTGTAGTTGATGCCGTTGTAATTTTCGAGCGCAAATTGTTTGTTTTGCGGCAAATCGATTTCCTGCACCAAAAAGCCCTGCAATTCGGGGAATTTGGGCTCGGCAATATTCACCAAATCGACTTTGGAGTAGATTTTGTATGTCAGCAAAATCGGCTCTTGTTCACGCACACTTGTGCGCGACACTATCGGCCGGATGAACAGATTTTCGTTGGTAATCTGCTGCGAAATGGGCACCGACTGCGTTTGCTGTCCCCGATCATTGGATTGTTGCGCATTGTTTGGCGTTTTATCGGCAGGCAACACTTTGATTGTCAGCGCATTCGATTGATATTTTTCATCATCGACAACAATGCTTGCGCCGGCGATGTTGAACGTTCCCTCTTGCGTTGGCAGCAGCGTGTAGGTGTAGCGCAGTGTGGTTTGCGACGAGGCAACGCCATTGATAAACTGCACGCTGTGGCTCGACGATTGAAACGGCCCCGCCAATATCTCGAAACCGGCAAATTCGGGCACTCGCAAATCTTTGCCGCGCGCATTGACGGTGTACACTATCTGAAATGTTTGGCCGTTCGGAATGGCTTCGGGCGCACTTGCCGTGAACGTTACGCCATCGGCAAGAACCACTACCGGCAACAGAAGCGCCGCAATGACACCTATTATTTTTTTCATTTTCCTATTCATCTTCTGTGTTTTTTACCAATCTTTCTCCACTTTGTAGCGTTTTGCATTGCGCATCTGCGCTTCTTTCACTTTCTCTTGCGTGTCGCGTTCGTCTTGTTCCAATGCTTTCAAAATTTGTTCGGCTTGTTCTTGCGACATCTGCTGCTGATTTTGTTGCTGATTTTGATTTTGTTGTTGGTCGTTATCTTGTTGATTATCTTGTTGTTCCTGTTGGTTCTGTTGGTTCTGTTGTTGGTCTTGATTTTGTTGCTGCTGGTCTTGATTCTGTTGTTGCTGGTCTTGCTGATTCTGTTGTTGCTGCTGTTGTTGCTGCAACATTTGTTGTGCATACACCAAATTGTAGCGTGTCTCGTCGTCGGTCGGATTGCGGCGCAAGGCTTGTTTGTAGGCTTCGATGCTTTTGGCATATTCGCCGCTTTGCAACAAGGCGTTGCCTATGTTGTGATAGGCCGATGCCACCCGCTGCTTGTCGTCGCCGGCCAAGTGCGCCGCTGCCTGAAATTGTTCGATGGCTTCGGGATATTTCTGCTGACGATACAAGGCGTTTCCTAAATTAAACGTCGCCGAAAACGATTTATTGTTTTGTTCCAATCCTTTACGATAATCGACTTCGGCATCGACATATTTTTCGTTTTCGTAGGATTTGTTGCCTCGCCGCACATCGCCACTCTCTTTCTGTGCCGACAACGGCGCTGCCGCGCACCACAAACCTACGCACAACCAAACTAAGCGTTTCATAGTCAATCAAACCAATTTATTTTGTTCAACTGTTTATTTTGGCGATTGAACACAAAATATTCGGCGATAACCAAAAAGAGGGCAATCCACACGAAAATATAGAATTTTTCATCGTATTCGGCATACGATTTTGTTTCCAAATCGCCTTTTTGCATCTTATCTATTTGTTCGGAGAGCACATTCAGCGCAGCACTCGAGTTATCGGCGCGTACATACACGCCCGAACCGGCGGCGGCTATTCGTCGGCACATCTCCTCGTCCAATTTTGTTACCACCACATTGCCATCGCGGTCTTTGCGGAAACTCATGGTGCCATTCACCGGTATGGGCGTTCCATCGGGCGTTCCCATGCCAACGACATGCACCGTCACACCTTGTTCGTGTGCCAATTTGGCTGCGCCGACGGCATCGTCTTCGTGATTCTCACCATCGGTGATGACAATGATGGTGCGACCGGCTTCGGTTTCGGCGGAACCAAACGAACGCAGCGCCAAATCGATGGCTGTGCCGATGGCTGTACCTTGACGCGGCACCATATTGGTCTGTATCGACGACAAAAACATTTTGGCCGACACAGCATCAGCGGTTATGGGCAGTTGGATATAAGCATCGCCGGCAAAAACAATAAGTCCGACTTTGTCGTCAGCCATTTGGTCGATGAGTTTCGACAATATCAGTTTTGCGCGTTCCAAACGATTGGGCTGCACATCTTGCGCCAGCATCGAATTGGACACGTCGAGCACAATCACGGCTTCGACGCCTTGCCGTTTGACAGTCTGCAACTTAGAGCCAAATTGCGGGCGCGCCAAAGCAACTATCATCAATGTCAGCGCCACCATCAGCACGCCAAATTTGACCTGCGGACGAAATTTCGACGCATTCGGCATCAAATGCGCCAACACTTCGGGATTGCCAAACACACGCAACCGTTTGCGTTGCTGCAGACGACCGTAAACAAACAGTCCCACCAACAAAGGTATCAGCAGCAGCAAATAAAGATAATATGGATTTGCAAAACGAAACATGGTTTTCTCTACAATTCTATAGTTTTCATTTTCAAGTCGTTACATCGGCAAACTGCGTAAAATTGTGTGTCGGACAACAATTTCGAACACGAGCAAAACAAATGCAGCCAGCAAAAACGGCAGAAATTCTTCGCTCTTTTTGCTGTATTGGTTCACCCGCAGTTTTGTCTTTTCCATCCGGTCTATCTCCTCGTAAATCGCTTTCAACTTGCTATTGTCGGTGGCGCGAAAATAGGTGCCGCCGGTCATATCGGCTATTTCGCGCAACATATCCTCGTCGATGTCCACAGGAATATTTTGATAGCGCACGCCATAGGGTGTCTGAAACGGGTATGGCGCCATGCCGCGCGTTCCTACGCCGATGGTATAGACACGCACGCCAAACGATTGTGCAATCTCGGCGGCAGTGCGCGGGGCTACATCGCCGGCATTGTTCGAACCATCGGTGAGCAAAATGATGACCTTCGACTTGGCCTCGCTATCCTTGATGCGACTGACCGCATTGGCCAAGCCCAAACCAATGGCCGTGCCGTCCTCTATCATGCCGTATTCCACGCTGTTGAACAAATTTATCAGCGCCGAATGGTCGTTGGTCAGCGGACATTGCGTAAAACTCTCGCCCGAAAAAACAACCAAACCGATATTGTCGTTCGGCCGACCGGCAATAAACTCTGTCGCCACTTTTTTGGCCGCCTGCAAACGATTGGGTTTCAGGTCTTCGGCCAACATTGTTCCCGATACGTCCAAAGCCACCATAATGTCGATGCCTTCGGCTGTCTCGGTTTGGAAATGATTGCTCAACTGCGGGCGCGCCACCACTATTATCAGTAACGCCACCACCACACAACGCACCACAAACAACACATGAAACCAATACGGTTTACGGCTGCGAGGCATTTTGCGAAATGGCTCCGTCGTCGAAATCTGCAAACTTGCATGCGACCGAAATTGCTTGAATACATACCACAAGACGATGGGTATCAGCACAAGCAACCACCACAAATATTCCGGATTCTGAAATGACATAACGACTCCTTGTTTTTATTTACTCTCGTTCGACGATTCGGCAACCGTTTGTGTGTCGGCATCGGGCGCCACCTCTTTGGTGGCTTCGACAAACTGATAGGCCAACGCCAACGATTTTTCGTCTTCGCTGACAAGCGGTTTGTACTTGGCAAATTTCACCAAATCAGATGTTGTTAGTAACGTTTTCAAATCGGCATACACCGTTTTTTGTCCGCTCAATTCGGGCTGTATGCCTGCCAAAATCTCGGCCGAAGTTTGTTCTACGGCACAGATACCAAAACGACGTGCAATATAGTCGCGCACCACATCGGTCAGTTGCGTATGATACTCTTTGGCGCGATTTTGTTGCCACAATTTTTCGGCTTTGATGACATCTAAACGTTCCAAGGCAATCTCGTGTGCCGGACGCAAATCCTGCGGTTCTGCCACTTCGGCGGACGGTGCCGCATGGCGTTTGACATAACGATAGACAAAAAATCCGATTACCGCCAACGCAGCCACGCCAAGCGTTATCAGCACTATCAGCCAAAACAGCGGCCAATCGAACGGCGGCGCATACACCGGCTTGATGTCGGCTATGGCATGTTGTGCCGTATCGACCGGAATCGACACCACTTTTAACGACAACGGATTGGAATAGAGTGTATCGGCTCCATCGACAAAAGGTTGAGCATCAATAAAATAGAGTGCCGAGTCGAACGATGTCAGCACATAACTTTGGCTGACGAGCAACAAGCCGTCGTCGGCCAACTGCGTGTCGAGCGGCAACCGCTCCACTATCTCGAGTCCCGATACAATCGTATCGGAAAACACCGGTGCACACACCTGTCTGTCGCGCATTTGTGCCACGGTGAAAGTTAAGCGTGTCTGCTCGCCCACCAACAAAATGGTCGAATCCATCGTGGCCGACACCGTCGTTGGCTGTGCCTGCAAAAGACCGCTTGTCAGCACACATGTAATGGCTATTACTAAAAATCTTTTCATTTTCCTCTTTGTTTAAACAAACCCATCAACGCACGCACATAGTCGTCCTGACTGACATCAACGGCTACGGCATCGATGCCGGCCTTCAGTTGCAGGCGTTGCAGGCGCAAGCGCGATTCGTCCCACAGGTTTTTGTACATCATGCGCCACCGCCGATCGTCGGTATCAATCCAAATGCGTTCGCCGGTTTCGGCATCTTTCACTTTCATCAATCCCACCGAAGGCAGTTCGGCTTCGCGCCGGTCGTACACGCGCAACACTATCACATCGTGTTTGCGACTCGCTATCAGCAATTCGTCGTCGTAGGGTTTCGTGTCCAAAAAATCGGATATCAAAAATGCGGTACATCTTTTTTTGACCACATTGGTAAAATGTCGCAATGCAAACGCCATATCGGTACGCCGACTTTGCGGCTCGAAGTTGAGCAGTTCGCGTATGATGTACAGAATGTGTTTGCGCCCTTTTTGCGGCGGGATGTACTTTTCGATTTGGTCGGAAAAGAATATGGCACCGATTTTGTCGTTGTTCAGCATTGCCGAAAAAGCCAACGTGGCCGCCATTTCGGTCATCACGTCGCGTTTCAGGCAGTTGCCCGAGCCAAAATCCAGACTTGCCGACACATCGACCAACAGCATCACGGTCAGTTCGCGCTCCTCTTCGAACACTTTGACATAAGGCCGGCGGAAACGTGCCGTTACATTCCAATCGATATTGCGCACATCGTCGCCGTATTGATATTCGCGAACTTCCGAAAAAGTCATACCGCGCCCTTTGAATGCGGAATGATATTCTCCCGCAAAGATATTGCGCGACAACCCGCGTGTCTTGATTTCGACACGGCGCACTTTCTGCAACAATTCGCTCGTTTCCATCGATGATAAACGTTTGTTTTTAAGGCACTTCTACAGCGTTCAGCACTTCGTTGATTATCTCTTCCGACGTCATGTTGTTGGCCTCGGCCTCGTAACTCAGTCCGATACGGTGGCGCAACACATCGTAGGCTACGGCGCGCACATCTTCGGGAATGACATAGCCGCGGCGTTTGATGAACGCATACGCGCGCGCTGCCAGCGCCAAACTGATAGAAGCACGCGGCGAACCGCCAAACGAAATCATATTTTTCAGATCTTTCAGGCCATACTCTTCGGGATAGCGCGTAGCAAACACAATATCAACGATATAGCGTTCGATTTTTTCGTCCATGTAAACCTCGCGCACCACTTCGCGGGCTTCCAAAATATCTTGCAACTTCAGAATCGGTTTGCCGACCGATTGCGCTGCAGCGATATTTTGACGCAGAATCAGTTTTTCTTCCTCTTTTTGCGGATAGTTCACCACCACTTTCAGCATAAAACGATCGACTTGCGCTTCGGGCAACGGATAAGTACCTTCTTGCTCAATCGGGTTTTGGGTGGCCATTACCAAAAATGGCTTAGGCAAATCGAACGTCTCCTCGCCTATGGTAACCTGACGTTCCTGCATGGCTTCGAGCAACGCGCTCTGTACCTTGGCCGGCGCACGGTTGATCTCGTCGGCCAAAATGAAGTTGGCAAAAACCGGACCTTTTTTCACCGTAAATTCATCTGTTTTCTGACTGTAAATCAACGTACCGACGACATCGGCCGGCAACAAGTCAGGCGTAAACTGTATGCGACTAAAGTCGGCATCTATCAGTTGCGCAAGGGTTTTGATGGCCAACGTTTTTGCCAATCCGGGAACGCCTTCGAGCAAAATATGACCATCAGACAAAAGGCCGATGAGCAACGATTCGACCAAATGTTTTTGTCCGACAATGGTCTGATTCATGCCCATCATCAACGCATCGACAAACGCACTACGACGCTCGATGCGCTCATTCAATTCTCTGATATCAACTACCTGATCCATATAAATAAAAATATTGTTTGTTCCAAAACTTAAACTTTAACACGATTCAACTGCAAAGTTAATGCTTTATGTTAAAATTCAAACTAATTACAGCGTTAAAAATCTTAAAATCGGCGTTTTTTAACTTTCATACACACAAAAAAGAACCCAAACAGGGCTCTTTTTGTTAATTTTAATATTACTTATTGGTTTTATACGACAACCCAAGCCGATGTGCATAACCGATTGCTGCCGTGTCGTTCGCATCCACAAGACGCTCATCCAAGGCAGGAATCCGTATCGACATGCCAACTTCCAGTGCGTCGGGGGTGGCCATAACATGGCGATTGGCCTCGTAAATATAAACCCAAAATTCGGTGTTGCCATAATATTTGCGCGCCAACTGTGCCAAATGAACGCCTTTCACAATATGCTCCGTGCCGATAAAATGGTCGTACACGCGCATCGAATCGAACGGAAGCACAACTTCGGATTCGGGTTGCAGTTCCACAGATGCGGGCGCATCGGCGGCAGTTGCCGACTCTTCGGGCGTCCAACGTTCGATGCAGTCATCAACCCATTCGCGGGCAGAGCACCATTTATCCTCGCACCAAGTGCGTATGATGTCGCCATAGAAATAGGCCGAAACTGCAGCTCCCGCGCTCAACAACAACACTATCAGCACAAGAATCCAAATCCACACATGGCGTTTTTTCGGGGGTTGCGGTGCACTTACCGCATTATCGACAATCGCCTTGATTAGCGCTTGTTGCTCGTCGGTAGGTGTGGGTGCCACCGGCGGCGTGGGTGCAGATGGTGCATGGTCGTCGGAATCAGACGATGCAGGAGCATCACACGGTTCTTCGCTGTCGGGCGTCGGTTCCGGTTCCGGATTGGGCGTGGTGCCAACCTCAGGCGACGGTTCGGGTGTTGGCGGCTGAATCGGCTCTGTAGGTGTTTCGACCTCTACATCATTTATTTCGGACAAAATATCTTTTATCTCATTAGCCTGTTCGGTCAGCCGTTGCAGCGGCATCTCCTTGGGTTCATCGGGTTCGGTGGCCGGTGTCCCCAAAGCCTCTTTCAGCACAACATCGGCTGCAAACGCCAATTTGTCGTGCCCTGCGATGTTGATGGCTTCGCCTGTGCGCACATCGACACTGCGGCGCGGTTCGACCCACTGCAAGCGAAACGTGCCAATGCCGTTCAGTTTGACGTTTTTTTCGGTCAGCAAGGTTTCTTGGAATACCTCCTGCAAGGCGTTCAGAAAGCGGGCAGCTTCGGATTTTGTGGCAAAAGCGCCATGTCCGGCCAATAAGGCGACCAAATCTTGTTGGTTGATTTTCTCTTTTCCCATAGCGCCTATTGTTTAAGTTTTTCTTTGAATGTTCCCGACACGCGAAACGCCGGCGCCGTTCTTTCGGGCAGCGAAACGCGCTCTTTGGTCGCCGGATTCACTACCGAACGCGCATCGCGTTTGCGCGTTTCGAGTACACCGATGCCCAAAAATGCTATCTGTTTCCCGTTTTGCAACTGCGCACCGATTTCGTCGACGAAAACTTTCAATTTCAGCGCAGCATCTTTTTGCGAGATGCCGAGCTTGCGTGCCAATTCTGCTTGTATTCCTTTCCCTTTTGCCATAAGTTGACGCTTTATCTATAAAAATCGGTGCAAGTTACATTTTTTTTTGCAAACTACCAAATACATTACAATAAATGTGCAAACAAATCGAACGTGTCGGCACTATCAATCTTGGCAGTGTAAAATTGACCAATTTGTGCCTGCGGGTTTTCGGCAACAGATAGCAGTACTTCGCCATCGACTTCGGGCGAGTCGTACTCGGTACGACCGACAAAATAATCACCTTCGCGGCGGTCGATGACAATGCGCAGTTCGCGCCCGACTTTGGCGGCATTGATTTCGCCGGCAATGTGTTCCTGTATCGACATTATCTCATCGACACGCGCTTGTTTCACTTCGAACGGAATGTCGTCCGCATAATGCCGATTGGCAAACGTACCGTCTTCATCGGAATAAGCAAAAGCGCCTAAACGCTCGAAACGGACGTCGCGCACAAATGTTTTCAGTTCCTCGACATCGGCTTCGGTTTCGCCGGGATGCCCCAGCAACAAGGTTGTGCGCAAATGAATATCGGGCACCTCGTCGCGAAAACGCTGCAACAATTCGTAGGTTTGTGTTTTCGTAATGTGCCGCCGCATTTTGGTCAACATATTGTCCGAAATGTGTTGCAAAGCAATATCCAAATAGTTGCACACATTGGGGCGTTCGCGCATAACGCGCAACACATCGTATGGGAATTGTGCCGGATACGCATAATGCAGCCGCAGCCACTCGACGCCGCCGATGTCGGCCAAGCGTTCTATCAACTCGGGCAACTTCAAGGTGCTGTACAAATCGGTTCCGTACGACGACAAATCCTGTGCAATAATCTGAAACTCCTTGACGCCTTGTGCGGCAAGCCAACGTACTTCTTGTTCAATATCCTCCATCGAACGGCTGCGATGACGACCTGTAATCAGCGGAATGGCGCAATAGGAGCAAAAACGATTGCACCCTTCGGAAATTTTGACATACGCATAGTGCGACGGCGTAGTCTGCACACGTTCGAGTTGCAAGTCAGCACGAAATTGTTTGCCCAAATCGGCTATCAACTCGTTATAATTGAATTTGCCGTAAAATTTATCGACCTCGGGGATTTCTATCTGCAATTCCTTCAGATAACGTTCCGACAAACAGCCCATGACAAACAATTTTTTCAGTTTGTGTTGTTGTTTGCGTTGCGCAAATTGCAAAATCATATTGATGCTCTCCTCCTTGGCATCGCCAATGAAACCACAGGTATTCACCACCACGATGTCGCCATCGGGATTGGGAGCGTCGTGGCGTACATCATAGCCGGCAGCAGCCAACTGTCGCATCAAACGCTCCGAATCGACCAAATTTTTGGAGCAGCCCAATGTAATGAAATCCACCAACATAGCATCAGCCCAATAAAGAATCGACAAATTCGGTTTTGTTGAACACCTGCAGATGTTCCATGCCTTCGCCCAAGCCGATATATTTCACGGGAATCTTGAACTGATCGGAAATACCGATAACCACGCCGCCTTTGGCAGTGCCATCCAACTTGGTAATGGCCAACGACGTTACCTGCGTGGCCTTAGTAAATTGTTTGGCTTGTTCGAATGCGTTTTGCCCCGTCGAGCCGTCCAGCACCAACAACACTTCGTGCGGCGTGTCGGGCACCACTTTGCTCATCACGTTGCGTATTTTCGTCAGTTCGTTCATCAGATTGATTTTATTGTGCAGGCGTCCGGCTGTATCTATCAGCACCACATCGGCATCATTGGCTTTGGCCGACATCAGCGTGTCGTAGGCCACCGAAGCGGGGTCGGCACCCATCTTTTGTTTCACCACAGGCACGCCCACGCGTTCGCCCCAGATGCACAATTGCTCCACAGCAGCAGCCCGAAAGGTGTCGGCGGCGCCCAAATAGACTTTTTTGCCTGCTTTTTTGAACTGATACGCCAACTTGCCAATAGTCGTCGTTTTGCCGACGCCATTCACGCCCACCACCATAATCACATACGGTTTAGCCGGCAACGGTGCCGCAAAATCGCCCTGTTCGCCCCGTTCGTTTTCGGTGAGCAGCGCCACCACTTCTTCGCGCAATATGGCGTTCAACTCTGCCGTGTTCACATACTTGTCGCGCGCCACACGTTTTTCGATACGTTCGATGATGTTCAACGTCGTTTCGACTCCCACATCCGATGTTATCAGTGCCTCCTCCAAACCATCGAGTACCTCGTCGTCCACTTTCGATTTTCCGGCGATGGCGCGTGTCAGTTTGGCAAACACGCCTTCTTTGCTTTTTTGCAGGCCTTGATCGAGCACCTGCTTCTTCTCTTTACTAAACAATCCGAATAATCCCATAAGTTTGCGAATTTAACAAAAAATCCTCATATCGACCGATACAAGGATTCCTTCGTTTATAATCAAAGGTAAAAAAAAATAATTATTTTGCGAAATAATCTTTCACCTTCTCATTCAAAACCATTTCTTCCTGAAAGACATAGGCTCCTGTTTTGGGCGACTTCACCATTTTGATGACTTTCGACCAACCACGGCCTTCACCTTTTTGCAACGATGCTACTACTTTCTTTGCCATAGTTGAACTTCTTTATTATTTTATCTCTCTGTGAACAGTTACCCGTTTCAGAATCGGGTTGTATTTTTTCAACTCCAAGCGCTCCGGCGTGTTTTTGCGGTTTTTCGTCGTAATGTAACGCGAAGTACCCGGCATACCGCTGTCTTTGTGCTCGGTGCATTCCAAAATCACTTGCACGCGTGCTTCTTTGTTCTTTTTAGCCACTGTACGTTCCTCCTAAAAAATTAAGCGATTATACGAATATCTTTCCAATCGCAATATCCGGCAGCAACCGCATCTTTCAAAGCGGCATCCAAACCTTTTTTATTGATAGTGCGAAGTCCTGCCGCCGACAAGCGCAGGCTAATCCAACATTGCTGTTCTACATAATAGAACTTTTTCGAAAACAAATTCAGGTCAAACGAGCGTTTGGTACGACGTTTCGAGTGCGAAACGTTGTTTCCTAACATTGCTTTTTTACCGGTAATCTGACAAATCTTTGACATTTTACTTATATTTATGCGTTATTTATTATTCCAAAATGAGTGTGCAAAGGTACAACTATTTTTTGTAATGCGCAAACTTGTAGCGAAAATATTTTTCAAAAAAATCAGAAAACGCTGATTATAAATACGTTAATTATTCGTCATCTTCCTCGAAATCGGCCTTGACATAATAATTATCTTTGTGTTTCTTCGATTTTTTGCCGCCGCCATAATAGCCATAGCCATAACCGTAACCATAGCCGTAACCATAGCCATAGCCGTAACCATACTTACCCAGTTTTTTCAGATCGATATCGTTCAACACAATGTAAGCATTCTCCAAGTTGTCGTCTTTGATGCGTTCGGTGAAACTCTTGAAGAAACTTTTGTTGGTTTTGGCGCAGCGCGCTATGATGAGCGTAACATCGACTTGGTGTGTCAGTGCAAAAGCGTCGGCCACCAAGCCCAAGGGGCTGGTATCGATGATGATGTAGTCGTAGCGTTGTTTCAATTCGTCGAGTGCGGCACGCAGTTTTTCGGAGCGCAGCAATTCGCCGGGATTGGGCGGCACGGTACCGCCAAGCAGTATGTCGAACCCGAGGGTCTCGTCGTGAATAATCGCCTCGTCCAACGAGATATCGCCTATCAGGAAGTGCGTGATGCCTTTGTGATGTTTGTGCAGCAACGGCGCAACACTCGGCTTGCGCAAATCCAGGTCTATTAACAGTGTTTTGTGGCTTATCAGTCCGTAAACGCCGGCAAAGTTAGCCGAAAAATAGGTTTTGCCGTCGCCCGATTCGGCCGAGGTAACCAGCACGGTTATCGGGGCTTTGCGTTGTGCTATCGATTCGAGGCGGGTGCGTATGCCGCGCAGCGATTCGGTGAAGGCCGATTTGGTGCTTTGAATGGAGAGCACCGGGTTTTCGTTGTTTTTCTTGGTGTGCCGGATGCTTCCGACCAGCGGGAAATAGCGTACCGATTTGGCGATGTCTTTTTCGCTGCGAATCGTAAAGTTCAGCAATTCGCGCAATACGATGAATGCTGCCGGTATCAGCAATCCGATGAGGGCGTAGGTGGTGTAGGTTTTCGAGGTCGAACCGCCATTGACGATGCCGCCGATGCGCGCCGGCTGCAACACCGAGTTATCGGGCACATTGGAAGCTTTGCGAATTTGGGCTTCGCTACGTTTTTGCAATAAAAAGGTGTAATAACTATCGTTTATTTTGTAGTCGCGCTCCAAGTTTATCATTTCGTTTTCTTTAGCCGGCAGTTCAAGGCTTTCGGCCAACGCGCGCTGGTACTCTTCTTCGTAGTTGGCGCGGTCGAGGTCGTACACGCTACGCACATTGCGCAACACTTCGAGCAGCATTTCGCGTACTTGTTGCATCTGTTTGGTGTAGCGCTCGTAGTTCGGATTTTTGACACCGATTTCGGAACGATCGAGTTGCAATTTGTTGTACTGACTGACTAAATCGAGCAGCGCTGGATCGGACACGCCGATGCTGGTCGGAGCCACTAAAACGTCTTCTACAATATTGTCTTTCAAATAGTTGGACAGATATTTGAAGTAGCGTTCTTTCTGTTCGAGAGCGATGCGCTGTTCGGCCAACCCTGCCATTTTAGAAGCCACAGTGCCCATGTAACTGCCCACATCGATGATGTTGTTTTCGCGGCGGAACGCCCGCAATCGGCCTTCGGATTCGGACAGCGAGGTGGCAATCTGTTCCAATTGTTCGTCGATAAATTCGATGGTGCGAATGGCTTCGGCATTCTTCTTTTCCAGATTGTTTTCGATGTATTTTTCGGCCAATTTATTCAAGAAATCGACGTCGCGCGCCGGATTGTCGCTCACCAGCGAGATGTTCAGCACCGACGACATCTCGTCTGCCCAGCCCACATTCAGGCGCCCGTAAAATTCCTCCTCGAGCGACTCGACAGAGCGGAAACAAAACAGAAATCGCGGATAACCATCCAACGTTGCCTGCCGATGCACAGTGGCAAACATCAGCGAATGTTCGAACGGCTCTTCGAATCGGCCGCGTATCACAATCGGGTTTTCATCGACATTGGTACTGATCGAAAAACTGTCGGTACCGATGGTTTCGAACACATATTCGTAGCCGTACGCTTCGGGGCTCAAATAGTCGTGCTCGATGGTGATGGGTGTGCGCCCATACAGCGATGTGGTTTTGAATCGGCCGCGTGTGTAGCATTCGACGTCGAACGGCAAACTTTCGACCGTGTTGCGCATCATGCTGTACGAACGCAACAGAAACAGTTGATTGTTGCTGCTGCGATAGGTGCCACCCGCGCTGAAGCCTTGCATGAAACTATACTGATTGGCGGTATTGTCCTCTATCAGCATTTTCATTTCGGTGGCGTATTGCGGTGTCCAACTGCGATTTTGATAATAAGCCAACCCGACGCCGACAATCAGTCCGACAACGAGCAAGTACCAATTGTGCAGAAACAGGCCGACCCATTCCATGATGTTGAATGAAGACTCTTCCTCGTCGTCGGCGTTAGCTGGCAATGGTGGTTGTGTATAATTAGTGTCTTGTGCCATAGTTTTTTTTCAGGTTATTGATAGGTAACGACCAGATTCCACACCGTCAGCAGCAACGACAACGACGATGTGATGACGCCCAAGAATCCGGAATAGGAGTTAACTGCCCAGAAACGTTTCGGGGTTACATCCACATAGATGATGTCGTTCGGATAGATGTAGTAATATTCTGAATCGATTAGACTTTTCGAGCGTAAATCGAACGACACGATTTTGGTGCCTTCGTTGGTTTCGCGCACAATTTTCACATGTCCGATATCGCCGGACTCGTTCACACCGCCGCACAACGCCAACGCCTGATAAATAGTCAGCCGTTCTTTGTAGATATTGAAATAACCACGTCCGGCATCGCCTATCACGCAAAAGGTACTGGTTGACAGGGCCAACTTCACCTGCACATCGGGAATGTAAGGTTTCAATTGACCGGTCAGAAATGTTTCGGCCTCTTCCAGTGTCATGCCCTCCAACGGGATGCGGTTCAAAAACGGTATATCGATAGTGCCATCTTCGTAAATGCGATACACCATATTATTATTGGAACTCATTCCGCCATTTTGAATACCGCCAAACATCCGCACCGATTCTTGATTGGCCGAAATGATACGCAAGGTCAGTTCATCGTTTTTTCGCAAACGATATTCCTGATAGACTCCGCGATCGTACTCCGGCAGACTATTGCGCTCCTGCAGCAAACCCACCGCGCGACGGGTGTAACACGAGGTAGCCAACAACATCAGGCACGCATAACACACTATGTTGACTATTTTTTTCATCATTGTGCTGCGGCGGAGGTTATCATTGTTACAATACCATATATAAACACGCCAAACGAGATGGTGGACATAGTGAGCGACAAAATTCCCGTAAAGTGCTGAACGCCAAAGAATTTTGCGTTATCGAACGGCACATAAATCACATCATTTGGTTGAATATAATAGAATTCGGAGTTGATAATGGACTGTGTACGCAGGTCGAATGTGCGCACCACCGTGCCGGTTTCGGTTTGACGAATAATCTGAATCTCGTTGCGTTTGGCGTAGTGCGACATGTCGCCACACATGGCCAACGCCTGGAAAATATTCAGTTTTTCTTTGGGAATGGCAAAGCGTCCCGAGCCCGACTCGCCTAAAATAGAAAACGAACGGTTGGACAACTTAACATCGACCGAGAAGGTCGATACCGATTCGCGCAAAGCATCTTCCAAGGCAAATTTCACGTCGCGTGTAGTTTTGCCAAGTGCCTGAATTTTACCAACATACGGATAATTGATACAACCATCTTCGCCTATCAGATACATGTACAGCCGCGCCGTGGCCACATCGGCATTATCGATGCGCGCATTGTTTTGCGATATATAGCCGTTGTAGGTAGCCACTTCGTCGGGATTGGGCGAATAGATTTGAATGTACAGATAATCACCCTTTTGCAATTTATAATCCTGATACTCAATGGTGTCGGCATATTCGGGTATGCCGTGTCCGGCGGGCTGCAAATAGTTGAGTTTGCGCGTCGACATACACGAGGCGCACAAGCACAGCACGGGAATCAGGTATAACCAATATTTACTTTTACCAAGCATCGAGAGCAATATTTCCCAATTAACTTGCAAAAGTACACATTTATTTTGACTTTTCGGCCAAGAAAGACAAAAAAATCTCACGATTGTGAGATTTTTTTGTCGAATTGTCCTTTTTGGGGTTAGCGGCCGGCTTGTTGCACCAGATTGTGCAGATGGTCGTTGAAGTCGTTGCACTGCAGCAAATCTTCCAGATTGATGTGCATACGATAGCGCCAACTTGCCTTGGTGTTCGATGGCACGTTGATGCGTTCGTCGTTGGGATTTTCGCGGCGTAGTTCGGGCGACATACCCATCAAATCCTGCCATTGGAAAATAGTCCAAATGGCCGGTGAATAGAGGTGTTGCACTATCACGTCGCGATTGATCCACCATTCGCAGAAATAAGGTGCTTCGCCCCAGTGGCCAAGTTGCTGATTGTAGAAACGTTGCGACACGCCACGATCCTCTTCCCACCAACCGCGGATGGTGCTCATGTCGTGTGTCGAAGGTGTTACGACAGACAAATAGGGAGCATCGGCCGGATGGAAGAATTCGATTTTGTCGGTTTTTGGCGCGCGTTGTATTTCGAGGCTCAAGATACCGAGTTCGCGCATGACGCTTGTTACGCAGTGCGTCATCATACCAAGGTCTTCGCCACACACAAGCATGTTGGTGGCGCGTTTCAGGGCGGGTAGTTTGCGCATGCCCGATTCGTACCAACGTGCATCCTGACGGCGGTAGAAATAATCGACATAGAGTTCGCGGAATACGTTTTTCTGCTGTTCGGTCAGGTGATGAAAGGTCGAGAGCGATTCCATGCCGTAGCGCGGATAGTATTGTCGGCCTTGGCTGCCGGGCACTTCGAACAGCAAGACATTGGAAATGAGATCGAACAAGCCCCACATGACTCGTTCGGAGATTTTGCCCTCGTCGCGCATCTGTTTCACGGCTGCCTGCGAGGCATATTCGGGCTTGATGCGATAGGCAAATCCATATTCGATGTACAAGCAGTTTTGACGCACCCAATCGGCCTCTTCGCCAAAATTGTCCCACAGAATTTGGTCGGTGATGTAAGGTTTGGTAAAACGTTCGTAGTCGAACCACAAGCCACGGCTTTCGAACTCATCGACATAGAGCGGAATCGACGGGTTGAGATAGCCCATGATGCCTTCGACATGGCGTGTCGGGATTTGCCAAATGCGGAAGAAACCGAGAATGTGGTCGATGCGGAAGGTGTCGAAATAGCGCGACATTTGTTCGAAACGTTTTTTCCACCAATCAAAACCGGTGCGTTCGATGGCCTCCCAATTATACGTTGGCAACTCCCAATTCTGACCTTTGATGGCAAACATATCGGGCGGCGCGCCGGCGTTCATGTCCATGTTGAACAGTTCGGGATTCGACCATGTGTCGCAACTGAAACGATTGACGCCAATCGGAATATCGCCTTTGAGCACCACGCCGTTGGCGTGCGCGTAGGCCACAGCCTCTTTCAGTTGCAGATGCAGTTGATATTGCGTGAACCAATGCACGGCAATCTCGTCGAACCATGGATGCGACGGTTTGAGCAGCGGTTCGATTTTAGCGGCATCGTATTGCGCAAAATCGTTCCATTGCGTGTAGTCGCCGGTTTTGAACTTGTCGCGCAAGCAGCAATAAACAGCATACGGTTTGAGCCAATAGGCGTTGTCGGCAAAGAATTTTTTGAAGTCGGCATCGGCCAAAAATGCTTTTTTATGTTGCAGATAAGCGGCTTTGATGTAGGCCAATTTGTAGTTGAGTACCGGCAAAAATTCGACCAAAGGTTGCGCATTGAAACGCTGTTGCGAAGCCGCATATTTTTGTTGCAGTTCGTGCGATTCGGGCAATTTAATTTTTTCCAAGTCGATGAACAACGGATTGAGAGCAAAGGCCGATATGGCAGCATACGGCAAAATATCGGCATCGGTGTGTGTGCCGATGGTGTCGTTGAGCGGCAGCACCTGAATCAGTTTCAAGCCCACACGTTTTGCCCAATCGACCATCAGTTTCAGGTCGGTGAAATCGCCAACGCCAAAACTGCGTTTCGAGCGTAGGCTGAACACCGGAATGCTGACACCAGCGCCGTGGAAAAGCGCGTTGTTGAACCGGGCAAACGTATCGGACACCACCACTTGTTCTTTGGCAGCGGCGGCCGGCACTATGCGGTCGGGGCCTTCCTCGAAATAGCGGAAGGCTTTGGTCTTGAGGTCGTACACACCATATTTATAATGCACATCGCCGTCGGCATCGGTGATGTCGGTTTGCAAAGTCCATTCGGACGTGCCGGCGCACGCCAACGGCAACGCCTTGTCGGTTTGCCAACCGCCTAACGCGGCGCAGTTGCCCACGATGCACACCGCCTCGTTTTTGGTCAGCAGTGGCGCTTTGACGCTGAAAATGTGCGTTACTTTTTTGGTTGCTTGTACCTTGACCGTCGGGTAATTGTCTTTGAGCAACACTTCGCGGAAAGGTGCCGTCATAAACGTATTGTCGAGTATCGATGGGCTGTTCCATGCATCGATGCAGGTAACGACATCGCACTTGGCGGTATCGAGTGCCACGGTGTGTCCGTCGCCCCATTCCCATGTTTCGGTTTGCGTGTTTTCGTCGCGCAGAAAATAGCGATAATGCAACTCTTTTTTGGCCGATGCTTTGACAGCCACTTCCAATTCCCACGTTTCGGACGGTACAAAGTTCAACGGCACGGCCTTGGCGGTGTCGTCGTTGCCGAGTTCGGGCACATTACCCACGACAAAGAGGCGTTGTCCCCAATGCGTAAAATACGAAATTTTGAATCTAAGTATCATATTATCAATTATTTATTGTTTATATTTCTCTTCTGACTAAACAGCCACTTCAAACCTTCGGGCATGAAACCGTCGCGGCAAGTGGCGTAGTGGTCTTTGTGTGGCAAAACATCGAAAAACACTTTGCCGCCAAAGGCCTTGAGTTTATCGACAAATTTTGTCAGTTCGGCCGGAGTGGCCACCTCGTCGTTTTCGCCCACGATGCAGCACACAGGCGTTTTGGCCACTACCCAATCGACCACATAGCGCGGATACGAAGCCACCAACATGCCGGCTGCAAAAAAGTCGCTATAATCGTTCAGTAACTTCCAGACGCCGGCGCCGCCCGACGATGCGCCAACAACATAAATTCGGCTCATATCAATCTGATTTTCAGCAGCATAATCAGCAATCCACGACTGAACAAGTGCCTGCATTTCGCGTCCCTCGTCTTCGGGTTCGCTCCAACGGCGTTTTTTAGGACATTGCGGCAACAGCACATGCGCTGCAAGGTTGTTGCTGTCCAGATAACGCATTATCGGCACCACGCCCGACGCCGATAGTTGCGCTTCGTTGTCGGTGCCTTTGGCCGACGAGCCGTGCAGCAACACCACCAAAGCCGGTTTTGCGCCGGCGGTCGAACCACCGGTTTGTGCCACACGATACGGCAATTTGAGACGCCCCACCTGCGTTTCGCGCGCTTCAAAACGTTCTTTCAGAGGAATATCGGCCTGTTGCGCCGGCAACGACAAACAGCCGCACACAACGCCAATAAGTGCAAAAAACAGACGTCTCTTCATGGTCATAGATTTTCATCTTCCAAAATTACAACAAAACTTCGAAATAACACACTTTTTTGGCAAGAAATTAACATTTTTGTGTGCATCTGCGTTTTTTTTGTTTTTTTCGTCGGAAAAAGCAGGCAGAATCAGCAAAAAATTGTATTTTTGCAAGTTGAATGGGACAGCCCCAAAAACCTTACAAAAACACTATGCAAAACCTTCCTTTCAAAATTTTTTCGGGACGAAGCAGCCACTATTTGGCCGAAAAAATTTGTCAACACCTCGGCTGCGAACTTGGTCAACTCAACATTCAAAGTTTTGCTGACGGCGAATTTGCCGTTTCGTACGAAGAAACGGTGCGCGGGCGTTATGTCTATTTGGTGCAATCGACCTTTTCGCCATCGGACAACCTGATGGAACTATTGCTGATGATTGACGCCGCAAAGCGTGCTTCGGCCGACAAGATTGCCGCCGTCATTCCCTATTTCGGGTGGGCGCGTCAAGACCGCAAAGACCAACCGCGCGTATCCATCGGAGCGAAACTCATTGCCGACCTCCTGAGTAAAGCCGGCGTTGACCGCGTCATCACCATGGACTTGCATGCCGAACAGATTCAAGGATTTTTCGACGTGCCGGTCGATCACTTGTACGCATCAACCATTTTCATCCCATTCATTCAAAGTCTGAAACTGACCAATCTGGCCATCGCCTCGCCCGACATGGGCGGCTCGAAACGCGCCAACTCGTATGCCAAGCACCTCGGTGCCTCGTTGGTAGTGTGCCACAAAACACGTGAGCGCGCCAACGAAGTGGCACAAATGCGCATCATCGGCGACGTGCAAGGCAAAGACGTCATCATCATCGACGACTTGGTGGACACCGCCAACACGCTGTGCAAAGCCTCGGATTTGATGATAGCCAACGGCGCACGCAGCGTGCGTGCCATCGTGTCGCACCCCGTCATGTCGGGCAACGCCTGCGACAACATCATGCAATCGAAACTACAGGAAATCATCTTTACCGACTCCATTCCGTTCGACGCCGCCAAATGCCCGAAAGCGCGCATCCTGTCGGTGGCCGAACTATTTGCCAACACCATCAGCAGCATCAACAACAACGAGTCGATCTCGTCGCACTACGTTTTGTAAACAGTTTAATAGTTCAGTTAGTCATATATTATAAAAGTCGTAAGTTTTCAGTTGTAAAAATTTTTAGTTTTCAAAACACCGGCCATCTGCCTGCGACAGGTCGAGGGTCGGTGGCCATTTTATATGCGCAATTCTATCATTCCCGCACTTTGCCAAACCACACCCTATTATATATAGTATCGCCAACGCAACGATTAACACAACGCCAACAATATTAACATATATTTAACACTTTTTTTTTTGTTGTATTGAAAATAATCTTGTAATTTTACGCCGTAAAACACAAATTTAACCTTTTAACGTCTAAATACTATGAAAAAACTTACTTTTTTGCTCTGCGCACTCGTGTGTGCAGGCGCATTGAGCGCACAAACCTACTACATTACGGGTAGTTCTACAACCCTGTTTGGTGCTTCGTGGGATCCCGCCAAAATGGCTCTTGACGCACAGGCGGACGGTACTTACGCCAAAACCTTTACCACATGCGTAATTGGCAAAGAGTATCAATTCAAAATCACCAACGGCGACTGGGACAACGACACCGGCGGCAAAACTTGGGGCTTTTCAGACCTCACTTCAGTCCCCGAAGGTGTTACCGGAATAACAGAAGGAACCGGTAAAAACAACATCGTTTGCACCACATACGATGCCAACATGACCGTTGTATTTGACCCCGCAAAAGAAGGCAAAATCACCTTGACCGGCACATTTACCAATGGTTCAGGTGCAGATCCCGGCACTACAACCTATTATATGAAACACTCTTGGAACGGAGGAGATTGGACATGGAAAGAATTGGCTGCTAACGGCGATGGCACCTATTCCATTCGCGACATTTACGGCGGCACCGGCTGTAATTGGAAATCAACCATTTCAAGTGAAAAATGGATTAGCAGCCCGACATTGTTAGGTTCGCCCGCCAAAGGCGATTCGGCCGTATTCACGTTGGATCCGACTGCCGGCGATAAAGCCATCACCATTACAAAAATAGGTGCCACCGGCGGTGAAGGTGGTGAAGGTGGTGAAGGTGGTGAAGGTGGCGAAAGTGGTGGTAGCGCCTCCGATTACTACCTCGTCGGCTACATCAATGGTGCCGATTACGGATGCGAGGCAGATGCCGCCAACCTTGGCAAATACAAATTTGTCGATGGCAAACTCACAGCAACATTTACCGAGAAATCGTACGTGTTCGTCAAAACCGGCGACAACAACAATTGGTACATGAGCGAAACATACGTAGAACCGGCCGAAAGTGCAACGGCAACATTGAAAAGTGCGAACGAAAGTATTAAAGAAAAATTGGGCGTTCCCGGTAATGTCGAAGTTCACTTTACGCTCACCGTAAACGGCGATGGTACGCTTACATTGGCCTACACCACCAGCGGCGAAGGCGGCGGCAACCCCGACCCCGACCCCGACCCCGAGCCAGACCCGGAACCCGGACGCATTGTGATTAAAGTGCAAATTCCCGACGAATTGACTGCTTGGGACTACACCGTAGAACCATACGTTTACTCGTGGGCAACAGGTGCCGAAGGCAAATTCGCCGCACAACCGATGAGCCTTGTAGATGGCTGGTACACACACACCTTCGATGTAGCCGTGGCAAACTTTATCATCGTCAATGGCAACGACTGGCCGGAAGGCACAAGCCGACAAAGCGTCAACATGGAAAATGTAACGGCCGATGCCTGCTACATTATGGGTAACGGCGAAGAAATAAAGGACGACGACGGCTCTTCTTGGAAGAAGACCCTGACCGCCACCGAATGTGAAGCCACCGCTCTGCAGGCTGTTACCGTGGCCGACATTTACGCCAACAACGGCCGCATCTACGGTGCCGAGGGCATGCGCATCTATACCGTCAGCGGCATGGACGTAACCAACCAAAACGGCCAACTGAACGGCATCTACATTGTGAAAGCACAAACCGGCGTTTACAAAATAGCCGTAAAATAGACACACCGGCGGTGCGCACCAATACGGTAGCGCATCGCTGATGTTTTTTTCGCAACAATTATTTTTTTAATCTATAAACCTTTAAAACAAAATTATCATGAAAAAATTTTTTCTTTCGATGCTGGCACTTGGTATGAGTGTAAGCATGTTCGGCGCAACTATTTACCTAAACACAGGTGGCAGTAGTTTGTGGAATCAAGCTGGTGCTACTTTCAAAGAAAGCATTTCCGGTAAAGCGATGACTAAAGTTGATGGCACTGCTGACTATTTCTCGGTAGAAATTGAAAGCGCACAAACTAAAGTTCATTTTCAACGTTTAAGTCCGAAAGGAGACGTTTGGAATGAAACGAACGATTTAACCATTGAATCAGGCAAGGATTGTTTCACTATTAATAATTGGGACTCGCCATGGGGAGCATGGAGCGTTTACACAAAACCCGCCCCGTATTTTGCTCTACATAGCAATTTGACGACTTCGGACTGGGCAACCACTCCTTTCAATCTTTCGGATGACGAAACAACAGCGACACTAACAATCGCAAGCATAACAGCCGGCGAGTACGAATTTGGCGCACGTATCAATAGTGAAACGAACTGGACATCAAACGGCATGGCGATTACACGCGACCAAAATAGCGTAGATTTCAATACGACGGGAAAAGGCAACAACACACTGACCGCAGACATTGATGGAGACTACACATTCACATACACATTTGCGACTAACATATTGGTAGTTACATTCCCGAATGGTAGCACCACCGCTCTGCAGGCTGTTACCATGGCCGACATCTACGCCCGCGACGGCCGCATCTACGGTGCCGAGGGCATGCGCATCTATACCGTCAGCGGCATGGACGTAACCGACCAAAACGGCCAACTGAACGGCATCTATGTGGTGAAAACACAAGCCGGCATCGTCAAAGTGGTTGTACGCTAAGACACCGAAAACATAGAACCAAAAACATAGATTGTAGGGACGCGGGAAAAACCACGTCCCTACTTTTTCTTATTGTGTAGTTGCACACACAATGCCCAAAAATTGTTTATTGCGAGTAAGTGCGTTTTTTTTGTGGACAAAACATTTGGCTGAATCAAAAAAAAATTGTACCTTTGCAGCCGCTTTTGATATAAAGCGCATTGTTTAACTATTTTTTATTCACTAAAAGTTTTATCTGTATGATGAACCATTATGAAACTGCTTTCATTTTGACTCCCGTTTTGTCTGACGCACAGATGAAGGAAGCAGTAGAGAAATTCAAGAAATTTCTGGTCGAAAACGGCGCAGAGATTGAGAATGAGGAGTGCTGGGGTTTGAAAAAATTGGCTTACCCTATTCAAAAGAAATCGACCGGTTTTTATGCCCTGTTGCAATTCAAAGGCGAGTCGAGCCTTGTAGCCGCGTTGGAAACCCAATATCGTCGCGACGAGCGGATTTTGCGTTTTCTGACTTTCCGTTTGGACAAATATGCGTTGGAATATGCGCAAAAACGTATCAACAAAACATCTAAAGTAGAGGAGAAGTAAGCTATGGCAAACAATACAGACATTCGTTTTTTGACTCCCATTGCAGTTGAGAACAAGAAGAAAAAATATTGCCGTTTCAAAAAGAGCGGTATCAAATACATCGACTACAAAGATCCTGAATTTCTGAAGAAATTCTTGAACGAGCAAGGCAAAATTCTTCCCCGCCGTATCACCGGCACCTCGTTGAAATATCAACGCAAAGTTGCCCAAGCCATTAAACGTGCCCGCCACTTGGCTTTGCTCCCATACGTAACCGATTTGATGAAATAATTTAAGAGGAGGAACACACTATGCAAGTAATCTTGAAAGAAGATGTAGCAAACTTGGGCTACAAAGACGATATTGTAACCGTGAAAAACGGCTACGGCCGCAACTATCTGATTCCGACCGGTAAAGCAGTGATTGCCAGCGAGTCGGCACGCAAAGTGTTGGCCGAAAACCTGAAACAACGCGCTCACAAATTGGCTAAAATCAAAGCCGACGCCGAAGAATTGGCCGCCAAACTGAATGGTTTGGTTCTGACCATCGGTGCCAAAACAAGTGCGACAGGCACGATTTTCGGCTCGGTGAACAACATCCAAGTAGCCGAAGAGTTGAGCAAACAGGGTTTCGACATCGACCGCAAGACTATCGTGATAAAAGATGCCATCAAAGAAGTTGGTTCTTACAGCGCAGTGGTAAAACTGCACCGCGAAGTGTCGGCCGAAATCAAATTGGAAGTAGTTGCCGAATAAATTAAAATTTGCAGAGTAACAACAACTTTGCAAATAAAGCGCAGACCAAAGAGAGCGGATTCAGGAGACTGAGTCCGCTTGTTTTTTGTGCCACACTCAGTGCGCGCGCTGCTTTTGAGCAATGTCGAGACGCAAAAAGATGAACAGCAAAATGGTGAACGACCACAACGACGACCCACCATAACTGAAAAATGGCAGCGGGATGCCAATAACCGGCATCAGGCCAATGACCATGCCGACGTTCACCATGACATGGAACAAAAAGATGCCGACAACACAATAACCGTAGATGCGCGCAAAAGCCTCGCGTTGCCGTTCGGCCAAGGTAATCAGCCGGAAAAGGAACAGCGTGTAAAGTACCAGAACAAGCAACGCTCCCACGAATCCGTATTCTTCGCCGACGGTGCAGAAAATGAAGTCGGTGTGCTGTTCGGGCACAAATTTCAGGGTTGTCTGCGTGCCATTCAAAAATCCTTTGCCAAACAATCCGCCCGATCCGATGGCAATTTTGGCCTGCTGCACGTTGTAGCCGGCGCCGCCGGGGTCGTCCTTCATGCCCAATAGGATTTCGATACGCGCCTGTTGATGCGGCTGCAACACATGCGCAAACAGATAGTCGGCCGAATAGCAATAGGCCACGCCCAACACCACAAACGCCACTACCAACCACAATTTCGGGCAACGCATACGCACGCCAAACACAATGGTATAGACCACCATGGCTGCCAACACGCCCAACAAGACATAAACAAAATTGACCGGCACCCAACCGGTGAGATGCAATCCGACAGCGCCGGCAATCACAGATAAAACGCCGTAAATCAACCACTTAACAGGCACTTTTGGCGAACGATATTTCAGAAACAGCGCAAAAGCCACCAAAAGAATCAGCACAAAAGCAATGACCAACCCCATCGACGCCGACGCCACGCCGGCAAATGGCGACGCACCAAAGCGAATGACCACGACAAACAGCACCACACAACACAAGGCCGCAAACGGAATCAGGCCGGGCAAGCCCTCGCGGAACAACATCAGCATGAACGACACATAGACCAAAGCCGAACCGGTCTCCTTTTGCAAAATGATAATCAGCATCGGCAACAACAGCAGCAGACACACTTTGAAATAATTCGTCGGCGAATTGAGTTTGAAGCCGTATTGTCCCATGACATTGGCCACCGCCAAGGCAGTGATAAACTTCGAAAATTCGGCAGGTTGAATGCTTATCGGTCCCATTTTGAGCCACGAGCGCGAACCATGTACATCGGGCGCTACCACCATCGTTATCAGCAGCAGCAACAGCATGCCGGCATAGAGCAGCATACTGAACGACTGAAATGCGCGTGCATCAATCAGCAGCACAATGCCAGCCAACCCAACAGCCGTAGCAATCCACAACAACTGTTTGCCCGAGAAATAGGCAAAATCGAAGATAGATGTTTGGTCAATATCGTGGCTGGCACCATACACATTCAGCCACCCAAACAACACCAGCATCAGATACATCAGCACCATCGGCCAGTCGAGATAACGCAATATGTTAGTATTTTTTGACATCGGGAGCAGTTACAGCATTTGACATACGGTCGAATAAATCCTTGCGTCGGATTTCGCCACACAGATATTGTTCCAACACCAGACTTGCGATAGGATTTGCCCAAGTGGCGCCAAAACCGGCATTTTCGATAACCACCGCCACAGCAATTTTCGGGTTATCCTTGGGCGCAAAGCCGATGAACAGCGAATGCGGTTTGCCGTGACTGTTGTCCACCGTACCCGTTTTGCCACACATGGCGATGCTGTCGAGTTTGTACCAACGCCCCGTGCCATATTCGCACACGCGCCACATGCCTTCTTTGACTGCGGCAAAATGAGCGGCATCGACATTCGTTTTGTGCCGACGTTTCAACAGCGAGTCGGCGCGATTGAGGTGCGGTGTAATCCATACGCCATCGTTGGCGATGGCAGCCGCCATATTTGCCAACTGCAATGGTGTAACCTGCACTTCGCCCTGCCCGATGGCATTGGAACGTATAGTCAGGGCGCGCCAACCGGTGGGACCATAGATGCGGTCGTAAGTAACGACGCGCGGAATACCGCCATGCACTTGGTCGATGATGTCGCTATCGTCAAATTTAGGTCCCAAGCCGAAACTGATGGCATCGTTGCGCCAGCGGTCGTAATTGGCCTTAAAGTTGGCGTTTCCATCGCCATAGCCACCGCGTTCGAGCGTTACTTTGTATGCTTGCCAAAAATAGGGATTGCAACTCTGTTCGATAGCACCGGCGAGCGACACCGGCGACCCGTGATGGTGTGTACATCTGATCGGTTGCGACCCCGGTCCGTTGCAGGCGAACAAGGTCTGTTCGGTGATGCCACCCTCTTGCAGACACACCAAGGCTTGCAGCGTTTTGAAGGTCGAACCGGGCGAATAGACGCCTTGTATGGCTCTGTTCAACAGCGGTTTAGTAGGATCGTTCAGGAGCATTGCGTAATTTTCGGAGCGTTGTCGGCCGACCAGCAATTCGGGATTCCATGTCGGATTCGACGCCAAGGCCAGCACCTCGCCCGTAGCCGGTTCGATGGCCACAATGCTGCCGCGTTTACCCTGCAACAACTGCTCGGCCACTGCCTGCAAGCGATGGTCGAGCGTCAGCGTCAGATTTTTGCCTGCCACCGCCGGCACATCGTAGGCGCCACCTTTGTAGTGCCCCTGCACCCTACCCGACACATCGCGCAACATGATTTCGACGCCGTTTTGTCCGCGCAAATCTTTTTCGTAGGCTTTTTCGATACCGCTCACGCCGGCATAATCGCCCTGACGATAACACGAATCGCGTTCAATCATCCGTTTCGACACTTCGCCTATCGACCCCAAGGCGTGCGCTCCTACCGGATAGGAATAACTACGCAATGTGCGCGTTTGAATGGTAAAGCCCGGGAAACGATGCAATTTTTCCTGCAACACAGCATACTCTTCGGGCGTAATCTGTGTCATGAAACGCTGTGGTGTACGCGATGAATAGCCGATGCGTCGCTCCACATCGCGCATACGCTGTTCGAATTCTTCCGGAGTGATGGAGAGTGTCCGGCAAAATTCGGCCGTATCGAGTGGGTTGCCGGCTTTTTTAGCCTGACGCAACTCGCGTTTCGTTACCATCAGGTCGTAGGTGGGATGATTGTACACTAACAATTCGCCATTGCGGTCGTAGATGAGCCCGCGCGGCGCATAAAGCGTGCGGCGCAACAACGCATTACCATCGGCCAACTCGCCATAGTCGTGTATGATTTGCAGATTGAACAACTGCAGCACAAAAATAACAAGGACAATGAGGATGAAAATGCGTATTGTAAACTGCCTATGACTGTTCGAATCGTTTATCACCTACGTTTCGGGGTTAATATTTGCAAACAAAATATCAGCGCCATAGTAGCCAACGCACTACACAATGTGCGCAACAACACGATGCCTATATGCGCAAACGCGAAAGCCTCGAGCATAAACAATACAAAATGATGAAGAACCACCAAAATGGCGGCATAAGCAAAAAACGATTTGCCAAAATTGGCATACGACGGTGCCGCCTTCTCCAAGTTTTCGCGCGTAGCAATCAGCGGCAGAATGTAAGGGCGCAAAAATGCCACCAACACAGAGGCTGCCGCATGTATGCCGTAACTACCCGAAAAGACATCGACACACAAGCCCAACGCAAACGCCACCAGCATGGCTACCGACGACGACATGGCTGTCGGCAAGGTGAGCACGAACAACACATACAGATACGGACAAGCCAAACCATACAAATGTATGTTGTTCAAAATCAGTCCCTGCAGCAGTACATACAATACAAAGTACGCTATGAGTTTCAAAGATTCACGCATCGGCTATTTTTTGACATTTTGTACAGAATCCACCAACGAGAGCAATTCGTCGCGGTTGGCACAATCCACCACATGCACATGCTCCAAGGTGCGATAATTCACCATCAGACGCAAAGTAATATCGCTAAACGGACGATTGTCGTTTGTTACGACACGATCGACCACGCCAATAGGCACGTCGCCGGCAAATATCGCCGAGTAACCGCTCGTTACAACCGTATCGCCCACCGCCACATCAACATGAGGCGGAATTTCGGTCAGCGAGGCGAACTCGGGTGCAAGACCCGTCCAACGTACCGAACCCAGATACCCATTTTTGGCCACACGACCACTGACCTGCAAATTTGTATTGATGATGGGCATCACCACAGCATAATGTTTCGATACGACATCGACCACGCCTACCACACCATCGGCACTCACCACGCCCATGTTCACCGCAATGCCGTCGGCACTGCCACGGTCGATGATAATCAGGTTTTGGATGCGATTGACCGTGCTATAAACCACCGTGGCCGAACGTGTGAAATAGTGTGGCGCGGTTGTCGGCACAATGCTGTCGGAGAGCGGCAATCGAGCTTCGAGTGCAGCAATCCGATTCAGCAACTGTTCGTTTTCAGCCACCAAGCGTGCATTGGCCTCCTGCAAGCCGAAATAATCGGTGCACACCGACATAGCAGCATGTATCGACCCAACCATCGCCGTATTAGCGCGATAGAACACACTCTGCTGAAAAGCGCCGCCGTTGATTATCAACAACAGAGCAATCAGTTCCAACAGAGCGAATTCGAAAAACGCGGAAAATCGTACGAAGAAACGTAGCAATGCCGACATACGCAATTACACTATCAAACAAAAACTATTTTACGCACACACGGCCGACCACATTTTCGAGCCAACCGTGCATACATTTTTTCCGACAAGGCCGTCTATCAGCGCAACAGGAATTGGAATCGATCGATGTTTTTCAAAGCGATGCCTGTGCCACGCGCCACCGCATGCAACGGGTCGTCGGCCACATGGAATTGTATTTGAATTTTGTCCGTCAGACGTTTAGCCAAGCCGCGGAGCAAGGCGCCGCCACCGGCCAGATAGATACCGTTGCGCACCAAGTCGGCATAGAGTTCCGGCGGTGTCTCTTCCAACGCGGCCAACACGGCCGTTTCGATTTTTGTTATCGACTTGTCGAGGCAATGTGCAATCTCCTGATACGACACCGGCACCTCCATGGGCAAGGCCGTCATTTTGTTCGGGCCGTGCACCACATAATCTTCCGGCGCCTCTTCGCCAAGGTCAATCAACGCCGAGCCGACTTTTATTTTGATTTGTTCGGCCATGCGTTCGCCCACTTTGATGTTGTGCTGACGGTTCATGTAGTCGATAATGTCGCCTGTAAAATCGTCGCCGGCGATACGAATGGATTTGTTCGACACCATGCCGCCCAACGAGATGACGGCAATTTCGGTGGTACCGCCGCCTATATCGACAATCATGCAGCCTTCGGGTGCTTCGACATCCAAGCCGATGCCCACGGCAGCCGCCATCGGTTCGTAAATCATGTACACATCGCGGCCGCCGGCGTGTTCCGACGAGTCGCGCACGGCACGAATTTCGACCTCGGTGCTGCCCGACGGGATGCCGACCACCAAACGCAACGACGGAGTAAACAATTTGCTGCGATGCGGAATCAGTTTAATCATGCCGCGAATCATCAGTTCGGCGGCTTTGAAGTCGGCTATCACGCCATCGCGCAACGGGCGCACGGTGCGAATGTTTTCGTGTTCCTTACCCTGCATCATTTGCGCTGCTTTGCCAAGCGCTATCAGGCTGTCGGTGCGGCGGTCGAGCGCCACTATCGAGGGTTCATCGACTACTATTTTGTCATTGCAGGTGATGACGGTATTGGCCGTTCCAAGGTCGATGGCCACATCCTGCGTCAGCGAAAAAAGTCCCATTTTCGTATGTTTTTATTGTTAGATTTGACGGATAATTAACGAGTTACAAAAGTAATAAAAAATCGGTTATCACACAATGATAACTCTTTTTTTTCGCAAGAAAATTATCAACACACCCAAAAAGATGATTTCCGACCGCAAAAAAGGTCGGCAACGCTCCTGCGCACCGACCTGTTCGACATCCTTTTTGTTGAGGTATGTTTAGCGAATCATATCGCAGCCCATGTACGGCACCAATACTTTCGGTATGCGTATGCCGTCGGGCGTTTGGTTGTTTTCGAGCAGCGTAGCCACGATGCGCGGCAGCGCCAGCGCCGAGCCGTTGAGGGTGTGGCAGAGTTCGGTTTTGCCATCAGACGTTTTGTAACGGCATTTCAAGCGATTGGCTTGGTAGGCTTCGAAGTTCGACACCGAACTAACCTCGAGCCAACGTTTTTGTGCGGCCGAGAATGTTTCGAAGTCGAAACAGAGTGCCGCCGTGAAACTCATGTCGCCACCGCAAAGGCGCAAAATGCGATACGGCAGTTCGAGTTTTTGGAGTAGGCCTTCGACGTGTGCCAACATTTCGCGATGCGATTCTTCGCTGTGTTCGGGCGTGTCGATGCGCACGATTTCGATTTTCGAAAATTCGTGCAAGCGGTTCAAGCCACGCACATCTTTGCCATACGAACCGGCTTCGCGACGAAAACATTGCGTGTAGGCACAATTTTTTATCGGCAACTCTTTTTCGGTCAGAATGACATCGCGATAGATGTTTGTTACCGGCACTTCGGCCGTCGGTATCAGGTAGAGGTCGTCGATTTCGGCGTGGTACATTTGTCCCTCTTTATCGGGCAGTTGGCCGGTGCCGTAGCCCGATGCGGCATTGACAACGGTTGGCGGCATTATTTCGAGATAGCCGGCGGCGCGTGCCTCGTCGAGGAAAAAGTTGATGAGTGCGCGCTGCAAACGTGCGCCAAGTCCTTTGTAAACGGGAAAACCTGCGCCCGATATTTTGACGCCGAGTTCGAAATCGATTAAATCGTATTTTTTGGCCAATTCCCAATGCGGCAGTGGTTCGAATCCGTCGAACGCCGGGATTTCGCCGCCTTGTTTTTCGACTACGTTATCTTCGGCCGAAGTGCCTTCGGGCACGCTGTCTTTCGGCAGATTCGGAATCTGCAACAGCAAGTCGCGCATGGCATTGGCTTTTTCGTCCATCAGTGCCGACAGTTTTTTGGTATCGTCTTTGTAGCGTGCCACTTCGGCTTTGGCTTCGTCGGCTTCGGCTTTTTTGCCTTGCTGCATCAGTGCGCCAATCGATTTGGACAGTTGATTGATGGCTGCCAATTTGGCGTCGAGTTCTTTTTGCGCTGCACGACGTTCGCTGTCGAGCGCAATAACTTGGTCAATCATTTCGGCCGCCGGCGCGAAATGTTTCTTTCCCAGACGACGAACGACTTCGTCGCGGTTCCCGATAATTTGTTTCAGTGTTAGCATGTGATTTTATTCTGTTTTCGTTTTTATTCGAGGGTGCAAAATTACAAAAAGTTGACGATTTTTGTGCGTTTTAGTCATTTTTTTTGATGGTTGGCGGCAAATATTGTGTTTGCACATGGCTCATGCTGTTCCACAACGACGATGCAGCGTGCGGATTGAGGCGCTCCATGGTTTCCAAAATGCGGCGCACATCGCTGCGATTCGATTCGTGTTCGTACGGACAATTTTTCACCTGTTTGCGGTAGTTGCGCTGTTCGGCCAGCAGTTGCAAATCGCGTTCGCGCACATTGGCCAGCGGGCGAATGATGGTCATGGCAAACTTATCCATCGTCAATGTGGGCGGCATCGATGCGAATGTGCCTTGAAAAATCTGATTCATAAGTAGCGTTTCGAGCATGTCGTCGCGATGATGACCAAGTGCAATTTTGTTACACCCGAGTTCATCGGCCAAGGCGAACAGCGTTTTGCGCCGATTCCACGAGCAGAGGAAACAGTGCGACTTGCGCGCATCGGTCGAGGTGTCGAAACGGGTGGTGCGATGCACAAACGGCACGCCATATTGTCCGCAAAAAGTTTCCAGATAGGTCAAATCGGATTGGTAAGGCACATTATCGACCGAAACATGCGCCGCCACAAGCGTGAAACGCGGTTTGAAAATTTTCATGCGTTCGCCCAAAAATTCGGCCAACGCCAGCGAGTCTTTTCCGCCCGACAGCCCGATAAGAATTTTGTCGCCATCGGTTATCATGGCATAATCTTTCAGAGCGGCGTTCACCTTGCGCTGTATTTGTTCGAACAATTCCACGATGGTCAGTTATTTCCGATGCAAAATTACAAAAAACATCGAACAATGGTGCATGGTGTTCTCATTTTTTTCGGTATAGGTTGTTGCGCGGATGTTTGTCGATGATTTCGGTACGCAAGAATGTCATATCGACGTGCGTGTAGATTTCGGTGGTGAGAATGCTTTCGTGCCCAAGCATCTCCTGAATAGCCCGCAGATTGGCACCGCCTTCGAGCAAATGTGTGGCAAACGAATGGCGAAACGTGTGCGGCGAAATCTTTTTTTTGACATTGGCCGCGGCGGCTAACTTTTTGACAATCAGGAACACCATATTGCGTGTCAGTTGGTGGCCGCGGCGGTTGAGAAACACAAAATCCTCTTGTCCGCGCTGTATGGGCAGAGCATTGCGTTCGACGAGCCAGCAACGGACAGCCTCTTCGGCCGGCACCGACAGCGGCACCAAGCGTTGTTTGTTGCCTTTGCCCTCGACCTTGACGCAGTGCATATCGAAAAACATGTGCGACAACTTCAGATTCACCAACTCCGACACCCGCAAGCCCGAGCCATAGAGCATTTCTATCATCGCTTGGTTGCGATGTCCATCGGGCTGCGACAAGTCGATAGCCGCCAAAATGGCTTCGATTTCGCTTATCGACAACACCTCCGGCAAATAGCGCGGCAACTTGGGCTGTTGCAACAAATCGGTCGGGTCGGCAGCAATTTCGTTGTTGTACACCAAAAAGTTGTAAAACGCCTTCACCCCCGACACGACACGTGCTTGCGAGCGTGCCTGCAAGCCAAGTTGAGCAAGTTCCACGACAAATTGCTCCAAATCGGCACACGTTGCTTCTGTGTAGTCGATATGCTGTTCGTCGAGAAAATCGAGCAACAGCAACACATCGCGCAGGTAGGCCTCGACCGTGTTGGCCGACAGCGACCGTTCCAGCGTGAGATAGGCTTTGAAACGCCGAATAGCGGGAAGTTGCCGATTGTTGTTCACAGCATCAATTCACCCGAAAACGATCGACGCCATCGTTCAAGTAGCCCACTGCCTGATGTGCAGCCGCCAATCCGGCATTGACATTTGCTTCGGCTGTTTCGGCGCCCATTTTTTTAGGTGTGGCAAACACGCGTGTGCCAAACTGTTCTCGCAAATCAGCAAACGAATCGGGCGCCACATCGGCCACGTATTTGAAATCGGGGCGTTCGGCCAAAACGGTTGCCAAATCGGCCTCGTCGATTACCTCTTTTCGCGCTGTATTGACCAAGCAAGCGCCCTTCGGCATCAGACTCATAAGACTATAATTGACCGATTTGCGTGTTTGGTCGTTGGCCGGGATGTGCAACGACACATAATCAGACCGTTTATACAGTTCGGCAAGTGCATCGACAGGTGTAACACCCTCGGCAACCATCTTTTCGGCAGGCACAAAGGGGTCGAATGCCAGCACATTCATGCCAAAACCCTGCGCCAGCCGAGCCACAAGTCGTCCGACATTGCCGTAAGCCTGAATGCCGAGCGTTTTTCCTTTGAGTTCGGCGCCCGTTCCGGGATTGAAGTTGTTGCGCGCCATATAAATCATCAGCCCGAGCGCCAATTCGGCTACGGCATTGGAATTTTGGCCGGGCGTATTCATCGCCACAATGTTTTGTGCCGAGCAGGCAGCCAAGTCGATGTTGTCGTAACCGGCGCCGGCACGCACCACCACTTTCAGTTTCGGAGCGTGAGCAACGACTTCGGCCGTTACTTTATCGGATCGCACAATCAGGCCGTCGGCATCGGCCACAGCCGCACAGAGTTGTGCTTTGTCGGTATATTTTTCGAGTAGCGCCAACTCGCAGCCGGCACTTTCGACAATGCTGCGCATGCCGTCAATGGCGGCGGCAGCAAAAGGTTTTTCGGTGGCAATAAGAATTTTCATATTTCGTTACGATTTAAGTGAATGTTATTTTTTGACACGATGTTCTTTAGCCCATTGCGCATAAGCGCGTTGGTATTTTGCACGATTGCGGTTGTGTTCGGTCAACGTAGAGGCAAAATTGTGCGTACCATCCATTTTGTCGGAAGCACACATATACAGATAATTACTTGGACGATAATTCAATACCGCATCGATGCCGACAATGCTGGCCATACGGATTGGTCCCGGCGGCAAACCGCGGTGTTTGTATGTATTATAGGGTGAATCGATTTGCGTATGCACGGCCAACACGCGCGTCAGCGTGAAGTCGCCCACGGCATAACGCACCGTCGGGCAGGCTTGCAAAGGCATGCCGCGTTGCAGGCGATTGAGGTACAACCCTGCGATAATCGGTTTGTCGGAAGCGATGTTGGTCTCCTCGTCGATGATGGACGCCAACACCGACACCTCGACCGGCGACAATTTGACCGCCGCCGCTTTGGCCAACCTTTCGTCCGTCCAAAAACGATTGTATTCGCGCTGCATCCGCTCGAACAATTCGTCAATTGTCATTGTCCAATACACTTCGTAAGTATTTGGCACAAAGAGCGTTAACACCGTTTCTGGCGTTACTTGGTATTTTTTCAAAAACGCGGCATCGTTCAGATGTTGGTGAATGGTGGCCGAATCGAGCATCAACTGCTGCGCCAAACGAGCCGCCAAATCGCTTTTGAGCCGGATGTTGTTGAAACGCAATTTCACCGGTTGCTGCGTGCCGCTGACAAGATGCTGCGCCAGCGTGCGATTGGTCATGCCATCGGTGATGCAATAGTTGCCGGGTTTGATGCGTGTGGCGTAGTTGTGGCGACGCATATAGCGCCGAAACGACGCCGCATCGTCGGTAAAGCCTGCGAGTTCGAGTTGAGCGCACACGTCGTCGAGCGTGGCACCGGCATACACACACAGCCGATTCGGAGCACCATCGGCCACACGAAAAACCGGCCGAAACTCCGACTGCCACAGATAAATGCAAACGCCGAACGCCACCAAAATCAAAATGCCGACCACGGCGTAAAAGGTACGATGTTGTTTCTTTTTCAAAGCAAAAAAAGTTTGATTTCCAAAGTGTAAAGATAGACATTTATTTTCTGACAGCAGCAAAAAAATCGAATAAAAATACGTTAAAACCTGTTTTAAGTCCCGCAAACAACCATTAAACACTTGATTATCAACCATAAAACAAGTTTTCGGCTAAAAATTTGGCTTAACCGATTTTTTGTATTACCTTTGCACCGCTTAAATTACAAGTCAGACACGGAAGTTTGGGTGAGTGGCTGAAACCAGCAGTTTGCTAAACTGCCGTACGGGTTTCCGTACCGGGGGTTCGAATCCCCCAGCTTCCGCAAGCAAAAGGGTAACACGATTTTCGTAACGCGTTACCCTTTCTTGTTTTGTGTCGGCGGCCGATTACGACAGCAAATCGAACACGCCAAGTTCGTTCAGGAATATCAGCAAAATGGCGATAGGCACCACAAAACGCATCAGGAAAAGAAATGCGTTGACAAACCACTCCGAAACGACAGCGCCGTGCGACAGTTCGTCGCGCACATCTTTTTTGCTGCAAAACCACCCCACGAATATAGCGATGAAAAATCCGCCGACCGGCATCAGGATTTTCGACACCAGAAAATCGCACCAATCGAACAAGGTGCGTCCGAACAACGTCAGGCGCGTATCGGCGCCCAACGACAGCGAGCACAAGGCGCTGGAGATGACAATGACCAACGACGTTACGATGGCGGCATTTTTGCGCGAGCAATGAAACTCTTCGGACACGAAAGCCACCATAATCTCCAAAATAGAGATGGTAGATGTGAGCGCCGCGATAGAGAGCAGCACAAAAAACAAGATGGCAAAAATGTAGCCGCCCGGCATTTGTGTGAATACACTCGGCAGGGTTACAAACACCAACTGCGGCCCCTGCGCAGGATCGATGCCGAGAGCAAACACCGCCGGAAAAATGGCCACGCCCGACAAGACCGCCACTATGGTATCGAGCACCGACACTTGCGCAACGGTACGCATCAGATTGTTGTCGCTGCGGATGTACGATCCATAGGTAATCATACAGCCCAGCCCCAAACTGAGCGAGAAAAACGCTTGTCCCAAAGCGCTCAAAATGACGGTTGGCGTAATTTTCGAGAAATCGGGTTTGAACAAGAACGCCAATCCGGCCGACGCATTGTCCATAGTTACTGAACGCACGCACAACAAAATCAGAATCAGCAACAAAAACGGCATCAGTATTTTGGAATAGCGTTCGATGCCTTTTTCGACACCGGCCACCACCACATAGAGCGTCAGCAGAATGAACACCACATCCCACAACAACGGACGGAACGACGACGATGAGAAATCGGCAAAAAAGCGCGCAAGGCCATCGGTAGTTTTGCCGGCAAAATTGTTGCACGCCGCCTGATAGATATACTCGATGCCCCAGCCGGCCACCACAAAATAGAACGACAAGATGAAAAACGCGCACACCACGCCCAACAATCCCATCAGCACCCAGCGGTTGCCGCCCGACAGTTTGCGAAAAGCGCCCGCCACATTGGCACGCGCACGCCGTCCGATAAGGAACTCGGACAACATGACCGGCATACCTAGCAGCACCACGCACAAAATATAGATGAGCAGAAACGCGGCACCGCCATTCTGCCCCACTTCGTAAGGAAATTTCCAGATATTGCCAAGTCCCACTGCCGATCCGGCAGCCGCCATAACCACACCGACTTTTGTGCCAAAATGCGTTCGCTTGTGATGTTCCATAAAAAATGATGTTTACACCCATCGATGTCGTTGCGGCGTGGTTGCAATCCACCCGAGAACGCGCACCAACGAGCCGTGTTGGTAATCCGAGGTTTGTTCTTCAGGATTGACGATTTGCCAATCGTGCGGTGTTAAAACATCATGGCATTCAAGGTGCTGCAAAATTACAATTTTATTTTGACATTGGCAAACATCCGCAAAAATATTGTTGTCAGGCACCTCAATTTTTGTGCTGTTTCGTTTGTCTGCTATCGAAAAATAGTGTAACTTTGCAGAAAATTGCACACTTAATACATCATGACACATCTCAACCTGATAACCTTTGCATCGGAACTCAACAAGCAAGGCACCATTCGGCACGCGCACAGGCAGTTGTTCGACCTGCTCGAGACGCGCTACGACGTGCATATCGTGTCGCCGGACGCCATCGAAGCCCTCGAGCGCAACGAATTACAACTTGTGTTCATCTCCAGCGGCGGCGTAGAATACCAATTCCGCAACTACTACGAGCAACTGCCCAAACCGGTGGTACTGCTTACCGACGGTTTGCAAAATTCGTTGGCCGCCTCGCTCGAAATCAGCACATGGACACGCCGTCAAGGCACCGCGTGCCGCATCATACACGGCAACGAAGAGACCGTTTTGGCCGAACTGACCGAATACGAACAGTTATTCGCCAAGCGACATCTGTTGGCAGGCAAACGCATCGGCGTCATCGGCGAGCCATCGAAGTGGCTGATAGCCAGCAGTGTAAACCACACCGAAGCCCGCCGGCGTTGGGGCATCGAATTTGTCGATATTTCGTTGGACGAGGTCGAAAGCAATTTCAACGCCATCGGCGACGACGAGGTGCGCCACCCTGCCGAGCAATTTGTAGCCAACGCCACCGCCATGCGCGAGCCCAAAATCGCCGACGTGATAAAAGCCTATCGGCTCTATCGCGCCATAAAGGCAGTGTGTCAGCGGCACAATTTGGACGCTTTCACCATTCAATGCTTCGGGCTGATACCGCGCATTGGCACCACAGGCTGTTTGGCCTTGTCGCTGCTCAACGACGACGGCATTGTGGCCGGCTGCGAAGGCGACATGCAAACCGTATTCACCATGTTGGCCGTCAAAACAGTAGTCGGCTGCGACGGTTTTATGTGCAATCCGTCGCAAATCGATGCGCGCGCCAACTCGTTGCTGCTGGCACATTGCACCATCGGGCTGAAACAGACACAAGCATACATCGTGCGCAACCACTTCGAAAGTTTGAGCGGTGTGGCCGTGCAAGGCACCCTGCCCGATGGCGATTACACCCTTGTAAAATGCGGAGGCAATGCTTTGGACGAATATTTTGTGTCGTCGGCGCAGTTGCTGCAAAACACCGATTTCAACGACGTGTGCCGCACCCAAGTACGTCTGCATTTGGACGAATCGTGCGACTACTTTTTTCAGAATCCGTTAGGCAATCACCACGTTTTAATCCGTGGCAACCACGCACAGGCGTTAAGTCGTTTTTTTGAACTCAATCAGGCCCACCGCATAAGTTAACACGCTCAATATCAGACCAAAAGTGAGAATAGACATCATAACCGTACTGCCCGAACTGCTCGAGAGCCCGTTGGGCAACTCCATCGTGAAACGCGCCCGTGCCAAAGGTTTGGTCGAGATAGTAGTGCACAATCTGCGCGACTACAGCACCGACCTGCGCCACCATCGGGTGGACGACTACGCATTCGGATTCGGTGCCGGCATGGTGATGCAGATAGAACCCATCTACCGCATCATCGAAAAACTGAAAAGCGAACGCGCCTACGACGAAATAATATTTATGACGCCCGACGGCGAACAATTTTCGCAACCGATGGCCAACACCTTGTCGCTGATGCAAAACATCATCATCCTATGCGGCCACTACAAAGGCATCGACCACCGCGTGCGCGAACACCTGATAACACGCGAAATAACCATCGGCGACTATGTGCTAACGGGCGGCGAACTGCCGGCCGCCATCGTTACCGACGCCATCGTGCGACTGATTCCGGGTGCGTTGGGCGACGAACAATCGGCGCTCTCCGACTCGTTTCAGGACAATCTGTTGGCGCCGCCCATCTACACGCGACCGGCCGACTTCAACGGGTGGAAAGTGCCCGACATTCTGCTATCGGGCAACGAGCGCAAAATAGCCGAATGGGAACACGAGCAAGCCATAGAACGCACGCGCCAACTGCGTCCGCACCTGCTCGACGACTGAACACGCCAAAAGCCGACATCGACAACAAAAGAAAACGAACACAATGAGTATAAAACAACTCTTCTATCTGCCTTGGTGGTTTGTGCGCGCACGATTCTTCGGCCGCAAACAACCGCTGCAAACAGTGCTTTTCATCAGCGACCGCTGCAATCTGCAATGCAAGCACTGCAGCGTCTATCAGCAAGAAAATCAGCACAATATGACCTACGACGAAGTGCGCCGACACCTTGAATATTCCTACAAAATGGGGTCGCGCTTTGTCGATTTCGAAGGCGGAGAAGTAACCATCTGGCGCGACGGCGACCACCGCATCAACGACCTGATAGACCTGGCCAAAAGCATCGGATTCTACTCGGCCACCATCACCACCAACGCACAACTGCCCTTTGCCGGCTGCCACGCCGACAGCATCTGGGTCAGTTTGGACGGCATCGGGCAATACCACGAAGCCGTGCGCGGCAAAGGCACCTTCGGCCGACTGGAAAAGAACATCGCCTCGTGCGGACACAAACACCTGAGTGTCAACATGGTAGTGAACACACTCAACTACGAAAGCGTGGACGAAACCATCGAGTATGCCAAACAAAATCCGGCCATCGAAATGATTTCCATCAACTTTCACACGCCATTTCCCGGCACCGAATATTTAATGATCGACAAATCGCTGCGCAACGAAATAATCGACAAAGTGATAGCCTACAAGCGCAAAGGATATCCGATAATGAACTCCGTGTCGGGACTCAAAAAGATGAAAGACATGACTTTCGAAAAACGGTGTTGGGTAACCAATTTCATCTATCCCGACGGTTCGCGCGGCAACTGCATCGGCGAAGGCACCGACATCTGCTCCGACTGCGGCTTCTGCATGGCAGGCGAGATGGCCTCGGTGTTCAACTTTTGCCCCGACACCATTATTGCGGGACTGAAACTGCGCGGATAACTCCAACCCACGAGAAACTGCGAAGCCCCGCCGCCAAAAAACATTTGGCGATTTCATTTTGTAGTTCGGCACAAAGTTTGTATCTTTGCCGATGAAATCACTTAACTCTCAAAACTATGGCAACAATCACACTGGAATATGACGGCAGAAATAATACTTTGAAAAAAGCATTGGATTTAATTGTGTCGATGGGTGCAAAAGTAGTAATACCAAAAAAAGAGAAAAAACTGACAGATGTTGAAATCTCTATGCAGGAAGCACGAGACGGAAAAATCAATACTTACAAAACTCCCAACGACTTGTTCCAAAAA
>SFDZ01000037.1 GCA_004557405.1 Bacteroidales bacterium
GAGGTCGGTGTTCAAGGCACGCTGCAGGCGTTTCACAAGTTCGCCGCGGCTGCCATCGCCCAACGGAAATTTAACATCGCTGTTTACCGGTGTGCTGCCGAAAACTGCGTTGCTGCCGTTCGTGGGGCCGTTTTTGTCGGTGCCTTGGTCGTCGTTCCCAAGGAATTTGAATCCCGCCCACACGCCTACGCCAACGATGGCGATCACTACCAATACGATGATTACTACTTTCCAAGTTGATTTTTTTGTTGCCATAATTGTAATTTTTTTAGTGATTTGTTTGTTATTTCAAATAATTGTTGTACCTTTGCCGATGAAAGGTAAGACGTGTGAATCGGACAATTCGATTAGTGCAAAAGTCCCCGCCCGCGAGAATCCCCGACTTTGTCGGTCAAATTGAAGCACGCACTTTTGGGGCATTAGAGTAATGGCTTCATTACTCTTTTTTTGTTATACAATAGTGTATAATTCGAGTACTTCGTTTTTCACCTATAATAATTTTCACGTTTCCAACACTTTTTAATTGGGCAGATAATTCATATATTTTCACAAACCCCATTTTTCGTTGCTTTTGTGAATGTGGGTTGTCTGATTTTATGAGCACCGCTTGTTTTAATGCTTCCACTATCCGCAATGCGGCTAATGTCGATTCATAACGTTGTGCTGCTCTTGTTGCCGTTTCGTCAATCGACGCAAACACAAACTCCACGCGTTTGCCTTTGAACGCACGGCATGGAACGCTCGTACCGATGAGCGGTGCAAGTCGTTCCACGATGATGGCGCGGCGTATGTAAACGTCCTCTTTGCCATTGCCGGTGGGAATACCGGTGTGTTTTGTTTTCATTTTTAGCATCCCATGTTGGCGATGTAGTTGCGACAAGTGGTTTCATCGGTGAGCAGTTGCGTACCCACGGCGAGTTTGGCTGCGGCTATGGTTTTAGGGCCTACTATGCCATCGACGACTAATTTTGTAAATCCGTCGCATCCGTCGAGGTCGGTGTTCAAGGCACGCTGCAGGCGTTTCACAAGTTCGCCGCGGCTGCCATCGCCCAACGGAAATTTAACATCGCTGTTTACCGGTGTGCTGCCACACGCCTACGCCAACGATGGCGAGCACTACCAATACGATGATTACTACTTTCCAAGTTGATTTTTTTGTTGCCATAATTGTAAATTTTTAGTGGTTTATTTGTTATTTCAAAAAATTGTTGTACCTTTGTTGGTGAAAACTATCTGTGTGGGCATTGAATGCGATTGTATCAAGTTCTGTAGCAGGTAGTTTTTATTTTATAATATTTACTTCATGAGTATAATAGGCTTTCCCATTTGCTTTTACCAAGACGGTAATCCTAACATGTTCTAATTTATTGTCAATTTTGACTTTGGCCTTGAAATTCGCATAACCAAACACCGTTTTTTCGTCTTTATCCTTACGCTTTCCAAAGTTATTGTATTCTGCAACTTCCAATAATTGTGGCAAGCATTGTACAAGTGCTGCCTTTTTGGCATACATTGCCCGCCCGTGCGATAATTCGGCTTTTCCGTCGCTACCAAAATAGATAGTCAAGCCAATATGCCGATTAACAACCGTTTTCCCTTGTACATGTTTAGTATATTCAGTGCGTACATAATCCCGCAAATTTTTGCGTTCTATAATGCGCACGCTCGGGATAATATGTTGCTTGTACTTGCTCATGTGCGGTTACAGTCCGAGGGCTTCCATCTTCTCTTTGAAAGCAAACGCCGTCGATGCGCCTGTGCGGCGTTTACACCGCGTGCCGGCCGGTATGGCGTCCGACAGCGAGGTGCGTGTGTAGTATTTCGATTTGACGGCACCGTAGTTGTCTGAATAGGTGCACGCCGCGGCTGCCTTAAACATTGAGTTCAGCCGTACGAGGTCGTTTGTGGGCAAAGCCATGATTTCTTTCAAGGTTTTCGTGTCCCATGGGTGGGAGGCTGCTGTCGCAGAATTGCCGTAGTCGTTGCAGGTAGCGATAAACGATTCTAACAATGTTTTGAGCGTGGCATCGTCGGCGCCGGTGCCGGAGTTACCACCGCCGTCGGCGTCGGCATCGGTGCTTTTCTTCGATGCGATGATGATGATGAACAAAACCACCACCACGACAATAATGATCAGTTTTTTGTTTTTCAGTAATTTTTTCATATTACGTATGTAAATTGGTAGTTACCTATTTTGTTTGGGGCAAATCGATAGTCGTCGCTTCCATACGGATAGAGCAGCATCGTTACTTTACCGGCTTTTGCTTCGATCACACGATAGAGTTTGATTTTCCAGATCTCTGCATCTTCGGGTTCACCATCGAAGGGCTTACGCGCTCGATAACACACAAAGGTGTCGTTGCCATCTTCGATTACGAGGTCGGCATCGCGCACTGCTTCGAGAAATTCATTTTTCAGTACCATGTTCAGATCAGTTTTTTACAGATGAAATACACCAAAATCGGTATTACAATGGCTACCGACAAAAGTGCTGCACTTTTGACCGGCAGATCGATTTCTACCGTTATCGAGCCCAGATTGCCAAGAACCGATTCGCCGTTTTGCGCAGCGGTATCGACATCGGCACTAAAAATTTTTTGAAAGAGTGTCATATCAAATTTTGTTTAATCGGTTAATAATTGATTTTACCAACGTGTCCAGACCGAAATTGTCAGCCCACAAAAAACTTTCGGCATCCAGCCATTCGATGAGTGTTTCGCCGTTGCCGTATTTTTTGTTGAACACAGCATTGAGTATCGACAATTCGCGATCGCTCAACAAATTGACCTCTTCGTACAGGTCGATGTCGTGCCCCATCAGGTTCAGACCATCCATGTCGCGGTACAGTTTGGCGGCCAGACGGTCGGCGGCGTCAACTTCGGCATCGGTTACCGCAGCAGCGTTGCCCGACGATGTTTTATCAAACACGTCATCGGCTTTCAGCGGTGTGTCGTTTTCGGGTGTTTTGGCTTTGGCTTTTTGATTCTTGACCACAATGACAATGGCCAAAACAACGATTGTCAGTACCAAAGCACCGATAAATCCAAGTGTTATTTTTGTAGTTGTTTTCATGTTAGTTAGTTTGTTTTGAACTTTACAAATAATCCGATGAATAATGCACCGACCATTCCGGTGAGTGCCACATAGCCGCGCAACGTCGGCGACTTCTCGATACCGTATGCGGCGCCGTAGGCAAAGTGTTCGCAGTTGTACGTCAAAGCCTGCCATCGCCGGTGTTTGTTGACGTCGTAGTAGGCTTGAATTTCGTCCGGAGTTTTCGTGCCGTGCTCGATGCGCAAGATTTGGCGCTGCTGCTGATTGACGAAAAAGTCGTAACTATCGCAGTGTCCTCCGCTTTCGTTGAAATGGTAGAACCGGCCGTTGCTATAAACGGCAGCATGTCCGTAGAAAGGTTGCTTTTTCAGCGCCGAAAGCACCACCAAGTCGCCATCGCTGATGTCTTGCCTGTTAATCATTTTTCAATTTTAATCCGCCAATGAGCGAATTGCTGCTGTTTTTGTCGTAACTTACGAACTGAAAGCGGTCGAGGCCTGTTTTGCTCGGTGTCAGCGTATAGACGATGACACCGGCCAACACACACACGGCCACGATGCTCACCACTATTATAACTGTCTTATTCATAGCGCTTTTTTTAACTTTTTCGCAACGATATGGCGGCCACAACCAACATAACGACGTTAAGTATGGTGTTGATGATGAACAACTCCGATTCGCGCACGGAATGGTTGAATACGGTGCAAATCACCGGATCGTCCTTTACGATCACACGCTCCACCTCTACATTGGTGGTTGTTGCCACATCGGTACCGGCCATTTTTGCCAAAAACTGATTAAAAATCGTGTTGGTGTATTCGGCATTGCTGTCGGATTCGCCACAATACGTGGCAAACTCGTTGCGGAGCGATGCCACAAAATCTTCAAAAGTGTATTTCTCTTCCATTGCGATTACCATTTGTGATTGTTAAATACCAACTTGTTGGTGTCGAACAGGCGTATAACGATAAACCCGACCACCAACACGGCCGCACAAATCCAAATGGTTTTTTTGTGCTGTTGGTAGAAAGATTTCTTTATCACATAATCCTGTGGATTAACGGCATTAACCGGATTGTCTTCGTCAGCCTCTTTCAAGGTACGATAGTAGCGGCCGCTGTCGCCTACCCAAAAGGTGTTCGGGTCGCCCGAACGGGCATCAATGTTTATGTAACGGCGGTGTTTTGGTTTGCCGTTGTAAATTGTCGTTGCCATATTTTTTGTCGTTTTTAATGTTTGTAAAACCAAAATGCCGCTATGGCCAACACTACCATGGTGCCAACCACAATCCATATCGATCTGTTTTTCGATTGGTCGGAACCCGATATGTAGGTGCGCTCCTCGTCGGTAGCCATATCGTTGGCTATCGTTCTGTTCCTTATATCAACTTTTTTGACTGCCATACAAATTTATTTTTTACCTTTCAATAAATAGATGATTAAACAGGCGCCGGCAATCGCACACACCATTATAGGTATGGTAGAACTGCCTTTGACCGAATCCATCAAAATGCCTTGTCGGTCGGTCATGCCGGTTTCAGAAATGAGTTTGCGGTTTGTCTTGCCCGATTCTTGCAACCCGATGCTGTCGGTCATGGCCGTCATGGCATAACCTACGGCACGCGTTATCTCCTGCCACAAGGTTTTGAAAGCATAGCCGCTGTCGCCACCGCCCATGCTCGTTGTGCTGCTGGTGTTTTCCTCTCCCATTTGCGTAATATTTTTATTATTTCAAGAGCATAATCAATACGACGCCAAGAAAAAGATACATCATGATGTCGTTGCTGTTGTTAGCCTCGGTGTTAGCCTTTGTGTTCGCCACATTAGCTGCCGCCGATGCATTCATTGCATCGACAATGCCTTTGCTGTTGGCCTCGATGGCCGCGGTAGTCCTGGCCTTCTCGCCATCGCCACGCATCACCATACCACCCTGCGCCAAACGTTTCAACTCTTTGGCGGCTGCACGATTGCCGCGGTCGGCATCGTATTTCAGACACAATTTATAAAGCGCCTCGATACGTTCCGGAACGTTCGGATCCGTTTCCTCGTCCAAAATGGTTTCGAGCGTCCCAATCATTTTTTTCAACGATTGGTAATATTTGCCGGCCATTTTGTGAAAGGCGTACTCGTCGGCTTCAAATTCACTGTGTGTATGCAACCGATAGTGGCCGACTTCGTGCCATTTGATGAACTCGCGCTGAAAGGGTGTCAACTGAAAGTACAAATCGGTGTTGATGTACATGATGCCGTCTTCGGTAACGGCAGCAGGGGTACCACTCACCAAATAATTGTCGTCGTTTGTATATACTATTTCCATAAGAATCTTCAATAAAAAAAGGCTCACCCGCATTTTTCAGCGTGCGAGCCTTTGATACAATAACAGTTAATCTTCAATCACTTCCTTGCCGCAAATACAAGTATTACCACAAGCACTATCACCACCACCGATACGCCTACTATCAGCCAAAGGCTGCCCGAGTCGGCTGTCGATTTTGGCCGATCGCTTTTCGGGTCATTTGGGGCTGTCGGCTGGCTGCCGTTAGCACCTTTGCCCTTGTTTACCAAGTCGATAATCGTAGAGCCACCCTTGCCAATTTGTGTCCAAATACCATCCATATAGCGCATGGCTGTATCAAACTTGGCCGATGTGTCATCAGAGGTACCGGATTCGGTAGCAGCATCGCCGGCGGCAGTGGCATCGTCGGCAGGCACTGTTTGGCCGTCGCCACGCCAAACCGCTTTGTTGCGTTTGGCACCTGTGGCACGATCGAGCGACAGATAATGCCGCTTGATTTCGGCCATCTGGTCGGCATCGGTCAGTACCTCTTCGGCCATCGCGGCAAAAGGCACAATGAACTCGTCGCCGTACTCATTCCACAGATCAATAGCGGCTTGTACACTGATTTCTTCGGGTTTGTAACCAAATTTGGCAAACAACGGCGCGATTTTTTCAGGCGAAACAGTATTCAGCGCAAAGTTTATTGCGCTGTCCACTGTCAGTATTCGATTTTGTCCCATACTTCAATCGTTCGTTATGGTTTTACCAAAAAGGATTTATTCGCCAAAAACGGCTTTACGCACATTTTGCAAGGCTTCGGCTGCATCGAGCGATGCGCCAAGCATCAACGTCAGGTCGAGTTGACGACCGGCAGCCACCGTTACAATGAACAAGTGTTTGTCGTCGAGAATCAATGGTTTGTTCTTGATCTCGACCATGGTGCGATCCAACTGACCTTGCGTCAGATAAGTGCGCGGCGAAATCTCTTCGTAACCATTACCCTTGATCGGGCTGAAACGTGCATGTTTGATTTTTTGACCAAACTGCGAAGCGTTGTCGGTACCAAGTTGCATGGCATCGACGATGGTGGGATTGCGCGTAAAGTGCGCTTGAATGAATGCCAGTTTCGGGCAATCACATGTCATCAGCACCTTGTCGGACTGTTTCAAAAACTCGCCATCGGCCACAATGGCATCTACTTGTTCGCCGGCTACGGCGGCAATGTCTTCTACCGACGACAATGCACCGGCAAAAACGGCTACGGTGTGAGAAACGGTATCGTTGTTTTTCAACGAAATTTGAACCGGCTCACCCAAATTCGATTCGTCGATAAAATCGGCGGCTCCTACTGTCTGACCGTTAGCACGGATGGTGCGGATGCGTTTTTTCAACGATACCGACTCGTTGCCATTGAAACGGTCGCTCAAATTTTGTTTGTTAATGTTCATCTCCTTAATTTTTTAGATGGTTTGTTACTTCCGGCCTCGGAATGAAGCGGGTTTATCACTCTCGGTTGTTTGGGGTGCATCGCTCGATGCTGCCGCTTTGCTCGATGCTGCCGCTTTGTCGGATTTCATCGCTTTCGCGCCGAAAAACAGCACAAGCACAATGACTATGGCGAGCATGATGCACACGGTTGATGTTTTGTTCCACATAGTTTTATAATTTTTTTTGGTTAGAAAATCCACTTTTTGTTCAACCGCCTACACAAGCAGGCCGACCTTTTGGCCGCTCCTGCTTGCGTCGGTACGTTCCTCTTGGGTGCAATCAATCATCATCAATACATGCAAAAATTTGACCCGTTCCCGGTGCCACAATACATATTTCATCTTTTTCGTAGGCACTCAAGCGAACTGTTTGAACTATCCAATAACCCAAATATATTTTACAAAAAAAATCCGTGCTTCGTTGTTGAAACACGGTTGCAAAGATACGACACCGCCAAGGGGCGATGGTGGGATTTGGTGGGATTTGGTGGGATTTGGTGCGATTTGGTGGAATTTGGCGCGATTTGGTGCGATTTGGTGGGATTTGGTGGTTTTTATATTGTCGTTTTATTTTTGCGTGTGTTTATTTGTGTTTATGGCCTAAAATAAATTTTCGTTGACAATCTGTTGACAATAAAAAAAAGCAAAACAACTGAAAATCAATCGTTTCGCTACAAATTTTGTGATTCCGCCGGGATTCGAACCCGGGGCCCTCAGCTTAGAAGGCTGATGCTCTATCCAACTGAGCTACGGAACCCCCCTCTTTCTACATTTACGACTGCAAAAGTAATGCTTTTTTGTCGAACACACAACTTTTTCCAAAAAAAATCCTAATCACACCATAACAATTCAACTATTTTTACTACTTTTGTAGGCTGAAACATCGGTAAACACACCTATGAAACGGATACAAAAATTGTGGTTATTGGCATGCGCCCTATGCGCACTGACCGCTTGCGAAAGCTCGCAAAACTACTCCAAGCAGTTGGAAAGCGAACAAAACAAAATAGATGCCTGGCTGCAACGCAACGGTTACGTTGTGCAGACGGTATGTCCGCCGGACTCGGCGTTCGTCATTGGGCAGTGGTACCACCTTGGCAGCGAAGAAATCTATTTCTGCATCGACTCGATAGGCAGCAACGTGCGCATACACAACGGCGACGAACTCATCGTGCGCTACGTCGAAAGCACGCTCGACGAGTTGCCCATCGTGCATAGTTATTGGACGACACTCGACAAGCCCAACCCCGACATCATCACCAAGGGCTCGACCATCAACAGTTGCGAAGGCTGGGACAACGCTTTCGACGTGATGCGCTACTCGGGCACCATCGCCCAAGTCATCGTCCCCTCGAAAAAAGGATTCTCGGCTGCCACCTCGTCGGTAGTGCCCTACCACTACAAACTGTTGATGCGCAAAGTGGCCAAATGAGGCGCGCGCCATAAACTTCACCCTAAAATCCGCAACTATCATCCAATACACGATTAAGGGTAGATTTATGAGTCGTTAGTAGCAGCTTTCAGTAAAAAGCAACAGCACAACATCAATA
>SFDZ01000018.1 GCA_004557405.1 Bacteroidales bacterium
TTGGCAACGCAGCCGCCACAGTCTTGACTTTTCTTTGTTTCGTTTCTTTTGGTCAAGCAAAAGAAATGAAAGAACCGAGAACCTTAAGGACATAGATTTTTACCCCTAAATCCCCTAAAGGGGACTTGAAGCCATCCTTCTTGAAGCCCTCCTTTAGGAGGGTTTGGGAGGTAGAAACAAACTCAAGAAAACAACCTTTGAAACTCTTAAACATTAAACCTTGAACCCCTTAAACATTAAACTCTTAAAACCACAAAAAAAATCTTTCAAAAAAATTTTGTCAGTCAAGAAAAATGTTGTAATTTTGCAGTCCGATTCGTAAAGAGGCCTCAAGCAGCCCTGCCGACAAGAGTTTCGGCATCTCGCCTCCCGGTCTAACACTAAAAAACTTACAATCAAATGTATGCAATTGTAGAAATCCTTGGACAACAATTCAAGGTAGAAGCGGGACAAAAAGTGTTTGTTCACCGCATGGAAGGAGCCGAACGCGGCTCGAAAGTCGAGTTTGACAAAGTATTGTTAATCGACAACGAAGGTCAAGTGAAAGTTGGCGCACCCGCCGTAGAAGGAGCCAAAGTTGTGGCCGAAATTGTATCGCACGTGCGTGGCGAAAAAGTGCTTGTGTTCCACAAACGCCGCCGCAAAGGCTATCGCAAGTTGAACGGTCACCGTCAGAACTTCACAGAGATTTTGATTAACGAAATTGTTGCGTAACCCTAAAAATTAGAAGAAAATGGCACATAAGAAAGGTGTAGGTAGTTCGAAGAACGGTCGTGAGTCGGAAAGCAAGCGACTCGGACTGAAGATATTTGGCGGTCAGTTCGCCAAAGCAGGCAACATCATCGTTCGCCAACGCGGCACACGCCACAATCCCGGCGAAAATGTCGGCATGGGCAAAGACCACACGCTCTTTGCTTTGGTTGACGGTATCGTGGTGTTCACCAAAAAACGCGAGAACAAATCGTACGTGTCGGTTACTCCCATCGAGGCCTAATCGCGCACTGTAACACGATAGTACATACTTGAAATCCCGTTCGATTGAACGGGATTTTTTGTTTGTGTGCCCTACTCTGCCGTTTCAGACACCAAAATCGATGTCGATGTCGTATTTGCCTTTTGTGGTCGGTTCGGGTTGCTCGTCGGCAGCATGCACAAACGCCATCACATCTTGCAACGCGTCGGCAAACTTGCCAAAATCCTCCTGATAGAGAAAAATTTTGTGTTTTTCGAATGTCGGCGGCACACCTTCGCCCTCGGGCGACACTATTTTTTTGCTTTCGGTGATGGCCACAAACAACTCCTGATTACGATTGCGTTTGACATCGAGATAGTAGATGCGTTTGCCGGCTTTCACGGCACGCGAAAAGATGATGTCCTGCTCCTGCCGACCTTTGTCCTGATGTTCCATGGTTGAATCTGCTACTATTTTTATTGCAAAATTCTGCTTTTTTGGCGATGTACACAACATTTTCGGGCATAAGATATGAACAATGCACACTTTTTGCCGATTGTGTGCCATAGTCCGAACATTTTTTTGTAACTTTGCAGCCGAATTTTTGGGGGTGCCCGTTGTGGGCTGAGATTATACCCTTTGAACCTGCGCGGGCAATGCCGCGAAGGGAAAAAAGCCGCAATCGGCACGCACACCGGCGTGCGCCTCCAAAACACACTATAAGATGTAATAAACACAAAAAAATTGGAGGTTTTTCTATGAAAAAAGTATTTTTACTCGCGTTGTTGGCCGCCCCGCTGACCGTATGGGCGCAAGCAGAAGTCAACCCCGACAGCGTGGTTACGTTCGGCGAATTGGAAGAGATTGTGGTGTCGTCCACTCGTCTGCAAAGCGCCACGCCCATCACCACCCAACAACTATCGTCCGCCGACTTGCAACAACAAAACACCGGCGTGAACCTGCCCTACCTGCTGCAAAGCACGCCATCGCTCGTCGTTACCAGCGACGACGGCTTGGGCGTGGGCTACACCTATTTCCGCGTGCGCGGCACCGACCAAAGCCGTATCAACATGACGATAAACGGCGTGCCGCTGAACGACAGCGAGTCGCAAACCGTGTTTTGGGTGAATATGACCGACATGGCCTCGTCGATGCAGAGCGTGAACGTACAACGCGGCGTCGGCACATCGACCAACGGCGCATCGGCTTTCGGTGCATCGGTGAACATGCAAACCGACAAAGCGACCTCGTCGCCCTTCGCCCGCCTGACATTCAACGGCGGTATGTACAACACGTTTCGCGAGAGCGCAAAAATCGGTACCGGCCTGATGGACAACGGATTCGCATTCGACGCACGTTTTTCGAAAGTGAATAGCGACGGCTACCTCGAACGCGCCACCAGCGACCTCTATTCGTACTACGCATCCGGCGCATGGTACGGCGACAACACCATGGTGAAACTGATGCTGTTTGGCGGCCACGAAAAAACCTACATGGCGTGGGACGGCGTGGACTACGAAACAGCCTACGGCATCGATGGCGCCAACCGCCGCTACAATCCCGCCGGCAGTTACACCGACGACAACGGCAACACCGCCTACTACGACAATCAGACCGACAACTACGACCAACAGCATGTGCAACTGCATGTATCACACCAATTTACGCCAAATTGGACACTCAACGCCGCGCTGCACTACACGCACGGCGGCGGCTACTACGAACAATACAAAGTGGATAAAAAATTGGCCAACTACGGGCTCGAAAACACCATCGACACCGCCGGCAACACCATCAAACGCACCGACCTTGTCAACCAAAAACATCTCGATAACCATTTCTACGGCGGCGTTGTGGCCGTAAGTTACGCCAACAGCCATGTGCAAACCTCGTTGGGCGGCGCCGTCAACAACTACCAAGGCGCACATTGGGGCAACGTGATTTGGGCACGCAACTACGACCGTCTGCCACTCGGCCACGAATACTACCGCAACAACGCCAATAAATTCGACGCTAACGTTTACATCAAGGCTAATTGGCAGGTTATCAAAGGATTAAATCTTTACGGCGACCTACAATACCGCCACATCGACTATCGCATCGACGGCATCAACGACGAGGATTTGGCCGAAATTCCGATTCACGAAAAATTCCACTTTTTCAACCCGAAAGCCGGCCTTTCGTACAGCGACAAAGGACATACAGCCTACTTTAATTTTGCCATCGCCAACCGCGAACCCAACCGCAAAAACTACACCGAAGCCGGCCCCAACGACGCGCCCACATCCGAACGCCTGTACGACTACGAACTCGGCTACAACTACACACACCGCATTTTCAACGCCGGCATCAACCTCTACCTGATGGACTACGACAACCAACTTGTATTGACCGGCAAAATCAGCGACACGGGCGCCTATCTGACCAAAAACGTGAAAGATAGTTACCGCACCGGCATCGAACTCGTCGTCGGCGTACAACCCTGCGCATGGTTCCGTTGGGACGGTAACCTGACACTGAGCCGCAACAAAATCATCAATTTCAGCGACTGGGTGGACGATTGGGATGCCGATTGGGACGATCCGGAAGTAGCAGCCAACGGCGGACAAGTGTTGGTAGACTACGGCACCACCGACATCGCCTACTCGCCAAACATCACGGCAGGCAGCAGTTTTCAGTTCGACATCAAAGGATTCTGCGCCATACTGCAAACCAACTATGTAGGCAAACAATACCTTGACAACACCCAAAACGAAGCCGCCATGCTGAAAGGCTACTGCGTGAGCAACCTGCACTTGGCCTACACTGTGCCGATAAAAAAAGTCATCAAAGAGTTGACCTTCTCGGTACAGATGAACAACTTGTTCGACACCAAATACGCTTCGAACGGCGGGGCATACAGTTATTTCTACGAATCCGGAAAACAATACACGCCCGACCGCCAGCAATACACACCATGGTATTACGCACAAGCCGGATTCAACATACACGGCGGTTTCAGCATCGCATTCTGATGACACAGTGCCACGCAAAAAAAGCGTTATTTCGATACGGAGTAACGCTTTTTTTATGTACCTTTGCAGCCATGAAAATCACATTTCTCGGCACAGGCACATCGTGCGGCGTACCGCAAGTAGGTTGCACCTGCCCCGTCTGCACATCGACCGACCCGCACGACGACCGGCTGCGCAGTTCGGTGCTCGTCGATACGGCACACAACCATCTGCTCATCGACTGCGGCCCCGACTTCCGGCAGCAGATGCGGCGACAACCATTCCGCAAACTCGACGCCATACTGATTACGCACGAGCACTTCGACCACGTCGGCGGCCTCGACGAACTACTGCCGTTCTGCGTCTTCGGTCCCATCGACATCTACGCCGAACAACGCGTGTGCGACGCCCTGCAACAACGTCTGTCGTATCTGTTCCGCGAGCCAATGCCCGGCGGCGGCATTCCGCAACTACGTCTGCACACCATCGACGAACGCCCATTCGACCTCAACGGCGACACCATCGTCCCGATACGTTTGATGCACGGCCGGTTGCCGATTCTCGGGTACCGCATAGCCGACACAGCCTACCTCACCGACGTCAGCACCATTCCCGAAAGCGAGTTTTGCAAACTGCAGCAACTCGACACGCTGATACTCGATGCGCTGCGCAATTGGGAACATCCCAGCCACGAAACCCTCGACGATGCATTGGCACACATCGCCCGCCTGCAACCGCGCCAAGCCCTGCTCACGCACATTTGCCACCACTTTGGCCGCCACGCCGACATCGAGCCGACACTGCCTGCAAACGTCCGCATAGCCTACGACGGACTGCAGATTTGCTGCAACGACACAAAAAATTACACCTAAACATTTGCAACGCTCCCAAATTTTATGTAATTTTGTCAGTTCAAACTGAAATCTTGTCATATTTATGCAAGCAACTGAAATTCAAGCCGTAAAACAACGTTTCGGCATCATAGGCATTTCGGCAGCGCTCAACCACGCCATCGACATCGCCGTGCAAGTGGCGCCCACCGACCTTTCGGTGCTGATAACCGGCGAAAGCGGCGTCGGCAAAGAAAAATTTCCGCAAATAATTCACCAATACAGTCCGCGCAAGCACAACGCCTACATAGCCGTGAACTGCGGCGCCATACCCGAAGGTACCATCGACAGCGAACTGTTCGGCCACGAAAAAGGTGCATTCACCAGCGCCACCAGCGACCGCAAAGGCTACTTCGAAGTGGCCGACGGCGGCACCATTTTTTTGGACGAAGTAGGCGAACTGCCGTTATCGACCCAAGTGCGCCTGCTGCGCGTATTGGAAGCCGGCGAATTTATGCGCGTCGGGTCGTCGAAAGTGCAAAAAACTAACGTGCGCGTCGTAGCCGCCACCAACCTAAACATGCAGGAAGCCATACGCGAAGGGCGTTTCCGCGAAGACCTGTTCTACCGCCTGAACGCCGTGCCGATACACATTCCGCCGCTGCGCGAACGCAAAGAAGACATCCCACTGCTGTTCCGCAAATTCGCTGCCGACTTTGCCGAAAAATACAACATGCCCGTGGTGAAACTGACCGACGAAGCACAAAACATGCTCAAAAACTACTATTGGAAAGGCAACATTCGCCAACTGAAAAACATCACGGAACAAATTTCGGTCATCGAGCAAGAGCGCACCATCGCCCCCGAAGCCATGCGCCGCTACCTGCCCGCCAACGAGCAAACAGCACTGCCCACGCTATTCGGACACTCCAACGAACACGAGAGCAAATCGTTCAACAACGAACGCGAAATACTCTACCAAGTGCTGTTCGACATGAAAAAAGACATGAACGACCTGAAAAAATTGGTCAACGACATCATGGCCGGCGACACACACACGCACGACTACCCAACCCACTTTGCGCCCGCGCCCATGCCCACACCGACCTATTCGGACACAGCCGAAGAGCCACAACCCGACGTCATCAACATAGTGCCCGCCACAGGCAAACAAAAACTGATGCACAACCGCCAAGTGGAAGACACCGAAGAGTATGTCGAAGAATCACTCTCGCTCATCGATGCCGAAAAAGATATGATAATCAAGGCCTTGGAGCGCCACAAAGGCAAACGCAAATATGCAGCGCAAGACCTGCACATCTCCGAACGCACACTCTACCGCAAAATCAAAGAATACGGAATAGAATAAACGCCACACGCATGAAACGCCTCATTTTTTTCGCCATCGCCGCAGCCATCGTGGCCGCATCGTGCACCGTTTCGTACAAATTCAACGGTGCCTCAATCGACTACAGCAAAGTGCGCAGCATCGCCGTCATCGACTTCACCAACCAAGCCACGCTGGTCAATCCGTCGCTGGTAAACAACTTCAACGACGCACTGAAAGACGCCTACAACAAGCAAACACGCCTCGAACAGGTGCGCCGCAACGGCGACTTGCAAGTCGAAGGCGAAATCACCACCTACGCCATCACGCCGCTATCCATCGGTGCCGATGCCTACGCCAGCGAAAACCGCCTGACCATCGGCGTGCGCGTCCGTTTTGCCAACAACACCAACCCCGACGAAGACTTCGAACGCACATTCTCGGCAAACCGCACATTTGCCAGCACCTCGACACTCGAAGAGGTGCAAGACCAACTCTGCGAAGAGATGATTGAAGAACTTGTCGATCAGATTTTCAACGCCACAGTAGCCAACTGGTAAACACAAAATAGCATCGTAACACACTATAAAACAGATTATTACACAAAACAACGCAAGATTTCGACAAAAATAATTGGTAAAATCAAAAAAAAGCCGTAATTTTGCAGTCCGAATTTTTAGATTAACCGAACAGCATTATGTATTTGCTTTTAACAATCCTTGCAGTAGCAGCATCGGTCATCTTGGTGCTGATAGTTTTGGTGCAAAACTCCAAAGGTGGTGGTTTGGCATCGTCGTTCTCGAGTTCAAACCAAATTATGGGTGTTCGCAAAACGACCGATTTTCTCGAAAAAACCACTTGGACACTGATTGCTTTCATCGTTGTATGTTGCGTTTTTGCAACAGGCGTACACGATGGTAGCGCCGTGGCATCGACCTCCGAGATAGCCGAACAAGCCGAAGCCGTGCAACAAGAGAGCGCTCAAGCGCCGGCCGCACCGTTCGACGAAGCTGCACCTGCAGAATAACACACATAAAGTCGCCGTCGATCAACGACTTCGGGCAGTTTCCAGAGTGGCCAAATGGGGCTGACTGTAACTCAGCTGTCTTTCGACTTCGGTGGTTCGAATCCATCACTGCCCACAAACCATGCGTTTTTTCGCGTGGTTTTATTGTTTTTTAACCTCATTCACACACACAACATTATCCTTTTTTTGTACTTTTGCAATCTAATTCATTTTGCTCATGAGTAACAAAACACTTTTCGGCCTCATCGCCATGGTTTGCACCCTGACTGTGCAAGCCCAAATAGTTGACCCCGTACAATGGACATTCGGTGCAACATCAGCCGGCGACACCATCGACCTGCACTTCACCGCCGACATCTCCAACGGTTGGCACCTCTACGGCACCACACTGCCCCACGGCGGTCCGCAGCCAACCACTTTTGAATTTACCACGCTCGAACACGCCGAACTTGTGGGTGCCATCGTTGCCGAACGAGCACCTCACAGCCAATACGACGCCACATTCGACATGCCGCTCAACTGGTTCTCGGGCGCAATCACCTTTCATCAGAAAGCCGTGGTGCGCGCCGCCGACTACCGCATTGCCGGTCAAGTAACGTTCATGGCCTGCGACGACCGCACCTGCACGCCGCCCACCGAAGTTCCGTTCCAATTTGGGCAAACAGCAGCGCCGGCACTCATGCCTATGCCATTAGCGCCAGGGGCAACGGCGCCGGAAACCACGTCCGGGTTGTACACGCCCGTCGTCGATGAGTTGCGCGCCTTTGGCAGCGACACCACCACCGACACCGACGAATCGTTGTGGACAATCTTTTTGTTTGGCTTGGTTGGCGGGCTGTTAGCCTTGTTTACACCATGCGTGTGGCCTATCATTCCGATGACAGTCAGTTTTTTCCTGAAACGCTCCGACAACAAACGTCAAGGTCGGCGCGATGCATTACTCTACGGCATTTCGATTATCCTCATCTATGTCGGGCTCGGCCTGCTGATAACGCTGATATTCGGTGCCAGCGCGCTCAATTCGCTCTCGACCAACGCCATATTCAACCTATTTCTGTTTGCACTGTTAGTGGTGTTTGCACTGTCGTTTTTCGGCATGTTCGAAATCACCCTGCCGGCGTCGTGGTCCACTCACCTCGATGCCAAAGCCACACGCACATCGGGCATTGTCAGCATTTTGCTGATGGCTTTCACGTTGGCTGTGGTTTCATTCTCGTGCACAGGCCCGATTATCGGCACCCTGTTGGTCGAAGTGTCCACCAAGAACTCGTTTTTGGCGCCCACCATCGGCATGTTCGGGTTTGCGTTGGCTTTGGCACTGCCGTTTAGCCTGTTTGCCATGTTTCCGTCGTGGCTCAAATCGATGCCGCGATCGGGCGGCTGGCTCAACGCCGTCAAAGTGGTGCTCGGATTTTTGGAATTGGCACTATCGCTCAAATTTCTCTCTGTCGCCGATTTGGCCTACGGTTGGCATCTGCTCGACCGCGAAGTGTTCATCGTGCTGTGGATTGTGATTTTCGTCTTCTTGGGCTTATATCTGCTCGGCAAAATCACCCTGCCACACGACGATAAGTTGGAACGCGTATCCGTGCTGCGACTCGTGTTGGCGTTGGTGTCGTTTGCCTTTGCCATCTACATGATTCCGGGATTGTGGGGTGCGCCGCTCAAAGCCGTAAGTGCCTTTGCGCCACCACTTTCGACACAGGATTTCAACATCTATCAAAACCATGTCGAAGCCGATTTCGACGACTACGAAGCGGCTGTCAACTTTGCAAAGCGCCACAACAAACCGTTGGTTGTCGATTTTTCGGGCTATGGCTGCGTGAACTGCCGCAAAATGGAAGCGGCCGTGTGGACAGACGCCGGCGTGGCCGATTTGCTGCACAACGAATTTGTGTTGGTATCGCTCTATGTGGACGACAAAACGCCTCTGAATGAACCATTTACGGTAGAAGAAAACGGTACAACACGCCTCATCAAAACCATCGGCGACAAAAACAGTTACCTGCAACGCACGAAGTTTGGTGCCAATGCGCAACCATTCTATGTGGTACTCGCCCCCGACGGCAAACCGTTGAACGGAGCATTCGCTTTCGACGAAAATCCGCAACACTTTGTTGATTTTCTGACAACGGCACTCAAAAACAATCGGCAATAAGTTTTGGTAATTTCGAGAAAAACGCTAATTTTGCACATTCAAATTACTGCAACATGGGCAAAGTGCAAGTACAAATTGTCGGATTAAGCGAGGTCAAGTCGTCCGACGACATCTATTGGCTGCTGTTCAAGGAAGTGAATGGCACCCGCCATGCGCCCATTTTGATAGGCAAAGCCGAAGCGCAAGCCATCACCGTCGGGTTGCGCCACATGCAGATTCCCGTCAAACTGACGCACCAACTATTTGCCGAAATTGCCCAAGAGTTCGACATCACACTCACCGAAGTGTTTATATGCGACGGCGACGACAAACCATTCACCGCCCAACTGACGTGGCGCAACGAGGTGCGCTACTACACCACCGAAGCGCGCGCCTCGGACGGCGTGGCGTTGGCATTGTGTTACGGGCGTCCCATCTACATGGACGACGCCATATTCGACAAATTGGAAGCATTCGTCGCCAACGGCGACACCGACGCAACGCCCACCGAACTGACCGACGATGAACTGCGCGACCAACTGCAACAAGCCGTAGCCACCGAAAACTACGAACAAGCAGCCATCATACGCGACGAATTGAATAAACGCAACAAATAAATTTTTCACCTAAAAATCTAAAACTATGAACATGAAATTTCGTTTAATCGTAATGAACTTCCTCGAATATGCCGTTTGGGGAGCGTACCTCACCTGCATGGGACGTTACTTGGCCGGACACGGCATGGGTGGCAACATCGGCATATTCTACTCCATTCAAGGCATTGTCAGCCTGTTTATGCCCGCACTGATGGGCATCGTGGCCGACCGTTGGATTCCGGCACAAAAATGTTTGTCGCTCTGCCACGCTTTGGCCGGCGCATTCATGGTGGCAGCCGGCGCATACGGTCTGATGGCCGGCGCCAACGTGCAATTTGGTCTATTATTTACATTCTACACGTTGTCGGTGGCATTCTTCATGCCGACTATCGCGCTGAGCAACTCGGTGGCATTCAACGCCTTGGTCAAAGGCGGTCTCGACACCGTAAAAGATTTTCCGCCTATCCGCGTATTTGGCACCGTCGGTTTCATTGCCATGATGTGGTGCGTCGATTTGTGCGGGCTGCAAGCCACCGCTTGGCAATTTGTAGTGAGCGGCGGTCTGAGCATTCTGTTGGCACTCTATTCGCTCACCTTGCCCGCCTGCGACATCAAGAAGTCGGAAGGCAAAGTGTCGTTGGTCGATGCGCTTGGTCTGAAAGCCTTCGCGCTGTTCAAACAGAAAAAAATGGCCTTGTTCTTCGTATTCTCGATGTGCTTGGGCGTGTCGTTGCAAATCACCAACGGTTTTGCCAATCCGTTCCTTGGCAGTTTCGAACATTTCAGGGATTGGGCTGATTCGTTTGGTGTGCAACACTCCAACATGCTCATCTCCATCTCGCAAATATGCGAAGCCTTGTGTATCCTGTTCATTCCTTTCTTCCTGAAAAAATTCGGTATCAAAAATGTGATGCTGATGGCCATGTTTGCATGGGTGCTGCGTTTCGGGCTGTTTGGCGCCGGCAATCCGGGCTCCGGCGTGTGGATGTTTGTACTCAGTTGCATCGTTTATGGTTTTGCATTCGACTTTTTCAACATTTCGGGTGCGCTCTATGTTGACCAAGAAACCAGCCCCGAGATGCGTTCGAGCGCACAAGGTCTGTTTATGATGATGACCAACGGCGTAGGCGCCACCATCGGCACACTGTCGGCACAAGCCGTAGTCAACAAATGCGTTCCCACCATCGATTGGAGTCAATGGATAAGTGAGGAACTCAACACGTTGAAAGACAACGTTATACAATGGGGTAACATGAGCGAAGCACAACTATCGGAAGTGGCCGCCAAAGCCAACGAAGTGTGGGGCGGTTGGCAAGAAGCGTGGTACATTTTCGCAGCATACGCCCTTGTGGTTGCCATTTTGTTCTGGATATTCTTCCCGAAAACGCCTGTAAAAAAATAACAAGCCATACCGAGATAGGGGCGTACCGCATGCGCTACGTCCCTATCTTGTTTAGAAAATACGATTTATGGAAAATCTTGGCATGGTGCTACGCACCGAACATTTGGTGAAAACCTACGGCAAACGCACAGTGGTGAACGACGTATCGATACACGTGAAACAGGGCGAAATAGTTGGTTTGCTCGGGCCTAACGGTGCCGGCAAAACCACCACATTCTACATGACCACCGGCTTGACCACACCAAACCAAGGCAAAATTTTTCTGAACGACAAAGAGATAACCAACTACCCCGTGTACAAACGCGCACGCGCCGGTATCGGCTATTTGGCGCAAGAGGCGTCCGTATTCCGCAAAATGACAGTCGAAAACAACATCTTGTCGGTGCTCGAACTCACCGACAAAACACGCGATGAACAACGCGAAAAACTCGAGAGCCTCATCAAAGAATTTCGTCTCGAAAAAGTGCGCAAAAACATTGGCGACCGACTGTCGGGCGGCGAACGACGGCGCACCGAGATAGCACGCTGTTTGGCCATCGAGCCAAGTTTCATCATGCTCGACGAACCATTTGCCGGCGTCGATCCCATAGCCGTGCAGGACATTCAGGACATTGTGTGGCATCTGAAAGACCGCAACATCGGCATTCTGATAACCGACCACAATGTGGACGAGACGCTCTCCATCACCGACCGCGCCTACCTGCTGTTCGAAGGCACCATCTTGTTCCAGGGCACGCCCGAAGAACTTGCCGCCAACCCCATCGTGCGCGAAAAATACCTCGGGCGCGACTTCGAACTGAAAAAGAAAACACGAGCCGAAATCTGACACATCGAAAAAAAAAAAATTACGCCTTTGACCTGAATAAATTGGCTTTATCGAAAAAATATTGTATTTTTGTCCCACATTCAACAACAATAATTTATGGTTTATAGATTTTTACTTTTGTCCGACGAAGTCGATAACTTCAGTCGCGAAATTGAGATTGCACCCGATGCCACCTTTTTGCAGTTCCACGATGCCATTTTGGACGCCGTCGGTTACGACAAAAATCAGATAACATCGTTCTTTATCTGCAGCGACAACTGGGAGAAACAACAAGAAATAACGCTGATAGACATGGGCGCCGACTCGGCCACCGACACCTATTTGATGGAAGAAACACCGCTCGACGAATTTATTGAGGACGTAGGACAACGCCTGCTGTATGTGTACGACAACATGACGGAACGCGCCTTTTTCATCGAACTGAAAGCCATCGTGCCGAACCGCACATCGGACAAGCCCGTGTGCGTGTCGAGCAAAGGCAAAGCCCCCGTGCAGTTGGTTGACATCGACAAATATATCGAAAAACAGCGCACCGATTTCGATGCTGACTTCTACGGATCCGACGAATTCGACCCCGACGAGTTGGACGACGAAAGTTTTGGCAATATGTCGTTCGACGAGAACGGAAACGAGTTGTACTAAACATAACGCGTGGCGAACGAACGCGGAACATTGTTTGTCGTAGTCGGGCCAACAGGCGTCGGCAAAACGGACATCAGCCTGAAAATGGCACAATTTTTGGGCTGCAGCATCGTGTCGTGCGATTCGCGCCAAATGTTTCGCGAGTTGCCCATCGGCACAGCCGCCCCGACCGCCACACAGTTGGCTGCCGTAAAACACCATTTTGTAGGCAACAGGTCGATTTTCGAGCCGTACAGCGCCGGACAGTTTGAGTTGGACGCCATACCAATCATCGAAGCCGAGATAGCGCAACACGGCAATGCGCTGATGGTCGGCGGTTCGATGCTCTACGCCGACGCAGTGTGCCGCGGCATCGACGATTTGCCCACCATCGACGACGAAACACGCCGCAGCGTGATGGATTTTTACGCCCAAAACGGCATCGATGGCGTGCGGCGCAAGTTGAAACTGCTCGATCCGCAGCATTACGCCGAAGTCGATTTGCGCAACGTGAAACGCATGTTGCACGCATTGGAAGTGATAGAAATAACAGGCCGCCCGTTTTCGGAGCAACGCACGCACCAAGTCAAACAGCGCACGTTCGACATTGTCAAGATTGGGCTCACGCGTCCACGTCCCGAGTTGTACGAGCGCATCAACAGACGTGTGTGGCACATGTTGGACGATGGTTTGGAAAACGAGGCACGCCACCTGTATCCGCACCGACAACTGAATGCGCTGAACACGGTCGGCTACAAAGAGTTGTTCAACTACTTCGATGGCACGTGGACACGCGACCACGCCATCGAGATGATACAGCAAAACACGCGGCGTTACGCCAAAAAACAGCAATCGTGGTTCAACCGCGACAGCGCCATTCGGTGGTTCTGTCCCGACGAAGCAAGTCGGATAACGGACTACATGGCGCAACACAAACAAGCGTAAAAAAACAAAAAACATGACATTGTTTTGAACGATTTAATCTACATAGTCATTAGCGGATTCATCATCGGGCTGTTCACCTCGGTGCCCGTCGGGCCGTTGGGCATACTCACCATTCAGCGTACACTCAACCGTGGGCGTTGGCATGGGCTGATAACCGGTTTGGGCGCATCGACTTCCGATTTGCTATACGCCGCGATAGTCGGATTCAGCATGAGTTTTGTTACCGATTTCATCAATGCGCATCAATTTTGGATACAGGTCATAGGCAGTGCCATCATCATTTTGTTTGGCGTACATGTGTTTCGCAGCAATCCTGTCGATCGGTTGTCGTCGGTGAAAAAAGCCACCAAAAGCGACTATTTCAGCGACTACATTTCGGCGTTCGGGCTCTGTTTGAGCAATCCGCTGATTATCTTCATATTCATCGGTCTGTTTGCGCAATTCAACTTTTTCACGCCCGAGCAAACGTGGTACGAAAACATCGTCGGGTTGTGCTCCATCTTGTTGGGCGCGTTCAGTTGGTGGCTGACACTGACTTTGTTGGTGAGCAAATTGCGCAATCGTTTCAACATCCGTGGTTTATGGATTTTGAATCGCATAACAGGTTTGCTGTTGGTCATTCTCGGCTTGGTGGTGTGCATCAAAGCGTTGCTGTAAAATAAATCAATGGTCAAAGAAAACGTCTTGTTTGCAATATGGAAAATTTCGGATTCATCAAAGTAGCAGCTGCCGTTCCGTCGGTGCGTGTGGCCGATTGTCGGCACAATGCCGATTGCATCGCCGAGTTGCTGCGCGAAGCGTGCGCCGGCGGTGTGCAAATAGCAGTATTCCCCGAATTGAGTCTGACAGCCTATTCGTGTGGCGACTTGTTTCAAAACGCCCTCTTGCTCGACGAGGCCGAACGCGCCCTGCAACATCTGCTCGATGCCGGTCAACAACTCGACATTGTAGGCATAGTGGGCATGCCGGTACGTTTGCACAATCAGTTGTTCAATTGCGCCGTTGTGTTCAGTCGCGGACGCATATTGGGCGTGGTGCCAAAAACTTTTTTGCCCAACTATAACGAATTTTACGAAAAACGTTGGTTTGCATCGGCCGCCGACGCCACAGCCACCGAAATGGTATTGTGTGGTCAAACGGTGCCATTTGGTGCACAGTTGCTGTTCGAAAGTGCCAACGTAACCTTTGCCATCGAGTTGTGCGAAGACCTATGGACACCCATTCCGCCAAGCAGCCATCACGCTTTGGCCGGAGCGCAAGTCATCTTCAACTTGTCGGCTTCGGACGAAGTCATCGGCAAACACGCCTATCTGCGCAACCTCGTCATGCAACAATCGGCACGTTGCATAGCCGGCTATGTGTATGCGTCGGCCGGATTTGGCGAATCGAGCACCGACTTGGTGTTTGCCGGCAACGCTTTTGTGGCCGAAAACGGGTCAATGTTGACCGAAAGCACACGTTTCAGTCGGCAACCGCAGTTAGCCATCAGCGACATCGACATCGAATATCTGCAACACGAGCGCCGCAAGAACAGCACCTTTATGCTGGGTGCCACGCGCGGCTACACACGCGTGCCATGTGCATTGCCGGCAGCACGCACGCCGCTGAGTCGTTCGTTCGACCCGTGGCCATTCGTTCCGCCGCGCCACAACATGGCAGCCACCTGCGAAGAAATTTTCGAGATGCAAGCCACTGCTTTGGCAACCCGTCTGCAAGCCACCGGCATCAAATCGTTGGTATTGGGCATCTCAGGCGGATTGGATTCCACGTTAGCCTTGTTGGTTTGTGCGCGCACCTGCGACAAATTGGGGCTGTCGCGGCAACAGATCATAGGCGTTACCATGCCGGGATTCGGCACCACCGACCGCACCTACCACAACGCCACCGAATTGGTGGAACATATTGGCGCCACGCTGCGCGAGATAAGCATCAAAGCGGCTTGTACACAACACTTTGCCGACATCGGGCACGACAGCAACATACACGACGCCACCTACGAAAACACGCAAGCGCGCGAACGCACTCAAATACTGATGGACATAGCCAACCAATGCGGCGGCTTGGTTGTCGGCACAGGCGACCTGTCGGAACTTGCGCTCGGCTGGGCAACCTACAACGGCGACCACATGAGCATGTATGCCGTCAATGCCAGCATCCCAAAAACATTGGTACGCCACTTGGTGCAATATGCAGCCGAATGCGATTTTGCAAGCACCGCCGCCCACAATCTGCGCGACATTGTCGATACGCCGGTCAGCCCCGAACTGCTGCCGGCCGATGACAAAGGTTGCATTGCACAAAAAACCGAAGATTTGGTGGGCCCTTACGAGTTGCACGACTTTTTCATCTACCACATGCTGCGGCACGGTTTTGCGCCCGACAAACTATTCATGTTGGCACAGCGCGCCTTTGCCGACCGCTACGAACCGGCGATCATCAAACATTGGCTCAAGACGTTTGTACGCCGTTTTTTCAGTCAGCAATTCAAACGTTCGTGCATGCCCGACGGACCGAAAATAGGCAGCGTCAACCTGTCGCCGCGCGGCGATTGGCGCATGCCGAGCGATGTCTCGGCGGCGATATGGCTGGCACAAGTCGAAACCTTATAAAAAACAAATCCCGAAAGAAACTTTCGGGATTTTGTTTTATGCTGCAACAATCGTTTAGAAACTATAGCCGATGCCAAGTCCGAGATTGCCTTTGAACTGAACGCGTTCCACCGGATTGTTGCCATCTTTGTCGGCTATCATCACGCCATTGACATATTTGAGCGATGTGCTCAACGTTACATTCAGCACTTTGAGGAATTGATACGAGATGGCGAAATCCCAATCGACATCGAAATTGCCGAAACGGCGATGGTCGCTCATATCCTCCGACCAGCGATAAGGAGTAAAGATGCCAACGGTCGAAATGATTTTCAGATTTTCGATGCGCGTGTAATTGACGCCGGCTTTGGCCGAGAAACCAAGTTCGGGCAGGCAGGTTTTGTCGGGATCGATGCCGTATGCAGCACGCAGGCTTGTCATTTGTTCCACGCCGGCACCATCGACATACGACAAACTATCGAGCGTGCAACTCGAGATACGACCGGTAACCGGTGCCAGATAAATCGAGAAAATTTCGTTCGGTTTCCAATCGATACCGACCGAGATGTCGGTGTACGAAGGCGACAACCAACCGGCAATCGGTTTTTTGAAATCGCCATTATCGTCGGCACCATATTTATAGCCGCGCGCATACTGCGATTTGAAACTACCCAGCACGGTCAGGTACCACGTTTTGTGAAATTCCCAACCAAATTTGGTGGTGAAGTTGATTTTGTCGTTCGATTTGCGCCAAGGTTCAAATTCGCTTTCCAGATAAGTCATACCGAAGTCGGTGTCCAAATTGGTTTCCCAAGCGACGCTGTTTTTCTGATAGAGCAAGGTGATGTTGGCAGCCGCCACGGTAGTGATGTTGTTGTTGCCACCGGCAGCCCAATTCCACAAACCGGTTGCGCTGGCATTCAACGACAAAATGCCGGTACATTTCCAATATTTTTCTTTCACCGGTTGCGTGGCTTGTTCCGTAATGGCATCGGCCTGTTCGAGTGTGTCGCCGGTTGTCGGCTTGCTGTCGTCAACTTTTGGCTCGTCGGCCACAGCCGATACTGTACCAAGCGTCAAAAGCGAAGATAGGAGTAAAACTTTGAATTTCATACAGTTGAGAATTGTTTATTAAAAATTTAACATTGATATAAAAACCGCCGCAAAATTACAAAAAAAATGCAACTTCACAAACACCCGCTCACAAAAAAAATCGAGGAATAACGCCGATTACTCTTTTTCGCGAATGAGCAACACGCAGGCCGCAGCCACCAACAGACATCCGCCGGCCACGCCAAGCATGCCGGCTTGTGTGCCTACGCCCCTCAGCAACAGCCCGCCACACAATGCCGCCACTATTTGCGGCAAACAGATGGTGCAGTTGAACAATCCCAACAACGTGCCCATGTGTTTGCTTCCCTGAATAGCATTGGTAAAGATGGTAAATGGCAGCGCCAACATGGCAGCCCAAGCCGCACCTATCAGCGCATAACTGACGAACAACACATAACGATTGTGTACAAACAATATCGATGCGAAACCAATGGCGCCCACCAACAACGAGAGTATATAAGCGCCCTTGTTGCCCATTTTGTGTTCGATGAACGGCAATAATGCAGCCCACAACAACGACCCTACAGCCTGTACCGCAAACACCATGCCGACCCAATTGCCGGCATCTTGGAACGCATCGGACGCCGTATCCAAGCCATCCCAAGCGAAGCACAAGGAGGCGATGGCACCATTCGAATAAGTCCACATATACATAAAGGCTGCCCAACAAAAGAACTGAACAAGTCCCACTGTAACAAAAGAGCGGATAACGCGCTTGTCCGACTTGCCATTTGACGAACCGACCGTGCCGGCATCGGTCGATTTAATGCCATGAAAGCGCGCATATTCGGTGGGATTCATCTCCTTTACGGCAAAAAAGGTGTACAACACACACACTATCAAAATGGCCGCACCCATATAGAACGACCACTTCACCGATGCAGGGACAACGCCCTCTGGCGCCGTATTGGCAATGCCAATCCATGTGAAAAAAATCGGGAAAAGATAGCCCACCAACGATCCGGCGTTGCACAGTGCCGACTGAATGGCATAGGCCGTACCTTTTTGCGCCTCGTTCACCGTGTCGCCCACCATCATTTTGAAAGGCTGCATCGCAATGTTGATGGCCGTGTCGAGAAACATCAGCGAAAAAAGTCCAAACCACATGGCGGCATTCAAGCCCAAAAACAGACTCTGTTCGAACGTGAAATCGCCGGCATTGGGCAACAACACCATCACCGCCACGGCAATCACGGCACCAACAATCAGATAGAATTTACGTCGGCCAAACACGGGGCCAAACCATGTTTTGTCGGACAACAGCCCCACCAACGGTTGCACTATCATGCCCATGAGCGGCGGCAATATCCAGAAATAACTCAAATCGTGCGGGTCGGCACCAAGCGTGGCAAAAATGCGACTGATGTTGGCGCTCTGCAACGCATAGGCAATCTGCACGCCAAAAAATCCGAAACTGAGGTTCCACAACTGCAGAAAACTTAAATTGGGTTGGGTCGTTTTAGGTTGCATAGGTTTTTAGGTTAAAAAAAAGTGGTCAAAGATACACATTTTTTTGCGAATCGCGAAAAATTATAGTACTTTTGTGCGTTTTTTTATCGACACTTATGAACGACGACATCAGAAACGCACTTGACGTATTGCGCCGCGGCGGCGTCATACTCTACCCCACCGACACCGTTTGGGGCATCGGCTGCGACGCCACCAACGAGACAGCCGTACGCCGCATTTTCGACATCAAACAGCGCACCGACTCGAAAGCCATGCTCGTACTCATCGACAGCACCGCCAAACTGCAAGGCTGCATCGACGAAATTCCCGACATCGCCTTCGACCTGATAGAGATGAGCGAAAAGCCACTGACAATCATCTATCCCGGCGCAAAAAACTTGGCTAAAAACCTGATTGCCGACGACGGCAGCATCGGCATACGCGTAACCAACGAACAATTTTCGCGCTGCCTGTGCGAGCGATTCCACAAACCGATTGTATCGACCTCGGCCAACATCAGCGGGCAACCCACGCCACAAAATTTTGCCGAAATAGCCGACGAAATAAAACAAGCCGTCGATTACATAGCCACGACACGCCAAACCGACATGCACAAAGCCACACCATCGAGCATCATCAAATTGGGTACGCACGGCGAAATAAAGATTATACGACAATGACAGACGTTTGGCACACAAATTGAGCTACACAACCGGCAAACAGAGCCCAAAATGCTGCCCCGACAACGGTTTAGGGCAAAAACACGACAAACATTCTCTCACTTAGCGGGCGTTTTGTCGACACAAAAACACGACAAAATGTCAGTAATAGATTTAGCCTATGAAGATTGATGACATATTGACAGACGCAAAAATTGGGAACATTCACAGCGAAGTGATACACCTCGACGAGGAGGGCGACCCCACACTTGTAACAACCATTTCGGGCGACGAACTGCCCATACTGCCGCTGCGCAACATGGTGTTGTTCCCCCAAGTGGTGATGCCGGTGTCGATTGGGCGCGACAGTTCGCTGAAACTTGTACGCGAAGTGTACGACCGGCACGGCGAGCTGCTGGCTGTGATGCAACGCGACCACATCATCGAAAATCCGAAGCACAACGACCTGTTTACATACGGCACCGTGGCACGCATTCTGCGCATCATCGAGTTGCCAGACAACACCACCATGGTCATTCTGCACGGACGCCGACGCGCACGCATCGTGGCAGCCGCCAAACAGCGCCCGTACCTCACCGCCACCATCGATTTGGCACCCGAAGTAGCGCCCGAAACCGTCGATGAAAAAGCGGAACAAACGTTGGACGTCATCAAAGCACTGTGCGAAAAAATCGTCAAAAAATCGAACTCCATACCCAACGAAGTGCTGTTTGCCATCGCACACAACGACACACCCGAGTCGCTCGTCAACTTTGTGTGCGGCAACCTGCAACTCGACAATTTTGCCCAACAACGACTGCTCGAAACAAACGATTTGCAACAACGCGCCACACAATTGGTCGAAGTGCTGACGCAAGAGTTCAAACAAATCACCGTGTCGGCATCCATACAGTCGAAAGTGCTGAAAGACATCGACAAACAGCAGCGCGAATATTTTCTGCAACAGCAGATGAAAACCATCAAAAACGAGTTGGGCGACAACAACGGCGACAAATTGGTGGATGCCTACCGCGAACGCGCCAAAACAAAAAAATGGGACGCAAAAACGGCCGACATTTTCGACAAAGAACTGAAAAAGTTGGAAATGATGCCGCAACAATCGCCCGACTTCGCCGTCCAACAAAACTACGTCGAAACCCTGTTAGACCTGCCTTGGAACGAATACACACGCGATAATTTCGACCTGAAAAAAGCGCAACGCATTCTCGACCGCGACCATTTTGGGCTCGACAAAGTGAAAGAACGCATCATCGAACATTTGGCTGTGCTGAAACTGCGCAACGACCTGAAAGCGCCCATTTTGTGCCTCTACGGACCTCCGGGCGTGGGCAAAACATCGCTCGGAAAATCCATAGCCGAAAGCCTCGGACGCAAATACGTGCGCGTATCGTTGGGCGGCATGCACGACGAAGCCGAAATTCGCGGACACCGACGCACCTACATCGGCGCCATGCCCGGACGAATCATTCAAAACCTGAAAAAAGTCGGATCGTCGAACCCTGTGTTCGTGCTCGACGAGATAGACAAACTATCCGACGACATACACGGCGACCCGTCGTCGGCTCTGCTCGAAGTGCTCGACCCCGAGCAAAACAGTACGTTCCACGACAACTTTCTCGACATCGACTACGACTTGTCGAAAGTGCTGTTCATCGCTACCGCCAACGACATTTCGGCCGTGCCACGACCACTGCGCGACCGCATGGAACTGATAGAAGTGAACGGATACATTGCCGAAGAAAAAGTGGAAATTGCCGCCAAACATTTAGTGCCGCGACAACTGAAAGAACACGGCATCGACAAAAAACAGTTGAAACTGCCCAAGAAAACCCTGCGGCACATCATCGACAACTACACACGCGAATCGGGCGTGCGTGAACTCGACCGTGTCATCGCCAAAATAATGCGCAAAACCGCCTGCAAAATAGCCACCGAAACGCCCTACAACACTGATGTCGCCATCGACGGCATCAACGAATACCTTGGTGCGCCACGCTACACGCACGACAACTATCAGGGCAACGACATTTGCGGCGTCGTTACCGGATTGGCTTGGACAGCCGTCGGCGGCGAAATACTCTACATCGAAGCCGGCCTGAACAAATCGAAAGCGGGCAAACTCACCCTGACAGGCAACCTTGGCGATGTGATGAAAGAATCGGCCGTCATTGCGCTAGGCTATCTGAAAGCACACGCCGACGAATTTGGCATCAATGCAACATTGTTCGACGAATACGACATCCACATTCATGTACCCGAAGGCGCCATACCCAAAGATGGTCCGTCGGCCGGCATCACCATGCTGACAGCGTTAACCTCGGCATTTACCAAACGCAAAGTGAAGAAAAATCTTGCCATGACCGGCGAAATAACCCTGCGCGGAAAACTGCTGCCCGTCGGTGGCATCAAAGAAAAAATTCTGGCCGCCAAACGCGCCGGCATCACCGACATTCTGATGTGCGCCGACAACAAACGCGACATCGACGAAATAAACGACGTGTACCTGAAAGGGCTGAAATTCCACTTTACAGACAGTATGACCGACGCGCTGAACACGGCACTACTATAAGCCGCACCGCGCCCCACAAACCAACAGACATCGGTTGCGATGTCTGTTTTTTTGCCCGACGATTTGGTACTTTGAAAAATTATGCCTATCTTTGACAAAGTTCATCACAATTTTTGTTAAAAATCGCCGTACATGAAACATCGTTTTCCACTCATTTCGAGCATAATCCTTTTCGCGACAGCCGGCATCGGCTCGGTTGCAGCCTCCGACACTGCCGTCGATGGCATCTACTACAATTTCGACGAGGCAACGCTCACCGCCAAAGTTACCTACCGCGGTGCCGAAGACGATTGGATGTACGACACCACCGGCGATTTGGCTTACGTGGGCAATTTGGTTATACCCGCTTCCGTTACCTACAACGACAAAGTCTATACGGTTGTAGGCTTGGATGCCGATGCCCTTATCAACAGCAAAAAATTGATCACACTTTCGTTGCCCGCCACCGTTACCTCTATTGGAGACAGGGCTTTCACGCTCTGTAACGCCCTGCAAAGCATTACCGTAGATGCTGCCAATCCGGCTTTGCTGTCGTACGACGGTCTGCTCTACTATCGCAATCCGTTCACTATTGCCGTTGTACCGCGCGGCAAAACAGGTGCATTGGAATTGCCCGACGGATTGGTCGAGATTCCAAGTGGAAAGTTTCAAAAATCAAGTATCGAAAGCGTGATTATCCCCAACAGCGTTACGACCATAAAAGACGGAGCCTTCAGCGAATGTAAACTACTCGTTGACATTACCATCGGTAATCGGGTGCACACCATCGAACGCAGTGCATTTATGAACGACACAGCGCTCCAAGTAGTGCAACTGCCGGCATCGATGCGCACTATCGGCGCATCAGCATTTTTAGGCTGTTTCCATTTAACTTACCTGACCATCAAAGAAGGACTTACAACCATCGAAGAGTCGGCTTTCAGCGGTTGTTCGTCGCTTTGCGGCATCTATCTGCCAAGCACGCTGACCTACATCGGCAACAACGCTTTTTCCGGTTGCATCAGCCTGACAAGCATCATGAACAACAGCACTTTCGACCTCCAAAGCGGCTCCGACGCCTACGGCGGTGTAGCCCTCTATGCCACCGACATATTCACCGGCAGTCTGCCTACGGGCGCGCACACATCCACTGTGCAAGAACCCATCGTGGAAGCCACACCCGGCGACATTGTCATTCACTATGCCGAGGGGCGGCACGTGCAGGTGTACAACGCCGCCGGCTTGCTCGTCGCGCAACAACGCTGCACCACGCCGCACCACACGCTATCCGTGTCAACCGCCGGCCTCTACATCGTTCGCCTCGATAACCGCGCTTACAAAGTGCTTGTGCGGTAATAAAAACAAACGCAGAATGGTCATCTATTTTTTTCGAGGTATCGGCAAACACCCTGCATGAAACAGACAACCACCCCACGCATCAGCACGCACACATGAGCCGCCCGAATCGGGTGATGTAGTAATTCAATTTATCGCCATTTTTTGGCAATCGCCTTGGGCACAGCGTCTTTGTGTACAAGTATATTCATGGTTTTGTAGGCAGCAAATGCTTTCGATATGTACCAAGTGCCTTGGTATTTGTTGTTGGTACCCCACGAATTTTTCACCATATAATATTCCTTGCCGTTTTGGTCGGTGGCGATGCCGTAAATAAGCATACCGTGGTCGTCGGTTGTTGTCCAATTATCGTAAGCCGTTTGGCGCATGGCTTGAGTAACTTCCATTTCGGGCAATGGCTTTTGGGTCAACTCCTTTTTCTTGTCGTCTTTCGACAGTCCTGTCCAACGCGCCATGTCGCTACCTGTGAGTTCGGCACCACGGTCGGCATCGGGCAGCACGCCGATACCGTTGCGCGTGAACCCAATTTCGCTCACATCGGCGCCCCACGCTACCGTATAGCCTTGTTCGATGGCATGGTCGATAATGGCAATCAGTTCGTCCAACGGCACATTGTACGACTCGCCCAAGCGCCAATTATCCGGAATTTCGAGGACAAATTTTTCGTAAAACGGATGATGCGTGTACGATGTTACCGACACATAATCATCGGCCGAAAGTCCAAGCATATCGGCAAACGAACGCGGTGTATATTGCCGGCCGTTGTAGTCGAACGTTTCGGGACAAACGCCCAAATAGGTGTCGTAGATGGCCGAAAGGCCTTGTCGCCACACGGGGGTCAACTGTTTTAACGTGCCACGCGTCAGTGCTTTGACGTAGGCGCCGGTCACAGCATCCAACTCGGTGTGTACAGGTAGCGTGTCGCCATACATAATGCCCGGCATAGCCGCTTGCGGCACCATGCCGTAGTGCGCCAAGCAATAGACCGCATCGTTGAAACTGCCGCCGGGTGCAAACGACACATCGCCGTGCAGGCGCACCGCACGTTCGGCACGATCGACCATGGTATGATGCACAACGAACATTTCCGATAAATCATATTCGCCCTTGCCCATACGCAGGAGTTCGGATTCGAAAAAAGCCATCGATGAAAAACTCCAACAAGTGCTCGAACGGTGCTGATTTTTGACGCTTGTTATCGGATTTGCCTTGACAGTGGTGAACACAAATCCTTCGACCGAATCGGCCGGCATGTCGGTTTGAGCAGCAAGCGTAGGCACGGCCATTGCCGCCAAAATGAGGGGGAAAAGATGTTTTTTCATACGTTTGATATTGATAACTTTGGCGCAAAGTTACAAAAAATACAATTAGTGTTCCACATTTTCGTCGAAAAAAAGCGTGGGAGGCATCATTTTTGCTGTAAATTCTGTAGTATTTATCAAACAAAAATACTAACTTTGCAGCAGTATGAAAACGTACATTCATCGTATCGGAATGCTACGACATTGGCTTACTTTGAGATTGATTTTCATCAATTTAGCACACTTCACCCTCCTTTTAGTTGCGGGCAGGCACACACGCCACTTACCGGTTTTATATTGTACAATCAGAAAGCAACCCTCTTTGTACAACATAGTCATCCACACGTTTAGTTAGTTTTTCACCCAAATAATCCAAAACATTATGTTACTGCAATTTTTCACGCTTTTGGGAGCCTTGGGCATGTTTCTTTACGGCATGAACCTGATGAGTTCCGGCCTGCAAAAAGCGGCGGGCAATCGTCTTCGACATTTCTTATCGGCCATGACCTCTAATCGGTTCACGAGTGTGCTGACCGGTTTGACCATCACGGCCATCATCCAATCGTCGAGCGCCACGACAGTGATGGTCGTCGGCTTTGTCAATGCCGGTCTGTTGGCACTCGGCCAAGCCATCGGCGTCATCATGGGTGCCAACATCGGCACCACCGTTACGGCGTGGCTCATTTCGTTGCTGGGTTTCAAAATGGACATTTCCATTCTGGCCGTGCCGCTGATGGCCGTTGGTTTTGTGCTGAGCATTGCCAAACGAGAGCAACACAAACACATTGGCGAGTGCATCGTAGGTTTTTCGCTGTTGTTTTTGGGCTTATCGCTGATGAAAAATTCCGTACCCGATTTGAGCCAAAACCCCGAAATTCTTTCGTTCATCACCCGTTGGACGGGTTTCGGATTCGGGTCGATACTCATTTTTTTGGTCATCGGCACGCTACTCACGCTCGTGCTGCAATCGTCGAGCGCCACCATGGCACTCACCCTGATTATGATGAGCATGGGTTGGATTCCGTTCGAGATGGCGGCCGCCATGGTGTTGGGCGAAAACATCGGCACTACTATCACGGCCAACATAGCCGCAGCCGTGGCCAACGTCAATGCGAAACGTGCAGCGTTGGCACACTCGTTTTTCAATCTTTTTGGTGTGATATGGGCGCTGTGCTTGTACCGACCGTTCTTATCGCTCATCGGGCTGATTATCAGCGGAATGGGTTATCCGAATCCGGTCGAGACGAACTACACGGCCGGCATCGATCCCACTTCACCCGAATCGACAGCGGCACTCTATGGCATCGCCATGTTGCACACACTGTTCAACGTCATCAACACCTGCATACTCGTTTGGTTTGTGCCACAATTAGAGAAGATTGTAACCGCCATCATCAAATCGAAGCAGAGCGCCGACGACGAGATATTCAAACTCAAATTCATACAAGCCGGTCCGATGGTAACGGCCGAATTGGCCATCGGTCAGGCACAAAACGAGATTGTACACTTTGCACAAATATCGCGCAAAGGATTGGCGTACGTCAATGCGGCGGTGCAAGCCACCACACCCGGCGACTTCGACACCTACTGCGGCAAATTGGTGAAATACGAAGAGATTGCCGACCGTATCGAGTACGAAATTGCCACGTTTTTGCGCGCCATTCCCGAAGGTAGCATCAGCGAACACACACGCCAACGCATCACGGCCATGTACAAAATCGTTGGCGAATTGGAACGTTTGGGCGATTCGGGCGAAGCAATAAGCCGCATACTGTCGCGAAGGAACGCACACAAACAAGTTTTTTCGCCACAATACATCGCCAACATCGAGTCGATGATTGCACTTGTGGACAAAGCCTACGAGGTAATGATTGCCAACTTGGAAAACAACGGCACCCTGCAAGCCGCCATCGACAGCGAAATTGCCATCAACACACTGCGCAACAACTTGCGCGACGAGGCTGTTACCGACAAAAATGTGGCCTACCAAAACAGCGCCTACTACATGGACGTCGTTTCGGAATTGGAACGTATGGGCGACTACATCATCAATGTGTCGGAAGCCGTGCACGGCAAAAAATAAGCCGACCGACAGCCACAAAAAAAAGGCCTTCCCGACTAAACGAGAAGGCTTTTTTTACGCACATTTTGCGGTATGTGTTTATTCGTATTTCAGATTGTCGAGGCAGACATAAGCCGGTGTGTTAAGGCCCCAATCGCCCTTGTCGGTGCCATCGATTGTGAAATAGATGTCGGTTACGGCACCCAATGCCGACAAATCGACCGATGTCCAAGTGTCGCAAATAAAGGTTTTGCCGTCGCGGAAATCGGCCAGATAGAAATCGAGGCTGTCAGTGCGGGTGTCGCCATTTTGCCCAATAATGGTTACTTTGAACCAATCGCCGGCGGCACAAGCCTTGCTAATAGCATCGCCCTCTTTCAGCGACCAATAGGTGTAGGTCGAATTGGTCAGGCTGACGCTTTTTGGCGACACGGCTTTGGTAAATTGGATGCGGGCATTTTGCGCGCTCCACGCGCTGTAGTACAGCACAGCAAATTGTTTGGAGTTGTCGGCACCGCCATCGGCATAAACGCTATACTCGTTCGAGTATCCGCGCGTCTGCTTGTCCGTTTTCGACGAAACATAGAATCCGCCGTTGCAATAACCATAATTGAAAAGGCTGTCGAACACATAGTCGTTCACAAAAAACGCGCCGTCCACAAGTTTTCCGCCCGAAAAATCGGAACCGTTCCAATAGCCGGTCGAATCCAAAGCCACGTTTTCGAAAGTAACAACTGTTGCGTTGTCAACCGGTTCGTTGTTCGGTTCGCAAGCAACGAATGTGGCAGCCAAAGCCGCCAAACAGATGAAATGTAATTTTTTCATAATGCTTTGATTGTTAAATTGTTAATTATAAAATAGTTGAGTTATTCCGTAAATTCCTTTTTCGGCCCAAACCGATCGGTGATATCATGCATTTGTCCGCATTCGATGCGAAACAACCTCTGATTGGTTGTGGGCGACTTCAGTCCGCCGCGTTCGGCGATGTAAGGACCAAGTTTGATAAAATCGAAATGCGCCGTATCGATGGTGTCCGGCAAAGCGGCGCGCCCCGAATACCATGCCGATTTTTTGCCTTTCATCCGGATGTGTGCCGCCAGTGCGTTTACCGCTGCAGGGTCGGCATCGCCGCCCATCAGGCAGACGCAGGTAACGGCTGCACCATACTTCTCGAGCAGCGTATCGACCTCCGAAGCAGTCAATGCGTCGCCGATGTCGTCGGCCAAATGCGGACTATGGCATCCCGCACACCCACACGGACAGTTACTGATGTTGATGGCCAGCGTTACCTCGTCCGGGATCTCCTGAAAAACAATATCGAAATCGGTGTATTTCAGCATGTTGCGTTGTCGTTCCATTTAGCGTAATGACGTTTGGCCGCTTCCACTTGCCGCGCGTGCGAAAAGTTGCTGATACGTTTCATATAGCCGATGACACGCGTCAGATAATCGAGGTTGGCGCTGTGGCAATGCGGGCAAGCGTGCAGATAGCGTTTGTCGATGTGGCCGCAATCGTTGCACACCGTATTCGGAATGTTGAACGTGAAATAGTTGCAACCTTCGACGGCAGCCACACGCAGCAATTGCCGATATTGCGCCTGCGACAAATGCTCCTCCAAATTGCAGTGCAACGCCGATCCGCCGGTCAGATGCTCGATGTATTTGCGCCCGTGCAGACGGAACTTGTCGATGATGTTCAACGAATCGTCCTCCACCACATAGAAGTAACTGTTGTAGCAATCGCGCGGCACCACGTAGTGGTCTTCTTTGTCCCATTTTGCATGTTTCACACCGACATTTTCGGCGGGAATCATCTCGCAGTTGAACATCACCTCTTTGGTGCGATATTTCTTATTGTAACGCTCCACAATGCCCAAAACGCCCTGCACAAATTCGGCGTACTGCGGATTGTCGTTGATTTCGAGCCCGAGAAATTCGGCGGCTTCCACCAAACCATTCACGCCGATGGTCAAATATTGGCGACCGATGTTGATGTAACCGGCATCGAACAGCGGTAGCATACCTTTGCTCTGAAGCGATTTCAGATTCTCGTTGTAGGCCAACTGCACTTTGTGCGTCAAATCGACAATCTCCTCCAAATAAACCTGATACGGAATGCCGTTCTTGACCGCATACTGTATGCAACGATTCAGATTGATGGTGAGCACACTCTTCGAACCGGTCGATACACCGCCGGCGCCCAGCGTGTAACTGAAACCATTGTCCGTAATCTCGTTGCGCAGGCGGCAGCAACTCGACAACGAATCGGCATTGTCGCTCAAATAGGTGAAAAACGAATGACCCTCGGCATACATTTCGGCCGTAAAATCGGCATACTCTTTGTCTTTCACATCGCCATCTTCGGCCAACAGCGCCATCGTTTCCACGGGAAAAGTCAGCACCGTCTTGGTGCGCTCTTTGTTGAACCACTTCATAAACCGTTTTTGCAACCAACTCAGCGAATCCCAATGCGGACGCTCGCCGTTCGGAAAATAAAAGTTGCCAAACAAACTCTCGAAATAATAACGATCGTAATAGGCCACATTCCAAAACACCGACTGAAAATTACGCGCGCCCGTCGGCTGATTGATGCTGTAAACTATCTGCTCGAAACAATCGCAAATCACCTTGTCGATGGTGCGCTGCTTGTTGCTCAAATCCACCACTTTGTCGGCATGCAAATAGTAGTCGTCGCCATACTCCAAACCGATGAAATAGTTCATATACATCAAAAATTCGGGCGTGGCGCACGCACCGCTCAACATACTCGACACGATGAACACCATATTGACAAAACCACCGCAAAACGATTTCAGATTCGTCGGCGGCGTGCTGTTGCCACCTATCGAAATGGTGCCGCCGATGAGCCATGGATACATCGTAATGCTCGCGCAATAGTTGGCCAAACTCGTCTCGTCGTTTTTGTAGATGAAATGTCTGTTCAGCAGATTTAAGTACTTGTCCGACAGTTCCTTGCCAAACATCTCTTTGATGCGGTCGGTGAGCAGACGCCGGTTCAGACGGATGAAACTCTGCTTGGGCAACTCGCCGATGAGCGTGGCTATGTTTTTGTTGGTAACATTGGCATTGGCATCGAACTTGCTGCCCGTGGCCGCATTGGCCGCATCGCAATAACTGATGAGAAAATCCAACTTGTCGCGCGTCTCGCGGTCGTCGGCGTGGCTCTGACGATAGAGCATAAACGACTTGGCCACAGCGTAATAACGTTCCGCCATCAAAGCCACTTCCACCTGATTCTGCACATCTTCCACACTCATGCCGTTGCCTATCGACAAACGACTCAAAATGGCCGTCAGGTCGTCGTCGGTGGCAAAACTACCCACCGACAAAAACGCTTTGGCAATGGCATTCTTGATTTTCTCCAACGAAAATGCCTCGCGTTTACCATCGCGTTTGACAATAAAAATCTCGTTCGAACTCATAAGAAAAACGGTTTAGTTACAACTATGTTTAATGATACTTTTCAAAAACAACAGCCAACAACCGCCTTGCACGAGAAAAACCACGACAACCCAACACTATGCCCGAAATGCCGTGCCGCTATGTGTATGAAACTTTGTGGGTGTGCGCTAAACAACAATAAACGCCCCTACGAACCCATACGCTCTATTCCGCGAAAGCGTGATGATGACTATGGCTCTTGGCAGGTCTTCTGGCTCACTCCCGATGTGTTGCGCCTTCCCATTTTTCTTGACGAAAAAACAGTGGCAAAAGTATTGCAACCATCGTTCACGGAGTTCACAGCAGCGGGTCTGCTCAGGATTCGCACCTGATTCCCTCTTCAATTCCGCACGGCGACACCGCACGAAAACCAAGACCGTAACATTTTTCGCTGCAAAGATAGGCAAAATTTCCGACACTGCAACCAAAAAGTTATGAACAACCGCAAACAAAAACAGATGCATTTTACGAGTTTTCCCGTATTGTATATTTCAAAAACTTTGTTTACCTTTGTCGCCGAATAATAATGCCATTGCCCTCTCCTGAACCGTTCAGGGAAGGAGCAAATAATTGACTATCAGTTAATTATAAAATAAACAGCAAAACCAACGAAAAATACGAAAACAACTTTGAAACATTAAACTCTGAAACTTTTTCTTTTTTTATAACTTAATCTTTTTTATTATGAGTAAACGTAAACTTATCTCACTTTTGGGGCTGATGACCATTGTATGCAGCCTCACAGCACAAACGCAGGATGCAGTATCCGGTTTGTGGTACACATCGACGGTCGCACGCCGTGCGCATTCCATCGACCATCGTCGGCAGCGAAGGCACCTACACGGTCGATACCATCGGTCAGAATGCTTTCAAAAGCAGCACTATCACACTGGTGGAAATTCCCGCTACGGTAAATTTTATTGACGTATATGCTTTTAGTAGTTGCACAACATTAGCCACAATACGCTGCCACGCCACCACGCCGCCGACTTTGGGAACGATAAAAATGGTTAATATGGAGACCGGGAAATCTACCACTTTCTACCCATTTGATGCCACTCTGTTTAGCACCCTTTCACCCCAAGTGCCGGACAAGGATGCATACACAGCAGCCACCGGATGGGCAAAGTTTACTAATGGTTTTAACAACATCATCTACGACATCACGATTGCCGGCATAGAGGTAACTGCCGAGAACAAGGACAACATCACCGGCGAAGGCATCACCGGCGCCGTGCGCTACGACAACGAAACCAACGTGCTGCTGCTCTCCGATGCCGCCATCACCGCCGCATCAAAAACACACGGCGTCGAATTCTACGAGCCCGATTTGACCATCCGTTTGGAAGGAAAAAACACCATCTCGCCTTCCAATTACTCTTGCATCTACGTTGGCGCAGCCGGCACCATCACCGGTCCCGGCTCGTTGGAAAACATCGGCGACATCGTTACTGCCGCCAACCTGACATTCAAAAACACAACGGTAAAAGCAGATCGCCTATACGTCGAAGATCCGGGCGGCAACGACGCCACCTTTGCGTTCGACAAAGCGTATGTTACGCTCTCCGGCGACCGCAATTATGAAACCATCATCTGCTCCGAATTGAACTTAACCGACTGCGAGTTTCTCTATCCCGCGTCTGCGTCATTCAGCGCCACAGAAAAAGCCGTCGTGGACGCTGATGGTTATGGAATCATCGACGATATAGTCATCGGCCGCACATACGGACTCGTGGTGGGCGATGTAGAAGTTACCGACCGAAACAAAGACAACATCACCGGCGCAGCCATCACCGGCACCATCAGTTACGACAGCGAGACCTCAACCCTCACGCTCGACAATGCGTCGATTGCAGCCACAGCGGAGTTCGGCATCAAACAACTCACAGAGTTGGACAGCCTGCACATTAACGTCGTCGGCAACGACACCGTGCGTGGTAAGGACACCCCTATTTTACTCTACACAAATACGGCTATGAGCATCAGCGGCGACGGTCATCTCTACGTCGAACTGCCTGAGTCAGAGTCGTTGCACGACTTTTCAATTGCCATTCAGTTGGAGTCGGGTGCCGCAATGACCATACGCAACACATCGCTCGAGGTGGTTTCTGCCAAACATGGTATTTGTAACATGGGCATGACGCTTGCCAAACTCGCCATCGATCACTCGATAGTATCTATCAAATGTCCGACAGGAACGACAGCCATTGGCGGTATGGAATCGTTGGATTTGAGCGGTTGCCAAATTCTGTCGCCGGCAGACGCATACTACAACAACTGGGATATGTATGTTTTATATAACAAAGACGATACTCCATGTTCCGAAGTATTCATCGGCCGCACATACGGCATTACGGTGGCCGGCGTATCGGTGCACGAACTCAACAAAGATAACATCATCGGCGAAGGCATCACCGGCACCGTACGTTACGACATCGACACCAAAACCCTAACACTCGACAATGCCAAAATAGCCTCTGCGGCAAGCGCTTGTATCGACATTTCTCGAGACATAAACGTCCTGATAGAGTTGATTGGCGAAGACAGCCTCGCACAAACCGGCGGAACGAGCGCCTTGTATATAGGTCAAAACGATACGATTACCATCGCAGGCGACGGCTCGCTGGCTATCGAAAGTAGTCAGAACGGCATCAGTCTATCGTCCGCATCCCAACTGACCATCAGCGAATGCCAAGTGGCTGTAAACGGTGCAACAAAAGGCATTACCGGCATCGATGGCACAAAAGGCGAAACACTGATCCTCGACAAGGCCATCGTCCGTGCCAAGGGCACTGCACAAGGCTCCATCTGCAATTTGCAAACCTTAGACTTCAACGGTTGCAGCATTGTGTTGCCCGAATCGGCTATTTGGAAGTTGGCTAATCATCAAATAGAGTCGAAAGATGGCTCTGTCGTAAAAGATGAAGTGGTTATTGCCCGCGTATATCCCGTTTATGTGGCCGGCGTGCAACTCAATGCTATCAATAAGGACGACATCGCCACGGCCGCAGGCATCAGCACCGGCACCATCACCTTCGACGACGAAAACAATGTACTGACGTTGGAGAATGTCGTTCTCGAAACTGAGAAAAACGGCATCGAAACCATCGGCAGCACCGGTCTGACCATTGAACTCGTTGGCGAAAACAGCATCACATCCAATAAAAACGGCATCTCTGCCTACACCGCCCTCACCATCGACGGCAACGGCTCCGGTAAACTCGAAATCGCAGCCGACAACACCGCATTGAGTTCGCTTAGTGAGTCGCTCGTCATCTCCAAAGCCGAGGTAACGGCATCCGGCGCGCAATACGGCATTTACGGTTCGTACAACAGCGAACTCGAAATCAGTAAGTCCACCGTCCGCGCCAAAGGCACAACACAAGGCTCCATCGCCCGTTTCAAGAGCATCACGCTGACAGGCTGCAGCATCGCTACCGAAGGTGCTACCGTTGCCCTATCCGCCGAAGACGCCACAGACTACTCCGTAATGGTTGAAGGCGCCATCGCAACCGCCGAAGTCATCATCGAGCCCAAAACCACGGCCATCGAAACGATTGCCGCCGAACAACCGCTTTTCTATGCACACGACGGTCGCATCTACGGTGCCGAAGGCATGCGCATCTACACGCTGCTCGGCTTAGACGTAACGCACCTGAACGGTCAACTGAACGGCGTTTACATCGTCAAAACAGCCGACTCCGCACAAAAAATCGTTGTTCGCTGATTTGTCGCAGTTGCAAAAAGCAAGGCTGTCTAACAAAAGTTAGACAGCCTTCTGTTTTTACTCGCGCCACATACACCACCACTATCATTTATCAATTATCCACTTCATTTATGAGTATTTGGCATTAAATTTGCTTTCGATAAATTGTAAACCCTTAAATCTTACTACTATGACCGAACGAAGAGAAATTTACAAGTGCTCCATTTGCGGCAATTGTGTGGAAATCGTGAACCACGGCGGCGGCCAGCTCGTCTGCTGCGGCCAACCAATGAAATGCTTAGACGGCAACACCGGCGATGCCCCCGGCGAAAAACATGTCCCTGTCGTAACAAAAGTAGAAGGCGGCTACCACGTTGCCGTAGGCTCCATAGCCCACCCCATGCAACCCGACCATTACATTCAGTGGATAGAACTGCTCACGCCTAACGAAGTATTACGCAAAGAGTTAAAGCCGGCCGACCAACCCGAAGCCACATTTATCACTTCGGCACATGCGGTCAAAGCACGCATCTACTGCAACCTCCATGGTCTGTGGACTAATGCGTAAACAGCCCTTTAAGCACCTCTACCACCCGACCTATTTTTTCTTCAGGTTGGTGTACAGCAAGAAAGCCTTCACGAAAAAGAAATCGTGAAGGCTTTCGAAAAACGGCGGCTACCTACTCTCACA
>SFDZ01000019.1 GCA_004557405.1 Bacteroidales bacterium
TAACAAATTCACAGGTGATTTTGTTGAGTATGAAATTATGTTGAAAAAACTTCCTGGAAATGCCGAATATTACGTTGATATACACGGTTTCGGTAAGGATTACATATATACAGAGAGCAATATCCCGATTGAATCCATAAGAGACAGTGAAAACAAGACATATTAGACAAAATAGATATATCGGATGGTGGATATTTAGATCACAAGTTCAAAGTAGATAATTCCGATGAATAATTATGGAAAAAACATTATTGCAACCGATGAGACGATAGAGGATATATATATGGATGCGATGTTTGCCGGCTCGGCATTAGAGAAGAACGGCCATATCCCCGCTTGGTACGACAAGAACAAGATTGATCCTCATAATGAGTTCAGGCACTGGTAAATTCACTTCACTTCGTTCGGACGGTGGGGATTAGCTTTGGCGGCACGGATAAGAGAGTCGGTATTGATTTTCTGTGCTTCGCGTGCGGCTTTTCTCGCCTCGATTTGTTGAAAATGATCGAATATGCGTCGTTCAGCCTTTTTCTGGCTCTGCTTAATGCGTTCCTCCGCTTCCCGTTTACGTCGGGAAATAGCGGCATTTACGGAATCCTCACGGGCTTTTTGGCGCGCTTCCTCTTTTTTCCATGCAATGGAATCCTGTCGCAACTCCTCCTGCGATATACTATCCTGCTTCTGCCATTCTATTATTGCCTGTTGCCTCCGCTCCGCCTCTTGTCGCTGTATAGTATTCATCCGATTGAGACGGAAGGCCATAAAAGCAATGACGCTAATCAATAGCCAAACAGCCATTATCACACCTATCCATAGCGGCCGCTTATCGGCACGGCGGAGGGTTTTGGCTACGGCCTCACAATTCGGGTAACGTTGCGACGGATTCTGCCGTGTACATCGCTGCACGATACACCGGTAACGATGCGGAAAGAGTTCGCGCAGAAGCAGGCCGAACGTATAGATATCTGAGCGGACGTCCAACGGACGGCCTTCCAACTGCTCGGGTGGAGCGTACTTTCCACTTCCTGCCGGCTGTTTGAATGCAGCATAATCATCTGCATCACTCAGCCCGAAATCAATCAACTTGACATTGTGGCCGTTGCGAGTAACAAGAATATTGGATGGCTTGAGATCCCGATGTACAATCTGATGCGCATGCAGATAACTCAATGCATCCAGCAATTGATCTACTATCCTTCTTCTTTCTGCTTTCGAGAAATCCGCACTCAATAGTTCACCATCTACCCATTCCATCACGATACACTCACCTACTCCATCTATAGTGTCTATGAAATAGGTGCGGGCTATATTCGGATGGTCTAATGAGACTGCAATCTGAAACTCCTTATGCAGTAGTTCACGATAGGTAGTATCCTCACAATGCTCCTCTTTGAGCGCTTTGAGCATAAAGAAACGCCCGTACCGCGTGGCACGATAGAGTGCGTTATGCCCGTTGTTGGGGACAGGAATTATATCCGACCATTGGTCAGAAAACGAAACGCCATTCGGCTCCACTATTTCCGAATAGGAATCCATCTATAGTTTCTCTACTTTAGTCAGACCTTGTTGCTTTCCCGCTACATACGACACCGGCTCGCCGCCTGATTGCTGCAACTTGTCGAGATACAGAGGCTGGTGGAGCAGGAAGAAAGAGCAAGTGAACGTATCCCCTACTTGCAATTTGCTATTTTCTGATTCAATCACCACAAAATGATGATTGCCTTGGTAACGGAACACACACTTTCTATTTGGTAGCCATTCCACCTTCACCTTATCGCCAGCTTCCAAATTATCCGACTTGATTCCCTCGGCGAATAACACCTCGCTCTCAATGCCGGAGCGTTGTTTAAGTTCCTGTTCGTATGCTTTCCAACTATCATAGCCTAGAAACTGCGCCAAAATATTTAGTGTCGAGAGGCGCGGCATTGCAACTCCGTTTACATATCCCCATATCCGTTTGAGCGTAGATGGCGACAAATTGGCATGGCAACGTTCCCCAATCGCACTTGTTAGAAAATCAAAATCATAAGGCGTTACCATCTGCCGATGGACAGATTGCTCTATATCGAGCCTGAGTTGGATAATCTCCGGAGCCGTTTTATTCATAACATCAATAATGTTGCGTTCTTATCCCAACCAACTATTTCTATCCAAAGCCCTGTAAGAGAGCGACTCGAGGAGGTGGGTCTTTGTGATTTGTTCTGAGCCTTCGATGTCGGCTTCAGCAGCATTGGGATATTGCTTTTTCAGTTCGTCTTTCAACGCAATACGGTCAATTTCAAACTGATCGTTGATTCTTTTCAGGAAAAGCAGTGCAATGATATAATTCTTGTATTCCGCTGCATCCATGCTGGTACGTAAACGGTCGCATTGAGCCTTCAAGAAAGACTCCAAACGTGAAAGCGAAATTTTTTGTTTTTTTGGCATATAATTCGTTGATTTATCGCATTTATTGTCGTGATCAAAACTTGATACAAATATACAAAAATAGCGTTACCGTAACGCATCCTCTAATACAGCGTGGTGGTGAAGCCGACGTTGACGCCGAGGCAGCCGTCGGTGCCTAATGTGCGGCTGAATGGCGTTGGCTGCAGGTGCTGGGTGTAGCCCGCCGACAAAAAGAGGGCGAAGGTTTTGAACAGATAGTATTCAAAGTAGGCCGACAGACGCAATACGGGCGTGATGTTCATCCGGTCTTCCAAATCGTAGAGTGGCTCGCTCGGATTTTCGGGATTGGTCAAACTGCTGGGAATCACACTGTTGTATTCGCAAATAGAGACGCCTGCTTGCAGCAGTGTGGCGATGCAGAAATTTTTGCATACGGCAAAGCGGTAGCCCGGCCCGATGATGACATCGGAAAAGTGCGCTTTGCCTTTGGTCAGATTGCTGCCGATGGGCAATTGGTCGCTGTAACCAAGGGCGCGATCGTTGTATATCAGGCAGTAGTAAAGGCCTTTGGCTTGACTGTGGCGCCATTCGAGCGCTACTTTCAGCGTGTAGCCGGGTTTCAGCATGCCCGCCGGGCTGTATGCTACGCCTATTTCGCACGGAATGTATAGGCGCGAAAAAAATCGTGCAAATCCCGATTGCTCGTTCAAACTGTCTTTGGCAGCCGGCGTGGCATCGTCGGCTATAGTGGCGGCGCTGCACAATAGCAGCATAGCGATGAATAGGTTGTGTCGTGTCATTGGGCTATTGTTTTATCGGAAATTTGTCTGTCCAAATCTCTTTGAAATTGTCGCTTTCGGCGTAGATAAAATAGCCTTCCAAACCATGTTGGCGGCAAAAATTCAGACTGCTGTCCAATCCCATCACCATGCAGGCTGTGGCGCAGGCGTCGGCGGTCATGCAGTCGTCGGCCACGATGGTGGCGCTCAGCAGCGAGTGTTGCACGGGATAGCCGCTCAGCGGGTCGATGGTGTGTGCAAATTTTTTGCCGTTGTTCACATAGAAATTGCGATAATTGCCCGATGTGGCCATGCCGCCGTGCGTGAGTGTGGCTACTTGTTGTATCTCGTTCGTTACCGACAGGCTGTCTTCTACCGGCTTGTTGATGCCGATGCGCCAGGCCTCGTTTTTGGCGTTATGACCATTTACGGCTACTTCGCCGCCTATTTCCACAATGTAATTTTCGATGTGGTGTTGCATCAGCGTTTCGGCCACTACGTCGCATGCAAAACCTTTGGCTATGGCACTCGCATCAAGCATGATGCCGGGGTCGTTTTTGACAATTTTGCCATCAACAAGTTTTACTTGGCGGTAACCGACCAAACGGAACGCCGAATCGAGACGTTCGGGAGTAACAAGGCTGCGCTTGTCGAATCCGAATCCCCATAAATTGACAAGCGGTGCCACGGTGATGTCGAAAGCCCCGTTGGTGATGGTGGCTATTTCGAGGCTGCAGTTGAATACACGCACAAACAGCGAATCGAGTACCACAGCGCTGTCGTTGCGATTGACGGCCGCAATGGTCGAGTGCTTGTTGAACATCGACAGCGAATTGTCCACACGGCGCAACGCTGCATGTATGTCGGCGGTGAGTGGCGTGTCGGCTTCGTAGGTGATGTGATAGGTGGTGCCGAATACATAACCGGCATCGGTGTAGTATTGGCGCCGGGCAGGCTTGTCCTCGATGACGAAAATGGCCAACAATGCAATGCAGATAAGCAGTAATGCTACATATTTTTTCCAAGTTTCCATAATAGTGTGATACAAAAATTTCTGCAAAAGTACAAAATAAATGCTATGTTACCAACAGATATTGTTACAAAAGGTTTTATTTTTGATAGAAAATGTGTATCTTTGTAGCCTCGAATTAGAATATGTCGATGCAGCAAACATATCCGTCGGAATTGCTGGAGCGCGCAGTCGGCGCACTGAGCAAACTTCCTGCCGTTGGGCGCAAAAGCGCATTGCGGTTGGCTTTGCACCTGCTGAAACAGGACGAAGCCGAAGTAACCGAACTGGCCGAGGCACTTGTGCGGTTGCGCACCGAAATCAAACATTGTGCCGTGTGCCACAACATATCCGACACCGATGTCTGCCGCATTTGCAGCGATGCGTCGCGCAAGGGCGAGCAGATTTGCGTGGTCGAAAACGTGCGCGATGTGATGGCTATCGAAAACACTCAACAATACAACGGCTTGTACCATGTGTTGGGTGGTATCATCTCGCCGATGAATGGCATCGGCCCCGCCGATTTGGAGATAGCATCGCTGGTGGAACGTGTCGCTAACGGCGGTGTCGAAGAGGTGATTTTGGCGTTGAGCCCCAACATGGAGGGCGACACCACGGCCTTCTACATCTTTCGGAAATTGGCCGATTACGATGTGAAAATTACAACTATCGCGCGTGGCGTGGCCGTGGGCGACGAACTCGAGTTTGCCGACGAGGTAACGTTGGGGCGCTCGATTCGCAATCGCGTGGCTTTCGCTACATTGAAACAAAACTGAAATAGTATGGAAAAATTACGTAAAACACTGATTTTCTGGTATTACGGCGCATTCGTTTTGGCTGTGGCAGCCGCCACTTTGGGCTATTTTTGTGTAACGCGGCAGTGGTTTGTCGTCGAGCCGAAAACACCGGCCAATGTGGCCGTTTACACCATCATCATTCTTTATGTCATCGTCAGCACACCGTTGATACTCAAATGGTTCAGCCGTATGGTGGCGCGTTTGCACGCTGTGCCCGATGCGGCCGACAGATGCCGTCGCTACGGGCGCGTGGCCAAAGTGCGCTTGGCGGTGGTAACGGTGGGCTTGCTGGCGTCGCTCTTTTTCTACTATGTGTTGTGCGAACAGTCGTTGCTGTGGCTGGCCGGCATTTCGGCCATAGCGCTCTATTTTTGCAAACCGACACGCAACAAAGTAGAACAGGATTTGTCCGATGCAGAAGCACAAAACTCTGATAATCAATCTGTTTAACCTATAATCCCGTTTGTCGATATGACCATAGCAGTAGATTTTGATGGTACCATCGTAGAACACGCTTATCCGAAAATCGGGAAACCGATTCCGTTTGCGTTCGATGTGCTGAAACGCCTGCAAAAAGAGTGCCGCTGCAACCTGATATTATGGAGCGTGCGCGAGGGCACTTTGCTTGACGAGGCTGTCGAGTTTTGCCGGAAAAACGGGCTTGAATTTTATGCCGTCAACGCCAATTATCCCGAGGAAAAACGCGACGATATGCAGTCGCGCAAGGTGGTGGCCGACCTCTATATCGACGACCGCAATGTGAGCGGCCTGCCCGATTGGGGTGTCATCTATCGCATGGTCAAGTTTGGCGAAACGCTCGACGAGGCATTGCAGGGCACCAACGACCACGAACCCAAAAAACGCAAAGGACTTTTGGCGCGCTTGTTCTGAAAACAAGTAATGTTAACCTATAAACTGATTGCGAATTATGTTGCAACGAATTCAAACTATCTATCTGATGATTGTAACCATGTTGGCGGCGTTGAGTTGCGCTTTGCCTGTGGCAAATTTTTACAACGATTTGTGGCAGTTGCAGTTGTCGGCGTGGCAGCTGCAGTCGCTGTCGGCACAGCCGGCCGCCGTTACTGCGCATTTCTGGGGCTTGTTTGCCATCTCGTTGTTGATACCGATAGTGGCATTCGCTACTATTTGGCTTTATCGCAAACGCATGTTGCAAATTCGTCTTTGTATTCTGAATATGCTCTTTATGTTGGGCTATTACGCTGTCTTGGGCGTGTGCATCTGGCAGGTGGTCGATAAATTCGATGTGTCGTTTGTGCCGCAGTTGGCTGCCGTCTTCCCGTTGGTCAACATCATCTTGACGTGGCTCGCTCTGCGCGGCATCGGCAAGGACGAGGCCAAGGTGCGTGCCGCCGACCGCTTGCGTTGAAGCCTTGGTAATGTTTGTAAAAAAAAAAAGAACAATGCTAACTCGCTTTCAATTAACGAATTAGCATTGTTTTTTTTATCGATTTTTCCGGCGCAGCGATAGTCTAAAATGCTATTTGCGCCTCGCGCAGCAACGGATGTTTGGTGTCTTTGTCCGAAAGCAGCATTTTGTCGGCCGGAATTTTCCAATCGATGGCCAAATCGGGGTCGTTGAACAAGATGCCGCCATCGGCTTCGGGGTGATACGGATTGTCGCATTTGTAGGTGAATATGGCAGTGTCGCTCAATACCGAAAAACCGTGTGCAAATCCGCGCGGAATCAGAAACTGACGATGATTCTCTGCGGTCAGTTCCACGCCGTACCATTGCCCGTAGGTGGGCGAACCGGCACGCAAATCGACGGCTACGTCCCACACGCGCCCCACCGTTACCGACACAAGTTTGGCTTGGCTGTATGGCGCGCGCTGAAAGTGTAGCCCACGCACTACGCCGTACGACGATTTCGACATGTTGTCTTGTACGAAATTCTGCACGATGCCGACTGCATGGTAACGCTCGGCGTTGTATGTCTCGAGAAAAAATCCGCGGGCATCGTCGAATACTTTTGGCTGCACGATGACCAAATCTTTAATAGGTGTTTCGATTATTTCCATATTGTTGATTTATTGTTTATCAGCATTTTGCCATCTGTCGATTGTGTCGGCTATGTCGCGCCAGACTTGTTCTTTTCCCCGCTCGTTCAATATCTCGTGGCGCATGCCGGCGTAGAGTTTGCTCCCGACATTTTGGTAGCCTACTTGGCGCATCAATGCAACGGCTTGGTTGAATTTTGCCGGCGAAATCAGACACGGATCGTCGGCACCCGACACGAACAGCACCGGCAGTTGCGGTTGTGCCATTGACCAATGTTTCGGCGAATAGGCATCGCGCATCAACGCAAACAGATTGTTGAAACCGTTGACCGTGAATGTAAAATTGCAGAGCGGATTGGCATCGTACCACGCCACTATTTCGGGGTCGGAACAGATCCACGCGTTGGGCGATTGTACCTGTCCGAATTTCTGGTTGTAGTTGCCGAAGGCTAATTTTTGAATAAACGCACTGCGGTGGTGGCTGCCGCGTACGAACGACAGCAGTCGGGCAACACCTCGTCCGACAAGGCTGCCGGCGTTGTAACTCGGGCTGCCGCACACTATCAATCCCGACAATTCGTTGTCGTAACGTTTTGTGTACGAGCGCACTACCATCGAACCCATGCTGTGTCCGAACAGGTAGAGCGGCTTGTTTGGAAAGTGCTGTTTCGCCCAAAGTGTTACGGCGTGCGCATCGTTTATCATGGCTTCGTAGCCGCCGTCGTAGAAATAACCCAAATCGTCGGCGGTGCGGATACTTTTGCCATGGCCGCGGTGGTCGTGCGCAATGCAGATGTAGCCGCGCGTGTTCAGGTATTGCATAAACGGCAGATAACGCTCTTTGTGCTCGCACATGCCGTGCACTATTTGAACGATGGCTCGCGGCGCTGTGTCTGCAGCCGGAGCTGCTGTCAATAAGCTGATTTTCAGATTGTCAGCCGTTGCATCGATGTAGAACTCTTGCACCGTGCCGGCGTGTGGTGTGTGGCTGTCGTTGGGCATAGTCGTCATTTTTGAAGCAATTCGAGCAGATATTTTCCGTAGTTTGTTTTGTCGAGCGCAGCGCCGAGTGCGGCTAATTGTTCGTCCGAAATCCAGCCGTTGCGCCATGCTATCTCTTCGATGCAACTGACATAAAATCCTTGTCGGTTTTGTATGGTGGCCACAAAGTTCGACGCTTCGAGCAGACTGTCGCAGTTGCCGGTGTCGAGCCACGCAAAACCGCGCCCGAAGAGTTCCACTTTCAGCGTGCCTTCGGCCAGATAGAGTTTGTTCAAGTCGGTTATTTCGTATTCGCCGCGTGCCGATGGCTGCAAGTTCGCTGCTTTTTCTGTCACTGTTTCGTCGTAGAAATAGAGTCCCGGCACGGCATAATGGCTTTTGGGTACGGCCGGTTTTTCTTCCAACGAGATGACACGACCGTCGGCATCAAATTCCACAACACCGTAGGCGCGCGGGTCTTTCACATAGTAGCCGAACACGCACGCACCTTTGTCGAGTGCCGCTGCACGTTTCAGCATTGCCGAAAAGTTTTGTCCGTAGAACATGTTGTCGCCAAGAATCAGGCAGCCTTTTTCGCCGTTCAAAAACTCGGCACCAAGCACAAACGCCTGCGCCAAGCCGTTGGGCGTTTCCTGCACTTTGTACGAAAACTGCATGCCGAGCGACGACCCATCGCCCAGCAAATCGCGAAACATGGGTAAATCGCGCGGTGTCGAAATGACCAACACTTCGCGAATGCCGGCCAACATCAACGTGGAGAGCGGATAGTAAATCATCGGTTTGTCGTAAACCGGCATAATCTGTTTGGAAATGGCTTTCGAAAGCGGATAAAGACGCGTGGCGCTGCCGCCGGCCAAAATAATTCCTTTCATCTGTTTGGTGTGTTTCTTATGGTTGTGTTCAACAAAAATCGTGCCTATTTAATTAGGGTGAATATCTTTGCAAAGATAGATTTTTTTTACCAAACTCTTTATGGTTTTTGCAAAAATAATATTTTTTATTTGTAAGTGCCTGATTTTCAGTTGAATTGATATATTTGAAATGAAAAAGTCGCAAAAATGTGCGAAATGCCAAAAAAAAAACGTAACTTTGCACGCTAAATTGGCATTTGAATAGTTAATCGTAAAATAAACAAAAATTTTAGTTATGCAAAACAAAGGATTAGTAAGGATGTTCGCGATAGCATTGGCAGGCGTCTGCCTTTTCTATCTGTCGTTCAGTTTTGTTACCAACTATTGGGACTCGCAGGCCAAAACGACTGCGCAGGGCGACAATCAGAAGTATTACGAATATCTCGACAGTATCGCCGGCGAAAACGTTTGGTTTGGGTACACACTCAAAGAATGCCGCGAAAAAGAAATCAACCTCGGCCTCGACTTGAAAGGCGGTATGAATGTCATTTTGGAAGTCTCTGTTCCTGACATCTTACGCGTACTTTCGGGCTACAACACGACGCCGGAATTTACACAAGCGTTGGACAATGCACGGGCTCGTCAAGCCACGTCGGGCACCGATTTCTTGGTGTTGTTCCAAGAGGAATTTGAAAAAATCGCTCCCAACGCACAACTCTCCACCATCTTCAGCACCTACGAACTGAAAGACCGCGTTCAACTCAGCTCGTCGAACGAAGAGGTGATGAAAGTGCTCGACGATGAAGTAACCGCCGCCATCGACAACTCGTTCAATGTGTTGCGCTCGCGTATCGACCGCTTCGGTGTGGTACAACCGAACATCCAACGCTTGGACGCTCGCGGCCGCATCTTGGTCGAACTGCCGGGCATCAAAGAACCGGCACGTGTGCGCAAATTGCTGCAAGGATCGGCCAACCTTGAGTTCTGGGAAACTTTCAACGCATCGGAACTGATGCCGATATTCGTACAAGCCAACGACATCGTGCGCGAAATCAACGGCGTTGTCGAACAACCGGCTGCCGAAACTCAACCCGAACAACCGGCTGTTACGACCGACACCACTGCCAACGAACTCGTAGCAGCGCTCAAAACCGACGAATCGGCCGAGGATGCCGCCGCCGAAGCCGAACGCTACGAAGCCTTCAAACGCAACAACCCGCTGTTTGCCGTGCTACACACCGAAGGCAACTACGGACCGGTTGTTGGCACTGTGTTGGCATCGGATACCGCCAAAGTGAACGCCATGCTCGGCATGAAACAAGTGCGCGACTTGTTCCCGCGCGATCTGCTGCTGAAATGGACTGTCAAACCGGTGGACGAAACGGCTAAACAATTAGCCTTCCAACTGATTGCCATCAAAGCCGCTAACCGCGACGGACGCGCGCCGCTTGAAGGCGATGTCATCACCGATGCCGGCGTCGATTTCGACCAATTCACCAACGGCGCCGTAGTCAATATGAAAATGAACGCCGAAGGTGCCAAAACATGGGCGCGCCTGACCAAAGAAAACATCGGCAAATCCATTGCCATCGTACTCGACGGCTATGTATATTCGTTCCCAACGGTAAACACCGAAATCACCGGCGGTAGTTCGCAAATCTCCGGCCGCTTCACACAAGACGAAGCCAAAGACTTGGCCAACATCTTGAAGTCTGGTAAAATGCCGGCTCCGGCGCGCATCGTACAAGAAGATGTGGTCGGCCCGTCGTTGGGACAAGTTGCCATTCACGATGGCCTCATCTCGTTCATCATCGCATTCTGCCTCGTGCTATTATATATGGTGTTCTACTACGGACTCATTCCCGGACTCATTGCCGACTTGGCATTGCTTTGCAACATATTCTTCTTGTTCGGCATCTTGTCGTCGTTCCAAGCAGTGCTCACCTTGCCGGGTATCGCCGGTATAGTGCTGACAATGGGTATGGCCGTCGATGCCAATGTGCTGATATATGAACGCATTCGCGAAGAGTTGCGCGCAGGCAAAAACCTCAAAAAAGCCATCAGCGATGGTTACGGAAACGCCTTGTCGGCCATCATCGATGCCAACGTTACAACCATTCTGACCGGTATTATTTTGGCCTATTTCGGCACAGGCCCCATCAAAGGCTTTGCCACAACGCTGATTATTGGTATCATCACTTCGGTGTTTACGGCCGTGTTCCTGACACGTTTGGTGTACGAACGTTTGGTAAAAGGCGACAAAGAACGCCACATTACGTTCACTACCAATATTACACGCCGCTGGTTCCAAAACACGCAGTTCAATTTTGTCAAAGCACGCATTGTGGGTTATATCATCTCGGGCGTATTGTTGGTGGCTGCTGTTGTGTCGCTTTCGACGCGCGGCCTCAAACAAGGTATCGACTTCTCCGGCGGACGTAACTATGTGGTACGTTTCGAACAACCGGTCGATGCCGAAGCCTTGCGCGAAACGCTGAGTCCCGTGTTCGATGGCTCGCAACTGAACGTGATAACCATGGGTGCCGACAATCAGGTGCGCATTTCGACCAACTATGCTGTCGAAAACAACAGCGACTCCATCGATGATGTTATCGAAACAATGTTGTATGAAAATTTGAAACCCTATCTGAATGAGCAAGTTACGAAAGAAATGTTCGTTCAACGTTACACCGTTGTCGATGGCGTATATGCCGCTTCGCTCGAGGATAGCAGTGTGGACAACTATGGCATACAAAGTTCGCAAAAAGTAGGTCCGTCTATTGCCGACGACATCAAAACATCGGCGGTGTGGGCTATCGTATTTGCTTTGCTCGGCATTGGCCTTTACATCTTGATTCGTTTCCGCAACTGGACGTTCTCGGTAGGTGCTGTAGCCGGTTTGATACACGACTCGCTCTTCATCTTGGGTGTTTATTCGATATTCTACAGCATCATGCCGTTCTCGCTCGAAATCGACCAATCGTTCATCGCCGCCATTCTGACGGTAATCGGTTACTCTATCAACGACACTGTGGTTGTGTTCGACCGCATTCGCGAGAACATCGGTCTTTACCCGAAACGCGAGCCGGCACGCCAAATCAACGACTCGTTGAACTCGACTTTGAGCCGTACGTTCAGCACATCGTTGAGTACGTTCATTGTGTTGCTCGCCATCTTTATCTTTGGCGGCGAAACTATTCGCGGATTTGTGTTTGCCATCATGCTTGGCGTAATTGTGGGTACATATTCGACACTGTTCGTGGCCACCCCGATTGCTTACGAACTGCGTCGCTTGCAGTTGCGCAAAAAAGCCGGCAAAGAGGGCGAAAACAAGGCTTGAACAAGTTCTGATTGAATAAAATAACCGAAAATCCTTTGCGCTAATTCCGCAAAGGATTTTTTTGTGCAAATAAACGCCCCGGATGCTTGTTTTGTCGAAATATTTGTACTAACTTTGTACGTTTGTATAACCTTAATGTTTTTATGTCATGAAAAGAAATATCTCTATTCTGGTGTTGGCGTGCCTCTGCATGGGCGCATTCGCCGCACAAACAACGTACACCTTTACGTCGCTCGATTGGAAATCGCAAGTCGGTACGGTTGCGACCGATGGTAAAACCGATGGTTGGGTGGCAGACCAAAAAGCAAGCTCGTATTCTAAAGGTTATGTTGATGCAAATGGAAAACCGTATGCTGTTGGCGTCAGCGTAAAAACAGGAACCACAGGCGCAGGTGCAACTTCGCTACTCTCATTTACAAATGTGCGTAAAATTATTTTCAATTTTTGCCAAAATAAATCTGGTGGACGAGGCGAAATTGTCGTCAGAGTTGGTGCAAATGATTCGTTGAAAGTTGATATTGAAACCCCCAAAAGCGATGGACGTTATTTGCAGGATGTTGAATTGACTATTCCGTCGGAACAAAGCGGTCAAATAAAGTTTACTATCTATTGTACGGAAAATGCGATAAATATCAATTCGATAACCATCAAAGCAGATAATGCCAGCCCGAATGTGCCGGGCTTGACGATGGACGAGTATCGTTTGGTAACCGATGTCAACAGTTTGCAAGATGGCGACCAAGTGATTTTCGGTGTGGCCGATGGCTCGTCGAATAAAATCATGGGCGTGTTCGACGAAGCGAACAGCAAAAACAATATTCATGCCATTGACGGCGTCTATTCGGCCGACCGCAGCACGGTGAACGAAAATGCAGCGGCTATCTATACCATCGAAAAAGGCGTGCGCGAGGGCGATGTACCTTATTTCGCTTTTGTCGATTATACCGATTGGTACTTGGTGGCCAGCGGCGGCAAAACCAAAAACCGTTTGGCTGTGTGGGATACTATTTATAGTTCGGAATATGGCTGGAACGGCGCTTGGAATGTTGAAATCGACGCCGATGGAGCGGCCACTATCACAAGTCAGGGCACTTCGCTGGGCAACATCATACAATACAACTACAACGGCGGTACGCCTATTTTTGGCTGTTATGCCAATATCAGTTTCACAAAAGTGGCTCTGTATAAACTCTATACGGTCGAAGATGTGGACGCACCCTACATCAAAAGCGGTATGGTGAACTTTGGCACGGCGTTGTTGGACGAATCGACGGTTGCCGGTAGCCGTAAGATCGAAGTCAATGCTATCAATCTGACCGAAAATATCGTCGCTACGTTGGCCAATGGCACGGTGTTCAGCATCGACACCACGTTGCTCGACCGCGATGGCGACTACATCACCGTGTCGTACAAGGCTGATGCCGTTGGTCACTATGTCGATACGCTGTTGCTGACGAGTGGCGCGACCACAACCCAATTCATCGTTTCGTTGACGGTGGATAAACGCCTGACCGTGGCCGAAGTCAAGGCGCTGGACGATTTGACGACTTGTTATCTGCAACCGGTGGTGGTTACGAAAAAATACGATAAATATATTTTTGTGCGCGACGACACCGGATCGATGATGTTGTTCGACGGTAGCAATCTGTATGGCAAAGACCTCGACAATGGTTATGTGCTGACGGATGTAAAAGGACTCTACAAAAACTATTACGGCAATCCGAATATCACTTTGACGGCGGCATTCCAATCGAAACAAGGCGAAGCGGTATTGCCCGAAGTGCAAACCGCGCCTATCGATTCGGCTGATGCGTGCCGCTATATCAGTGCCGAGAATGTTACTTTCAAAGGCGATTCGTTGGTAACGATTGGCGAGGTGGCGGTGCCGATTTACGATATGTTTAACAGCATGACGCTTGTAACCGAGGACGATATGTACCAAATCGAGGGTATTGTCTATTACTACAATCGGCCGGTATTCTGCCCGACGGCGATAGAGGTAATGCCGCCAACGGCTCTGACACAGGTCGAAATCGATGGCTTGTATGTAGAAGACGGCCGCGTGGTATGTGCCGGCGCCTTCCGCATTTATGACCTGCTTGGCCGTGATGTTACCCGCTTAAACGGCTCATTGCAAGGCGTTTATGTAGTAACGACGGAAACGGCGGTGCAGAAAGTGATTGTTAAATAACGACGAGAATTTGGTGGTTATGGCGGAGATGTGGCGGTAGTCAAAGCCGCATCTTCGCTGTCGCCTAAATTGCAGAACGATGCAACAGAAACCAACTTTAATAGGGAAAAGTTTGACGGAGATGCAGGCTTTGGTGGCGGCGTTGGGTATGCCCAAGTTTGCCGCCAAACAGATTCTGCGTTGGATATATGTGAAACGTGTTGCCTCGTTTGACGCGATGACCGACATATCGGCGGCCAACCGCGCATTGCTGTCCGAACATTATGTGCTTGGCAGGGTGGCACCGGTGCACGAAGCCGTGTCGGTCGATGGTACGAAAAAGTATCTTTTTCAAACGATCAACGGTTTGGTCGAAACAGTCTATATCCCTGAAGATGAGCGTGCTACGCTGTGCGTATCGTGCCAAGTTGGGTGTAAAATGAACTGCCGTTTTTGCATGACGGGCAAACAAGGGTGGAGCGGCAATCTGACGGCTGCCGAGATACTCAACCAAATACTCAGCGTGCCTGATAGTGCCTCGTTGACCAATATTGTGTTTATGGGCATGGGCGAACCGTTCGACAATACGCTCGAAATTTTGAAAGCGCTCGAAATTTTGACGGCCGATTGGGCGATGGCTTGGAGCCCGCGCCGCATTACGGTGTCGAGCGTAGGGCTGTTGCCCGGTTTGAAACAATTTTTGGAACACAGCGAAGCGCATTTGGCTATCAGTTTGCACAATCCGTTCCCCGATGGGCGTGCTGCGTTGATGCCGGCCGAAAAAGCCTACCCGATTGAGCGTGTTGTGGCCGAACTGAAAAAGCATGATTTCGCACACCAACGTCGTGTGTCGTTCGAATATATTGTGTTCGAAGGCGTGAACGATTCGCCTCGCCATCAACGCCAAATTGTGCGTCTGTTGGCCGGCCTGCCGTGTCGGGTCAATTTGATACGATTCCACGCCATTCCTGATTTGGACTTGCATAGCCCGTCGCTCGAAGCGATGACGCAAATGCGTGATTATCTGACAGATAACGGAATTATTTGTACCATCAGGCGGTCGCGTGGCGAGGATATTGCGGCAGCCTGTGGACTATTGTCGAGCAACAATCCGCACGATTGACTGCCGCAAAAACAACGGAACGAAACTTTGCTTTTTTTTGATGGTCGGAATCTGTAAAAAACGTATCTTTGTAAATTCAGAATCATTATGTCGTTGACGATAGAACATATCAGCAAACGCTATGGCGATAAACAGGTGTTGAACGATGTCAGTTTGTCGCTTGCCGCCGGCGAAATTGTGGCTTTTCTCGGACCGAATGGCGCCGGCAAATCGACGCTGATGAAGATTGTTACCGGCTATGTGCAGCCCGATGTCGGCCGTGTGTGCATTTGTGGCGAAACGATGTCGGCGCAAAATCGCGCCGTGCGCCGTTTGGTGGGCTATCTGCCGGAACACAATCCACTTTACCTCGATATGTATGTGCGTGAATATCTGGAGTTTGCAGCCGGATTTTATGGTTTGTCCAATAGGCGCGAACGCATCGATACGTTGATTGAGCGCACCGGTTTGACGCCGGAATGCCATAAACGCATCGGGCAACTATCCAAAGGCTATCGGCAACGGGTGGGTTTGGCGCAGGCGCTGATACACGACCCGCAAGTGCTCATTCTCGACGAACCGACAACAGGGCTCGACCCGAATCAGTTGCTGGAGATTCGTAATTTGATAGCCGAAATCGGGCAGGAAAAAACCGTTCTCTTTTCGACGCACATCATGCAGGAGGTGCAGGCGTTGTGCAGGCGTGTGGTGGTCATCAATCGTGGGTGTATCGTGGCCGACGGGACGCTCGATGTGTTGGCCGGCGTCGGTACGTTGGAGGAGGCTTTTCACTATTTGACAAAATAACTAATTGATTGACAGTAAGTAATAGGTTGATATGCCGGAGTTTGATATACATCGTTCGCAGGTCGAGGCCGACAGCGATTTCGATCGCGCGTTGCGCCCCTTGGCGTTTTCCGACTTTCGCGGACAGACACAAGTGGTGAAAAACCTGTCGATTTTTGTGCAGGCGGCCAAACAGCGTGGCGAGAGTCTCGACCATGTGTTGCTCTACGGTCCGCCGGGATTGGGCAAAACCACTTTGTCGAACATCATTGCCAACGAGTTGGGCGTGGGGTTCAAAGTAACATCGGGGCCGGTGCTCGACAAACCGGGCGATTTGGCCGGCTTGCTGACGAGCCTCGAGCGCAACGACGTGTTGTTTATCGACGAAATACATCGTCTGAGCCCTGTGGTCGAGGAGTACCTCTATTCGGCGATGGAGGATTTCCGCATCGACATTATGATCGACAAAGGTCCGAGCGCGCGGTCGGTACAGATTGATTTAGAGCCGTTTACGCTTGTCGGTGCGACTACGCGCAGCGGTTTGCTCACAAGTCCGTTGCGTGCGCGTTTCGGCATCAACTGCCATTTCGAATATTACGACGAGTCGGTGTTGCGTAACATCATTAAACGTTCGGCATCGATACTTGCCGTGCCGATAGCCGACGATGCAGCTACAGAAATAGCGTTGCGCAGTCGTGGTACGCCGCGTATTGCAAATGCGTTGTTGCGTCGGGTGCGCGATTTTGCCCAAGTGCAGGGCAGTGGCAAAATAGATGTCGAAATAGCCCGCATTGCGCTCGAAGCCTTGAACATCGACACGTACGGTCTCGACGAAATAGACAATAAAATTTTGCTGACCATCATCGATAAATTTAACGGCGGACCTGTGGGTTTGGGTACGATAGCCACGGCGTTGGGCGAAGACTCCGGCACGATAGAAGAGGTGTACGAACCATTTCTGATAAAAGAAGGATTTATCAAACGCACGCCGCGCGGTCGCGAAGTTACCGAGTTGGCCTATAAACATTTGGGGCGCATTAAACCGGCTGCACAAGGCAGTTTGTTTTGACAAAAATACGAGAGAAAACGATGTCAGGATTGAAAAAATTGGCGCAAGAGACCGTGATTTACGGGTTGAGCAGCATTGTCGGCAAATTTCTGAATTGGCTGTTGGTACCGCTGTACACGTTTGTGTTGGCGCAGCAGTCCGACTACGGTATCGTAACCAATCTGTATGCGTGGACGGCCTTGTTGTTGGTCATTCTGACGTATGGCATGGAAACGGGTTTCTTCCGTTTTGCCAACTGCGATGACCAAAAGCCTAATCAAGTTTATACCACGGCTTTGACGTCGGTAGGTGTAACTTCGTTGGTGTTTGCTGTGTGCTGCGTGTTGTTCAGGCAGCCTATTGCCGATGGGTTGGGTTATGGTGCGCATGCCGAATTTATTGCGATGTTGGCCGTAGTGGTGGCCATGGATGCTTTTGCCAGCATTCCGTTTGCCTACTTGCGCTATCGTCGCAAACCGATGCGTTTTGCACTGCTCAAATTGCTGTTCGTGGTGTTGAACATTGCGTTGAATCTCTTTTTCTTGGTGCTTTGTCCGAAAATAATGGTGTGGCGTCCGGAATTGGTGGCGTGGTTCTACCGGCCTGATTACGGCGTCGGTTATGTGTTTGTGGCCAACATTTTATCGACTGCCATTCAGACGTTGTGCTTGTTGCCGGCAATGTTGGCCGAAAAATTCGATTTCTCGTGGCGTGTGTTGTCGCAGATGTTGCGCTATTCGTTGCCGCTGTTGGTGTTGGGCATTGTCGGCATTATGAATCAGACGGTTGACAAAATTTTATTCCCGTTTCTGTACACGGCCGGCGATGCGCAAACCGAGTTGGGTATTTATGGAGCGTGCTTCAAGATCGCCATGGTGATGATGATGTTTACGCAGGCTTTTCGGTATGCTTACGAACCGTTTGTTTTTGCGCGTCACAAAGATAAAAACAGCGTGGAAGCCTATGCCGACATTATGAAATACTACATCATTGCCTCGTTGTTCATTCTGTTGGGCATGATATTTTTTCTCGATATTTTGAAATTGATCATCAGTCCGGCGTATTGGTCGGGATTGCGTGTGGTGCCGATAGTGTTGTTTTCGTACGTTTTTCAAGGCATATTTTTCAATTTGTCGCTTTGGTACAAACTGACGGATAAGACAATTTTTGGCACATATTTTTCGCTGATTGGTTGTGTTATTACGTTGGTAATCAATGTGTTGTGCGTTCCGTCGATGAGTTATATGGCATCGGCGTGGGCGTCGTTTGTGTGCTATTTGACCATCATGGTGCTGTCGTATGTGGTGGGACAGCGCTATTTGCGCGTGCCGTACGATTTGCGTGCTATTGGTGGTTACTTTGCGTTGTCATGTGTGCTGTTGGGCATCTATGCGTTGGTGGTGCATTATTGGTGCGATGTGCTGTGGGCTTGTTATCTTTGTCGGGTTGTGCTGATAGTCATCTATGCGTTGGTGGTCTATTGGCGCGAGTGGCCGAAGTTGCGTCGTACACGACTTTAACCTTCAAAAATCTAAATACATTTTTTCATGGATTCTATTCGCAAACAATTAGTTAAAGAACTTGGGCAAAAGACGTTGTGGTCTGTTCTTATTTTTGCTGCCCTATTTGTTGTCCTTTATGTGGTGGAATATTTTTGCCCGTCGCTTGCAGGTCGTTTGTTGCAATGGCACAATGGCGATGTGGTCAACTGGGCATTTATCATCGGTATTCCCGGCAGTATTTTTGGCACGGCGTATGTGTTGACCATTACCAATCCGAAAAACTATGCCGGATTCTATTTGGGCGTAGTGATGTCGGTGTTGTTGGCCATTAAATTTTATATGATTGGTGCGGTCGATCAAATGATTCTGTATCTGTTCATATTTGTGCCGTTTCAACTGAAATCGCTGATGGGTTGGCGTCGGAATACGCTTTCCCCGGCAGCCGGTGTTGCGGAGTTGCGTCCAAAATATCTTGATGTGAAAGGTTTTCTACTTGAAATTTTGGCACTTATCACCTTCGTTGCGCTCGATTTTGTTTTACTCACTTATACCGGCGACAATCACGATTTATTTGCCGATTGGCACATCAAATTGCTCAGCGGCATTGTGGTGGCCGCGTCATTCCTTGCCAATTTGTTGATGATTTGGCAAAAAAATGATGCATGGATGTGGTGGGTGATTTATAGCATTGCCGGTATTGCATTATTCTCCATTTTGCTCGATCCGTTCCTGATTGTGCTCAATGCTGCGTTCTTGATTATCAATGGCGGCGCACACATTGCATGGATAAAAATGACGCAACCGGGCGACTTCGGTTGGGCAAAAGTCATCTTTAGAAAATAAATTGAGGTTATGATAGTAAGAGGACACATAGTAGATGTGCTCAATCGCCGCATGTTTGATGGCGAGATTGAGTTTGAAAACGGCAAAATTGTGCGTCGAACCGAAGTGGCTGTTCCTGACAACGCACCCTATATTATGCCGGGATTTTACGATTCGCACATTCATATCGAATCGACCCTGCTGACGCCTGAGCATTATGCGCGTCTGGCTGTGGAACAAGGTACCATCGGCGTGATAACCGACCCGCACGAAATAGCCAATGTGCTGGGCGTTGATGGTGTAAACTATATGATAGACAGCGGCAAAAAAGTGCGTTTCCATTTCCACTTCGCCGCACCGGCGTGTGTGCCGGCCACGCCGTTCGAAACAGCGGGCGCCACCGTCGATAGTCGCATGGTGACCGAACTGCTGAAACGCGACGAGGTTTATGGACTTGGTGAGATGATGAACGTGCCCGGTGTGCTGTCGAACGACCCCGAAACGATGGCCAAAATCAATGCCACGTTGGCTGCCGGCAAAATTGTCGATGGCCATTCGCCCGCACTCACCGGCGACGACCTGAAAAAATATCAAGCAGCAGGCATCAGCACCGACCACGAATGCACCACCTTGGCCGAAGCGCGCGAACGCGTGAAACTCGGTATGACCATCCAGATTCGCGAGGGTAGTGCCGCATGCGACTTCGATGCGCTGGCACCCATCATTGCCGAAGCCCCCGGACAGGTGATGTTCTGCTCCGACGATAAATATCCCGACGAAATAGGACAAGGCTATCTGAACGCTATGTGCCGGCGTGCCATTCATCGCGGCTTGCCATTGTGGGATGTGCTGACTGCAGCGTGTGTTACGCCGCTGAAACTCTACGGTCTGAAACACGGTCTGTTGCAAGTGGGCGATAATGCCGATTTCATCGTGGTGGACAATTTGCAAGAGTTCAATCTGCAAGAAACCTACATCGATGGCTACCATGTGGTGGACGATGGCTTGTGTACCGAACAAATTGTGATTGACGACACACCGCTCGACACAAACTATCCGAACCATTTCTTGGCTGAACCGATTACAGTGGACGACATCGCAGTGCCGGCACACGAAGGTAATATCAAAGTGATTGGCACTACCGAAGGCTCGTTGCTGACGACGCAAATGTTGATGACACCAAAAATCGAAAACGGCTTGGTCGTTTCCGACATTCCGCACGATGTGCTGAAATTGGTGTGTTTGTCGCGCCATTCGAAAGCCAAACCGGTGATGGGTTTCATTCACGGATTCGGCTTGCGGCGCGGAGCCATTGCCTCCACCATCGGACACGACTCGCACAACATCATTGCACTTGGCGCCACCGACGAAGACATCGTGTGCGCCATCAACACCATCATCGAGATGAAAGGCGGTTTGGTCGTTGTCGATGGCAAAGACGCTGTGGAATTGGCACTGCCGATAGCCGGACTGATGTCGTATCGCAATGGCGCGCGTGTGGCAAAACGTCACTACCAACTCAAAAATTTTGCCGAACGCTTGGGGTGCCGATACAAAGCGCCGTTTATGACCATGGCGTTCATGTCGTTGAGCGTTATTCCCGAGATAAAACTGACCGACAAAGGCCTGTTCGACGCCACAAAATTTGAATTTACCGATTTATTCGTCAAATAGTTGTAATGTTTTTTTTGATACAAACACTCAAAACCGACATAAAAATATGAAACAATCGTGGCGACCCGGAACAATGATTTATCCGCTACCGGCCATTTTGGTGTCGTGCGGTGCCAACGAACAGGAATATAATGTGATGACAGCAAGTTGGGTGGGCACCATCTGCTCCGACCCTGCCATGTGCTATGTGTCCATTCGTCCCGAACGTCATTCGTACGACATCATCAAACGCACGGGCGAGTTTGTACTGAACCTCACCAACGAGGCGATGGCGTTTGCCACCGATTGGTGCGGCGTGCGTAGCGGCAAAGACTACAATAAGTTTGCCGAAATGCGCCTTACACCGCAGCGCGGCGAAAAAGTGGCCGCACCCATCGTGGTCGAGGCACCGCTGTCGATAGAGTGTCGCGTAAAACAGATATTGCCGCTTGGCAGCCACGACATGTTCATCGCCGAAGTGCTCAATGTGCAAGCCGACGAACAATTCATCGACCCCGAAACCGGCGCCTTCAAACTCGACGAAGCCAAGTTGATAACCTATTCGCACGGACACTACTATAAATTGGGCGACGAAATCGGTCGCTTCGGGTGGAGCGTGCGCAAAAAGAAATAGATTGGCATGAAAGAGAAAATCCGTTTTGCAAAAATGCACGGCATCGGCAACGACTACATCTACGTCAACTGCCTGCAGCAGACACTCGAACAGCCCGAGCGGCTTGCCCGCTTGTGGAGCGATCGTCATACGGGCATCGGCTCCGATGGCTTGGTGCTGATTCTCCCTTCTGAAACGTGCGATTTTCGGATGCGCATGTTCAACGCCGATGGCTCCGAAGCCGAAATGTGCGGCAATGCTGCCCGTTGCATCGGAAAATATGTGTACGACTTCGGATTGACGAACAAAACTGCATTGACACTCGAAACGAAAGCCGGCATTCGCCCCTTGCGCTTGTTTGTCGATGCGCACAATAGGGTGGAACGCGTAACCGTCGACATGGGCGAACCGATGCTGGATACGCAACGCATTCCCGTCGATTTACCGAGACAGCAAGTGATTGATGAACAAGTGTTTATAGCCGACGAGGTGTACGACATCACTTGTGTGTCGATGGGCAATCCGCATACGGTTATTTTTGCCGCCGACATCGACAAAATGGATTTGGCACGGCGTGGTGCAGCCATCGAATACAGCGAACTATTCCCGCAGCGCACCAATGTGGAATTTGTCGAAGTGATAGACCGAACACATCTGCGGATGCGCGTGTGGGAACGTGGCGCCGGCGAAACAATGGCCTGTGGCACAGGCGCTTGCGCCGCACTGACGGCCGCTGTGCTGAACAACAAAACCGACCGCGAAACCGAAATAACCTTGCGAGGCGGCACCTTGCAAGTGGCTTGGAAAAATGACAACCACATTTATCTGACCGGAACGGCTACGTTGGTTTACGAAGGCGAAATAGAAAATTAGAAAAACAACCCAAAATAGACTCATTATGAAATCAGACACCGCAATTTTCGACATCATCGAGCAAGAACGTCAACGCCAACTGAAAGGCATTGAACTCATTGCATCTGAAAATTTTGTCAGCGACCAAGTGTTGCGCGCCATGGGGTCGGTACTGACCAACAAATATGCCGAAGGCTATCCCGGACATCGCTATTACGGCGGTTGCGAGGTGGTGGATCAGGCCGAACAGTTGGCCATCGACCGCCTGAAACAACTTTATGGCGCATGCTGGGCTAATGTGCAACCGCACTCGGGCGCACAAGCCAACATGGCTGTATTTATGGCATGTTTGCAGCCTGGCGATAAGTTTTTAGGACTGAATTTGGCGCATGGCGGACATCTGTCGCATGGGTCGCCCGTCAATTTTTCGGGACTGCTGTTCCATGCGCTCGAATACAACGTGAAGGAGGCCGACGGCCGTGTCGATTACGACCAATTGGAGCGTGTCGCTTTGACCGAACGCCCGAAGTTGATTATTGCCGGCGCATCGGCTTATAGTCGCGACTGGGACTATGCCCGCATTCGGCGCGTGGCCGACGAAATCGGTGCCATTTTCATGGTCGATATGGCGCACCCGGCCGGTTTGATTGCTGCCGGTTTGCTCGAAAATCCGGTGAAATATGCTCACATCGTAACATCGACAACACACAAAACGTTGCGCGGTCCGCGTGGCGGCGTCATCATGATGGGCGAAGATTTCCCAAATCCGTGGGGCAAAACCACGCCCAAGGGCGAGGTGAAAAAGATGTCGGCGTTGCTCGACTCGGCTGTGTTCCCCGGTACGCAGGGCGGCCCGCTCGAACATGTGGTGGCGGCCAAAGCGGTGGCTTTCGGCGAAGCACTGCAACCCGAATTTAAGACCTATCAGCAGCAGGTGAAACGGAATGCCGCCACTATGGCGCAGGCCTTTGTCGATAGAGGCTACAAAATCATTTCGGGCGGCACCGACAATCACTCGATGTTGGTCGATTTGCGCACCAAATTCCCCGACTTGACCGGTAAAGTGGCCGAAAAAGCCTTGGTAGCGGCCGACATCACCACCAACAAAAATATGGTGCCTTTCGACACGCGATCGCCTTTCCAAACATCGGGCTTGCGTTTTGGTACACCGGCCATCACCACACGCGGTCTGAAAGAAGATATGATGCCCGTGATTGTCGATTTAATCGATGAGGTTCTGCAAAATACTGAAAATGAATCTGTTATAACGAAAGTGCGTCGGCAGGTTAATAGCATGATGACCGATTACCCGCTGTTTGCGTGGTAAATGAAACCCGCCATCACGCAATGGCAATCAGCCGTCGTAGCGATGGCTATTGCCTGATGTTGGCCAATTTGGCAAAATCCATCACGCACATATATTCGTAGGTGGAGTGTGGCGCAATGGCCACTCCAATGGCACTTAAATCGGGATTCAGAATGTTTTTGCGATGTCCGAGCGACGGAACGTTGGCATCTACCAGCAGTTGCACTACAATGTTTATCGCTTGGTCGTTGTTGTAGCCGTACGAGCAGTTCTCGGCGATGTATGTTTTTTCACCTAAACTTCCATACACACGGTCGGCAAAATCGGTTCCGTCGGAACTTGTGTGGCCGGTGCGCCCGCTGCGTCCCATGTCGGCAGCATGATAGGCAGCCGTGGCATACAACCGTTTGTCGGGGTAGAGTGGTTGCCGGCCTTTGACGGATTGCAAATCGCGATACAGCGATGCGATGTACCAATTCGATGGGTCGTTGGGCGTGTGTCGCGTCAAATAGGTGGCCGCAAAAAGGGCACCGTCCATACGCGCCAGATTGCACAACACACTTAACAGCATAAGAAGACCTTGATTGGGGCGGTATCCAATAGCGAATGCCTTACAACTCGCAAGGTGTCAAAACAAGTAACGCATCTATTAAATCGGTCTTAAACATGCTTCATTGTAAATAAATCCATTTGATACGAATGAGTCGAATAGAAGAAGAAAAGAGAGTGGTGGAACAGATGATTCGTCTGTATTGCCGAAAATGCGAAGGGTATGACGAACTATGCCCAAGCTGCAAGGAACTGTTGGATTATGCCCATAGCCGACTCGAGAGATGCCGTTATGGCGAGCACAAGCCTACCTGCAAGAAATGTCCGGTGCATTGCTATTGACCGAATATGAAAGAGCGTATCAGAATGGTAATGCGATGGTCAGGCCCCAGGATGCTTATCTACCATCCGATAGCAGCTATCCAACATCTCATCCGCGAGATAATAGCGCGAAGAAAGGATTGCTGAATGTGGTGAATGCCATCTTTTTCACTATCCTCCCCCGAACCAGCAATTATCGTGTATGCCATTTCATAAAGCGATTTCGGTATGTTATAAAACATGATTTGAGAAAGTAAGCGTATTATTTTTATAAAAAAAAGCATATATTTGTAAAAAAAAATAGCCCACATAATTGTGTTTTTCGAAATAAAAGTGTAATTTTGCAACCGAATATTATGTTTGACGTCTTGCTAGTTAGTTTTGTTGGCAAATAGTCTAATGTATTCGTATCTGTAAAGGCAAATTTAGTATCATGAGTTTGAACATTGTTTATTGCAGGTTAATGTCTTAACATAACGATTCTCGTTGCACATACGAACGATGTCATTATAATACGAACGGCTGAGAAAATTGGTTAATTGGTTAAATACGAATTGTGACTTAATAAACTCAACTATATTTGAGTGAAAAGATAAAGAATCATGTCCGTTTCTCTAACTATTCTCGTAACTCACTAACTTTCAATAAATCAAAGAGCAAAATTTTTGGGGATAGCGATGTATTAAAACGCTTTTTATGAAGATAATATTATAACAAAAAATTTTACACTATGGCAGAATTAATTGCAGAAGGAGTGATGGGAGAAAATCATGACTTCACTTGGAAATTTACTAATGACGGGACTTTAACAATATCTGGTTCTGGAGTGTTGAAGTATTCAGAATTCCCTCCGGAATGGTCTGAAGATCTTTCAGATGCGAAAAAATTTCAGAGAGTTGTATTTGAGGAAGGAGTAACAGAGATAATAAGTAAAATGCAGACTAATTATTCCAAAGATTTTTTATATCCATTTGTGGTAGAATTTCCCAACTCTTTATATTATGTTAGTGGAAGAATCGTAAAGGATATGTTAATTGCATTCTTTCATTCATCCTTACCACCCAAAGGTGATTATAATGAAATTTCCGCAAAAATTAAATATGTTCCGTTTGATGCTGTTGAAACTTACAAGGCTTTAAGCGCATCAGACGTGATTATGGCTATGCCTCCGTGTTTTCAAAATACGGATGTAGTAGAATTAGAGGAATCTAACTTGTTGAGAGTTGATACTTCTAAATTTAATCATGTTTCAGTCTATACAATTGATGGTGCTCTTGTTTTAAATAAAGTTTTATCTAGCTTTCGTAGTTTTAAGGATTTGATAAAGAAATCTGGTGATTATATTGCTGTCGTAGATGGAAAACAACAACGAATAAAAATTCTTACTGACTATATTGAACCAGAAAAGAAGGAGTAGAATATGAAGGTCAATAGCTCGAAACAATTTCGAAAGTGGGTTAAAGAAAAAGAGCATCGGTCTGAAGTGGATGAGAATTTTATGGGGTATGGGTATGACGAAGGGAATACTCATACCCATGGTTTTTTTAACTTGTTCCATGGAATTAAAGATGATATCGCGGGATATTTGACTCCTCGACTTGATTTAGCGCAAGATAATCAAGCAATTTACGAGTTTGTTCAAAATGCGGCAGACTGTAAATCTACTCACTTTTTCTCATTTTGGAATGATGAGTATTTTTTGGTATGTAATAACGGCGAAAAATTTACTTACGCAGGCCTTGAGTCTATTCTTAATGAAGGGCAATCAACAAAGCGCAGTCCTGATTCGATAGGGCGATATGGTGTAGGTTTCAAAATTATTCATCGTTTGGTAGGCGAACATAATGGCCTACAAGAGATTATGAAGAAAGATTGTGGTCCAATTATTTTTTCATGGAATACAAGAGGGGATTTATTAGATTTCTTGTCAGGGTCATCTATTGAATTGTTGAATAATCATGATGACAATGTACCCTATTTGTTGAAAATCTTACTAACCAATTTCCCTTCTGATGTAGAAGAAACTATTTTTGATACTGACCATCGTAGTCGAGTTGTCTTTCATAAAGAAGAATTAGTGGAATGCCAGTCTTACGCCAAGCAATGTCTGGATTCATATTTAGATGAAGAAGGAATAAATTTTGAACAAGGTTCTATTTTCTTTTTACGTCTTGGCAAAGGGAAGAAATCGGTTCTTGATAATGACTATAACGAACTAAGTGGTAGTCTGTCCTATTCAATGAATACATTAAAAAAAATGTCATCTCTATGTGTTAATGGTAAGGAAATATTAAAAAAAGAACTGAATATTGAGGATGGTTATATTGCTGCTGGTTCTGAATCATTTCAGCGTCTAACTATTGATGAAAAATATAGAGAATATGATGTTAAATATTCATTTGGCTATATTCCATTTGTTGATGTCAAAGATTTGTCGGAATTGTTCACTCTAAAGAACTCACCAAATTTCTATAAGTTCTTCCCTATTAGTGATGAAATTAATAGTTTCGCTTTGTTCCTACATTGCGACACATTTGGTATCAGTACGAGTCGTCGAAGTTTGGATTGCTCTGAACATAATAAGACGATTCTAACCTCAATGGCAGAGTTTATCAAACAGAAACTAGAAGAGTACAAGCAAACAGATATAAAGAAATATCTTCAATTATTTATTTCAATACTTCTCTCTGATCGGCCTATAAAATCAAATAACAGCTGGTTGGAGAGTGTGTTCTACCAACCATTATTGGAATACATCAAGCATAATATCCCTACGTGTAATAAATCATTTAGACCATCAATTGAGGTAAAGATTAAGGGTACTTCTTTAATGTTGTCTCCAAGTGAAGTAGGTGCTAACTACGATTGGTTTATTTATGATAAAGATAAAGACAGTCTTTGGCAACGCGCAGCAATGGACACAACACGTATAGGTCTACAAGTGAGAGATATAAAAGGGCTTATTAAAGATGGCTCTGTTGACAAATGGAATAAGTGGATTGATAATCATCCAGAACTCATTGATTCTTTACTCGAAGAATTGAGAGAGGTTGAGTGTGCTGGTGACTTTGCTGAAAAACTGAAATGTTTAAAATTCTTTTCTACAAAATCAGGTCACAAGACATGGAATGAGATTATTTCAAATGATGACCTTATTTTGTTATCCGACAATACCGCGCAGATTAAAGATGTACTTGAAAAATTAGGGTTTGAGTGTACTAATGAGGTGTTTAATGAAAATCATCCATTATGGAGACATCTGCAGAAGAAAAATGAGGGATATATTTTCCATATCGTTTGTGGCAAAATATTTAACGTTTCATTAACTCGCGAGGAAAAGATACGTCTTGTTACTTCAAAATTTGATGGAATAGGTGATGAGACAATCAAGAATATGCGTATATTTAATAACCAAAATGGTTCTTTATCAATAATGAAACAAATGCTTCCTTATGAGGCAACATACCCATTATGGATGAGCCAATATGTTATTAACAAAAATGAATATTCTCACAGACTTGATAGACTCTTAGTCCCTTCGAATAGAGTATTCGAAGAAATAGTATGGAATAACTATCATGCGATAATACAGTCTATAAGTGATGATAAAGTTACGGCTATGGATACGTTATTTGCCCAGTTTGAAAGAGATTGGACAGATAGTTTTACTGAAAGACTTTTAAATAACTATGGAGCAAATGAGAGTTTATTAACCATTATTGAGGCAAGAAAAGGAAGTCAAGAAACATATTTGAGGAGATTACCTGCAATCTATTTAGATGTAGATAAAGACTATTTGCCATCATCTTTTGAATACCGTGTTTTGAAATTATCCATAAATAGTGAAAGAAATGCCGAAATTTTAAAGGATAAGATTGTTATTGGCAATAAAACTTTAAGGCAATATTCTTATGCAGACACAATTACCATAAAACAATTTAAAGGCCGGTCTATAGCCGATATTGTTATGAGTTTGTCAGATATTTTGCCTCATATGCAAACTTCTGATACATTATCGAGAATTGCAGCGAAATTTCCTTCTGTGCCTGATCTCTTTAAAAAGAATGAAATGGCTATCGAGGAGATTTATAATATGTTACGCGCCAGCAATACTTATACAAATCCACAAAGATTATTTATAATGCTACGTTCAGGATATCGGAATGATGGTTATAGCCCTAATCTAGGTACCTATTCGGATATTGCAGATTATGTAAGTTTTGTTGATTATCTGTTTAAAGAAGCACAAGAAAAAGACCAAATAGTTGATGTTGTCGATGCTTATGTACATCCATTTAAGGGATATGCAGATAAAAAGATATACTTATTTGCAAAACAATTAACACTTGAGTGTGAACAAGCTGATGAAGCCATTGAAAATTGGATCGGTGAAGACGGCAAAAAAAGATCTTTTATAAAGCATTTTGGCTATAAAGACTCCTTTTGTAGTGAATTGATTCGTCGTCAAAAATTTCTTGATAACGAAAAACAAGAATATACGATTACTGATAATGAATGTAATAGATCATTCTTGGAATGGTCAATTACCCAATCAAGTCCTTTTACATTGAATCGAATAGATGTTCTACGATTTATTTGTAAAACGAATCAAAGTTTTGCAAGTGAATGTTGGGATTTTGACAAATTGAAATCGAATTCGGTAGAATGGGATGATGATGAATATAAGAGATGGTCAATTGGTACGCCACTTAAAATCTTTTTGTATGAAGGAAAAATGCCTTCTTATGGTAGATATGTTAAATTAGATGGGACAACTATTAGGATCTATGAATATGCAAATGGTGAATACCTACGCGACGGAAATACGTTGTATATCAATAGCACCAATGATATTTCTCAAATTTTGGCAGTTGTTTCCTCTGATGCAAACATTCCGTTTTCAAAAGATGATTGGAATACAATTTTTAGAGATACTACTGATTTAGTTATTTCTTTAGCGAAAAAAAATGAAGAGTTGAAGTCTGTAATTGAAGAACTACGTCGCCAGTTGAAAGATAAAGATAAAGGAGCCACTATTGGTACTTCTATAGGAGAAGGTATTAATAACACGGCACAAATAGACGAAAATAACGAAGCAAAAGAACTGGTTTTGGCAAAACTTGAAAAAATGCCGCTGGATCAGCTCGTCGACAGTTCCTTTGGCAGTCTGTTCAGCAACATGGATTCCAAATGGCTGCGGAGCTACGAGCGTGCGACGCTTTACGGGGAAATACTGGAGATAATCGACTATAGCCCTGAAATAGATACCTACCTGAAAGTAATATGTTTTCCGAC
>SFDZ01000005.1 GCA_004557405.1 Bacteroidales bacterium
TGTCGATGTAGGTGCCGCTTTGTGTGCGATATTTGCCGCCAAACAGCAACGAGTCGCCGTAACACAATTTTTTATAGAGGGGCGTTCGTATTTCGTCGCTCACATGCAGTTTCAGTGTTACGATGCTGTCGCAGCCCGATGCTGCCGTCAGTGTGTCGGTGTAGATGCCGCTTTGTGTGCGATATTTGTCGCCAAACAGCAGCGAATCGCCGTAGCACAGTATCTGGTCAAGTGTGGTTCTAATCTCCGGCTTGATGTGCAAATTCAGGGTTACGATGCTGTCGCAACCAAATAGTGTTGTCAGTGTGTCGATGTAGGTGCCGCTTTGTGTGCGATATTTGCCGCCAAACAGCATCGAGTCGCCGTAGCAAAGCATCTGGTCAAGTGTAGTTCTAATCTCCGGCTTGATGTGCAGATTCAGTGTTACGATGCTGTCGCAGCCCGATGCTGCCGTCAGTGTGTCGGTGTAGATTCCGCTTTGTGTGCGATATTTGCCGCCAAACAGCATCGAGTCGCCGTAGCACAGCATTTGTTCAAGTGTAGTTCTAATCTCCGGCTTGATGTGCAGATTCAGGGTTACGATGCTGTCGCAACCCGACACTGCCTTCAGTGTGTCGTTGTAGGTGCCGCTTTGCGTGCGGAAATGCCCGGCGAACAGCAGCGAATCGCCGTGACATAGTTCTTTGTAGAGAATGGAACGAATTTCCGACCGTATTTGCAGATTCAGGGTTACGATGCTGTCGCAGCCCGAGATGGCTGTCAGTGTGTCGATGTAGGTGCCGCTCATGCAGTTTCAGGGTTACGATGCTGTCGCAACCAAATAGTGTTGTCAGTGTGTCGATGTAGGTGCCCGTGGCGGTGAGTGTGCGTGCATTGAACCGATAACTCTCGCCGGCGCATATAGTATCGGTTATCTCGCTGCGTATATCCCTGACAAACAAGTGAATAGGGTCGCTCATGGCGCGGCAGTTTATACGGTCGAGCCCATCTTGCGAGGCTACGGCCAAACGGTAATAACCTTCGTTCGACCGCGTGGTGTTCTCCAACGTGAGTTTGTTGCTGTTGCTGCCGATGGTTGCCCAATCGTCCTGCGATGTCAGATTGCCCGTCGCGCTGTAAAGCCAGCGGTAGGCGAGCGGTTCGGTGAAGGTGCCGTTGTTGGTGAATGTACCTTCGAATGTGGTGGTGCCGCCACTGCAAATGGTGTCGGCGGCGGCTACACTCACCGGCGGCAGACAAAGGCGCACTTCGATGTCGTCGAGGGCAAAATCGTTGCCGATTCCTCCTTCTGCACTGTTGGATATAGTTAATTTGACGGCGTTAACCCCTGTCGGTATTCTCAATGATACGCCTACTTGGTGCCAAGTGGACGATTTGCGCCAATCGCCTAACTCCGGCAGGGTCGCATCAGGCGCAATGGGGCCTGTGGTGGAACGCATAAATTCTTGACCGGTTTCGGCATCGCTGATGACGAATAGGAGGTTGGGCTCCACAGTGTGACGACCTATCAATGTGCGCTGGCTCTGCTGATAGTAAGTGAACACATTGGCCACATAGGCGGAGAAATAGAGTTGGGCATCGGCACATAAACCGGTCAGTTCGGTGCTGTAGAAGGTGTGTGCGCCATCTTTTCCGTCCACTTGCAAAAAATAACCGCGTGTATAATCGTTCGGATAGGTGTGGTCGTCCTGAATATACCACTGCGAATATGGATTTGAGGAGGTGGTGTCGCCGTTGGCGTACCCTTTTTTGGTAACAAGGTAACGACCGGACGATATAGAAGGATATTTACCGGATGTGTTTTGTTTGTAAGCCTTGTCCATGGCCGTTATCGGCGTGGTCGAAATGTGCGGGTCGTCAACCGAGTTACCGCCGAAATCCTCCTTGAACAACAACGTACCATTTGGACAGGTCTGTGCCGGCACGGGCAGAACAGGCACAAGTATAGCCGCTGCTATCTGTACCCAAACGAGCCATTGCAAAACTTTCTGCCGTGTCATCTTATATAATAATTATGGTGTAACGCGTTTCTTGGTTGCAAAGTTATGCTTTTTTTGCGAATGTTAATCCAAACCAATTCATTTTTTTGCGCCCGTTGATTTCGCATTATAGGGTGGCGCTTCGGTTTTGCAAATAGGCATCGAACAGCACGATGGCTGCCATGGCTTCGACCACAGGTACGGCGCGCGGCACCACACAAGCGTCGTGGCGGCCGTGTGCTGCCAATTCTACGGCATTGCCGCCCATGTCGATGGTTTGCTGCGCTTTGCTGATGGTGGGTGTCGGCTTAAACACCACGCGGAAATAGATGTCGGCGCCGTTTGATATGCCACCCTGTATGCCGCCCGCAAAGTTAGTGCGTGTGCCGATGCGGTCGTGGTCGGTGTAGAACGTATCGTTGAGGCTGCTGCCGGTTTGCGCTACCTGCTCGAAACCGCTGCCGTAGTCGAATCCCTTGGCGGCATTTATCGACAGCATAGCGTAGGCCAATTCGGCTTGTAGTTTGCCGTACAAGGGTTCGCCGAGTCCTGCCGGTGTGCCGCTGATGACACATTGTACGATGCCGCCTATCGAATCGCCTTGGCGCCGACATGCGTCGATGAGTTCGACCATTTGCGTGGCTGCCGCTGCATCCGGGCAGCGCACAATGTTGTTCTCGACCTGTGTCAGGTCGAGTTCGTGGTAATTTTTGGTTATCGCGACGTTGCCTATCTGCGTTGTGTATGCCGTAATGTCGATGCCGATGGCGCGTAGTGCAAGTTTAGCAATGGCGCCGGCTACGATGCGCGTGGCGGTTTCGCGTGCCGAGGCGCGCCCGCCACCACGATAGTCGCGTATGCCGTATTTTTGCTGATAGGTGTAGTCGGCATGGCCGGGACGATAGACGTTTTTCAGATGGTCGTAGTCGGCGCTGCGATGGTCAGCGTTGGCGATGCAAAACCCGATGGGCGCACCAGTGGTCTTGCCCTCGAATATGCCCGACAAAAATTCGATGCGGTCGTCTTCGTGTCGTTGCGTCGTGATGGACGATTGCCCGGGCTTGCGGCGGTCGAGTTCGGCTTGCACGAATGCCGTATCGATGTCGATGCCGGCGGGGCAGCCGTCGATGATGCCACCGATGGCTGTGCCGTGCGATTCGCCAAAGGTCGTCAGGCGAAAAATATGTCCGAATGTGTTGCTCATGGCGTTTAGCAGCAACCTCCGTTACAACCACCTTCGCATCCGCCGCCACACGAGTCGCATCCACAGCCGCATCCGCAACCGCCCGACATGGTGCGAAGGTCTTCTTCGGTGGGCTCGTGCACGTCCAATACGGTGCCCTTGAAGTAAAGGTCTTCGCCCGACAGCGGGTGATTCAAATCGACGGTAACCGCATCGGCTTTCACTTCTACTACTTCGGCGTTGATGCGCTGACCTTCGCTATCGACAAGTGGCACAATGGCACCCGGATAGACTCCTTTTTCATCGATTTTGCCATCAATTTCAAAAATCTTGCGCGGCAGGTCAATGACGCTGGCTTGGTCGTATTCGCCGTAAGCGTCGGCACACGGAATCATAAAATCGAATGTGTCGCCGGCAGCGAGTCCCGCCAGATTGTCTTCGAATTTCTGGAGCATCATACCCAATCCGAAGAAAAATTTCAATGGTTGGTCGATGGTGGTCTCTTCCATCAGTTCCATGCTGCCATCGTCGTTTTTTACGAATAACTTGTAATCGACGGCTACGAGTAGGTTGTTTTCAATTTTCATTGTGAAAGTTTTTTTGTGGGTTTATAAATGTTTTTTGTTAGAACCATGTTGAGTTACGACTGTTGTCGCTGCGTTTCTCGTATTTCAAATCCTGTAGCATCGATGCGTTGACACCGATGGTTACCATGTACGATTTGTAGCGCCCGAACGGCGATACGCTGGCCGATAGTCGCCAACAATGTAGGTCGCGCACGATGGAAAATGTCATCTGCGTTACTTCTAATGCTTTCAGGTCGAACGAACCACTGTAATTCAAACTCCATTTTGGCGTGGGATTGACGTGCCCCGAAAAACTTAGGTTGTGCGTCCATTCGCGTTTGTAATCCATCATTTCGTAGTCGAAATTGCTGCCTGTGCGCCACGCTACCGAATAGTTGATGGTGAAACTCCACGACACCTCGGGTTTGGTGTAACCTTCGTCGTCAGCTGTTGTGTTGGCCGATTTGTCGCGCTGCGCCTCCTTGTCGATGTTCGACGGCTCGTCCATGTTGAAGTTGACGCCTTCTTCCATCGGGTCGTCGGTGTCGTCGTCGCGCGTTTTCTTGTCTTTTTTCTTAAATGTGTTGTTGTCGAACGTGTACTGAAACGATGTGCCCGTGCCCAAAAAACGCGGGAAGTTGCGCAGTTCGTTGATGCGCACCGGATTGCCGTATTCGTTTAGCCCGTATTTGTAAGGATCCCACGAACCGGCTAAGTTCAACGAGAACGATTTGGTCAGTTTGATGCGCAAACTTGTGCTGAAATTTTGTAAACGCAACGAGTCGGCTGCAAAGTTGTAACCGCCCGAAATGGTGAAATTGTCGATGATGCTGACTTTTTTGTATTGCGTGGTGCCGCTCTCTTCCGACTTTTTCTTGTCCTTCACTTTCATCTCGACATTGTTGCTGAGCGACCAATTCAACGCCGCCTGCATGCCGCGCCCCGGCACACCATACATACCGCCGGAGTAAGGCGAATAAACGACCGTTTCGTGCCGAATCTTGTCGGCGTTGTCTTTATCGACCAACACTTTGTCGTAACTCTCGTAGAAATGCCACATCTTATCGCCCCAATCCGGATGATAGTTGAACGAAATAGACGGCGTCATCACATGACGAATGCGGTCAACTTTGTCGCCAAACAACTTGCGGATGGGCGTGTAGTAACCATACAACTTGGTTTGCATGGTGATGCCCGCCGAAAAATCGTACACGTTGTAAAAACCGCTGACCGTGTCCAAAACCTCTTGCTGCAACTGCTTGTCCCACGAGCGATTGACTTTGGTGAAATACATCCTGTCCTGAAACGTGAAACTCGGCGTTATCGACAGATATTTGAACAGCGTAAACGAAGCCGTTATCGGCAACTTGTGATTGATGGCGTTTTTCCAATCTTTCGCAAAATTCGATGTCAAAAATTGACTTTCCTTGCACGTGATGCTGTTGGCAAATGTCATGTTGTACGACAACGCAATCTTTTCGTAGAAACGCTCTTTGCCCACCGGATTTTTGCGCTTGAACGGATAGACGCGGCTCATGTTTACCGTCAAGTTCGGCAATGTCAACGAAATGGTGGAGTCCTGCGAACGCTGCGACACCAACGCATTCACCGATATGCTCCACGGACTTTCGGGGAAACGCTGCGTGTAGTTCACACTCGAACTCGTAATGTTTTTCGACTGCTCCGCCGGATTGTAATAGTTGTTCACGTTGCTTTGGTTATAACCGCTGGTAGTGAAATCCACCGATGCCGAAAACGTGGCAAATTGGCTCGCCTTCGGGTCCTGACGATGCTGCCACGATAGTTTGAAATTGCGATATTTGGCATAGTCGGGCATATCTTTTTCGCCGTAAACGTCTTCGCGATAACTGGCACGAAAATTGCCGCTGAATTTGTAACGCAAGGCGTAGGTGCTGCCAAGTTGAACGCCCCAAGTGCCTTTCGTGTAAATTTCACCTGTCAATTCAAGGTCGATATGGTCGCTGATGGCAAAATAGTAACCGCCGTTCTTCAAAAACAAACCGCGTTCCATCTCGTCGCCGTACGAAGGCATGATGATGCCCGACGAATATTTCGACGTGAATGGAAAAAATCCGAACGGCACTGCCAACGGCAACGGCACATCGGCCATCACCAAATAGGCCGGACCGGCGGCAATGTAACTGCCCGGCTTCACTTTGGCTTTGGTCAGTTGCAGGTAAAAGTGCGGATGGTCGTGATTGTCGCAAGTGGTGTATTTGCCGCCTTGCATATACATCTCTTCGTTCTCGAGCCGTTTGGCTTTGTCGGCCACAATGTAACCCTCGCCTTGCTGCGTTACGCCACCACGAATGAAACCGCGGCGGGTCTTAAAGTTGTACGACATCTCTTTCGACGAATAGGGTTGGTCGCCGTCTTTGAACACCGGCAAACCGTTCTCGTTGCCAAGGCTGTCGACACTGCCGCTGGCATACACTGTGCTGCTGTCCATGTTCATACGGATAAAATCGGCTTCGAGTTCGATGGGGCGCGACTGCTCGTAGCGCACATTGCCTTGACCAAACAGAAAACCATTGCCGGTACCATAAAAAACGATGGAGTCGTTGCATTTGTAACGAATGGGAGCATCGATATCGCTCTTTTTTTGCGGACGCGAAGCCTCGATGCGCAGGGTCGTGTCGCTCGCTGCAGCGTGGCTCGACGCCGTATCGACGGCATTCTCAAAGGTGTGCAACGAGTCGCGCGGCGTGCTTTCCTGCGCGCGTGCGCATAAAAAAACAACCGTCAAAAGACTTATTGCTAAATGTAATCTTTTGAATATCAATGCTTTATAATATATATAATGCCTGCTTGGCACATTTTACAAAGGTATAACTTTTTGCGCAAACTTTGGCTGTCTTTGTAATAAATTATGTAAAAAAATAGTTTTTTGTCGTCAATCTCGCCAAAAATGCGTACTTTTGCAACTGAAAGTCGTGCATTATGTATAATGCTAAAATGCCGAAAAACGTTGCACAAAAAAGGTTAATAATCACGAAAGCCTGTTGCTTATAATGACATGAAACGATTTGTTTGCATATTATTGTGTTTGCTGACGTTGGTCGCCGGAGCGTCGGCCAAACAGTTTACCGTTGTCATCGATGCCGGACACGGCGGCAAAGACCCCGGAGCGCTTGGCAAACGTGGTCGCGAAAAAGACATCAACCTGCGCGTGGCCAAAGAATTTGGACGCTTGGTGCGCGAAAATATGAACGATGTAAAGGTCGTATTCACGCGCGACGATGATGTGTTTGTCCCGTTGCAGGATCGGTCGGCCATCGCCAACCGCGCCAATGGCGATCTGTTCGTTAGCATACACGTCAACGCCTCGAAAACAACTGCCGCCTGCGGTGCCGAAACTTATACCATCGGGTTGGCTAAATCGGATGCCAACTTCGAAGTCGCAAAACGCGAAAACTCGGTCATACTGCTCGAGGACGGCTACAAAGAACGCTATCAAGGCTTCGACCCGCGCTCGCCCGAATCGTACATCATGTTCGAATTTATGCAATCCAAATTCAGCGATCAAAGCATCGAAATGGCTGCTTACATACAAGACGAATTTATCGAACTGAAACGCTACAATCGCGGCGTTCGCCAAGAAAACTTCTGGGTGTTGCACCAAACAAAAATGCCGAGCGTGCTCATCGAACTCGGCTTTATATCCAACCCCGACGAAGAAAAATATCTGCTCTCCGACAACGGAAACCGCGAATTGGCAAACGCCATCTACAAAGCGTTCGCACGCTACAAACACGAATTCGACCGCAAAAATAGTGTTTCCATCGTCGATGTGGAGCCCGCTACACAGTCGGCACCGACCAAAACAACCACCAAACCTGCTGCGCCCGCCACCAAACCCGCCGCACCAACCTTATCGGTCGAAATAGAACCGGGCGTAAAAGCAGTGTACAAACTGCAAATTTTCACCACAAGCCAACCCATAACCGACCCCGACGACTCGCGTTTCAAAGGACTGAAGTGCGATTACTACGAGGAAAACGGCGCTTACAAATATACTTACGGCGAAAATACCAATTTGGGAGTCATCCAAAAAACAAAAGCCGAAATCAGCGGCAAATTCCCGCAAGCATTTATCGTGGCCTTTTATAAAGGAAAAAAAATTACGCTCCAAGAGGCAAAAACGATTAATTCAACCGTCAAATCGTCAAAAAAATAGCATATAAACATTTCAAAAAAAATAGTTATGATGAAAAAAATCTTTACGCGTGAAGTGAAAATCGGCTTGTCGTTCATCGCAGCCGTGGTGTGCATTATTTTCGGACTCAATTTTCTGAAAGGCATCAACATATTTGCACCAAGCAATCGCTATTATGCCGAATTCGACAACTTGGACGGACTTGTCGTGTCGAACAATGTGGTCGTGCGCGGCTACAAAGTGGGACAAGTAACCGAAATAACATACGATTTCACGTTGGAACATCCATTCGTGGTTACCATTTTGGTGGACGACGCCATCCGCCTGCCGTTGGGCTCGACCATGCTCCTGCGCGACGACGGACTGATGGGCGGCAAAGTCATCGACATCGTCTATGGCAACCAAACCGAACTGCATGCCGTGGGCGACACCGTGCCGTCGGACGTAGCGCCGGGCTTGATGGCTGTGGTCGGACAACTCGTGCCGCGCCTCGAAGGCACCATCTCACACGTCGATTCGGTGCTCGAATCGGTCAACTCGCTGGTGGCTTCGCCCGAAATCAAAAACAGCCTGAAATCGGTAGAACGCATCACAGCCGACCTGCAAGTGTCGTCGGCACAACTGAAACGCGTGATGAATACACAACTGCCGGGCATTATGTCGGACATTAACACCGTAACCGGCGACCTGAAAAAAGTGTCAGGCGACCTGCGACAAATCGAATTTGCCGAACTCTTTGCACGCATCGACCACACGGTGAACAACCTGCAAGTGTTCTCCGAAAAACTCAACTCGAGCGAAGGCACCATCGGCAAACTGATGAACGACAACGCCCTCTACGACAATCTGAACACAACCGTCGGCAGTGTCAACGAACTTGTGGTCGATTTGAAGGCCAACCCGAAACGATATGTGCATTTTTCGCTCTTCGGTGCCCGGGAAAAGAAGAATAAGAAATGACGTTTTTAGGGCGTTTTAATTTAGACGAAATCTAAATAACGAAAAAAAATCTTTTTCGCGCATCTTACACAAAAACAGCCCAAAACTGCCCAAGTTTTAGGTAGTTTCGGGTTGTTCACCGACCATCGCATCACGAAATAGTTTATAAATGTTATTCGCTGAAAATCAGTTCGTTATGGTTAATGCACTGATAATCAGAAATCCGTTTTAAGCACCTGAAAATAAAAGGTTTAGACAACGGCGAAAAAACTCAAAAAAAGAGACCGTTTTTTTTATTGAAAAAAGAGTGCGACCTTTGCACCCGAAAACCTGTTGATAATTTTTTTGAAAAGATATAAACAACCGTATTTTTACATTTTTTACAACGATGATGACACCCCAAGAACTGTGGAATAGATGTTTGAAAGTAATCAAGGACAATATCTCGGAAGCCGCGTATTCGACATGGTTTGAACCTATTGTGCCGCTGAAATACGAAAACGGAGAATTTGTACTGCAAGTGCCGAGCATGTTTTTCTACGAATATATCGAAGAAAAATTTGCCGAATTGCTGCGCGTAACGCTCTATCGCGAAGTGGGCGAAGGCACCAAACTCCTTTACCGCATTATGGTCGATAAGGCGGCAACAACCACCATCCCCGCCGAAGACAAAACCGTAGTAGCCGAACGTGTGCCCGATAAAATCGTAAAATCCGGCATCAACCCCTTTGAACCGGTCGTGCAACAAGACATCGACCCGCAACTGAACGCGGCCTACAACTTCAATACATTCATCGAAGGAACCAGCAATAAATTGGCTCGCGCAGCAGGCATCAGCATCGCCAACGAACCGGGAAAAACCATTTTCAACCCGCTCTTTTTGTTTGGCAAATCGGGCGTCGGCAAAACACACTTGGTCAATGCCATCGGTATGATGACCAAACAACTCTACCCGGAAAAACGCGTGTTGTATGTGTCGGCCAACTTATTCCAAATTCAATACACCGATGCCGTACGCCGCAACGAAACGAACGATTTTCTGAACTTCTACAGCAATATCGATGTGCTGATTTTGGACGATATTCACGAATTTATGGATAAACAAGGTACGCAAAAAACCTTCTTCCATATATTCAACCACTTGCATCAAAACGGCAAACAAATCATCATGACGTGCGACCGCGCGCCGGGCTCGCTCGAAGGCATGGAAGAACGCCTCCTCACACGTTTCCAATGGGGATTGAGCGCCGAAATAGAAATGCCCGATTTCGAACTGCGCAAGGCTATTCTGAAAAGCAAAATCTATAAAGACGGTTTGGAAATCTCGGAAGAGGTTATCGATTATATCGCCGCCAATGTAACCGACAGCGTGCGCAACTTGGAAGGCGTGCTGGTGTCGTTGCTGGCACACGCCACACTCACCGACGAGGACATCGACTTGGCTCTGGCCGAAAAAGTGGTCGGCAAAGTGGTGGCTGCCACACCAAACGTCATCTCAGTCGAAAAAATTCGCGACATGGTGTGCGATTATTTTGCGTTGCCGCTCGATGCCGTGATGTCGAAAACTCGCAAACGCGAAATCGCTACGGCACGCCAAGTGGCCATGTATCTGTCGAAACAATACACCAAAAGTTCGTTGTCGGTCATCGGAAAACTCATCGGCGGCCGCGACCACGCCACGGTGTTGCACGCCTGCAGTGTAGTGAACGATTTGATGGATACGGATAAAAATTTCAGAATGAGTGTCAAAGAGTTGGAACAACGCCTGAAAGGATAAGCCCGACTCGTACATACATTACTCGATCAACTGCATTCGGCGGACACAAACGCTTTGGATGCAGTTTCTGTTGATAACTGACATGCAGCAATCACATTACGACATACTGACAATCATCGGGCCGACAGCCTCGGGCAAAACGGCGTTGGCGGCACAAGTGGCGGCCGCACTCGACGGTGAAATCATCAGCGCCGACTCGCGACAAGTCTATCGGGGCATGACTATCGGCACCGGCAAAGATTTGGCCGATTATGTCGTCGCTGGTCAGCCTATTCCGTACCATCTGATTGATATTGTCGATGCCGGTTACAAATACAATCTGTACGAATATCAACGCGATTTTGCAGCGGCTTATGCCACGGTGCGCCAACATGGGCACGTGCCGGTGTTGTGCGGCGGCACCGGATTGTATGTCGAAGCCGTACTGAATGGCTATAAACTTGTGGAAGTGCCTGAAAATCAGTCGTTAAGGCAGCAACTTGCGGGCAAAACTTTGGCGGAACTGACCGCTCTGCTGCAAACGTATAAAACGCTGCACAACACGACGGACGTCGATACCGTAAAACGTGCCGTGCGCGCCATCGAAATAGCCGACTATTACCGAGAACATCCGCAGATAGAGTCCGATTTACCGCACCTGCGCTCGTTGATAATCGGTGTGGCTGTCGAACGCGATGTGCGCCGTGCAAAAATATCGAAACGGCTACGCACCCGTCTCGATGAAGGGTTGGTGGACGAGGTGCGACACCTATTGGCCACAGGCATCCCACCCGAAAATTTGTTGTACTATGGGCTTGAGTATAAGTTTGTTACAAACTATGTACTCGGCCATTTGACATTCGACGAGATGGTGCGGCAACTCGAAATAGCCATCCATCAGTTTGCTAAACGCCAAATGACGTGGTTTCGCGGTATGGAACGGCGTGGATTTACCATTCATTGGATTGATGCACAGCAATCGATGACCGACAAAGTGGCTCAAGTGTGCCGTTTGTGGCGTGGCGAGTAGAGTCCATGCGTGTCGAAAAGCCTAAAAAAGATAAAAATGGAAGTATTTGTACAAAAAACACTTTTTTTGTGCGGTAGTTTCAATAAAAAATTGTATCTTTGCAAATTGAAAACGTAAAGCATACAATGCGTGTGGCGCATTGTGCCGGTATTTTTGTAATAAATTAATAATCAAATAATTATGGCTCAAAAGAAAAAAGAACAGGAAGATGTTCACTTGGAGAATGTGCAGGAAGCATTGAGTAAATCCGAAGCATTTATTGAACAATATCGCAAACAACTCGTTATCGGTGTGGCTGTGGTGGTGGCTGTAGTGGTGGCTGTGATACTTTTCAACACCTACTATTTGGCTCCGCGCGCACAAGAGGCGCAAGAGGCTTTGCTGCCGGCTGTTGCCGCTTTCGAAAACGATCAGTACGAATTGGCGCTGCGTGGCGATGAGTCGTTCGATGGTTTTGCTGCCATTGTCGATGACTATGGCATGACCGATGCCGGCGAATTGGCTGCCTATTATGCCGGTGTTTGCGCTTATCAACTTGGCGAATACGACACCGCTGTCGATTATTTGGCTAAATTTGATAACTCGTCGGTCAATTTGGCTCCGGCTGCCCGCATGCTGCAAGGCGATGCGTATTGCAATCTGGAAGAGTACAAAAAGGCTGCAAAATGTTTCGAAAAGGCTGCAGATAGCGAAAGTGCCTTGGTAGCACCACGTGCGCTGAAAAAAGCCGGCTTGGCCTACGAGGCACTTGGCGAATATGCCAAAGCCGTGAAAGTGTACACAATCGTCAAAGAGAAATATTTTCAATCGCAAGAGGCTGCCGACATCGAAAAATACATTGTGCGTGCTGCCTCATTGGATGAATAAACGTGCGTAAAATACGATAGAACCGTTTTGGACATCCGTTCGGAACGGTTTTTTGTTTCACAATAAAAAAAACAAGATGGCAACGAAATATCACAATCTGTCGGACTACGATGCAACGGCCATGCCCGACAAACAAGATGTCCAAAATCAGCACTACGCCATTGTTGTGGCCGATTGGAACGAACAAGTTACTTTTCGCTTGTTGGATGGCGCTGTTGATGCTTTGATTGCCAATGGCGTCAAACCGGAAAACATTGTGGTGAAACATGTGCCGGGCACTTTCGAATTGACATTTGGCGCGAAGATGATTTTGCGCGAGCAAGCATCGGTGAACGCCGTGATTGTCATCGGGTGTGTTGTTCGTGGCGACACGCCGCATTTCGATTTCGTGTGTGATGGGGTAACGCAAGGCATTACTGCGTTGAATGCTGATGAGAAATATCGTGTTCCGATTATTTTCAGTGTGCTGACCACCAACACGATGCAGCAGGCACTCGACCGCGCCGGCGGATCGTTGGGCAACAAAGGTGTGGAAGGTGCGATAACTGCCATCAGAATGGCAAATTTGTTTTAAGGTTTTAGGTCTTTTAAGGTAAAAATATGGGTAAAAAAGTTTTAGGAATTATTGTATTGTGTTGTTTGGCGGGTGTTGTGCTCGAGGCACAACCTGTGTCTGCCGCTTTTTCGGTTTCACCTACTCGACAGGTTGCGTTTGCGCCGGGCAATTTGCAATATTGTGCCGCCACCGATAGTTGGCGTTTCGCTGCGCATCAGTATGATATTGTCGGGAAAGATAATGGCAACATTTCGCCGATGAACAAAGGTTGGATTGATTTATTTGGTTGGGGCACAAGTGGTTACAATTACAAATTTCCGTTTATGGTATCGACGGCCGAGGAGGATTATGGCGATGGCGTGAAAGATATTGCCGGTACGTCTTACGATTGGGGCGTGAATAAAATAGCCGGTGCCGCCGGTGCATGGCGCACTTTGACGCACGACGAGTGGGTTTATCTGTTTTTTGGTCGGCCGCACGCCGATAAGTTGTTCGCATTGGCCAAAGTGAATGGCGTCAATGGTTTGGTGATTTTGCCCGATGCGTGGGAAAAGCCGGCCGGCGTGTCCCTTAATGTGGCGACAACCAAGGGCTTTATACCCGAAACCGACTGTTACACAAGCGACTTCGACAACAGTTTTCAGTGTAATGAGTACACGGCTGTGGAGTGGGCAGCGTTAGAGCAGCAAGGAGCCGTTTTCTTGCCGGCAGCCGGTTATCGTTATGGCAAGGATGTTTATTACGCCGGCACACGGGGCAGTTATTGGTCGGCGACGTGCCGCGATTCGTATTATGTGTATATTCTTGGATTCAGTTCGGGCATGGTGCATCCGTCGATTTACTATACGCGCTATTATGGTCGTGCGGTACGCTTGGCTCGCAATTTGTAAGTTACTGTTTATCAGTGTTTGTTAGTATAAAAAACGGCAAGCGACACCTATTCGGGTGTCGCTTGTTTTGTATGATTTGTGTCGGCTCGGGATTAAAGATTTTTTAATGCCATTTTACCGAGTTTCTGGCGCGCATAGTCCACTGTGATGGTGAGTGTGTCGATGTTGGCCGATGGCACTTCGAACATGGCATCGGTCATAATCGTTTCGACAATGGAACGCAGGCCGCGTGCCCCGAGTTTGAATTCGATGGCTTTGTCCACGATGTAGTCAAGAACCTCGTCGTCGAATTTCAGTTCGACATTGTCCATCGCAAACAGTTTGATATATTGTTTGATGATGGAGTTTTTTGGCTCGGTGAGTATGCGTCGCAGAGCGGTGCGGTCGAGCGGGTCAAGGTGTGTGAGTATGGGCAGTCGTCCGATGATTTCGGGAATGAGTCCGAATGCTTTCAAATCTTGCGGTGCAATGTATTGCAGCAGGTTTGTGTTGTCGATGTTGTTTCGTGTGTTGATGGCACCGAATCCCACGACATGTGTGTTGAGTCGTTGTGCAATTTTCTTTTCGATGCCATCGAATGCGCCGCCGCAAATAAACAGAATGTTTTGTGTGTTGACGGCTATCATTTTTTGGTCGGGATGTTTGCGTCCGCCTTGTGGTGGCACGTTGACTACCGACCCTTCGAGCAACTTCAGCAGACCTTGTTGTACGCCTTCGCCACTCACATCGCGTGTGATGCTCGGGTTGTCGCCTTTGCGCGCAATTTTGTCTATTTCGTCGATGAAAACGATGCCGCGTTCGGCTGCTTTGACGTCGTAGTCGGCCACTTGCAGCAGGCGTGTGAGAATGCTTTCGATGTCTTCGCCCACATAGCCGGCTTCGGTCAACACTGTTGCATCGACGATGGTAAACGGCACATGCAGTTTTTTGGCGATGGTGCGTGCCAATAGGGTTTTGCCCGTGCCTGTGGTGCCCACAAGAATGATGTTCGATTTTTCGATTTCGACATCGTCGCTTGTGTTTTGTTGCGAGATGCGTTTGTAGTGGTTGTACACGGCTACCGACAAAAATTTTTTGGCCTCGTCCTGTCCGATGACATATTGGTCAAGATATTGTTTGATGTCGGTCGGTTTGGGTAGCGGCTCGTTGAATGTTTGTTTGGCAGCGGGCTTCGGTTGCATAGTGTTGGCGCCGACGATGTTTGTGAGTGTCAGTGCACAGTCGGTGCAGATGTAGCCATAGTTGCCGGCAATGAGGTCGGCTTCTTTGTCGTTGCGTCCGCAGAAACAGCAGCGTGGCGTTGTTTTTTTTTGTATGGCCATGAGTTTTATTGTCTGTTTTCTTTGGTTAAAACATTGTCAATCATGCCGTATTCGAGGGCTTCTTGTGCTGTCATCCAATAGTCGCGGTCGCTGTCGGCGGCTATTTTGTCGAATGTGTTGCCCGAGTGGTCGGCAATGATTTGGTAGAGTTCGTTTTTCAGTTTTTGTATTTCGCGTACGGTGATTTCCATGTCGGAGGCTTGTCCCTGCATGCCGCCCATTGGTTGATGAATCATAACGCGCGAGTGCTGCAGTGCCGAACGTTTGCCTTTGGCGCCGGCGACGAGCAATACGGCGGCCATCGATGCGGCCATGCCGGTGCAGATGGTGCCGACGTTGCTGCTGATGTATTGCATGGTGTCGTAGATGCCGAGGCCTGCATAGACCGAACCGCCGGGACTGTTCAGGTAGATTGAAATGTCCTTGCCGGGGTCGGCGGTGTCGAGGAATAAGAGTTGTGCTTGTATGACATTGGCCACATAATCGTTGATTTCGGAACCGAGAAAAATGATGCGGTCCATCATCAGGCGCGAGAATACATCCATTTGTGTAACGTTCAGTTGGCGTTCCTCCAAAATCGAGGGTGATATGTAACCACCGCCTTGCATGTTGACGCTCGAAACGTATTTGTCGAGAGCCAATCCGTTCATATTCAGATGCTTGGTTGCAAATTTACGAAATTCTTCCATTGTCGTGTTATTGTTTTAAGGGTTAGTCGTTTTGTTTTGTCGTTTTTGTGATACCGTCGCGTTCCATCAGTGCATCGACCGTTGGTTCTTGTCCGCGGAAGCGTTTGTACAGTGTCATGGCAGGTTCGGTGCCGCCGCGTTCGAGTATGTTGGTGCGGAAACTATCGGCTGTTTTTTTGTCGAAAATACCGTTCTTTTTGAATACCGAGAAAGCATCGGCATCGAGCACTTCCGACCATTTGTAACTATAGTATCCGGCTGCGTATCCGCCCGCGAAAATGTGCGTAAATGCTGTTTCCATTTGTGTTTCGGGTACTACGGGCAGCACTTTTACTTGTTCCATGGCGGCGTTGCCAAAGGCTATGACATCGCCATCGAATGGTTCGGTAATGGTGTGCCAAGCCATGTCGAGGTAGCCGAAACTGAGTTGGCGTGCGCAAGCGTAGGCAGCGTGGTAGTTTTGGGCGGCTTTTATCTTGTCGATGAGTGCTTGCGGCATGGGTTCGCCGGTCAGGTAGTGTTTGGCAAACGTGTCGAGAAATGCTTTTTCGCCCAAGAAGTTTTCGTTGAATTGTGATGGCAGTTCTACAAAGTCGCGTGGTACGTTTGTGCCCGACATCGAGGCATATTGGCAGCGAGTGAGCATGCCGTGCAGTCCGTGGCCGAATTCGTGCAGAAAGGTTTCGACTTCGTCGTAGGTGAGCAACGCCGGTTTGTCGGCTGTGGCACGCGTAAAGTTCATCACATTGACAATGTGTGGGCGCGAATCGGTTTTGCCATCGCGGTATTGTGGTTTGTAGTCGTTCATCCATGCGCCACCACGTTTGCCATCGCGCGGGTGGAAATCGCAGTAATAGACGGCCAAAAATTTACCTTTGGCATCGAATACGTCGTAAGCGTCAACTTCGGGGTGATAAACTTGGATGTTCGGATTTTTGACAAATTTCAGGCCATACAGTTTATTGGCCAGATTGAATACGCCTTTTTTGACATTTTCGAGTTCGAAGTAGGGGCGTAGTTCGTCATCGCTCAAAGCGTATTTTTCGTTTTTCAGTTTTTCGGAATAGTAACTCCAATCCCACGCTTGCAGGGTTGCATAGAATCCGAGCGAATCGGCAAATTGCTGTAATTCGTCGTATTCGGCGCGTGCTACGGGCATGTAGGCGTCGCGCAGTTGGTCGAGTAGGCGATAGACGTTTTCTTTGGTTTCGGCCATCGTTTTGTGCAGCGATTTGTCGGCGTAGCAGGCTTTGCCGAATAGGTTGGCCAAAGCCAAACGCGTGTTGACTATCTCTTTGATATTCTGCGTGTTGTCAAATTCGCCACCGATGCAGCGCGTGTTGTAGGCCAGGTAGAGTTCGCGGCGAATATCGCGGTTGTCGCAATATTTCATTACAGGAATGTAAGTTGTTGGTTTCAAGTCGAGTAACCAACCGTCCAATCCTTTTTTGGCAGCGTTGGCGTGCAGCATTTGTTTGGTGTCGTCCGAAAGGCCGGCCAGCAGACTCTCGTCTTTGATGAGGCGTGTCCATGCATTGGTTGCTTTCAGCACATTTTGGCCGTACACGAGTGTCAGTTTGCTCAGTTTGGCTTGCAGGGCTTTGAATTGTTCTTTGTCCTCGGCCGACAAGTTGGCGCCATTGTTGGCAAATCCTTCGTAAATATCGTCGAGCATTTTCGATTGTTCGGCGGTCAGTTTGAGTTTGTCTTTCTGTTCGTACACGGTTTTGATGCGCTCGAATAGTTTTTCGTTCAGCAGAATTGTCGAACTGTATTCGCTCAGTTTGGGCGATAGTTCCAACTCGAGTGCGGCCAACGAGTCGTTGGTCTCGGCGCTTGTCAGGTTGTAAAAACAACTTGCCACGACCGAGAGCAGTTTGCCTGCTTTCTCGTAGGCTTCGATGGTGTTGGCAAATGTCGGCGCCGCCGGATTGTTGGCTATGGCGTCAATTTCGGCCAAACCTTGTTTGATGCCTTCGTCGAAGGCCGGCATGTAGTGCTCAACTTTTATCGCATCGAAAGGGTAGGTGCCGTGTGGCGTTTTCCAATTTTGATAGTTCAAAAACGGATTTTGTGCGGTTAACATAGCGCAAATAGTTGTTAATGAGAATAATACGATTGATTTTTTCATAGAATTTTATGTTTTTGTAAGTTTATATGTTTATTGACGTTGTTCCATCTCTTCGGCTGTTTTCAGTCTGAAACGTTCGGCATCGGGTGCGACAAATACGCGCCGATTGAACTCTTCGGAATAGCCGGGACGAATGATTTTCTTGGGCAGATTGTAGGCGTCGCGGTCGAATACGCCATTGGTTTCTTGCTTGGTTACGCCATCTAAGTATTTGACCATCAGGCGCTCGCCGAGTTTTTTCCACACATTTAAGGCTGTTTCGGCTTGTGCCACCGAAAAATCGGTCAAAAATTGTGCCACATTAGTCGAATCGTGCGATTGCGCATATTGGTCGGCTTGACGGGTTGCATCGTCGAAATATTTCTCCCATTTGTTCTGCTCGGCCTGAACGTCGGGCATGAGGTCAGAGTAGCGTTGGTAAACCATATTGCCTACCCAATTGTTGATCCAAAAAGCCGATGTCCACGAAAAATCGAGCAGACTGCCATTGCGTTGGTCGAGTGATTCGGGCACGCGTGTCATGCAGCAATACATAGGTATGTAAAGGTTGGTGGTGGCATCGTCAACTCCAAACCACAAGATGCCGCCGATGGCATTGGGCAACCAACTGCGCATTTGTGCCACAAACGTGAAACCTGTTTGTTGCGTGGCTACGGGACGTTCGTGGAAATACTCCACGCTGTCCACTTTGTACGACAGCGGACTCGGGCGGAATGGCGTGTGGTATGGACCGCTGCCGGCTCCCACCGTCATGTCGAGCGGCGTGCCTTCGTAGTGGTCGCGCATGCGTTGACGCAAATCGGCTACCGTGAGTTTTTTGTCGGCTTTTATCCACAGTGGCATACGCTCTTTGGTCTCGCCATTGATGTAACTGAGGTATTTTTGTCCGACAACCGGATTGAGCGCATTGAAAAATGCCCATACGCGCGCTTCGCACCAACGGATGCCGCCAAAGTCGAGCGGATTGTAGGTGTCCGAAAAACTAAATTCTTCGTCTTTCCCGTCGAAGTAGCCTTTTTTGCGGGCAAAATCGACTACGTCGTCGGCGTAAACCACTTCGATATTGGGCTCGAATATGCGGTTTATGTGCTTGCTGCTGATGCTGTTAGCGTTTTTGCGCGATTCCATCGGGAATGTGGTGATGCGTGCTTGGTTGGCATGGGCCGAGATGCAGTCGTCGGGCACACGGCGCGCTACCCATACTGCACCTTTGTTGCCGACACCTTTGCCTATCATTTCCAAAATCCACACTTCCTGCGGGTCGGCAATCGAAAATGACTCGCCCTCGCTGTAATAACCATACGCAGCCACAAGTTCGACCATCGTTTTGATGGCTTCGCGTGCGTTGGTGGCACGTTGCAGCGTGATGTAAATCAAACTGCCGTAATCGATGATGCCGGTTGTATCGACCAACTCTTCGCGTCCGCCATAAGTCGTCTCGCCAATGCACAATTGGTGCTCGTTCATATTGCCTACGACATTGTATGTGTGGCCGACTTCGGGAATTTCTCCAAGATATTTGCCCGTGTCCCATTCGTAGATAGGACGCATGGCACCTTCGGCATGGTCGGCTGCAGCATAGTGATACAAGGCGCCAAACAGCCAATACGAATCGGCCGAATAGGTTATCATGGTCGAACCATCAGCCGAGGCCGCACGCCCGACCAAAAAGTTGGTGCAGGCAAATGTGGTTGCCGAACTCAAAAGCAATAAAATTACAAGTTTCTGTTTCATATAAATCTTATTTTTGTTTGTTAATCAGATAGTTAAACGTTTTTTTAGAATGGGTAACCGATGGCAAAATGTAACGCAAAATCGTTTTTCCAAGTCAAGTCGGTGCGCCAGCGCTCGGTCGAGGTGGTGCCGCTTGGCTCGTACAATTTGATGCCCATGTCCAAACGTATGACAAAATAGTCGAAATCGGCACGCAATCCGATGCCGTAACTGCAGGCTATCTCTTTGTAAAACTCCGAAAACTGGAAAAATCCGCCCGGTTGCTCTTCGTACTCTTTGATAGTCCAAATGTTGCCAGCATCGACAAACAGGGCTCCGTAGATTTTCCAAAATAGTTTGAAACGTGCTTCCAAATTCAAATCTAACCGAATGTCGCCCGATTGATTCATATAGTCGATATACCCCTTGTTGGCATAGCGGCCGGGCCCCAATGTACGCACAGCCCAACCGCGCACGCTGTTGGCGCCGCCGCTGAAATAGCGCTCTTCGTACGGAATAACCGACGCATTGCCATAGGGATAGGCCACACCTATACCCGCATGACACACAAGGCGAATGTTCTTGTTGATGTAATGGTTGTATGTAAAATCGAAATCGCCTTTGACGTATTGTGCATACGCAATGTTGAATATCTCATACTGACCATATTCGTTTTTCTGCTGATGAATGGCGCTGCTGATGCCGTAAAGCAAGTTGCCGGCCGTCGAAATGTTGCCTCGCAGGGTGTAAAAACTTTGCGTGGTCGAGTTGGTGCGCTTGTTCGAATGCTGAATGCCAAAGCCCAAACGCATGATGAAGTGGTCTTCGTAACTATAACGTATCGACGACGACGGCTTCAGATATTGCTCGCGAAACGCATCCGTTATCCATGGCAGATAGATATAGTTGATGTCTATCAGGTCGAAGGTAAAACGGGTACGACGGATATTCCACGCATATTTCATACCTAAATTCGCTATATGACGTTGATATTCAGGACGTTGCTGCAAATTGTAACCTATCGCAAACTCCGTCGTTCCGCCAATGCGACGTCTGAAATCGGACGTAGCAAACGGAAATAACAAAAACGGTACACTCAACGACACATCGCCACCGGCTTCGTAGGTGTTGCGTATTTCGCCTATTTTACCCATGGCTTCGTAACTGCCTTTGGCGCCTATTTTCAATATCTCGCCACCTTTGAACGCATTTTTGTTCTGATAGGTGATGCCGACCCCGACACCAAGGTCTCCGGCCGAATTGGTGCCTTCAATGTCAACCGAAAACGAATGCTTCTTGGCCGGAGCAATCACAATGACACATGCCAAACTGTCGCCGCCGGCTTCTTTGAACGAAATGTCAACATATTTGATGGCTGGCAACGCATTCAATACCGAATAAGTCTGTTCCACACGACGCTCGTTATAAAGTGTGTGGGGTTGTATAAGCACCTTTTGCGTCAACATCTTGGCTCTAAAATTCGACTTCTTGTGCTGAATCACGGTGTAACCTTCGCGCTGCGTGGTGTCCAAATCGGCCCTGTTCAATGTTTCTGCATCGTCCGCCGCTGTGGCTATGTCGTAAATGGTTACACTGCTGATAGTTTGTTTGGTACACGCCATGGCAAACAGCGAATCGTTGTTCAAATAGGTGTTATGCACAGTTAGTTTGAGCCCTATCTCGTGTGCCGAACTATCGGCTTCAAAAGCAAGTGCCTCTTTCTGAAAATAGAAATAACCGCGCCGACGCAAGTATTTGGCCACGCTTTCGCGCTCGGCTGCCAACGCATCAACGTCAAACAAATCGCCCGCTTTCGGCGCGTTCTGTCCACGACGCGGGCGTAGGGCTGCCATTATCGAGTCGTTCGGAATGTCGATTGTGTACGAACGAATTTTGTACGGCTCGTGGCCGGTTACCACAAATGTTACATTGGTCTGACGTTTCTTTTCGGTGGTCAACACTTCCACCGTGGCGTCCAAATAGCCCTTGTTGTTCAACTGCTTGGTCAGTTGTTCTTGCGATGTGAGGGTCAAAAGGCTGTCGTATATCACCGGCTCTTCGCCTATTTTGCGCAACCAACGGTCTTTCCACTTGTTGGAATTGATGTCTTGTGAACTGTAAAAACCAAGTTTCGCACGCCCGATGCCCAAAAAACGACTGTTCGGCGTTTGGCGCAAATAGGCCTGCAATTGATCCGATGGCGCTTCCGAAACGTCCGATTTAATGGTTACTTTGTTCAACAAAGTCTCGCCCTCGGGCACATAGCGCAACAGATTGCATGCACTGAAAAGCACAGCAACCACGCTGCAAACAAGTATATGCCGAATCGATTTTGACACAATCATCAACAATTTACAGAAATTAGGTGCAAATTTAGCAAAAAATCCACAAATTTCTTACCTTTGCAGAACCAAAAATTATACCAATAGGTCATTTTGTTGCACAAAATACAAAAAATAACCATGTTATCGAAAATTCAACAGAAAAATGTATCTGCTTTGGCTCTAAAAAAGTTCCGCGACGAACGTCGCTGCTTCGTGGCCGAAGGCGAAAAACTGATCAACGACCTCCTGCCTTACATGGTGTGTCGGCAGTTGTTCGTTACCGACAAATGTACAACTCGTTTCGCCGGACAAGACACACAATGCGTGTCGGACGACGAGATGAAACGCATCTCGCAACTGACTACACCTTCGACAGCCTTGGCTGTGTTCGAAAAGCCGACCGAATCATTGCACATAGATGATTTGACCGAACAACTTGTGTTGGTGCTCGACGCCGTACAAAATCCGGGAAATCTTGGCACTATTATTCGTTTGGCCGATTGGTTTGGCATACACCACATCGTTTGCTCGCATACCACAGCCGATGCTTTTAGTCCTAAAACCGTGCAGGCTACGATGGGTGCACTCACCCGTGTGCATGTGCATTATACCGATTTGATAGGCTTTCTTACAGAGTGTCGGCAACGCAATATGCCCATCTATGGCACCACACTCGATGGCGCAAACCTCTACGAACAACCATTGACTACACAAGGCATACTGATTATGGGAAACGAAGGTAACGGCATATCGACGGATGTTGCAGAATTTATTACGCAACGTTTGTTTATCCCGAATTATCCACAGGGTGTGCTCACTTCCGAATCGTTGAATGTGGCCGTAGCCACAGCCATCGTCTGTGCCGAATTTCGCCGGCGCTGCCGATAATTGCCCGGCTCCGCACTATCTAACACAAAAAGACACAACCATTTGGCTGTGTCTTTTTGGGGATTTAGGTGTATGTTTTTTATTGGTTTGAGGTTGCATCATTCTCTGCCTCTTTGGCATTGTACATGATAAAATCGCAGCGTCTGTTCGGCTCGAAATCATCTACCGGACCGGGCACTTTGCCTTTACCATACACGGCGATGCGTTCTGCATCGATGCCGTAGCGACCTACAAGTTGACTTTTCGACTCTTCGGCACGGCGCATACTCAACGCAGCGTTCAATTCGTCCGAACCTACATTGTCGCAATAGCCAATGATGTCCACTTTCAAAGTCGGGTCGGCGTAGAGCTTACGCGCGATTTTTGCCAATTCCATTTGCGATTGCAGCGACATCTTGCTCTTACCTGTTTCGAAGTAAATGGCCGGAATCTCGCCTTTGTATTGTCCATAACCCAAAATGCGCTCGATGGCCTGTTGGTCTAATGCTTGTCCCCACGTGTTCACAAATGAACCTTCCGGCGTATTGGGCTCGCGGTCGCGACTGTTGGGTACGCCATCGTGGTCATCGTCCGGCTCCATCTCTTCGATAATCTGAATGCTTTGGCTTGTCGAATCGTTGCCGCACGGTGTCATCTGACTGATCAACTGTTCAAGTTCGGCAATCTTTTTCGTGTTGGCTGCCACTTGGTCGCAGCAGGCTCCGCCGGCCGATGCTGTCGAAAAATCGCGAGGCGACAAGTTGCGCACATGCGGCCGTGTTTTGTCTTTCGGGTGGTTGATTTTCCACCGTAAGCCCAAACTCATATAAATGGTGTTATCGTTGGCATTACCTTTCTCGGCGCCGTCGAAATTGTCTTTGGCGTGGAGTTTGTATTCCACGTTTAATGCGATGGCCAACCACCTTAAAGGGTTATATTCCACCATTGCGCCGATAGGGAAAGTAACAGCGCGACCTTTATCGACAAACGGCAAACCATTCTCGTGGTTTATCACTGTGCCGCCGATGACTTGGTTCAGTTCATCTTTGGTACCGCGTTCGTAGGCTTTGACACTATAGAACGAAAAACCGGCACCGGCGTTCAGATACAAACCCCATGTCTGCCGACGATTGGCATAGAACATATTCAGCAAGTTCAACGAAAAACCGGCTGTTACCTCGTGCGACAAACCATCGAAATCATACGGATAGGCTAAATTGGATTCTACTTTCACACCATCAATAAATGTCGGCTGACTTTTGAAGTAGTAGTTGGCATAACCATTGTACGGATTATAGGCATATTCCAGAAACACGCCAAAGCCCGGATTTATAGTGTATTCCACCATAAAGTCGAACGAACAATCGACCTTACTGCGCGGCCACATATCGTTGTAGTTCTGATGCTGGTCACCGTCGAGGAACGCCACACCCACATGGCCGGCTATCGACCAGTGATTACATTTGATGCCGTATTTGGGCTTCTCGACTTTTCCCTTTTTGCCTTTCTTGGCCGGCGTTACAACGGTTTGCTCTTCTGTGATGGTTTGCTGCGTGGTCAAAATGGTCGTGTCGTTAGTCTCCGGATTGACGATGGTATCACTTTGCACCGAAATGCTATCGACCACGGTCGTAACCACGGTGTCGGGCAACAAACTTTCGACGATAGCTGATTCTACCGAGTCGTTTTCGGGCGTAGCAGCAATCGAATCGCCCGGTTCGACGGCCTCCGGATCACCGTACGATGATATATTACCCGCCGTAGTAGTGTTAAATTGTGCCCATGCACAATTGCTAACGGCCAACACCATTGTAAGGAGTAGAATTTGTTTTTTCATACAGACCGATTTTTATATGCGACAAAATTCCAAAGGCGACACAAGGCCACCTTTGAAATGTTGTCAATTTAGGTTTTTTTGTTAATAGTGCCACATATCTAATTCAACATTCAGAATCTCGTTTTCGATACGTTCCTGTTCTTGACGAATCCTGTTTGGGTCGGAATATTTTTTCTCGTCGTCCAATAGGGTGCCGCGTACGTCGTAGTCCTTGATGATGTAACTGTCGAACTGACGATCGGCAAAGAAATTGTCGAAATCGACTACCGGATTGACGTTGCGGCCGGTCGTTTTCATAAATTCCACTTGCAAGTACGGGCGCAACCGCTCGAACGGAATCCAACACATTACACCTTCGTCAACTTCGCCGGCAGGGTCGTATGTCTCGTTGTAGGCCTTGTTGTAAACCGGCGCAATCGAGAGTATGGCGCTGCGCATCATCGACGAGTGCTTGTCGAAATACCAAACCTCCTGAATGTAGTATTTGATGATACCTTGTGTAATAAATTCGATCTTTTTGTAGTCGTTGGCATAGTCTTCGTCGCCGCCAAACAAACGCTCAACCATATCTTTTTGCACATCGTATTCGTATTTTGCGATGCAGGGTGGCGGAGTCAATTTATCCGAAGGTATCAGATAGCCTTTCACATTGCCTTCGAGCAGTGTCTTGAATATGATGGCAAACAAGTTCTTTTGCGATAACGAGTCGATGTTTTCGTACGGATAATATAGCGACCAATTTTGACGTTCGCGCAAATCGATGGCACGAATGACGGTTTTGCGCCATATCACATCGTCGTTCAAGGGGTTGATGGTGATGATTTTGGCTTTCACATCTTCCATATCAACCGCAATGCGGGTGAACGAACCATCAGCATCGAACATATAACTTGTGCTGTCGATTTCGCCCGGCCATTGCGCAAAAAGTGCTGCCGAACTTAATAATAGACCGATTGCTGTGGCAAAAAAATGCTTTTTCATAAGATTATCGACTCTTTAGTGAATGTTTGTTTATTTACTTGGCATGGCGATTGGCGGGTACGATAGAATGGTCGTCTTGTCGCCAACGCATTTTATGTTCTTAAAGAATATCTCCTGACCCGGCTTCAACGATTTCATCAGACTTAATTGATCGTCCGAAAAAGCGTTGGTGGGCGAAGATTTCGTGGTGTTACCACCACGCACTGTTGCTACCATTTCGAAATCGGCAATGCGGAAATTGGCTTTCAACAATCCGTCGGCATATTGTGCCACGAATTTTGCTTCCAACAACTGCTTGCGCGTCGGTGCTTTTTGGTAACCTTCGATGTTCGGGTTGTAGTCCACCACGTTGCCGTTGGCATCGGTGTAGCGCAAGAATGGAGCAGGGTCGGGGAGTGCTTTCACACGGAACAAACTGCTGCCCATGGGCACTATCTTACCTTCAACATCGGCCGATACGGTGATTTTGACTTCGCTGTTGCTGCTTGGTTTGCAAATGTAGTACGAACCATTTTTGGTCAGCGTGCCACCGGCAATGTCCACTTTTACTTTGGAGTCGCTGACGCCCGGCACCGATATTTTCAAACGGTTGTTGAATCCTTTGTACACAACGTTCATATCCTCGTTGGCGATGGTGGCCGATGGTTCGCCCACTGTGTATTCGTCTTTGAACGGATATTCGCGCGGCACACCATCGTTGCCTTTCAGCACAATTTTACCCGAGAACGGGAATGTGCCGATGGTATTGCAACTTGCTGTGTATGTTTCACTTGCCAATTTGTTGCTGCCAATGTAGTATTCCGGCACTTTGGTCGAGTCCACAGCCGACAACACGATTTTGGCTTTGTATTGACCGCCTTGCATCACATGCTTGGAGTTAGGAATGACGAAGGCTTCGATTTTGTTTACACGGAAGTCGCCGGCATCGGTCTGTGCTTTGAAGTACTGAATCAACTCTTGCTCGGTGGTTAGAATGTCGTTTTCGTATTTCGACAACTGCGTTGTTACGGCAATAATAGGCATCGATTCGAATGTGGCATTCAACCACGGCACCATTTCCGTACCATGCGAGTTCATCGATGGTTCGGTGGTGAAACGTTTTTCGTAGATTTCGATGTGTGTCGAGTCGTCGCCGAACATGTGCTCTACAAAGTGGCGATATTCCTCGAGCATACGTTTGAATGTTTGACCTTTTTCGGTGCCGTTTTTCTCATCGTTGCCGATGAAGTAGTTACTTGCAATGTCGGTATTGTCTTTGGTTACCAATTTGTAGTTGTTGACGGTATCGATACCCACTTCCACTTTGTCGGCCATCATTATCAGGTCGGCTTTTGCTTGGTGTATGAATGTAATCAAACTATCGCTTTTTTGGCGAACCAGATTCGATTTTTCCAACCATTCTCCGACTTTTTCGGGGTTTTGTTGGTACAGATAATTCATTTCGTCGTAGAGTGCGGAGTTTTGTTGATGGCCTGTTTCGATGTTGGTAATCAGGCTGTTGTCCACCATCAAGAAGCCATTCAAAATATCCGCCGATACATTCAGCGCCAACATGGCAGTTAGCACCAAATACATCATACCTATCATTTTCTGTCTCGGGGTTTCCGGACAATTCGCTGCGCCACTCATTACAATATTAGTTTAGGGTGATTGACAAAAACAATTATTTCAATTTATGCGTTGATGGCATTCAGCATATTGCCGTAAATCGCATTCAAATCAACCACTTTTTGTGCCAATTTGGCTGTTTCGTCTTGATATTTTTCTGCATCTTTTGCGCTCACGGCCACGGCTTTTTGTACTTTGTCCAAGTCGTTGGCTACGGCTGCAATTTTAGCGGTTTGTTGTTCTACGGCATCTGCTTGGCTTTGAACGTTTTTCAACTGAATTTCGTAAACAGAGTTGATGGCTCCCAAGTTTTTGTTGATGGCTTCGGCTTTGTCCACATATTGTTTGGTGTTAGCTTGCACGGTGGCCATGTTTTCGGTAATGCCGTTGTAGGCAGCCAACAAGGCGTTCGATGCGGCATCCAAGTTTTGCTGTTTCGCAGCAAATTGTGCTGCTGCATTGCCTGCCAATTCCAAATTTTGTGCAAAAGAATCGGTCAAACCTGCCACTTTCGAGATGCCTGCAATTTGCTTGGCGGCCTCGCTGATGCTTTTCAGACCATCTTGCATGGCTTTCACATCTTCGTCTTTCAATGGGCTTACACCCGGAGTTGCGTTTGCTGCGGGTTGGCTGCCACCGCTTACAGGTGCGCCGTTACCGCCTACGCCGGCACCAATGTGGTTGTAAAGCGGGTCGGGGTCGTCCTGGGTCAGTGCGGGGAATACATGATTCCAATGCAAATCGGGATGCGGGTCGTCCAATACACCGATAGAGAACAACAATGCTTCGGTAAACATACCGATCATCAGCATGATACTTGCTCCCGGCCAGTGCAAAATTTTGAACAATGCACCGACGATAACGATAGCGGCACCAAGTGAATAAACACATCCAACGACTTTTTTACCTTGTGGGCTGAAATACCATTTCATGAACCCCTTACGTTCTTTTGCCATAATTTTTTTTGTTTAGGTTTTTGTTTAAGGTTATTTTTTTGTTTTTGATTATTCGCCAATATAACTGCGTACGCAACGGAATCCGATGGCAGGACTGCGTTTTGTTTGATATTCGAAATCGCGTACTCCGCATTGCAGGTAGGCACCAACATCTTTCCACGAGCCACCGCGAATGACTTTACGTTTCATGATGCGCGGGTCGTCCTTCTTCGAGTGATAGTTGTACGCCGAGTTCATATCGTGTGTAAATGTCGGTGCGTTAGGGTCGTAGGTGTCGGACGTCCATTCCGATACATTGCCACTCATGTCGTACAGACCGTAGTCGTTGGGGTCGAACGAGGCTACTTGGCACGGTATCAGATAGCCATCTTCGGTGTAGTTGCCGCGTGTGGGTTTGAAGTTGGCCATAAAACATCCTTTGGCATCGCGGATGTAGGGACCGCCCCACGGATAGATGGCCATGTGGCGTCCGCCACGAGCCGCATATTCCCATTCGGCTTCGGTTGGCAAGCGGTATTCTTGTGTACGCGGTAAACCCGGTACCGATTCGTATAGTTTGGTGCGCCAATGGCAGAATGCTACTGCTTGGTCCCACGATACTCCGACAACGGGATATTTGCCGTTGCTGGGGTGGCAGAAGTAGTTGAGCATGGCCGGCTCGTTGAAACTATATGTGTATTCGCGCATCCAGCACATGGTGTCGGGATAGATATTGATTATTTTGCTGCACAGCAGGTCGCTACGATGGCGCAGGGGTTTGACGATGACCGTGTCGACAATGGCGTTGCCACGCATAAAGGCGCTGTCGATGCGCACTTTGGCGTTGGGGTTGTACGAACCGGTATAAGGGTTAAATTCGTTGCCGGGCAGTGCTGCCTGGTTGTAATCGACCCATTGGTAGTAGTAGTTCAAAATGTGCGTGTTGAGTTGGCGGCCGATGGTCTTTTCTGCGCCGTAGAAGTACATTTGTTCAACGGCGTTGTATTTTGCTTCGACCATTTCGTCGTCTTCTTTCCATTGTATGCCCCAAGGAATTTTTGCTTTCCAATTTAATATGGTGTCGGGGTCGTCTTGTTGATAGACTTTGGCTGTTAGATAGTATTTTGCGGCTTCTTCTTCGTCGTCTATCTGGCGCATCTTGATCAGTGCGATGGAGTCGCGCACATAGTTGACGAACTCGCGATACTCACCATTCGTGATTTCTGTTTCGTCCATCCAGAAGGCATCGATTGATTTTGTGGCTTGTTTCGACTGCAAATTCCACACGATGGATTGGTCGTTGGAGCCCATGGTAAACGAGCCGCGTGGTATGAATACCATGCCGTAGGGGGTTGTTTCCGGTTTCGATTTGCCGTAAACGCCCGCTAAGAAACCTTTTGGGGCTTTGGCGCAACCGGCCAAGAGAGCCGTTGTTGCGATGGTAACCATGATGAAAGATGATTTTCTCATATTCTCAAATTTAGAGTATTCGCACACTTTTATGTTTATTTCCTTTTTTATTGAGTGCCAGGCTGAATTCATACGCTAAAAATAGTTCGTGTGAACCATGGCTGGCGGTAATTATTTTGTTTATAGGCAAGTCGTAGGCGTATCCTATCGACAATCCGTTTAGCACTTTGATGCCCAACAAGAATGATATGGCATCGAGTCGTGCGCCGAGTCCGCCCCAATATTTGCCTTTATAGTCGAGCAAGACGGTTGCACTTGGGTTCCAACTGACGAAGTCGGTGATAATCAGTGCTGCCGTTTTGATGGTGTAGTCGGGGTTTTTCAGACGGAAGTCGTAGCCTCCCGATGCTGTGTAGAGCCTTGTCATGAAAAATTCGCCTACATCGCCCAAGTTGATGGTTGCTTCGGGCAGGTGCAGTGCCGAGATGCCGACAAACCATTTTGCTGTCGAGTAATAAATGCCCAATCCGCAGTCGAATCCTACGCCGGAAACTTCGTTGTCGGGTATGAGTGGGTCTTTGGCTGGCGAGAAATAGTCGCTTTCGACGAGGTGAACGCTGTCGCCTTTGAATTTGATGTTTGATACACCGATGTTGGCGCCGATGCTCAAAGTGCCTTCTCCCAATTTCAGTTTGTAGGCGTATTGCAAATTGATTTGCTGATTGGAAAATATGCCAAAAATATCGTTTACGAATTGAACGCCTGCTCCATGTTGTGTTTTCCCGATGCGGAAAGGCGCATGTGCGGAAAAATAGGTTGTTCGCGGGGCATTGTCGATGCTAATCCATTGTAAACGTTGCAGCCCGAATATCTGCATCATCTGTTGTTCGCCAACAACAGCGGGGTTTATAACGGTTTTGTTGTAGAGGTACTGTGTCAGTTGGGCGTCGAATTGTCCGTGAGCCGCAGTACTTGCAATAATGCTGAAAATAAGTGTCAGACCTAACCTTTGGCTGTATTTTTGTAAAAACCTCACAATCGTTCGTTGATGCTACTTTCTTGTTTGGTGCGATAGCTTCCTTTACAAATAAAACTAAAAATGGTTTGAAAAATTGTGTGCCTTGGGTTACTTTTTTATTTTTTTTGTTCGTTTTTTGTGCGTTAATACTCTTCTTCGTTGAAGAAAAAATCTTCTTTGCTCGGATAGTCCGGCCAGATGTCTTCGATGCTTTCGTAGATGTCGCCTTCGTCTTCTATCTCTTGCAGGTTCTCGATCACTTCGAGCGGAGCACCCGATCGCATGGCGTAGTCGATAAGCTCATCTTTCGATGCCGGCCAAGGTGCATCTTCCAATTTTGAGGCTAATTCTAAAGTCCAATACATAGTGAATCCGATAATTTTGATATGAGTTGCAATGACAACCCGATTTTCAACTTGCAAAGATAGTTATTTTTTGGAAAGAATCAACTTTTTGTCCAAAATTTTTCGTTTTTGTTGTTTTTTGTTGCCAAAAATCGTGCGAGGACGAATAAAAAATCGGACAACCTGTTGATGTATTTTATGATTTCTGATTTTGTAAAGTCTTGATTTTCAATATCTAATATGTGTCGTTCGGCGCGTCGTGCGATGGCGCGGCAGATGTGGCATAATGCTGCTTGTTCGTTGTCGCCATAGATGATGAATTGGGTTAATTTTGGCAAATTTTGGTCGATTTCGTCAATAAATTGTTCTAATTGTTGTGTTTTTTTTTCCGAAATTTTCGCAGATTCGTGCAGTTGGGTTGTCTTGGTGTCGGTGGCAAGATTGGCTCCGATGCACAATAAGGTGTTTTGAATGTCGTGTATGGCATGCTGCCATTTGTCGTCGTCGATTTTGACTTTGAGCAGCCCCAAAAACGAGTTGAGTTCGTCGATGGTGCCGTAGGCGTGGAGTCGTGGGGCGTTTTTTGCGATGCGTTGTCCTCCGACGAGTGATGTGGTGCCGTTGTCGCCTGTTTTTGTGTAGATTTTCATGCGGTTGTGGTGTTAGAATGCTACGATGTGGTTTTCTTTTTGTAAATCGGTGTTGAAAAATGCGATTCCCATCTGAAAAATGTCGATGGTTGTGGTGATGTGCGTGTCGGTTTGTATGGTGTGCCACGCTTGTTCCATGTCGGCCGAGCGGTGAATGTCGTCGAATATAAATAGGGTGTGTTGGTGTGCGTGCGGTCGGCATTGGCGAAAATAACGCATGGTGGCTTCGCCGGTGTGGTTGGCATCGAAGAATACGAGGTCGATGGTCGGCATCGTTTGCAGGGCTTGTGCGAGTGTGTGGTCGATGTCGCCGCAGATGGTGCGAATGTTGTCGGCGTGATGTTTGTCGAAAAGTGTTTTTGCGAAGGTGTGTAGTTGCGGTTCGCCTTCCAGCGTGATGATACGGGCGTGCGAGTCGGCGGCAGCCATGTGCAGTGTAGTGAGGCCTACGTTTGTGCCAAGTTCGATGATGTGGCTTGCGTGGCTTGCGTTGACGATTCGGAACAGCAATTCGGCATATTTGCGTTTGGAGCAGGAGTGCTTGACTATGTGGTGTATGGTAGATTGCCGTGCGCCTGCTGTGCCGAATCCTTGTAGTGTAATTGTGTCGGTATTGTGGAGCAACTGTTGTCGGAGCCGGCGCAATCGGTTGTAGGCATAAAATGGTGTTCGTTCGTACAATACACTATTCAGCCAATGGAAAACGAATGGCGAGTGTATGCCGTATCCACCTTTGCGATGTGCGTGGCGCAGATAGGTTGCTCGTGCCTGTATTTGGTGTAGTGTGTTTGTCATGGTTATGTAAGATGTTGCAAAGGTATAAAAAAAAATGATATGTGAGGTGGTTGTTTGGACGAAAAATGTGTTTTTGTGCAACGTTTTTGTTGCGTGTTGCATCTACAAAATAGGAAGGGATGGAAAATGAAACGTTGTAATTGTTTTTTAGTTGTTGTGGGTTTGGCGTTGTGTCTGCTGTCGGGTTGTTCGGCGTCGATGCCTTGGGATGACGCCGAGAGTACGGCGGCGGTGATGACCGTGCGTCAGATGCCGGATGTGGGGTTGTGTTTTGTGTCGGACGATTCGCTGGTATATGTGCCGTCCGATGCGAAGGTGTTGTCGAATACGTTGCTGGGGCATAGGTGTTATGTGGAGTATTGGTCGATGATAGAACAGTCTGACGGCACCTATCTGGTAGAAGTGTCGTTTGTGTATCCGGTGCGCGAACTTCCTGTGCTTCAGAATGATACAGTGTCGTGTGTAGCGTCTGTCGGTGAGGGTGTAGGTGTGCCTGCTGCGTGGTGTTCGGGACATTATCTGAATATGGTGCTTGAGTACTATGGTTCCAATCGTGTGTCGCACGATTTTTGGTTAGTGGCGTCCGATACGACGGTCGGTGCAGAGGCAACTTTGCTACTCGAACTATATCACGATGCCGGAAACGATGCCGGCAAGTTGTTGCAATGGGAGGTGGTGTCGTACGATATAGCCTCGTTGTTGAATGCTCGTGATGTCGATATGTTGCAAATTGTCTATCGGCAGTACGATATGACGGATAGTAGTGTAACGGTTGCTTTGCCGTGACTATATATTTATAGGGTGTAACAAAGTGGTGTTGCAGCGTGTGATGTGGGGAATTTTGCAAATTCCCCATTATTGTTTTTGCTTTGTTAAAATAAAAGGTGTATATTTGCCGTTGTTTATTTAGAACTCAAATTGTTGTAATGAAAAAGGTATTATTGTTGCTCAGTTGTATGTCGTTCGGAGCGGTTTATGCTCAATGGACGGCTTCGTATCCGTCGATACAAGAGTCGGTAGATGGGTTGGATGTTCTGTTTTTGTTTAACGGTATTTCGGCGTCAACGGAAATTACTTATACGGGCGTTGGCTCGGAGTTTGAATGGTGTACGTTTGATGGCGATTTTCAGAGTAATCAGGCAACGCTGTCGCCCGAAGATGGTGTTGGCTATGTGCTCAAAGTCGATGGTGCGGAAACTGCGCGCATTTGGGTGATTGATTATGCCAAATATCCTGCGTCGATTTCGGCGGTAGATGTAGTCGAGGCCGATGACCGGTGTGATTATATTAAGGTTGTGCCGATGTTTAGCGCTCCTGAATTGATGTACAAGGATAAGAATGGTGCGGTGCATGTGTTGCCTCGTACGTTTACGTTTGCTTACGATGCGGTAACATTTAGCGGTGATGCGTGGTCGCAGCCGACGCCGCAATATTTTAAGAAATCGACACCTTTTACTGAGGTGGTGTTCGATGCGCCATTGTGCGATACACAGTTTACGCTGACCGGCGACGATTGGGCGGAGCGTTTCGGCGTGGAGGTGCAGCGTGCGTCGAGCGAATTGTATCATGCCATAGCGGTAGAGGCGCACTTGAAAGGTACGATAGAGGAGCGTCCGGCCAAAAACGAGTTGGATCGTTCGGGAGCGGATGTTACGGGTTCAGGACCGTTGGTGGTGGCTTTCGAAAGTCGTGTCAATCCGTTGTCAATCAATTACTACGAGTGGTTTATATTCCCGGTGAACGACCCTGCCAATTATATGCGCTATAATGACAAGGATTTGCGTTATACGTTTACCGAGTCGGGATCGTATCGCGTGCGTTTGGTGGCGACGTCGGATGTGTGCGAGTATGTCGATTCGCTCAATGTGAAAGTGCTGGAGTCGTCGTTGGATGTGCCCAATGTTTTTACACCGAACGGCGATGGAGTGAACGATGAGTTTCGTGTGGCATTTAAGTCGTTGGCGACTTATAGTTGTCAGATATTCAATCGTTGGGGACGCTTGGTTTATAAAAGCACCGATCCGGGTAAGGGTTGGGACGGTACCATCAACGGCAAGCCTGCGGCTCCGGGGGCTTATTATTATGTGATTCAGGCCACCGGTACCGATGTCGATGACGAAGGCAAACCGGTAAAGTATAAGTTGAGTGGCGATATCAATTTGTTGCGTGGCAAAAAATAGTGTTTGTTTGTCTGTCGAACACGAAAAAGGGAATGTCCAATTGGATATTCCCTTTTTTCTTGTTGTGTGCGACTTTTAGACTGTCGCTTCGATGTTCCACACAAATGCGCGAACTCCCACTTCCTTGTTGCGCATGTCGAGTTTGCGTACGCCATCGAGCAGGGCTTCTACTTGGTGGTCTTCGACAATGGTGATGACACAGGAGTTCATTTCCGGCCAAGCGTGTGTGCCGCGACGCGGCTCGCCACCATTGGTTCCACGACCTTGTACATCCTCAAAGAAGGTGAATCCTTTGATGTTCAGCATGTCCAGCATATATTCGACACGTTCGGTGTTTGCTTGGTTGAATACTATCATTACACTTTTCATAGTCGTAATCAATTAAATAAAAGACGTTGTTTCTGTTTATGGCAACTCGTTGGGTGTCGTTTCGGGGAATACTTCGTCGGAAGCGACAGGCGCCGGTTGTATTGCTGCGTTCTTTTTCGGTTTTAAGTTCATGAATATGAAACTCTTGCGCATTTGGCTGACGCGGTCGCGTTCACCGTGGCGCGACATGGCGGCATAGAGCACAGGCACCATGAAGAAGGTCAGGAACGTCGAGACGGTCAGACCGCCAATCACCACAATACCCATCGGCTTCCACATCTCAGAACCTTCACCGTTGCTCACTGCCATCGGCACCATACCGAGGATAGTGGTGAACGCCGTCATCAACACAGGACGGATACGGCTTCTGCCCGCTGCCTGAACAGCTTCGTTCAACTCCCAGCCCCGCTCACGCAATAGGTCGATATAGTCAATCAGCACAATACCGTTCTTCACAACGATACCGACCAACATGATGACACCGAGTGCGCCAATCATATCGAGCGAACTGCGGGTAATCCACAAGGCGAGTACCACACCCGAGAGTGCAAACGGAATGGTGAACATGATGACAAACGGCTTTTTGAGCGACTCAAATTGGCTCGCCATCACGATGTAAACCAACATGATAATCAAGGCCATAAGCATACCCATGTCGCCAAACGTTTCCTGTTGGTCTTCGTAGTCGCCGGCGATGCGGATAACTACACCTTGGGGAATGTCCAATTTGTCGATAACGTTGGTTTGGATGGTTTGTGCCAACTCGCCCAACGAGGTATTGTACGGCGTAACTTTGACGGTTACGATACGTTGACGGCTCTTACGCTCGATGGTTGGTGGTGTCCAATATTCGCCGATGGTGCACACTTCCGATAGTTTGACGGATTTGCCGGCTGGCGTGGGAATAGTCAGGTTGCTGATGGCCTCGACCGTGTTGCGATCTTTCTCTTCGAGTCGGCAAACAATGTCGTATTCCGAGCCTGTCTCTTTCAAATAGCCGCAAGCCATGCCGTTTACACGGTTGCGCAGGTAGGTGGAGATGGTGGCAGTGGTCAGACCAAGGCGCGATGCTTTCTCTTTGTCCACTTCTATTTTGATTTCCGGACGTTCGTCGTCGCGCGAAATGGTGGCGTCGCGTGCGCCGGCCACGTCGTGGTTACAAGTGGCTTTTATCTGTTCGGCCAAAGCCGATGTGGCATCGAAGTCGTAACCGTAAATCTCTATATCCACAGTGTTGGAAGCACCGCCTCCGCCGCCGGAGGTACTTACCTGATAGTCAATAATCTCCGGATATTTCATCATTTCCTGACGCAGAATCTCTGCCATCTCGAAGATAGTCTGCTCGCGCTCGTACTTCTTGGTGGTACGGATAGTCATAGAGATGGTGTTGTTCATTGTCGAAGAGAACAATGCACTCATACCGCTATCGTCGTTGGTACCGGCCGATGTACTAATCAACTGAATTTCAGGTACTAATTCTACAAATCGTGCTTCCAGCATACGCGCAGTTTTCAGTGTCTCTTCGATGCGTGTGCCGCGCTGCAGTTTCACAGTAACGGTCATACGACCATTATCTTGTTGTTTCATAAAGTCGGTACCGATTTGTCCGATCAGCATCGGAATCATCGAGCAGCAGAAGAAAGCCAACAGGATGAAGAAGGTAACCACTTTGTGGCGCAAGCACCAACCGAGGGCTTTGGCATACTTGTCGTCCACCCAGTCGAGGGCGCGCACTACGACACGTTCGTACCAACTTTTTTTGCCTTGTTCGTCGTCAATCAGGTTGCCTTCGTCATCGACATGCACTTTGCGCGGTTTGAGCAACTTGCTGGCCAACATCGGTGTGAGCGATATAGCTACCAGCGTGGAGGTGCACACCACAATGGTTACAATCCAGCCCAACTCCTTGAACATGATGCCGGCCATACCCGTCAGTGTGGTCAGCGGCACGAATACGGCCACGATAACCAACGTGGTGGCGATAACGGATACCCATACCTCGTTGGTGGCGTAGATGGCTGCTTCGCGCGGATTTTCACCACGATCGACATGCTTGGTAATGTTTTCCAATACCACAATGGCATCGTCCACTACCATACCGATAGCCACGGTGAGCGAACACATCGAGATGATGTTCAGCGAAGAACCTGCCATCTTCAAGTAGATGAATGCCACGATGAGGGCGATAGGAATGGTGATGCCGATAATCAACGTGGCGCGCCACTTGCCCAAGAAGAAGAGCACCACCAACACCACGAACAACAGCGCGTATAGGATAGACTCGGTCAAGGAGTCGATAGAGTTCTGGATGTTCTCCGACGAGTCGTAAATCATTTTGAAATGTACGTCGGAAGGCAGTGTTTTTTGAATGCGGGCAACCTCTTTGCGCACATCTTTACAGATTTGCACGGTGTTGGCACCGGTTTGCTTGGTTACCAGCAAGCGTGCGCATTCGCGTCCGTCGGCTTTCTCGTCCAACGAGAGCTCTTTGATGGTGTCTTTCACCATGGCGATGTCGCGCACAAATACTTGGCGCCCGTCGGCAGTGGTGGTTACGGCAATGTCGTTGATTTCGTCCGACGAGGCAAACTCGGATCGTACTTCCATCTGATATTGCTCTTTGGCAAGTTTCACCGTACCCGACGACATGTTCAAGTTGTTGGCGGCAATCATGTTGCCCACTGTTTCGACGGTCAGGCCGTAGGCATCGAGTTTCTGTTGGTCGAGATAGACATACACATAACGCTCCGGCGCACCCGATACGGTCAGGTTACCGATACCGTCCACGCGGTTCAACTGCGGAATAATTTCGTCGTCGAGCATTTTGTCGAGGGCAGGATACGACTCGTCTGCCATAATGGCATATTGTATGACAGGCATCATGCTCGTGCTCAGACGCATCACTATCGGGTTCGAGCAGCCATCGGGTAGGTTGTCTTTTACAATATCGACATAGGTGCGCACATCGTTCAACACCTCCTCGAGGTCGGTGCCCCATTCAAATTCCATCGTTACCGACGAAATGTTGTCTTTCGATTCCGAAGTCAACTCTTTCAGGTGGTCAACCGAGTTGAGCGAGTTTTCCATCACTTTCGTAACGTTGCTCTCCACCTCCGACGCCGATGCACCCGGATAGGTGGTCATCACCGTTATGTACGGCGGATCCATTTCGGGAAATTGGTCGATAGGCAACTGCACATAGCAGAACACACCTATCACTATCACTGCCAAAAAGATGAGCGCCGTGGTAACGGGCTTTTGGACTGCTGATTTATAAATAGACATAGTTTCTGAAAGTTAGGTGTGATACATGTTTATTCGGTAGCGACCGACAGTTTTACGCCGTCAACCAAACGGGCTTCGCCTTGTGTTACAAGTTCAACGCCTTCGACAATTTCGGGCGCAATGATTTCGATGTCGTCGCCAAATCGTTGTCCCATCTCTACCGATACACGTTTGGCATAGCCGTTCTCGTTGATAAAGACATAGCGGTCGTTCGAACCGATTAACTTCAATACGGTGGAGTAGGGTGCTGTGATTACTTGCTCGGTGCCCAATCCGATGGTGGTGGTAACGTACATACCCGGACGCAACAAGCCGGCGGCGTTGTTCACTACCACTTTTGCTTGGAATGTGTGGCTGCCGGCATCGATGGTGGGATACACCACTTCGATGGTGGCCGGGAACACTTTGTCGGGATATACGCTCGAACGCAGCGACAAACGCATGCCTGCTTTTATCTGAGGAACATACGATTCCGGTATGGCTACCAATGTTTTGAGTTTATCCACTTGGGTCAGCACTACAATGGGTTGACCGCCATACAACTCGCCGTCTTCGTAATTTTTTGCCGAAATCACGCCGCTAAATGGCGCTTTCACATAAGTGTTTGTTTCCAGAAAATCCAACGACTCTTTCGTCTGGTCGTACGACAATTTTACTTGGTCGTACGATTGTTGGCTCACGCTGCCGCTTGCCAACAAGGCGTCCATACGTTGTTTCTCGATGGTGAGGTTGGCAAAAGTCAGTTTGGTGGTGGTGTACTGATTCTGATCCATGCGCACCAACATGTCGCCTTTCTTCTTACGGTCGCCCACTTCTACGTAGATGTGTTCGATTTTGCCCGTGAGCGATGGCGCAATATTCACGGTCTGATAACCTTGCAGATTGCTCGACAAGGATATTTCGCGCTGAATCTCGCGCGGATGCAACGTGGTGGTGCGCACTTGCTCTATGCGTTCGCTTTCGGTTGCTGCTTCTGTCGATGTGGCGGCTTCTTTGTTGCCACAGCCGGCCAATGTTACGGCGACTAATGTCGCTAAAATTGCTTGTTTTTTCATATCTTATAAATCTTAATTGTTATTCAAAAATTTGGCTAATTCAACTTGTGCATTCACCAGCGACATTACGGCTTGTACATACGATGATTGTGCCGAAATCAAATCGTTGCTGGCGTTGGTCAACTCGAGCGACGAGGCTACGCCGTGCTCAAATTTGTTGGTCGTATTGCGGAATACGCGTTTCGTAACTTCGATGTTGTCGCGTTCGTTCATGTATGTTTCGTATGCGTTCGACAGGTTGAAACGCAGTTGCTGATTCTGAATTCCCAAATTGTCGGTGGTCTCGTTCAGCGTGTTCACTGCTTCTTGATAAGCAATTTTCTTCTCGCGTACACCGGCAGCGCGTTTGCCGCTCGACCATATCGGTATGCTTACCGACACGCCGGCCATATGTGGTGCGCTCATGTTGAGCGTAGATTCGTCCGAAAAATATTTTTTCGCTGTGTACTGATAGTAGGCCGACACGGTTGGCGTATAAGCCAAACCGGCCATCGTTACGTTCTTTTTGGCCAATTCGGTGTTTTTTACCAACAACTGATAATTGTAGTTGTTGTTGATGTCGAAGTTCTGCGAAAGCAAATCCAACGCACTCGAGGCCGACAGCAGTTCGTCGAGCGTTTGCGTCAGTCGTAGGTCGGTATCGACGCCTACGCCCAACAGCACTTTCAGCGAATTGCGTGCCAACTCCACATTGCGTTTGTTCGAGTTGATGGAGTTTTTCAACGCGTTGGCTTTCACTACTATTTGGTCGGCGGCGGTTTGCTCGGCTGCGCCTACATCTACCGAACGTTGCGTCATGGCAGCCAAGTGCTCGATGTTGGTCAAACTCGAATCGAGCAGTGCCACGATGTCCTCCATCACCAATACGGTCAGATACGACGACATGACATTGGCGCGAATTTCGCTTTCGGATTGCGCCCGCGTGATGTCCTGCATCTCGATGGCCAAGTTGTTGAGCAGCGCACCCATGATGGCCTGCCCGTTCAGCCCTATCGAGGCGGTAACCGTGTGTGTAATGTTGGCCGGCATGGCAATTTTCATACCTTTCATATCCATCTGGTAGTCGAACATGGTGGTAAATTGTGCCGTTCCATCTACTTGCGGCAGCATGGCGGCTATTGTTTGCCAACGTTGTGCGTATGCTTTTTTGACTTCGAGCGAAGCGTTTTGCAGACTTTTGTTGTTGGCTACGGCATACTCCTGCGCTTCGACCAACGACAACGACAGCGTGCCGGCTGTGCCGTTGGCGGGCTCTTGAGCAAACATTCCGGTGCACAATGCTGTCAGTGCAATGGTTAACATTTTTCTCCTCATTTTCATAATACTGATAAAAATTTCGTTTGTTGTTATTTGATTTTATTTTTATTTTGCTGATAATATTCCCAACCTTTGGCGCTGGTGATTAGGCGCAAAAAACTGTCGGCTATGAATATGGTGATTTCGGTCGGACTCATTTTGGTGTAGTTGCGCAGGTCGGTAATGGTGGTCAGTATGTGCGAGTGCATCAGTACCACGGTGGCTTCTACATTCAAGTCGTCGCGAAAATAACCCTCTTCGATGCCTTTGCGCAAACCGCGACAAAAATGGTCGAACATCACTTGCCGCATCGCACTCTCGTGGCGGGCTTCGATGTCGGGATAGTATTTGCGCAAATCGTAAAAGAAATTGTAAAACAGGTCGTTAGCGTTGTTCGTGCGGGCTTCGCTTATCTCGTGCATGGCAATGTCGATGGCGTTGCTCGAACGGTTGGTGGCTGCCACCTGCGCCGCGCGTTGCTTGCGCATGCTGCACAACAGCGCTTCTATCAACTCCTCTTTCGAACGAAAGTGCATGTAGAAAGTCTTTTTCGAAATGTGGATACGATTGCAGATGTCGTCGATGGAGACGCTGCGCAAACCGCATCGCATAAACATTTCGCCTGCTGTTTCCAATATCTTGTGTTGTGTGTCCATTCGAAATCGTATTTTTTTTTCGCATGCCGTTTTTTGAGTATGCAAAAATAGTGCCTGACACGCTTTTTCGATGTATTATCTCGTATAAATAAAGTTAAATAAATAAAATAAAATCGCAAATCATTGATAATCAACTTGTTTCAGGAAACTTTATTTAACGTGAAAGTTTTTCGGTGTGTGTTATTTTTGTGTTTTATAATATTATTTTTAACGAAATCGCCTATGCTGACATGGTTTTTGAGCGCTAATTTCGGTGGTTGATGTGCGTTTTTTGTCGCCTGCGCCGGTGCAAATAGTGTGCCAACAACAAAAAAAGCCCGAATTTTGTTGTAAAAATCGTGGAAAATGTGTATCTTTGCACCACACAAAAACGAAATGGCTATGGCGAAAGATATTCAGAACATGGGAATTGCGCACAATGTATTGGCGTTTGGCAGCAAAGTGAAAGGCAACATTACTGCCGATAGCGATTTTCGGCTCGATGGCGAAGTCGATGGCGACCTGAATTGCTCCGGCAAAGTGGTTGTCGGTCCGCAAGGCGCGTTGAAAGGCAATTTGGTTTGTCAGAATGCCGAAATAATGGGACGTGTCGAAGGAAAAATTGTGGTGGCCGAGTTGCTGTCGCTGAAAGAAACGGCGCGCGTCGTGGGCGAAATTAAGATTAAGACCTTGATGATAGAACCGAACGCACTATTTACCGGCACTTGCGATATGGGACAGGTAACGGCGCCGGCCGTTAAAAAATAGTTGCTGTTGGTGCAATAAAAAAATCGGACTTCGTGAAGCCCGATTTTTTTTTTTTTTCTGCCTATGTTTGATTAAATGAGGCTGAAAGCCACGTCCATCATTTTGGTGAATGTGGTTTGACGCTCTTCGGCCGTGGTAACTTCGCCGGTCAGAATGTGGTCGCTGACGGTGCAGATACACAAGGCTTTGTTGCCGGTAACGGCGGCATTCATATACAAGGCCGGACTTTCCATTTCGTCGGCAAGCACGCCCATTTTTGTCCAATTGGCGCGTTTGCTGTGCTGATTGTAGAAAATGTCGGCGGCAAATACGTTGCCCACATGATAGGTGTAGCCAAATTTTTCGCAGGCATCGACGGCACCGCGTACCAAATCGAACGAAGCGATTGGAGCGTATGTGCCCGGCAATTCGTATTGGTCGGCATAGTGGCTGTCGGTGCAGGCGCCCATGGCTATGACGATGTCGCCCACATGAACGTGCATTTGGCGTGCGCCGCACGAACCTACGCGAATGATTGTTTTAACGCCATAAAAATTGAAGAGTTCGTACGTGTAGATGCCGATGGACGGAATGCCCATGCCGTGTCCCATCACAGAAACGCGCTTGCCGTTGTGGGTACCTGTGAAACCGAGCATACCGCGCACGTTGTTGAATTGTACCGGATTTTCCAAATAGCGTTCAGCCATCAGTTTGGCGCGCAGAGGGTCGCCGGCCATGATGACGGTTTCGGCAATTTCGCCGTACTTTGCCCCAATGTGCGGGGTTGGTGTGTTTTCTCCCATAGTATTTTGTTTTGGTTAAAAAATTGTTTTGTTCTTAATTAAGAGTCGCAACCACAAAAGTACGACTTTTTTTTATATTACCAAAATTTTCGTCGAATTTTAACTATTTTTCTTGTTACCGACCTCATGGTTGTAAGGGGCGATACTGTTTTAGAGCGGCGTTCAGCGCGGCGTAATTGGCAAAAATGCCGGTCATCAGTTGCTTGAAACGCACGCCGTGATTCATTTCGCGTGTGTGGCACAGTTCGTGTACAAGCACAAAGTCTATCAACTCGTCGGGCAGCAACATCAGGTTGTAACTCAGATTGATAACGCGCTTGGCCGAGCAACTGCCCCAACGAGTTTGTGCGCTGTTGATGTGCACTTGTGTAAATTCAAATCCGTGGATTTGTGCCAATGCTGTCAGGCGGGCGGGCAGTGTTTGGCGTGCCTCTATTTGCAGAAAGTGGGCGATGATGTGGCGAATTTTGCGCTGATTTGCGCTGTTTTCAAAATCGCGTTCGCTGCGAAAACCGATGAGTAACTCGTCGTTGGTGCGGCGGGCGGCAAACGTGATGCGCAAACTGTCGTCGGGTGCAAAACGCACGACAAAGCGATTGGTCTTCAGCGTGGTTTGCGGCGAAAAATGGTAAGTGGGCGTTGTTGTTTTGTGCATCAATTCGTGTTGTGCGTTCAAAATCCAGGTCACGCGGTCGTCGGACAGCGGGAAGACACTGTGTGCCAGCAGCGGATTGGTGGTGATGCACACGCGGTCGGCCGTAACGCGGAAGTGTGTGCCGCGGGCGTTGCAACGCGTGCATGATGCGTTTCATAGTAGTGGCGCCGGTTGGCCGAAAAAAGTCCGCACCTTGCGGTACGGACTTGTTAATTCTCTTATTATTAGATGGTTAGCGTACAATCAGACGGCATGTGGTGTTGGTGTTGTCGCCTGCTATTTTCACGATATAAGCACCGCTTGCAATGCCGACAGCATCGATGTCGAGTGTTTGTTGCCCATCGACGGCGCCGATGCGTTGTGCATACACTTGTTGGCCGTTGGCGGCGTAGATGCGTATGTTCACGTTGTTGTCGTTCTGTTTGAAGAATAACTTAAATGCGCCGTCGCTCGGGTTGGGGTAGAGCATGATGGCATCGGGCAGGGTTTCCAGATGTTTGATGTCGGTTGTTTCCAACACTTTGAGCAGACCGGCATAAGCGTCGATTTTGCCGTAACCCCATGTGTTGTTCGGGCAGGTGCCTGTGTAACTGTCTGTTTGGGCTGTTTGTGCCATAATCTCTTTGATTTGCTCGGGCGTTAAATTCGGATTGGCCTGCAACCATGTGGCCACTACGCCGGTAACGAACGGTGTAGCCATCGAAGTGCCATTCATATAGCCCCAATAGTAGGTCGTACCATTGACGGTGGCAGATTTTGCTTCGTCAAAATCGCCGGAAGATGTTATGGCCGATGTGTTTGGAACGGCAGATGCAATGCAGGCGCCCGGTGCCGTAATTTCAGGTTTTATACGGCCATCGCTGGTCGGGCCTTTGCTGGAGAATGTTGCAATTGTGCCGACTGATGTCAATCCGTAGCCGGAACGTCTGTTGGTAACGAATGCACCAACGGTAATAATTCCGTTGGCTGTGCCGCCAATTTCGCCTACAGTGTGAGTGGTTTGACCGTCTTCCCAATAAATAGAGTTATAGTCGTCGCCCCAAACACGTATGGTGCCGGCATTTTGGGCCGTTACTTTGAAGCCTACTTTGTAATTGTTTTTGGGCTTAAAGTTGTTTTTGAAGTAAAGATAAACATTTCCTCTGTTGTTTGTGGCGTCTGTACTCATTTGGGCGTAAGCTGTTATGCTTCCGGAGGCGTAAGTGGAGTTGATCCACGATGTCGTTTTGGATGTTGCTGTGGCCACAGCTGTCGATGTGCCGGCTGCCAATTCGTTGCCATTGGCGTCAAGATAAACGATTTGCATGGTGTATTTTTGGCCTTCGTCGCCCCAAAAATCGGCGAAACTTTTAGTGCCGCTATAATATTGGTCGCTGGGGTCGAGAATGAATGTGTGCGATTCGCCGGCTGCCAATGTGGCTTCGCTGTACAGTGGGTATTCGCCTTCGTTGCCGGCTGCGCCGCAAACGATACGACCTGCGCCAACCATACCATCAAGTGCTTTGTCGAACGTGGAAGTACCATCGTGCGGACCCATGTGTTGACCTAAACTGAGGTTGACAACAGCCGGTTTCCCGACACTTTTTGCATAATCAAAAATGTAGTTTATGCCATCGGTAATGGCGGTGTTGCTGCTACCATAACTGACCATAACGATGTCGGCATCGGATGCTACGCCGTAATACGAGTTGCCGGCGTAACTGCCTGCTGCAATGCCGGTTACATGCGTGGCGTGGCCGCTATCGTCTTGCGTGTCATCGTATTGTGCGCTTTCGATGGCACTTTGCGTGGTGTATTTTTTGTTCGCGCTCTGATTCCAAACGCGTTTTACGCGCAATTCGCTGCTGTTGTTGGCGTCGTAGAAAGTGATGTGGTTGTATTGGAAACCGCCATCCACCACGCCGACCACTACGCCGGTGCCCAAAAATGGTTGCGACAAACCGGTGCCGGCTTGCACTTTGTCCACGTTGGTCGCCGTGCGGGCTTTGTTCATGCGTGTGCGTACAGGCGTGCCCATTTCTACCAATTTCACCTGTTCGTCCTGCGCCAAAGCCTCAATGGCATCGACCGGAATGTTGGAGGTTACAAAATCGCCGAAATCGTTATTGAGTGTTGCTCCGTAGGCTTCCAAAATGGCGGCTTTGTCGGCGTCGGCCGAGTAGAAATGCACATAAGCCGATACATATTCATCGCTGTTGTCGGCTACTTTCAGCGCAAAAGTTTTGCGTAGTTGTTCACGTTGTTCGGCAGTAGTTGCCTTTTTTTGCGCATCGACAAACGCGCGCGTGTGGTTTGTCAGTTTCGATGGTTGTGCAAATGCGAGGAGTGTGAATCCGATGCATAGTGCCAGAAGTGTGATTTTTTTCATGGTGTGTTATTTTTAAGGTGATTTTTTTGTTAACGTTTGCGTAAATGTACGCGTGTGGCGGCTTCTACCGATACAATGCCGCGTATTTGCCACATTTCGGGCAGGCGTTTCAGCGGCATTTTGAACGTGGCGGTGGTGGCGTCGATGCGGTTGTATTCGCCGCCCAATGCCGTGAATGCGTCAGCATCGAACGTGTCGTCGATGGTTAGGTAGCCCGACACGACGTAGGCACCATCGAGCAACGCTACGGGCGCGGTGGCTGCAAAATCGTCCGAAGGCTTGTACTTGTCGAGGTTGCGGACGTGGCGTGTGTCGCGCGCAAAGTCGTCCCAAAATGCGCGAAACGAGTTCGAAAACGTGATGTGCGTTGGTAATTCGCCAATGACCGATTTTGTTTGATTGGCGGTGCCTGATGCCGATTTTTGACAGTTGCAACTGCTGAAAATCAGCGAGATAGCAATCACTGCTGCTGCCAATATGGTCGGTAGATGTGTGTGTGTCATGGTAATAGTTAGATTAAAGCAAACAAAGTTAGAAAAAAAAATTGTATCAAACAATACTTTATGCCAAAAATGTGATGCGAATCAGGTGGCGGGTGCTACTTGTGATGCGAAAACGATTGTCGGTTTGAATGCCTAAAACCCACATAATCTGGTCGTTAGATGTCATCATCCACGTTTGGGATTTTTCGACGAGATCGAGTTTTTTGTCGACAAAAAGGTCGCTGATTTTTTTGCGTCCGCGCATGCCGAACGGTACAAAGGTGTCGCCTTGCTGCCAATGCCTCAATGTCAGCGGAAATTGAATTTTGTCGGCGTCGAAATAGGCGGTGTGGGTGTCGGTTTTCAGCGTGGCGGGCATGGTGTCGAGCCGCTCGATTTTGAGATGAATCGGGCAAAAAATTTCGGTGTCGTTTTCGTCGATGTGGTAGGTTGTGTCGTCGGGTTCGTTGGTGTGCGGCACTATCACTATTTTGTTGCGGCTGACGACGGCTTGGTGTGTCTGGCTCAGGCAGGTGGTGCCGCTTGTGCCACCGATGTTATTAAATAGGGTGTCGGTGGTGTCGCTGTTGAATCCATACGGGCGGATAAACTCGAACAGCAGCGTTCGGGGCGCCGGCTGTTGCAGCAGGCGTGTTGTGTCGATTTCGAGCCCGAGCGTTGTTTCGCGGCAGATTTGCGCCTGTACGTTTTGTACGAATGTGTTGACTATCAGGCGAATGTCGTTTGCGTAGTCGATGCTGCGTCCGAATGTTTCGATGAATGCCGGATTGATCTGTTCGAACAATGGAACGATGTTGTGGCGCACAAAGTTGCGGCGGTAGATGGTGTCGGCGTTGGTGACATCGGTGCGGTAGGCCAATTGGTGTGTGTGCGCGTAGTCGGTTATTTCGGCGCGGGTGCAGCAGAGCAGTGGGCGCACGATGTGCCCGTTTCGGGCTTGGATGCCGCACAATCCGTTGATGCCGGTGCCGCGTGTCAGGTTCATCAGCACGGTTTCGGCGTTGTCGTTGGCGTGGTGGGCTACGGCTATGGCGCTACATTGTTCGGCTTGGCGCAACTGCTCGAACCATGCGTAGCGCAAGTCGCGTGCGGCCATTTCAATCGAAATTTTGCGCTCGGCCGCTACGGCGTTTGTGTCGAAGTCAATGCTGCGAAACGGCAGTCGGTAGTCGTGTGCCAAGCGGGCAACAAACTCGGCATCGGCATCGGCGTCGGCACCGCGCAAATGGAAGTTGCAGTGTGCTACAATACACTGATAACCAAGTTGTTGTAGCAGGTTGAGCAGCACTACGGAGTCCGCGCCGCCACTCACCGCTACAATGACTTTTTGCTGCGGGTCGAGCAGGTGTCGGTCGGCGATGAATCGTGCAACTTTGTCTTTGATGTCCACCGTGCAGAGGCTTTTGTTTAGGCTTGTCCGCCGCCAAACATGGGCAGTGGCGGTACAAATGTGCCACCTCCGTTGTCGGTTTTGATGGTGCCGTGTTGCTGCTCGTATCTGGCGATGTTCTCTTCGAGTGCCATGGCCAGCCGTTTGGCGTGTTCGGGCGTCAGAATGATGCGCGATTTGACATTGGCTTTCGGTGTGCCGGGCATGATGCGGACGAAATCGACAATAAATTCCGAGTTGGAATGCGAGATGATGGCCAAGTTCGAATAAGTGCCTTCGGCGACTTCGGGCGTCAGGCTGATTTCGAGTTGTTTTTTCTTGTTGTCTTCCATAGTTGTTAGTATTGTTCTTGAGTGTTTGGGAAATCGCACGATTTGACATCGCTGATGTAGTGTTGCACGGCTTCGGTCATCACGGAGTTGAGGTCGGCATAGCGGCGCAGAAAACGCGGTGTGAAACCTTGCGTCAGCCCCAACATATCGTGCAGTACGAGCACTTGCCCATCGACCGCACCGCCTGCACCGATGCCGATGACCGGAATGGTCAACTCTTTGGCTACGCGTTCGGCCAATTTGGCGGGAATTTTCTCGAGCACCAAGGCAAAACAGCCTGCCTCTTCCAACAATTTGGCGTCGGCGATGAGTTTTTCGGCTTCTTCGTCGTCTTTGGCGCGCACGGTGTAGGTGCCGTATTTGTTGATGGATTGCGGCATCAGTCCGAGGTGTCCCATGATGGGAATGCCGGCGGCCAGAATTTTTTTCACGGCATCGATTATTTCGACGCCACCTTCGAGTTTAAGCGCATCGGCGTGGGTGATTTTCATCACTTTGATGGCATTTTGCACGGCCTCGACATCGCTGGTTTGATAACTGCCAAACGGCATATCGACCACGACTAACGCGCGTTTTACGGCACGGACTACCGATTTGCCGTGATAAATCATTTGATCGAGCGTGATGGGCAGTGTGGTTACGTTGCCGGCTACCACGTTGGAGGCCGAGTCGCCTACCAGAATGACATCGATGCCGGCTTTGTCCACTATTTCGGCCATCGTATAGTCATACGAGGTCAGCATACTGATTTTTTCGCCGCGCTGTTTCATCTCGCACAAACGGCGGGTGGTAACTTTGCGGGCGTCTTCGGGTGTGTGTACAGACATGATTTTACTCTTTTTTTTTGTTAGTTGAGTTTGTTTTTATTATGGTGGTGTGTAAAAAAATGACGCAGTAAAATGCGTCATTTTACACCATGCTTATCGCGTGCATTACGCTTCGTCCAAAGCCTGAATTTGCGCCACTACTTTGGCAAATTGCTGTTTCAGTTGTTCGATGCGTTGCTTCATTTGTTCCACTAACGGATTGGTGTTCTTCGAGTTGGCAAAGAATCCGATGTTGTTTTCGTAAGTGGCTATTTCGGCTTTCAGACGGTCGTACTCTTTGAGCAGTTTGGCGCGTTCCGACGATGCTTTGCCGGCGCGTTTGCTGTGCAGCAGGTCGTCGAATTTGTCGGTAGCCGCCTTGAAGGCTTTGGCCAATTTGTCTTTGTCGCGATAGGGTACGAATCCTACTTTGTTGTATTCGTCGATGAATGCTTGAATGGCTGTCGCATCTTGTTCTTTGTTGTCGGTGCGCTCGAATGCGGCAATTTTTTCGACGATGGCCTTTTTGGCTTTCAGGTTGGCTATCTCTTCCGAATATTTATCGCTGTAGTTGGCGGCTTTCTGTTCGAAGAAATAGTCGCAGGCGGCCACGAAACGTTTCCAGACGGCATCCGATTGTTTTTTGCCGATGGCGCCGATTTGTTTCCACTCTTTTTGCAGTTGTACCATTTTGTCGGCGGTGGCTTTCCAATCGGTGCTGTCTTTCAGGGCTTCGGCTTGTTCGCACAATGCTTTTTTGGCTTCCAAATTTTTGGCAAATTCTACTTTCGCCGATTTGTAGAATGCTTTTTTGGCTTTGAAGAATTTGTCGCACGCATTGCGGAAACGTTTGAAGGCTTTTACTGCGGCTTTGTACGATGGAATGCCGCCGATGGCTTTCCATTTGGCCTGAATTTCGATGACTTCTTGCGTTTTATCGTCCCATTGTTTGTAGGTTTTCAGGGCGTCGGTGTCTATCTGTTCGACGAGTTCGCACAGCGCATTTTTTTCGGCTACGAACTTTTCTTCTTGTTCTTTGATGGATTCGAAATAGGCTTGGTGGCGTTTGTTGACGGCTGTCGATGCGGCTTTGAACCGATTCCAAATTTCTTCGCGTTGTTCGCGTGCCACGGGGCCGATTTCGCGCCAATCGTCGTGCAGTTTTTGCAACTGTTTGAAGGCGTCGATTACATCTTCGCGTTCGGCCAAGCGTTCGGCTTGTTCGCACAGCGCACTCTTCTGCTCGAGGTTTTTCTTGAAGTCGTAGTCGCGCAGGTCGTTGTTTATTTTGATGAGGTCGTAGAATTGCTCTTGATATGCGCTGTAGGCTTTCCAAATTTCGGTAACTTTCGTTGCCGGCACTTGTCCGATGGCTTTCCAATCTTGTTGCAGTTTGCGGAAGGCGGGAATCACCGACGACAAATCGTCCGACGAGGCGATGAGTTTGGCCAATTCGTCGAGTATGCGTTGTTTGGCAGCGAGGTTTTCGGCTTGTTGTGCTTCGACCACAGCGTTTTCGGCGGCTTTCAACTCGCGGTATTTGGCCATCAGTTCTTTGAATGCGGCTTCGAGCGCATCCGATTGTGTGTCGGGTTCGTCGGATGCGGCGGTTTCGCTGTCGTCGGTGGCGGCGGCATCGAGTTTCATCTCCATTTCGGCTTTCAACTTGCGATAGAAGCATTGTTTTATGCTTTCAATCTGCTCTTTGACTGCCGCTATTGGTCTGGTGTTCAGCAACTCGCGCAGTTTTTCCACCAACTCTTCGCGTGTCAGGTTGTGGAATGTGTTGGCGTGTTGCGCCACCGAATCGATGATTTCGGCGATGACTTCGCTTTTGTTGTCGCCGGCTGCGGCTTGGATGGTGTTGTTTACTTCTGGCTCTTCCATAATGTTATTTCCCCGAAATTTGAATTGAATTTTTGGTATCAGTTACTTCTTTGAAAAAAAAATTTTACAAATGTACGAACTTTTTCTTGAATATTCCAAATAAATTGACCGAAAAGTGGATTTTTTTGCCTTATTTTTGTTGCAAAACGGGGCGTTACTTCCAATGTATGTTCTTTTTTCGTCCGAAAATTGTCAAGAGTAGTGTGATAATCGGCACGATGATGTCGAACAATAACAGTGAGGTGTAGAAGTGTCGTTCGCCTAATTGCGTGGCTGTTTTGTTGATGATGACCATTTGTGTGATGTACCGTGTGAGGAACAGGGCGAAGGCCGCGGCGGCTGTCAGCGGATTCCACAGGCAGAGCGTGGCGATGAACAGCAGATAGAACAAGCCGCGTGTGGTTGGCTCTGTGGCTACGATACGTTTGCTTTTGGGGGTGTAGAGCGGTGCCGTGGTCAGATGGCGCTCTTTTTGGCGGCACCATTCGGCAAAGGTTGTTTTGGGCAACGATTGCGTGGTGCCGGCGGCTGTGGTGGCAATGCGTGTGTTGGCTTTGGTGGCAAATTTGTTGACAAACAGGTCGTCGTCGCCGGAGGCCAAGTGCAACGAGCCGGCAAATCCTCGGTGTGCGAAAAAGAGCGAACGCCGATAAGCCAAATTGCGCCCTACGCCCATGTAGGGATGCCCGCGGAAGGCAAAGCCTAAATATTGCATGGCAATAAATAGGGTGTCGTAGGCGATGAACCGCCCGAGCAACGTGTTGCCGGTGTGGTAGCCGCCGTAGCCCAATACAAAATCGGTGTTGGGCGTGAATTGGCGTGCCATTTCGCTTATCCAATGGCTCGATACGGGTCGGCAATCGGCATCGGTGAATAGCAATATGTCGTTTTTAGCGGCTTTGATGCCGATGGTCAATGCCAATTTTTTGCGCGAGATGATGTCGGTTTGGTCGGGCGTGTAGGTGTAGCGCAGGTGCGGATAGGTTTGTTGCAGTTGCGCCAGCAGCATTTCCGTGTCGTCGGACGAGCCGTCGTTCACTACTATCACTTCGTAGTCGGGATACTCCTGTTCCAAAAGCAATGGCAGAAATTGTGCGAGATTGTCGCTCTCGTTGCGTGCGCATACGACCACTGATACGGGTGGTAGCACCTCGTTGGAGCGTGTGTCGGTTTTGGCGTGGCGCAAAATGCCGGTAAAGTAGTGCGCGTAAATGACTGTTTGTGCAACGAAAACTGCGGCCAACAGCCCTAACAACAGCCATTGCAGCCATGTTGCTTGTGTGAATGCGAGCGTGATAAAATGTTCCATCGTCAGTGAGCAAAAAAAAGTGTCGTATCGTGCATACGATTGCAATAATTTACAAAGGTACAACAAAAATTGCAACCTGTCTGCAAAAAATCTTTATAAGTTATCAACAGCGTATGCGTTGTTTTTTTGCAAAAAAACGCGTATCTTTGCAGAAATTTATTGTGTGCGTATGATTGTTTTTCCGAATGCCAAAATCAATTTGGGTTTGAACGTGGTAGGCTGCCGTCCCGATGGCTATCACGACATCGAAACGGTGTTTTATCCCATCGGTGTGTGCGATGCGTTGGAAGTGGTGCCGGCGGCCACTACATCGTTCGAGGTGGTGGGGCTGCCTGTCGCCGGCGCGATGGAGAGTAATTTGGTGATGCGGGCGTATCGGCTGTTGCAGCGCGATTTCGATTTGCCCGAAGTGCAGATTACTCTGCTGAAAAAAATACCGATGGGAGCCGGATTGGGCGGCGGCTCGAGCGATGCGGCTTTCATGCTTAAGTTGCTTAATACGCAGTTTGCGCTTGGCTTGACCGACGAGCGCTTGGAAACTTATGCGGCTGTGTTAGGTGCCGATTGTGCTTTTTTTGTGCGCGATGTGCCGGCGTTTGCCACGGGCATTGGCGAGCAACTGACGCCACTGTCGTTGTCGTTGTCGAAATGGAAAATGCTGCTTGTGAAACCCGATGTGCATGTGTCGACTGCCGAAGCCTATGCCGATGTGCAGTGCGCACGCTGTGCAGTGTCGCCTGCCGAGGCGGTGCAGCGGCCGGTTTCGGAGTGGAAGGAGTTGTTGTTCAACGACTTCGAGGCGAGCGTGTTCCCGAAACATCCCGAATTGGAACGTATAAAAAAGCAGTTGTACGCCGGCGGAGCCGTGTATGCGGCCATGTCGGGGAGCGGCTCGACGATTTATGGTTTGTTTGCTCCCGATTTTCCCGATGTCGAGTTGGCAAAAATATCCTTTGCGGCACAAACGATGCGTGTGGTATTGGAGTAGGAACGCCGTGTAAAATTGTTTAGACGCAATTTATTGTTGAATGTATATTTGCGCGGATATAATCGTCGGGTTATGCGTAGCCGTGAAGTCCGCCCAACACGAAATTGACGCCGAAATAGGTGAACAGCACACAGAAAAAGGCGATAATGGTAAAAAGATGAAAAAATAACGGTCGGCGGAACCAAGGCAGCGAATCGGTGTGTAGCGCAGCCGCATAGACCAACATCGTAATCAACGCCCAAACCTCTTTGGGATCCCAACCCCAATAGCGTCCCCACGACACATTTGCCCACACGGCACCAATAAAAATGCCGATGGTCAAACAAAAGATGGCCGGATACAACAACAAACGACTGACGAGGTACAACCGTGTGATTTGTGCCTCCGCATTTCGGCCGAATGCGTACAAAATGAGCGCAGTGATGCCATTCAGCATCATAAAAGCCAGCAGTGCATACGCACACATGATAATCATCACGTGTACGCTCAGCAACGGCGACGAGAGTACCGGCATCAGATTGGTAATCTGCGGATTGGATTCGCCCATCAACGATACCATCAACGCCATGGCACACAGCAGTAAACCGAATGGCAAGGCAAACGAAAATCGCCGACACAACAACAAGGTTAGCAATAGGCTTATCCATGCTAAACACTGCATCGTTTCGAAACCGTTCGACAGCGGCAGATGACCGCTCACAAAGCCGCGCAACACGATGAGCGCCGTCAGCAACGCAAACGCCGATGCCACGATGCCTAACGATACACCTTGCAACCAGCGCGGTTGCGGTTGATGCCGACAAACAAAGTAACATCGGCAAAAAAACAACAACAATCCGGCAAGCATACAGCAAATGGCAAGCGGCTTGGTTGTATGCAAGCGGTTGTACCACTGTTCGGCGGCAAAACGTGCGTCCGAGGGCAGATTTTCGGTCGTTGCCGCACGTTGCTGATAGTTGCGTATTTGGTCGAGACCATTGGCCGCAGCACGATTTTGACCATGCGCAATTTGTTGTGCGACGTACGACATGCTGCCTTTGATCATTTGCCAATTGGCAAGCGACATATCGGCGGGCAGATTGTCCGTCCACGAATACCATGCTACCGATTGTGTTGCCGTGTCCGGCACCGGATAAATTTTGATTAGACTGCCGGTGCAAACCATCGCTATCAGATTGAACTTTTCGTCGGCGGCACGCATGTTTTTATCGGTCGAATGCTGTATGTTTTCGGCGAGTTTGTAACCATGTTTGCCTACAAAGTCGTTGAGACAAGCGTATCGGCCATCGATGCCGAGCCGGCGGCGTACATTGTCGCCTTTGATTTTTATCATCGGCTCTGTTTTCCATTCGTCGTAATAGAACAGCCAACCCGCCAGCACCTGTTCGGCCGTAAAGTCGCGATAGGTGTTTTTCCCGTATATTTTCATGCAAAAATCGTTGGCCAACGTCTGCAACGGACAAACGCGTTCGTTGTAATAGACATACAAATTGCCCAATTTGTCGGCCAGGGCCGGTTGCAAAGTGCGCGGCTCCGCATCGACCATCAGTGTGGGCAGCAGAGCCAACACTGCGACGCCGGCCATACGTTTCAGCAGTTGGCGGAAATGCGTCTGTTTTTGAACAAAAAACAACAACAGACACACCAGCAACATGGCATAGCCGCCGTAAGTGATGGCAATGCCGTACGGGTCGTGGCTCACGGCAAAGGTGGCTCCTTGTTTGTCCGAATCGTAGGTCGATTGATAAAACCGATAATGCCGATAGGTAAACACGTTGTTCATCGACACGATGCCACACAGCGTATCGCTGCCATCGACAATTTGCAAACGGCTCACAAAATCCATCGGCGATTGCGTGCCGGCGTAATACGTCAGTCGGAAATCGTCCAATGCGACCGCAAACGGGAACTGCTGTGTGCCCTTATTTTTTATGGTAAATTCGGTGGCACTTGTCCCGAATCGCAAATGTAGCGTACCGTGTTGGCCGAATAGGTGTGTGGTCAGTGCGCCGGTCAGAATGACGACAAACGAGAGATGCAATAACAGTGTAACAAGGTGTTTTTGTAGATGACATTGAAACATGTAAACCACTGCACAACAAACTGTTGCAGCCCAAAGCAGCAGTGTGGCCGGCGATGTGTAAAAATAGTTGATGGCAACCTCTGTGCCGTAGTTTTGTTCGACAATGGTGGCAGCCACCAGCACCAATAAAATGACGCCACAAAGCGAGAAAGTGATTTTTTTCAACATTTGCGTTTCGGATTTTTCGGGAACCAACCTTTTTTGACGCGTTCTTCCTGTTCGAACAACTCTTTTATCGACCAAAACGACGCAAACGCCACTACGCCCGACAGCGTCGAAAGCACATCGTTGGTTATAAGTAGCGACAACGTGCAAAATGCTACACCTATCGCTGCAAAAAGCCACCAGCAGCGTTTCGACCAATAATATTCGGCTTTGACAACTATCGGGTGAAAAACGCCGATAATCAAAAACACCGCCATTCCGATAATGACCCCACTATAATTCATCTGTTTGTATCACTAAAAAAAAGGGAAAAAAACAGACTCCGCCTGTCGGTACGACAAGACGGAATCTGCTGCCGCTAAATAGCATCAATAAATTTGCAGATGGCATCACGATCTTTCTTTTCCAACTTGCGGAATCGTTCGATGATTTCGTACGCATCGCTCTCTTGCGAATAGCCGTGCCACATAATGGCTTCGATGACGTTGCGCGCACGGCAGTCGTGCAAGCGATCGGACGTGGACGAGCCCGTAACTTTTTGGTGCAATCCGCGTCCCCACAACGGTGTAGTGCGGCACCAACCGGTACGAATGTCGTTTTCCATGTGCAATTTGTGTTGAACCATATCGGTGTAAGGCCAAATTTTTTGATACGGATAGCGAGGTAATTCGTTGCCGACGAAAAATTTGGCAGGGTCACGAATCTCGTCGCTGCCCGTTGTCCAACTCGGACGGTGACAGTAAGCACAGCCTATTTCGCTGAACAATTCTCGTCCGCGCAGCACCTCGGCATCGTTCACATTACGAGCCGCCGGCACCGCCAATCCGCGATGCCAAACCATCAGGTCGGTGTATTCCTCGTCGCTCATTTCGACTGGTAAATCTTTGGCGGTCAGATAATTGTAAATATTTTTCTCGACGTCGTTTTCTACCCACCACTCAGGCTTTTCGTTGGGATAGATTTGTGCGATGTAATCGTCGAACGCTGTTTGCACCTCCGGATCTTTAGAGGAATAAGTGGCGTAAATCGTGCCGTTCAGGTCGAGGTAATGGTAGCGGCGGTCGCTGCGTGTTACGTTGGTGATGTTCCAAATGGCGTTGGCACCGGCCGCATCCTGCAACGGACCACGACTCATGGCGTAAGTGTAGCGGCGCGGATAAAGTGTGCCATCGCCCTGAATGGTGTTTTTATATTGATTGGAAGTCCAATCGCCACCGGCAAAATACGCTGTGTTCAAACCATTTTTCATGTAGCCGTCGCGCTCCTGTTTAGCCCATTCGGCTTTCAGCGAGTCGTCGGGAATGGCATCGAGCAACCCCGTGCCGTAAATGCCGATAGTGCTCTCCAATTTCACACCATAATCGTCGGTAATGTCGTAGCCCTGATTGTACACATATACCGCCTCTTTGGGCATTTCGACCACCGGATATTGCAATTCGTACGTTTCTCCATCGTCGAAACGATTGCCCCAGCCATCGACTGCCGTGCGATACGATACGGTAATTTTGCTCTCATCGAGCGGTGCTTTGAATGGTGCTGCTGCATGACTTTGCGGCATACCTGCCAACCATGTAACATATCCTTCGGTGGCCTTGTTGTACACTACCAACAAACAGCCGTTGCCGATGTCGTTGGTGTTGAAACTGCCTTCGGGCACACGCATACCATGTCCGTAGCCGGGGTGGCAATGCATGCACGATTCACGCACATATACCGGTCCCAAACCATGACGCGTGCCACTGTGTGTGCTCATAAACGGTTTTTCGAACAACGCTTCGCCGTTTTTGAACGATTGATACAATCCTGCATTTTCGACGGCGGGTGTCGGTTGTTCCAACGCATTCGATGTGGTCAGATATGCCGTTCCCAATTTTCCTCCCGTATAATACCATTCGGGATTTGCATCGACATTGCTTATGTCGTCTTCTATCGGGTCTTCCGGCCGACAAGCCGTCAGGCACAAGGCGCCTGTAAGACCAAAAATAAAAAATACTTTACGATTCATAGTCTAATTGTGATTTTTACGGATTTTCTGTTTGTTATTTGCTCAATTCGGCCATCACTTCCTCCAACGCATCGACCAAATCGGTGCCAACCAACGTTACGGCTTTTTGTGCATTGGCGTTTTGCGCATTTTTGGCAAATGGCTCGGGTATGGCTTTTATGGTGTTAATGGACTCGGTAAGCAGCGTGCGCACTTTGGTGTCGAGTGTGGGATTCACGCTTTTGATGTAGTCGGACAACGAGGCGTCGCCCGCTTGTGTACCGAAGTAGGAATTTTCGATGGAGTGCATGTTGTCTTCGAAATCGACTATGGAATTCAGGCTGTAAGGCGACTCGATGTAGTTGCGGTCGTCTTCGCTCGACCCGTTAGCCGGACGCCCGATTTTGGTTTTACCCACTTCGTCGGCAATGTCAATGCAGCCTTGAATAATCTCTTCGGCCGTTTCTTGATAAGTTTTGTAAATAGAACCTGCCTGACCTGCGTTCATCATCATGTCGCCATAGTTTTCGTTGTAGTTGAGTTCGGCCTCTTCGAGCATTTGTTGTTTCGCTGCCGCAATGTTGTTCATGCCCGACCAGCACGCCTCGAGCAATACGCACTGATTGCGCAAATCTTCGGCCACAGCCACCAAATATTCCAACTCTTCGGCTGTGAATTTGTCGATGCTGCGTGCCTGCGATTGTGTGTCGTCGTTAATCAACTCAAACAGCATATACTCTACGGAGTGGAAGCCGAGCAGCCCGTAGCCCATGGTTTCGATGCTCCATGCTTCACCGTTGCGTATTTTGGCAAGTGTGTTGTCGAGGGCAGTCTTGTCGAGCGGCCACGAGTCGATGTGCGGGTCGATGTTGTGATTGTTGGCCGGCCCATACAAAAACGCTTCCGATTTTTCCCAATATTTGCGCGCTTCGTTCCACGCTTTTCCGGCGGCTTCCACATCGGCCGAAGTCAGTTTCCCCGCAGCAAAATTGGTTTGCATAACAACGCATTTTGCTGCCATATCGACGGCCGCATCTGCCATCGCGACATAAGTCGGGCGCACCGTGTTTTGCACATACGGCACCACCGCTTTTTTGAATGCCTCCTCTTTGGGGGTCAACAAGTTATCCACAGGTGTTTCTTGTTTCTCGCAAGCCTGCAAACCGATACCTAACAATACGGCACAAAGTCCGTAACAAGTAGTTTTGATTTTTCCTTTCATGATTGTTTTGCTTTTATGATTTTACGATTGATTTTATTTTGTCGCATACGCTTTCGAAATGCTGAACAAGCCCGAATAGGTAATTCCTATCGAAAACGAAGGTTCGGGATTGTACGGCGACTGCAAAATACCGTAGGCATATTCGGTTTTCAGAGCAATATCTTTCAGCGGATAATAGTTCACACCCACAGCCACACGGTGCCGAGCGCACCACTCATAATCCGTTACGCCATCGACGCGAAACATCGAGTCGTAGTAATCGTAGCGGGCAAACAGATAAAATCGTTGAGCGGACTGATGTAGTTTTGCATTCAACGAAAAAAAATCGTATCCGGCTTCGATGCCGGCTGCCATGGCATCGCTTGCCACAGCTTGTCGGGACGACGGCGAATCTTTGCGCATCGTCATATTGTACGCCGTTATCAGGCGCGAATCGGTTAAGTGTCCGTAGTCGAATGCTCCACGCACTATCACGTTGTGATTGTCGTATTTGAAATCGAACGCACCTATCACGACCGTGCCTTTCACATCTTGATATTTTGCGTTTTCGTTGGTGCTCAATGTGTTACGAAACGAGTTGCCGACATAACCGCTCAACGACAGACGCAGCCCGTTCACCGATTCGTTATCGACACGGAATGCGCCTGCATACACATTGGCTATTTTGAACTCGTAGGGCGAGCCGGCGCCGTTCTGAATCCACGTTTTTCGACCGAAACGGTCAGAATCGAGCCCCGGCAAAAACATCACTTCGTAACGCCATTTGTTGTGCTCGCCCCAAAACGAAATACCCGTTTCGTGCCATGTGCAGGGCAAAATCGTGTTTTCACCCTCAGGACGATAGACGCCGAAAAATTCGGTCGGCATGTGATGCTGGTTGGTGCCGCCCACAGGCACAATGATGTGTCCTAAACGTATGTTGGCGGCCGGACAAAAACTTTTCTGAATCCAAAACTGCTCCAAAGCCACTTCGCCGCCGCGTTCTATCTCCGTTTCGTATTCGCCGGCTTCCTCTTCTTCTATCTCCACCGCGGCTTCGAGACCGCCATGTTCAAATTCGATTTCGGTGCCCATGCTCCAACCTTTGCCAAAATCAAAGCCCAAATAAATCACCACATGTGGCAAATCGAACCGTCCGTGACTGCCGTTGGCATATTTTTCGGGTTGTGTATAGCGTAAGTAGTTGTCGCTAAAGAAATTGCGTGTATAGACGGCTTCGCCGTATCCGCCAACTGTCATGCGGAACTCCTCCTGTTTGTTCCGGTCGGGGTCGTTGGTGGTGGTGTCTTTGGGCTCCGACTTCGGTGACGCGCCCGTAGTGGCATCTATCTCCAAACGCTCAAGCCGTTCGAGTCGCTGAAGCAATGCTTCGTATTCGTCACGCGACACAGTTTCGTCAGCCCATAGCGACCGAATTGACATGCTTAATATTAGGGTGAAAATAAGAACTTTTTTCATAGTTGTGCGTATTATCGTTTTTCGACATGCAAATTTAGAATCAGTAATGCACACGCACAATACCATAAATAGGGTAATTTTTTTTGCGAGTCTGTTCGATGCACATACCAAAAAATAGTTAGCCACGAAACGAACGCTGCAGCGTAAAATTTTGGGACGAAAAAAATCGAACATAAGATTATAGGGACGCGGTCATGACCACGTCCCTATAAACATTAAACTTTTTAAACTTCTTGTGTTTCGACTGCGTTGCGTCTATGCCAAAAGCGCATCGGCTAACCGTTCGAGTTGTGGCAAGTCGCTTGTTTTCAGACGACTGCGAATGGTTACTGTCGGTTCGACAAAGGTGATTTCTTTCTGTGATTGCAGCATTTCGCGCATGACTCGCCCTGCGCATGGCGCCCACGAACCGTTTTCGACGATGCCGACGCGGCGTTTTTGGTAATTTTTGCTTTGCAGACGGTGCAGAAAATCGTGCATCGGCGTGAATACGCTGCCATCGTACGAGGCGGCAGCCACTACCATGGTGCCGTAGCGGAAAGCATCTTCGACGGCTTCGGCCATATCGCAGCGACAGAGGTCGGTGATGGCTACTTTTGCGGCACCTTTGGCACGCAATAGTTCGGCCAAATGCTCGGCGGCTTCGGCTGTACCGCCGTGTATCGAAGCGTAAGCGATGAATATGCCTTCTGTCTCGACGTCATAGCGGCTCCAAATGTCGTATAGATGGAGGTAGTAACCCAAATTTTCGGTCAGTATCGGGCCGTGCAGCGGGCAGATGGTTGCCACATCGAGTGTGCCGAGTTTTTTGAGCAGATTTTGCACTTGGGCGCCGTATTTGCCGCAGATGTTGAAGTAGTAGCGACGCGCTTCGCAGGCCCAATCTTCGTCGTGCGACAAAACACCGAATTTGCCGAATGCGTCGGCCGAAAAGAGTGTGCGCGTGTGCTGCTCGTACGACACGATGACTTCCGGCCAATGTACCATGGCTGCGCCGAAAAATTGCAGCGTGTGTTTGCCCAACGACAGCGTGTCGCCCTCTTTGACGATATGGATGCGGTTCGAAAAATCGGTATGTTCGAAAAATTGTGGCAACATTTTTTGTGCCGCTGCCGATGTTATCAATGTCAGATGCGGATAAGCGGCCATCACTTCGCCAATGATGCCCGAGTGATCGGGCTCTAAATGGTGTACAATCAGATAGTCGGGCGTGCGACTGCCAAGCGTTTGACGCAAATTTTCCCACCACGCTTGTTTTTTGCGGTGGTCGGCGGTGTCCATTATCGCAATCTTCTCGTCGACGACAAGGTACGAATTGTAGGCTATGCCGTTCGGCACAATGTACTGACTTTCAAATAGTTCCAAGTCGGTGTCGTCCACACCGATGTAGTGTATGTCTGTTGGTAAGTTGAGGTGCATATTCGTGTGTGATTATTTTTTCTGCAAAATTACAAATAAAATGGCTGATTTGGAAATAAAATGACAATTTTTTATTACCTTTGGCACACGATTTGCACCTATTCCCAAAAACGGTATCTGGCTCGCCGTCAGGTGCGTTGGCAAGAGCCGATTGTTTCATATTCAAAAAAAACTGATGACGATGGAAAAGTTCATTTGCAACACATGTGGTTATGTGTACGATCCCGCCGTTGGCGATCCCGATGCCGGCATTGCGCCCGGCACTCCGTTCGAGAGTCTGCCCGACGATTGGGTTTGCCCGTTGTGTGGTGTAGGTAAGGACGATTTCGAACCCTACAACGAGTAAGCAAAACAGCAGCAGTCGGCTTCGAGGCCGGCTGCTTTGTTGTCGCCACTCACCAACGCTGTTCCGCAATTCGTTGGCGGTATCGTTTGGTTCCCATCAAAAAGGGATTGTAACGAAACCATATCCTTACTCTATCAGCACCGACACGCTGTATTTCGTATGTGGAGTTATCGGGCAGAGTGTGATGTATCCGCTTTGGATACGATGGCCAATTATTTTCAAGGGGGCTCGCTGCTGCATTGTGTGGCAATGAGCCTGCCATTCGTCGGCCGTATCGAAATGGTCGATACGAAAAATGCCTGTCGAGGACTCACACACAAACGCATCGAAAAAACGGCGTGCCACCATTCCCATCGTCATACGCAGGTTTATCTCAATCATCGGGTTTACCAAATAGTGCCCGTTCTCGTTATAAATCAGCATATCGACTCCGAGGTAACCTTCGTAGAACGAGTATTCCCGCTCAAAAAACAGCGACAAGGCATCTTGTATGTCGTGCAAGTAGGTCAACGGGATGTATTCGGAGAGCCGCCGCTCCAACTCACCGTCTGCCGCCAAAATGTTTGCCGAATAAACGCCCATCGCCTCGGTTTCAAACACCGAATAGCCGGCAAAAGAGGCTTTCCCGTTTTTCAACAGAAATTCCATGGCAAAATCCTGAACCTTAGGGTAGAGCGGTTCGCCCATCACGCTACCTTGTTTGCAGAGCGTACGCTTGCACCATCCTTCGGCACTCTGCGACAAACTACCGAAACAACGCCACACACCTCTACCGCTGCCCGAAATCGGGGCTTTCAGTACAACATCGGTGTGCGTTTGGAGAAACCCGTCAACCTCCGTGCGCGAAAACAACTCCACCGCCGAATCGGGGACGGGAAACGACAACTTGTTACGCAAAAAATCCATGGCACGAGCACTCCACCTTCGATGCGAATGTTCACGTACATGGTCGATAAACGTTTCTGAAATGCTATCGGAATACCTGCCAAGCGTTTGATTCCATCCCCAAGGGACAAGGTCGGCCACCGCATCTGATTCGACAAAAGAAATCGTTGCCAAACGGGGAAACTGAGTTTCTAAGTGCAACTTCCAAGTCCGAAACGCCGCAGGAGCCGCCACTTTATCCCCCGCATCGGCATACCACAAAGGCAGACAAGCCAAGTCGGAGGCAAACTGACGAGCCGAAGCCGGCGCTTCATACGTTTTGCTGCCATTGGCCAAAGCCAAGTCGTGGTCGGGATTGAAAAGATAGAGTCGGCTCATCGTATTGTGCACGCGCATCGAAACGGGAGATGTATTGTGCTGTTTTTCCAATTTGTAAAAATAAATGTTTTTTTTTGTCTCACCAAATTTATAAGTGTATTTTTGTGCAGATGAATTGGAACTCGAAATGTTGTACTTATTTGTATTTATTTGTAATGTTTTGAAAATGAGTATGTTGCTATTCTTTTGATACTTTGTTCTCTATGTCGGATTTTCTGTGGTTTTTATGGTGTTTGTTGTCCCGATGTTGGACGGTTGCTGATTTTTTTGTATTTTTGCAAGCAAAAATAGGGCGTACTTATGCGTTATTTTATAACTTTGGCTTATTGTGGCACCAATTATTGTGGTTGGCAGAAACAACCCAATGGCGTGTCGGTGCAGCAGGTGCTGACCGATGCTTTGTGTATGGTGTTGCGCGAATCGGTCAGTGTGGTGGCAGCCGGGCGTACCGATGCCGGTGTGCATGCCGCTAAAATGGTGGTGCATTGCGATGTGGTGCAGCCCATCGACGATGTGTCGCGTTGTGTGTCGCGCCTCAATGGCGTGTTGCCGTGCGACATTGTTGTGTATGACATTCAGCCTGTGGCCGACACGTTGCACGCACGTTTCGATGCGGTGTCGCGCCGATACGAATACCATGTTCGGCTGCGTAAGTCGCCCTTTGCAGTCGATTTGGCTTGGTGCCTGTCTTTCGTGCCCGATTTCGATGCGATGAACGCTGCTGCTGCTGTCTTGTCGGAGTATAGCGATTTTACAAGTTTTTCGAAGACGCATACCGATGTCAAAACGAATATTTGTACGATAGTCGATGCGCATTGGGAGCAGCGTGGCGCGTATGAATGGGTGTTTTGCATCGAGGCCAATCGCTTTTTGCGCAATATGGTGCGTGCTGTTGTCGGCACACTCATCGAGGTGGGCAAGGGCAAAAGGTCGTTGGAGGAGTTTCGGCAAGTGATAGAGTCGCGCAACCGCTGTGCGGCAGGTATGTCGGTGCCGGCTTGCGGCCTGTTTTTGGTCGATGTTAAGTACTGATAATCCCATTGTTTGGTTAATTCCACGGAATAGATTGTTGTTAAATCCCCATTTTAGGCGATTGCATTATTGCACAAAAATGCTTAATTTTGCAGCGTGAAATCATATAATACGCACTCCATATCGTTTTTGAACACGACACTGCGCTACGCGTTGGTGTTGGTGTTTTTGTTGTATTATGGTTGTTGCGTTTTCTCGACGCATGTGCATATTGATGGCGCCCGTTTTGTGGCGCATGCGCATCCGTATTCGTCGCCCGATCACCAGCATACTACGGCCGATTTTTGTCATTTGCGCCTGCTGAATCTGTTCACGGTGATGGTGCCGTTGGGCGTGGGTATGCGTTTTTTTGCGGTGCTGATAGGTTGGCTGCATGTGTGTGTGGTCGAAGCGTGTGGTGGTTCGTGGCATCACACGTTGGCACTGTTGCGCGCACCGCCGGCTGTGTAATTTCCCCGATTTTTTTCTTCTGAAGATTTTTTTCTTGCGGATTGTCCCGTCGTGTCCGACCGATGCAGCGACCGGCAATGTGCGTGTATTATTTATTCTGAAAAACGATAAAAACAATGAAATATATAACACTCTCTTTAATTTTTTTGTTGATGGTGGCGTGTGCTTGGGCTGATGATTTGTCCGATGCCACTATCATTGGTCATGTGATTGAGGCCGAGACGAATGAGCATTTGCCGTTTGTCAATATTCAGTTGAAAGGCTTGCCTCAGGGTGGCACCACCGATGCGACGGGGCATTATCTGTTGACCAATTTGCCTGTAGGCGACATCACGTTGGTGTTTTCGATGGTGGGTTATGAAACGGAGCAACGCACGGTGCGTTTGTCGGCCGGCCAAACATGCGAGGTGAACGTGCTGATGCACGAAACATCGATGCTGCTGGACAATGTGGTGGTTACGGCCAGCAAGTACGAAACCAAGCAAAAGGAGGCGGCCGGCATTGTCAATGTGGTGTCGCCGGTGATGTTCGAGACAACGAGTTCCAACAGCATGGCCGATGTATTGGACTATCAGACCGGTTTGCGTGTCGAGATGTCGTGCTCGAATTGTGGCGTGCCACAGTTGCGCATCAATGGTTTGGAAGGGCAGTATTCGCAGATTTTGATGGATTCGCGCCCGATTTTTTCGTCGTTGGCGTCGGTGTATGGTTTGGAACAAGTGCCTGCCGGTATGGTCGATAGGGTGGAGGTGATACGCGGCGGAGGCTCGGCTCTGTATGGCGCAAATGCCATTGCCGGCGTGGTGAATATCATTACGAAAGAACCATCGAAAAATTTTGTAAATGTCAATCACACATCGAGTTACATGGAAAATAATGCCTACGACATCAATACGGCAGTCAATGCGTCGGTGGTAACGCCCGACCGCAAGGCAGGTCTTTTTCTGTTTGCCGTGCAGCGCAATCGCAAACAGTACGACCGCGACGATGATGGTTTTTCCGACATCCCGAAGTTGAACAGCACGACGGCAGGTTTTCGCGGTTTTTTCAAGGTAACGGACTATTCCAAACTGACTGTGGAGTATCATCATGTAACGGAATTTCGGCGTGGCGGTTGCCAAGTGGAACTGCCGCCGCACGAAACCGATTTGGCCGAACAACTGCGGCACAATATTGATGCCGCTTCGTTGCGTTTCGATTGGTATTCGACTGATAGTCGGCATGTTGTGTCGGCCTATGCCAACGCGCAGTACATTGGACGCGATAGTTATTTTGGTACCAATAAAAATCCGGATGCGTATGGTTTGTCGAACGATTTGACGACTTTGGGCGGTGTGCAGTATCGTTTTTCGTATCCGTGCGGATGGCTGCCTGCCGATTTGAGTGTCGGTGCCGAGTATTCGTACAACAAGTTGCGCGACCAAATTTTGGGCTACAATCGCGACCTGACGCAGCAGATTCACCTCTATGGCGCTTATGTTCAAAACGAATGGAGAAACGAAGTGCTGAGTTTGTTGGTCGGCGGACGCTTGGAGAAACATTCGCTGCTGCAGCGGCCGGTGTTTACGCCGCGTGCCAATGTGCGCTATACGCCGGTGCCGAATGTCGTTTTGCGGGTGTCGTATTCGAGTGGCTATCGGGCACCGCAAACGTACGAGGAGGATTTGCACGTTGGTGCCGTCGGTGGCGAGGTGTCGCTCATTTCGCTGGCGCCCGATTTGCGGTCAGAATATAGCCATAGCGTGAGTGGCAGTGTCGATTTGTACCGCCGTGTCGGTGCGTGGGAGATGAATCTGACGACCGAAGGATTTTTTACGCAGTTGAATCGGGTTTTTGCGTTGGTCGAAAACGGGTACGACAATCAAGGTAATCTGCTGTTGCTGCGCACCAACGCATCGGGCGCGCGGGTCGCCGGACTGAATATCGAAGGTAAAGTGGCGTATAAAACGCTCTTTTCCATGCAGGTGGGCTACACGTTTCAGCAAAGTCGGTATGTCGACCTGTTTCAGTGGAGCGAACAGGTGGAGGCGCAACGGCGTATGTTTCGTACGCCCGACAACTATGGCTATTTGTTGGCGTCGGTCGAACCTGTCAAACGGTTTACCATCGCGCTGAACGGCAAACTGACAGGATCTATGTTGGTGCAACATTATGCCGGTTATGTGGCTGACGATGTGGAAGCTACAACGCCTGTGTTTTGCGAGTTGGGCGTGAAATTATCCTACGAAATACCGTTGTACAAAAACAAAATATTGGAGGTCAATGGCGGCGTGAAAAATCTGCTCGACCACTATCAGCGCGACCTCGACCAAGGTGCTTCGCGCGATGCCGGCTACATCTACGGACCGGCGCAACCACGCACCTATTTTGTCGGACTGAATCTGAAATTGTAGGCTAACTGCGTGGGGCGGCACAGTTGTCGGGACCGATTACGACGCTTTCGATGATGTTGATTTTCGATTTGTCGAACGGCGTTTGCAGGCGGATGTAGTTCTCGGTGAAACCGTGCATCATTCCGCCTGTTTGCGCGGCTTCCCAAAGTACTTGCGCTTGTCGCCCGTATTGCGAGTGGTAAAAATCGGTCAGTTTCCGTTCCGATAGTTGGCGCAGTATGTCGGTGCGGCGTTTGCGCTCGGTTTTAGGTACCGTGTAGGCAATCTCCAAGGCTTTGGTGCCGGCGCGTTCCGAATAGGTGAACACATGTAGTTGCGACACGGGCAGTTGCTCCAAAAAACGCTGCGTTTCACCGAAATGTTTGGCCGTTTCGCCGCGCACGCCGGCCATCACATCTACACCGATAAACGCATTGGGCATCAGCGCTTTGATGGTCTCGATTTTGCGGGCAAACAGGGCAGTGTCGTAGCGGCGGTGCATCAGGCGCAGTATGTCGTCGCTGCCCGATTGTAACGGAATGTGAAAATGTGGTGCAAAATGTGCCGATGCGGCAACGTATGCTATGATGTCGTCGGTCAGCAGGTTGGGCTCGATGCTTGATATGCGGTAACGCACGCCGTCGAGTTGGTCGAGGGCGGCGATGAGCCCTAAAAATGTTTCGCCGGTCGAACGCCCGAAATCGCCGGTGTTCACTCCTGTCAGCACTATCTCTTTGGCTCCGTCGGCAATGGCACGCCGTGCCACGGCCACGGTGTCGGCTATCGAGGCGTTGCGGCTGCGCCCGCGCGCAAACGGTATGGTGCAATAGGTGCAGTAATAGTCGCAACCGTCCTGCACTTTCAGAAAATGACGCGTACGGTCGTCGGCACTGCATATTGGCTCGAAAGTGCGTATTTGCGCCGTTTTGACCGTGTGAATTTCGGCAATCGATTTGCTCGTGAAGGCCGACAAGAATGTTTCGATGTCGAATTTCTCGTTTGCGCCCAACACCAAATCGACGCCATCGATGGCAGCCACTTCGTGCGGTTTCAGTTGCGCGTAGCAGCCGGTAACGACTATGAAAGCGTGCGGATGTTGCGCCCGCAAACGATGTATCGCTTGGCGTCCTTTGTGGTCGGCGGTGTCGGTTACCGAACAGGTGTTGACGATGCAGATGTCGGCCGGCTCGCCCGCTTGGGCACGTCGGCAACCGGCAGCCAACAGCATTTTGCCGATGGCCGACGACTCGGCAAAGTTCAACTTGCAGCCGAGGGTCTGAAATACGATGCTTTTCCCTGCTAATTCCATGTCGTTGTGTTGCGACTGCAAATTTACGCATTTTTGGCGACTAAAAAAAACGTCGGCAGGTTTTTGCTGCCGACGCCTCGTTTTTTGCTCCTCAAACTATGTTATTGAAAGGTGATGGCGTACGTCTCATTCACCACACCGCCTGTGATGGTGAGGTTGGCTTGGCCGGCTTTAATTTTTGTCAACGTGATGGTAACGCCGGCGGCCGCTTCGTCGGGTGTAATGGTGTTTTTTGTCGTGCTTGTGCTTACTGTAAAAATGCTGGTCTTGCTGCTCGCTACGGTAACATCGGTGGCCAAGTCGGAAATGTGCAGATGCAGCGTGGCGGTCTCGCCGCTAAAGGTGTGCGCACCGGTTACTACCGTTCCGAAGAATACAACCGGCGTGGTCGGTGGTGCCGGAGCAACCGCTGCCGTAGTGCCTACGGCGTGCAGCGAAACGGTTTTGTTGGTTGCGCCTTGGCTACTGATGGTGATGGTGCCGCTTTGTTCGCCGGCGGCCGTGGGCTCAAATGTTACGGTAATGGTGGTTGCGGCTACCGTGCCGTTGGTTGGCGCGAGCGTGGTTTGGTCGATGGAGAAGCCTGTGCCTGTTACCTCCAAAGTGATGTCGGCGGTCAGATTGCTGCCCGATACGGTGAATGTGGCGGTGGTTGTGTTACCTACCACTACCGAACCGCACTCAACCGAAGTTTCTGATACTGTGATGGTTGGCGTTGACGGATCGACCGCAGTGGCGCAGGCGGTGCAACCATCGCTGCCTACGCTGAAATTGGCCTCGAACGAGCCGCAGCACGAGGCTGTGCTGAATGTTTCGCCCGCTTTGTTGCCCCACAAATATTCCGCCAAGCACGGATAGTCGATAAACGGATTGCGGTTGCCTTGTGTGGCTTGAATGCCGTTGTTACGGTCAATCTCTTTTTGCGAAACGGGGTCTTGGCGGTGCCATTTCATCAAAAGGGCAATGCCATAATCGGCCAAACCAAAGTGTCCTGCTTCAGTATAAGTATTGTTAAAAAACCATGCGCCATCGCCGGAAGACATGGTATAAGCGGTCGTCCATTTTATCATTGTACCGAAATAACCACGCGCAAAATCGCCTTTATATTCATCATCGGGTTCAAAAACGGTTGAGGGAACAGACGAAGTTGTAAAACTACTTCCCAGTACCGTATTGGTAATTGTAACATTTTTGGCTGATCCTAATTTACTATTATAGTAAGTATATGTAGCCGATGCAACTTCGCCAAAAGCATTATTACCGCGTTTGCCATTCACTATTTTATCTGTCGGTACAAGATGAAAAAGGTCGGCACCCATACCTGTGGTGCAGTTGCAAAACCAACTTTTCGGAATGGAGTGTTCTCGATTGTAATATTGGCATTCTTTATTACCAGAGCCCGTGTCTTTGTCGGTCATAGATGTAAAAATGCAATTACTGTACATGTCCCAAATTTTACCGGCGTTTGCATGTCCGGCAGGATATAAATCAGTTGTTTCGTATGCCGTCCATAAATTGTCATAAGATAATTGCTTAAATCCGTTGTTTGCTACAGTGTGAATCGCATTAAATAAATTCGCACCGCTTTTCTCATTAAGGTTTGTGTAGTAGGAGGCATCTACTGCCCAGGCGCTGATGCTGATCAATAGCGCGCCGAAAAGTGTTAAAATTTTAGGTGTGTGTTTCATGGTGTGTTTAGGTTTTGTTTGTGTTGGTTTTGGCCTAAAGCCGAAAAAGCGCGTAAAGTTACTAAAAAATCGGGATATAACCAAATCTTAACGCTTTTTTGTCGATAAAAACGGCTGTTTTGTCGATTTTTGGCGCTATTTTAACTATTTGCGTTTGGCTATGGTGGCGATTACGGGGTAGTGGTCGGAGTAGTCGACATGCAAAATGTCGGCGGTCAGCGGGGTAAAGTGCTTGTCCGCCAAAATGTGGTCGATGTTGACAAACAGACCGTTGTCGTGGAAGGTGTAGTTGTAGCCGCTGCGGGTGTCGATTACGGCGTCGGTCATGCCTTTGGCCAGCGTGTGGTAGGTGTACGATTGTGTAACGTCGTTGAAATCGCCGCAAATCACGGTGGAGTAGGGCGTTGCGGCAACGACATCGGCTACGGCGCGTGCTTGGACTGCCCGCAACCGATAGGCCGCACTCATTTTTTGCGACATGTGGCCGGCTATGCTGCGTATGTCGTCGCTGTTGAGGTGGTTGGCACGGTTTTTATAGCGTTGCATGTCGCGCGAGGTGAGTTTGTTCGATTCCAAATGGTTGTTGAACACGCGCACGGTGTCGGCTCCCACCACGATGTCGGAATAGATGCTGACATTGTAGGCCGATGGGTACGTTACTTTTTGCTTGTTCACAATCGGGTGTTTCGAAAATGTGGCGACACCCCACCAAAACCGCTGCCGTTGGTTTTTGTACCACAGGTGGCGGTACGGATAGTGTTGGTCGAGTTGCGCAAGTATCTTATCCTGAGAGAGTTGGCTGTTGTTGTAGAACCCAAATTCTTGCAGACAGACAATGTCGGCGTCCGTCTGTTTTATCAGGGCGATGATGTCGTCGAAATGTTTTTGTCCGCCAAACAGCGATATGTTGTAAGTCAATATCTTGATGGTTGGCTGACCGGCGGCAGCATGTTTGGTGTGCGGCAGTGTAAATACTTGATTGACAGCACTGTGCGATACTATCAGCAGCGATAGCGACAGCAAAAACCACCATTTGCGGCTGCAAATCCAAAAGATGACGAACCCGATTTGTGCAATGACGAGCAGCGGAAAAATCAGCCCGAGAAAAGACAACCACACAAAACGGTCGGCCGGCACCACGGCTGCCAACAGTGCCAACAGGTAAAGTGCGGCAAACACTATGTTGACTATGACGATGGCGTATTTTATCAGTTTGCGCATACGTTTGGCGGCTTATTTTTTGCAGTTGAACAGCGCAGCGCGCTCGTCGTCGCTCAGACTCTGATAGCCCGAACGTTTTATTTTGTCGAGTATGCGGTCGATTTCGGCCTCGTTGTGTGCTTTCTCTTGATTGTATTCGGCATCGCTTTTCGGGCGTTGCTTGAAAGTGCTTTTGCGTTGGCGCGTGTACCGGTGTCGTCGCAGATTCGAAAACCAATTGATGATGGCGGTTATCGGCGCCGACAAATCGTGCCCGTTGCGCCACAACCATGCGTACAAGGCGCCCATCAATGCGCCGCCCAAATGTGCCAATTCGCCGCCGGCATTGCTGCCTGTAACGCCCAACACGCTCACTGCCACAGTAACGATGGCTATGTATTTCAGACGGATTTCGCCTATCAGCAGCAGGCGTATCGAGTAGTTCGGACGCCACACGGCCACTGCCACTATGATGGCCATAATCGATGCCGATGCGCCCAACAAATAGGTGTGTCCGGCAATGAAAGGCAACAAATTGTACATGCCGAAATAGAACGCTGCACCGGCCAAACCGCCCCAAATGTAGAGCCCGACCAATTGCTTGGGCGACATCTCGTCGAGAAACAGCCGGCCAAACCAATACAGACACAACATGTTGAAAAACAGATGAAACAAGTCGCGGTGCAAAAACATATAGGTGAACATCGTCCACGGCTGATGCAGCCACGTCTGCACATCCGACGGCATCTCCAGATAGTGCAACCACACATCGCCCGGAATGGCAAACAACACCAACACCGCATCAATAAGTTTGACTGCCAACCAAATGCCGACATTCCAATAAATTAAATGTGTCAGAAGCGACCCCGAACGGTAACCATTTTTCAAAGAAGCGATAATGTCCATATATAAATTAGGGTGTCAATTATACAATTTTCCGCGTTTGCGCCAATACCAAATCAGCAAAAAGCCGAACAACATGCCGCCAAGGTGTGCAAAGTGCGCTACACTGTCGCCCGAGAAACCGGCTACGCCCAAAAAGAGTTCGGCCACGGCGTACAAGCCCACAAAAATGCGCGCCGGAATCGGAATCGGCACAAACATCAAAAACATTTTTACATCGGGAAACAGCCAGCCGAATGCCAACAAAATGCCGAACAGCGCACCCGACGCACCAATGGTCGTCGGCAGCCCAAGCAACAAATGTTTCATGTCGGCTATATCGACCGCCGACAACGATGCCAAACTGCCGAAACGGAAATAACGACGCAGCGCCGCTTCGACATCGGCCAACGCCTCGCCCGAATCGACCGCAATGGCGGCATCCATCGCGTGGGTCAGTCCCCAAAAATCGACCATCCAACACAACTGTTGCACAATGGCTGCTCCCACGCCCGTAACCAGGTAGAAAAACAGAAATTTTTTGCTACCCCACATCTGTTCCAGCACGCGTCCGAACATCCAAACGCCGAACATATTGCAAAAAATGTGGCCAAACGACGATGGGTCGTGCAAAAACATGTAGGTAAACAGTTGATAGACGTGAAATTTATCCGACATAAAATAGTGCATACCCAACAAATCGGTCAGATTTATGCCAAATTTGTCGGGCACAATGATGCAAGCCACCCACAAAAGTGCGTTGATAATAATCAAGTTCAGCACTACGGGCGGCGTTTGACGGACAGGCGATGAGTGATTGTCGAACATACGATCGTAAATTTGAGCGCAAAATTAGGGAAAAAAACGGGACTAAACAACGCTTTTTGTAGTAAAAAAACGGCAAAATGTCGTTTTTTTTGAAAAAAAAATGTAAAAAGCTTTGTCGATTCAAGAAAATCCCCTATTTTTGCGGTTGAAAAAACAATGAAACTTTCATATTAACCTCTTTTAATTTTTTGTATTATGAACAAAGCTGATTTAATCAATGCTATCGCCGCTGAAGCCGGTGTAAGCAAAGCCGAGGCTAAAAAAGCTCTCGATGCCGTTATTTCTAACATCTCGAATGCCCTCGCTGCCGGCGACAAAGTTGCCTTGGTTGGTTTTGGCACATTCTCGGTTTCGGAACGCGGCGCTCGTGAAGGTATCAACCCTGCAACGAAGCAAAAAATCTCGATTCCTGCCAAAAAAGTTGCTAAATTCAAAGCAGGTGCCGAATTGGCTGCAAAAATCAAATAATTTTTTTGATTTTGACGAAAAAAAGGGATGTGCAAGGCGCGTCCCTTTTTTTGAACCCGGATTTTTTGTAACTTTGCACCGGATTTTGTCGGACGACCGACAGCAGTGGCACAAAAAAACAACACGCCCAACCAACGTATTATTAGAAACAAAACAATTATGCAGTTAGAATCGATTGTAGCACAATTAGTTACCGAAGCCGTCAAAACATTGTACGGCGCCGAAACAACCACCGATGCGGTGCAGGTGCAAAAAACCAAAAAAGAGTTCGCCGGCGATGTAACCGTCGTCGTGTTCCCGTTTGTGAAAATGGCACGCAAATCGCCCGAACAAACCGCCGCCGAAATCGGCGAATACCTTCAACAACACTCGGCGCTTGTGGCCGATTTCAATGCCGTGAAAGGATTCCTGAATCTGACCATCAGCGATGCTTATTGGATCGACATGCTGAACGAAATCGATGCCGATGCGCAATTCGGACACCGCACACCGGCCGACGACGCGCCGCTCATGATGGTGGAATACTCGTCGCCGAATACCAATAAACCGCTGCATTTGGGACATGTGCGCAACAATCTTTTGGGCTATAGCATCAGCAAAATACAACAAGCCAACGGCTGGCGCGTGGTGAAAACCAACATCGTCAACGACCGCGGCATACACATCTGCAAATCGATGCTGGCGTGGAAACTCTTTGGCAACGGCGAAACACCGCAATCGAGCGGCAAAAAAGGCGACCACCTCGTAGGCGACTACTATGTGCGTTTCGACCAAGAGTATCGCAAACAGGTCAAACAGTTGGTGAGCGAAGGCCTGACCGAAGACGATGCCAAAAAACGGGCACCGCTGATGCTCGAAGCACAAGATATGTTGCGCCGCTGGGAGGCCGGCGATGAGGAAATCAGAAACTTGTGGCGCACTATGAACGAGTGGGTGTATGCCGGTTTCGACGAAACGTACAAACGACTCGGTGTCGATTTCGACAAAATATATTACGAATCGCAAACCTATCTGGTCGGCAAACAAAAAGTGGAAGAAGGCTTGGCCAAAGGCGTTTGCTATCGCCGTCCCGACGGCTCGGTGTGGGCTGACCTTACGGCCGACGGACTCGACGAAAAATTGCTGTTGCGCGCCGATGGCACGTCGGTATATATGACGCAGGATATTGGCACCGCCAAACTGCGCTACGACGATTTCCCGATACAAAAAATGGTGTATGTGGTTGGAAATGAGCAGAATTACCACTTTCAAGTGCTGTCGCTCTTGCTCGATAAACTTGGATTTGCGTGGGGCAAAGAGTTGGTGCATTTCTCCTACGGCATGGTCGAATTGCCCGAAGGCAAGATGAAAAGCCGCGAAGGCACCGTAGTCGATGCCGACGACCTGATGGACGAAATGGTGGCACAAGCGCGCGAAACATCGGCCGAACTCGGCAAACTCGACGACTGCACCGCCGACGAAGCCGAAGCCATCGTTACCATGGTCGGGCTGGGCGCTCTCAAATATTTTATTCTGAAAGTCGATCCGAAGAAAAATATGCTGTTCAATCCCAAAGAATCCATCGACTTCAACGGTAATACAGGCCCGTTCATCCAATATACGCACGCGCGCATTCAATCGGTGTTGCGCAAGGCTGCCGAGAGCGGTATTGCCATCAAACCGGTGGATGCGGCAATCGCCTTGTCGGACAAAGAACGCAGTTTGATGCAACTGTTGGCGGCCTATCCTACCATCGTCAAACAAGCCGGCGACGAGTTTAGCCCGGCGGTTGTGGCCAATTACGCCTACGATTTGGTAAAAGAGTACAATCAGTTCTATCACGACTTTTCGATACTGAAAGAGACCGACGACGCTGTGCGCAATATGCGTCTGTTGCTGTCGGCCAACGTGGCCAAAGTGGTGAAAAACGCCATGAATTTGCTCGGCATCGACGTGCCGGACCGTATGTAAACGCACATTTGCAAAAAAAAACGTCCGAAAAAATTGCAAAATCGCAAAAAATAGTGTATCTTTGCAGTGCTAATTAGTATCAACTTTAAAAAATAACAAATCATGGCTCATGTAATTTCTGCTGACGACTGCGTTGCTTGTGGCACTTGCATCAGCGAATGCCCGGTAGAGGCTATTTCGGAGGGTGATGTTTATTCCATCAATCCCGACATTTGCACCGATTGTGGCACTTGCGCAAGCGTTTGTCCTTCGGAGGCTATTCATCCGGCTTAATTTAGGACGCATCGTCGAAAAAAAAAGACTTGGAGGCTGTTCGCACGAAGAACGGCCTTTGTCTTTTCCGGCTATTTTGCACAATAAAACCGCCTTTTTATCGTTTTCAACATAAGTGAAACGACTTGTTTACATAGTGTTACCTCTGCTGATGTGCGTGGGAGCGCGTGCGCAGGACAATTTGCCGATGGTCGATTATAAAGTGGTGCATTTCGGCTTTACGTTGGGGCTGAATTTCATGGATTTTGACTTCACGCCGAGCGGCATGGTCATCGATGGTAAGTCGTACAATGCCGATATGTCGTGGGTGATTCCCGGTTTTACGGTAGGTGTCATTGGCGATGTGCGTATGGGCAACTATTTCAATTTCAGGCTTGTACCGGCGTTCCATTTGTCCGACCGCACCATCTCCTATTCCAACGATGTGGACGACGAGATTATTCGCACAAGTGTCAAATCGACCATCATTTCGGTGCCGGCCTACATCAAGTTCAATGGACCGCGTATCAAAAACTATCGTCCGTATCTGTTGTGCGGCGGCGGCGTGATGTTCGACCTCGGGCGCGACCGTCAACAGCCGATTTTGCTGAAAATGCTCGACTATTTTGTCGAATTTGGCGGTGGTTGCACCATTTATCTTAAATATTTTCGTCTGTCGCCCGAAATTAAATTTTCGTTGGGCTTCAACAATGTGCTCGAGCCGTGGGAGGAGCGTCAGCACGACGTTATCGACCCTTCGGCGGCCAAATATACGCAAGCCATCAGTCGCATGACGTCGCGTATGCTGACTATTTGCGTCAATTTCGAGTGATTTTCCCTGAATTTTAGTGTTGCAATGTGGCAATGATGCCGTCGCAGGCGTCTTCCAGCAGGTCGATGGCGTATTCGAATCCGGCATCGCCGCCGTAGTAAGGGTCGGGTACCGCATCGGCGTGCCGAAACTTGTCGCAGTACGATACGGCTGTGCGAATTTTGTGCGCAGTTTGTGCGGGCGCAAGTTGTTGCAATGCCCGCTGATTGTCGGCATCCATGCCAATGATCAGGTCGAAGCGAAAGAAGTCGGTTTGGGTTATTTGGCGTGCGCGATGTGTGATGTTGTAGCCGCGTCGGGCTGCGTGTGCGCGCATGCGCGGGTCGGCCTGCTCGCCGGCGTGGTAAGCAATGAGTCCCGCCGAATCGACTTCGGCATGCAGCCCGGCTGCGGCAAGTTTGGCGTTGAGAATGGTTTCGGCCAGCGGCGACCGACAAATGTTGCCTAAACAGATGAAAAGGATGCGCATATATATAATAGGGTGTGGTTGGTTGGCAGAACATTCGGGGAAATAAAAAAAAGAGACTTATTTGCAAGCCTCTTTCCTTTATCATTTGCGGAAAGAGAGGGATTCTTTCTCCACTTCGTTTCGAAAGCGACTTCGTCGATGACGAACCCCCGTCGGGTTCTCATCCCTCTCCGGCGGCTTTCGCGTTTTTCAATAAAAAAAGAGACTTATTTGCAAGCCTCTTTCCTTTTTATCATTTGCGGAAAGAGAGGGATTCGAACCCCCGGTACAGTTACCCGTACACCGCATTTCGAGTGCGGCCCGATCGACCACTCCGGCATCTTTCCGAATGCGGGTGCAAAGGTAGCGTTTTTTTTGCAGATAACCAAAAAAAATCCATTTTTTTTGCGCTATACGTTGCATTTTTTTTTGCGAATGTCAAAAAAAGTGCATTTTACGAGTTTTTACGTATTGCGTAATTGAAAATATTGTTGTAATTTTGCCGTCGGAAATAATTTGTATTTTTAACATTTCGATAAGAAACTCTTGAATTCATTGTTTAATTTTATTATTTATCAAAATTCTTTTATTATGAAGAAAGTATTTTTTGGCTCTGCAATGTTGGCTGTATTGCTGCTTGCAGGTTGTGAGAAAGAACAAAGTCAACTGACTTTGGACGGAATGGCCGGTGTGGCTAAAGTGCAAGGTAAGGTAACTTACGATGCAGGTTTCATGGTAGAAAATGGCGCTGTTGTTATGAACCCGGTTGCCGTGAAAGGTGGCGTCGATGTAGTGCTCGAAATCGCGTATAGCGAATATTCGACCGGTGCCGAAGGCAAAAAACAGTACACCACCAAGACTGCCGAAGACGGAACGTATCAGTTCGAAATTCCTGTTGGTTTGAAAGCCATCAACGCCACTGTAGAGGTGTTGCCTTTCGAAGCCGCTTATGGCACGTTGGTCGATGGTTACGAGGCAGCCAATGTCATCGTCATCGAAAAAGCCATGTTCAACCAATCGTCAACCAAGAATGTATCGCTCGAAAATGCTAAAGTGCGCACGGCCGATTTGACCGTAGTTACTACCAGCAAATTCGATTATGCTTCGTTGAGCAAAGGCAAAAAAGTGAAAATCGAAGGTAATGTGTTTGTACAAAGCGAGGATTGGCTCGACAAAGAAACCATTACTAAAACGCAAGTGAACAAATCGCTCGATGCCAAAGTTGGTCAAAATGTTACGGTGTTGTTGGCGGTTGAGAATGTTACCGTATCGGATGCACCGATGTTTATCTATTCGTTCCAAACAGTAGCATCGGACAATACAACGAAATCGTATGCTTTCGAAGTTCCTGTGCCTGACGCATGGAATTTGGCTGACGGCGATGTTAGTTTTGCTTGCACCATCGAAGATTTCTATGTAGAGGCCGAGAATGAAACGCTGGGTTACAAACACCTCTATTTCGATATTGACGGCGACAAAGGTAAAACGCAATATCTGGCCGGTGTATGGAGCCTTGCCGCTTCGCCATCAGCCACTCCTTCGGTACTCAACACCGAGGTACCGCTGCAAATGCCTTCAATGAAGTTGCTGTTCGAACCGCGTCAAGACCAAGCCATTTATGGTGTGAACAAGAAAGACAAAGGCGATATGACCGGCAACTATGTGTCGAACAATGTTTATGGTTGGACGTTGCCGTCGCTCGACTAATACCCTGTTATTTCTTTTAACAACAAAAAGAGAGTAGTATTATGAAGAAAATAGTTAGTTGTCTTTTGGTTGCAGCATTGGCTCTGCCGATGTTTGCACAAGAAGAAAACGCTGCGAAGAACGAATATCTGCCGGCAGCAGGCGATTTCGCCATCGGTTTCAATCTGAATCCGTTTGCAACTTTTGTCGGCAATATGTTCAACGGTACCATCGGTAATGCTATCGACAATAGCGAAATTGGTGGTGAAGCATTGCTGTCGAACATGACGATGCCGAATGCTTATCCTGTGGTGTCGTTGCAAGGCAAATATATGTTTACCGACAATCTCGGTTTGCGTGCCAATATCGGTTTGTTGCTGACACGCCAAAACAACCGTGAATATGTGTTGGACGATGCTGCATTGGCTCTCGACCCGCTGTCGAAACAAAAAGTGATTGATGCCGAATATTTGTCGAGCAACGGCGGTAGTTTGTCGGTCGGTGTAGAATATCGTATCGGCAAAGGTCGTGTGCAAGGCGTGTTCAGCGGCAGTGCGCTGTATGCGTTCAGCGTAGCCAAAGCCACTTACGAGTTTGGCAATGCCATCACCGAAGCCAACCAACGCCCGACTTCCGGCTCGTTTGTAACGTATGCTGCCATGTCGTCGCAAATGCCGAATGCACGTTTGCTGCGCGACTATACATCCGACGGCGTGCATACCATCGGTTTGGTGGGCAGTGTAGGTATCGAAGGTTTTGTGGCTCCGAAAATTTCGATTGGTGCCGAAGTGAACTTGGCTTTGCTCTACACATGGACACCGCAACAATATGGCGATTTCGAGGGCTTCAACTTGTTGACTTCGGAAGTGGAACGCTTCACCGATTTGATTGCTCCGAAATCGAGCCAATTTGTTTTCGGTACACAAAATATTGGTGCCAATTTGTTCATGAATTTTTACTTCAATCGCTAATAAAGTGTTGAAGGATAATGGTTTATGCGAGTGTCGCTCCGTTTTTTCGGGGCGACACTTTTTTTTGTGCGCAAAAATTGCTAATTTTGTGGCATTATCGCGAATGAGAGATGAAAGAGAAGATTGTCTATTTTTGTAAGGAGTGTGGTGCCGATTATCCCAAAGCGTACGGGCGTTGTCCGGCGTGTGGCGCATGGAATTCGTTTGTGGAGCAGAAAGTGCGCAAAGAGCCTGTAGCGAAGGTGTCGGGGCGTGGTTTTGTGGCGTCGGGCAGCCGTCCGGTGCGCATAGCCGAGGTGGATGCTCATGCCGAGATGCGTATCGATACGATGAATGCCGAACTGAATAGGGTGTTGGGCGGCGGCTTGGTGCCCGGCTCGTTGGTGCTGATAGGCGGTGAACCAGGCATCGGCAAATCGACGTTGGTGTTGCAGGTGGCGCTACGCATGGCCGGAAAGAAAATTTTGTATGTCTCGGGCGAGGAGAGCGTGAACCAACTGAAAATGCGTTCGGAGCGCATCGGCCGCATGGAAAGCGATTGCTACATTGTGAGCGAAACATCGTTGGAGCAGATTTTTGTACACATCGACAATGTGAAACCCGACATCGTGATAGTCGATTCGATTCAGACCATCGCGACGGAAACGGCCGAGTCGTCGCCGGGAAGCATTTCGCAGGTGCGCGAATGTTCGGCGGCGCTGCTCAAATTTGCCAAAGAATCGGCTGTGCCGGTGTTGCTGATTGGCCATATCACGAAAGAGGGTAGTTTGGCCGGCCCGAAAATTCTGGAACATATTGTCGATACGGTGTTGCAGTTCGAGGGCGACAGACATTATCTCTACCGCATATTGCGTGCTAACAAAAATCGTTTTGGCAGCACCGACGAGTTGGCCATATTCGAGATGCAGCAAAGCGGTTTGCGCGAGGTGTCGAATCCGTCGGAGTTGCTGCTGACTCAAAATCACGATGGATTGAGTGGCGTGGCCATTGCTGCGATGATAGAGGGCGTTCGCCCGTTTCTGATTGAGGTTCAGGCACTTGTGAGTACGGCTGCATACGGGACACCGCAACGTTCGGCCACCGGATTCGACATTCGTCGTATGAATATGCTGTTGGCCGTGTTGGAAAAACGCGCCGGTTTCAAACTGATGCAGAAAGATGTTTTTCTGAACATTGCCGGCGGTTTGCGCGTGAACGATCCGGCTATCGATTTGGCTGTGCTGGCGGCGGTGTTGTCGTCCAATTTGGACATTACGCTCGACAATACAACGTGTCTGACGGGCGAAGTCGGGTTGTCGGGCGAAATCCGTCCGGTGAACCGCATCGAACAACGCATAGCCGAAGCACAAAAATTAGGCTTCTCCAAAATTATTGTGCCGGAATTCAACTACAAGCAGTTGTCGAAAACCAATTGGAAAATCGACGTGGTGTCGGTGCACAAGGTCGAAGAGGCGTTTCGCGTGTTGTTTGGTTGATGCCGATTTCGCGCGACGGGAAACAAGAGGGTGTTCGTAATCCGAGCACTCTCTTGTCTATTTTTTCCAGAATGTCGGCGAGAATAGTACCAACACGGTGAATAATTCCAAACGTCCGATGAGCATAATGAACGCCAAGAACCATTTTGTAAACGTGGGCAGGGCGGCGAAACTGCCGGCCGGTCCGCAACTGCCGATGCCGGGGCCTACGTTGCTGATGGCTGTCAGTGTGGCACCAAACGATTCGCCCAACGGCATGCCGGAGAGCGCCACAACGAATGTGCTGATGATAATGATGCCGACATAAATGACCGTGAAAGCGTGTATGTTGCTGATGGTGTTCTCGGGCACGACATGCTGATTGATGCGTACAGGCAAAATGGCTTTGGGGTGAATAAGGCGTTTCATCTCGTAGTAGCCGTTTTTACAAACCAGCAATAAACGAATGATTTTCAGCCCGCCGCTGGTGGAGCCGGCCGAGCCGCCGCTTAACATCAGCAGCAACAGCAGCGCCCACACTACCGGTTTCCACAACATGAAATCGGCCGTGCTGAAACCTGTCGTGGTAATAATGGAAACCACTTGGAACAGACTCTCGCGGAAGGTGCTTTCGAAGTCGGCTGCCGAATGCACGCCTTTGTACATCACCAATCCGAGTGTGATGGCAATGGTGAAGGCCGCGATGGTCAGCAGATAGGTGCGCAACTCTTCGTCGTGCCACAATTTGTCGAACCGCCGTTTGATGAATGCCCAATAGAGCAGTGCAAAGTTGGTGCCGGCCAACACCATAAACAGAATGATGGTGTACTGAATGAACGGCGAATCCCAATAAGCGATGCTGGCCTGTTTTGTGGAGTAACCGCCTGTAGCCATGGTTGTTAGCGCATGACAAACCGCATCGAAAGCCGACATGCCGCCGATGTACAGCATGATGGCTTCGATGCCCGTCAGTACGACGTATAGTCCCCACAGTTGTCGGGCTGTGTTTTTGATGCGCGGTTGCAGTTTGTCGTAGGTCGGGCCGGGCACTTCGGCCATGAAAAGTTGCATATTTCCACCCAAAAATGGCAGTACGGCCAACGACAACACAACGATACCCATGCCACCCAACCATTGTATCAGGCTGCGCCAAAAGAGCAGTCCGTGTGGCAGGGATTCGATGTCGGTCAGAACGGATGCGCCTGTGGTGGTGAAACCCGACATGGTTTCGAAAAACGCATCGGTTGGCGACAAAATGGAACCGTTGAGCAGGAACGGCAACATACCGAACAACGAAAAAAAGACCCATACCACCGCAACGATGCAGTAGCCTTCGCGCACGCCAAGTTGGCGTGGTGCGCGGAGTCCGGCCAAATAGCCGAGCAAGCCGCCTAATGCAGTGATTCCGGCCGATTCGAGCAACGGTAAAAGGTCGGATTCGCCATAAATGAGTGCTACGCCTGCCGCCAAAAGCAGAAAAAATGTTTCGGTGCAGAGCAGTAAGCCCAAAATCCGGAATACGAGGCGATAATTAAAGGTTTTGGTCATGGCCTAATTGTTGAAAAATTTTGCGATTTTCCGAATGCTTGTTGCCATGCAGAATATGACGACGTGGTCGCCCGGCAGAATGATGGTACTACCGCTCACCACCATACCTTGTCCGTTGCGAATGATGCCGCCGATGTTGACATTTTCGGGTAGGCGCAGGTCTTTGACGGAACCGCGTGTTATTTTGTCGCCCGGTTTTACTACAAATTCTACCACTTCGGCATCGGAGTAGGTTAAACAGGTAACGTTTAGCACATCGTCGTCGAGGGTGAGTTGATAGATGTGGCTGGCGGCAATCAGTTTTTTGTTGATGACAGTGCCGATGTCCAAGTTCTCGGCCAGATCGATGTAGTCGATGTTTTCGACTTCGGCGATGGTCTTGCGAATGCCGAATTGTTTGGCTGCCAAACAGGCCAGCACGTTCGATTCCGAGTCGCCGGTCAAAGCGAGGAATGCGTCGGCATCTTCGATGCCTTCTTCGCGCAGCAGTTCCACATTCCGACAATCGCCGTTGATGAGCAGAGCGTTGCGTATTTTTTCGGCTAAAGTAAAACAGCGGTTGCGGTCTTGCTCGATGACTTTGACGCGGATGTTTTTCGACAGCAGGTTGATGGTGTTGATGGCGATGCGACTGCCGCCCATGATAATCAGGCTGTTGATGTCGAATGCTGTTTTGCCGGCTTGTTCGCGCACATATTCCAAATTGTCGGGTGTGCAGATGAAGTAGACGATGTCGTTGGCCAGAATTTTGTCGGCGCCGCACGGAATGATGGTGTGATTGTTGCGCTTGATGGCCACCACCCGATAGCGATGATGGTCGAAGAAACCGGTGCTGAATGCTTTGTTTAGCAGTTGTGCGTTGTCGCGCACTTTCAGACACACCACTATCAGGGCTTCGTCGCAAAACGACCGATATTCGCGTAACCAGCCGCGTTTCAGCAGGTTGGCTATCTCTTTGGCAGCCAACATTTCGGGGTAAATGAGCGAATCGACGCCCATTTTTTTGAAAAATTCGGCATTCTCGGTTTCGAGGTACTCTTTGTTGTCGATGCGCGATACCGTTTTTTTTGCGCCCAGATTGGTGGCCAGCATGCACGCTGTCATGTTTACACTTTCGTGTGGCGTAACGGCGATAAACAAATCAACGCCATTGACGCCGGCCTCTTTTAGGTCATTTATCGAGGTGGGCGACCCCACTTTTGTCAGCAAATCGTATGAGGTTGATAGGTCTTTCAGCCGCTCTTCGTCGCTGTCCATGATGACAATGTCTTGGTTCTCGTTTGCGAGCATTTTGGCGGCGTGGTGTCCTACTTCGCCTGCACCAACGATGAGTATTTTCATAACTTATTGTCCGTTAGTTGGTTGTCTGAATTTAATTTTGTGATTATGGTGTTGGCTATGCCTTCGGCGTCCATGCCAAGCATGTGGTAGAGTTCGGCTTGCGTGCCGTGTTCTACAAATTGGTCGTCGATGCCGATGCGGGTAACGTGTGGTTGATAGTCGTTGTCGGCCATAAATTCGAGAACAGCGCTGCCCAAACCGCCGGCAATTACGCCGTCTTCGACGGTGAAAATATGCTTGAAATGTTGTCCTACTTCGTGCAGTATGTGCGTGTCGATGGGTTTCAGAAAACGCATGTCGTAGTGCGCAATGCTGCTGCCGGTGCGTTGTGCGACCGTGGCGATGGCTTTTCGCACCGTATTGCCGATAGGTCCCAACGACAAAACAACGGCATCGGTGCCGTGCTTTAGTAGTTGTCCTTGTCCGATGGGCAGTACCTGCATGGCATTTCGCCAATCGGTTAGCACTCCACGCCCGCGCGGATAGCGGATGACAAATGCACCTTGGTCGGGCTGTTGGGCGGTGAACATCAGGTTGCGCAGTTCGTGTTCGTTCAGTGGCGAGGCAATGGTCAGATTGGGTATGCACCGAAAGTATGCCAAGTCGAATTCGCCTTGGTGCGTGGCGCCATCGCTGCCGACGAGTCCGGCGCGGTCGAGGCAGAAAACGACATTCAACTGTTGCAGTGCTACATCGTGTATCACATTGTCGTAGGCGCGCTGCATAAACGACGAATAGATGTTGCAAAACGGCAGAAATCCTTCGGTGGCCAAGCCGGCCGAAAAGGTAACAGCGTGCCCTTCGGCAATGCCGACATCGAAAGTGCGGTCGGGCATGGCTTTCATCATGTACGTCATCGAACAGCCGCTTGGCATGGCCGGCGTTATACCAACTATTTTGTCGTTTTGCTCGGCCAATTCGAGCAGTGTATGCCCGAATACATCTTGAAACAATGGCGGCTGATTGTCGGTGTTGTGCAGAATGCGTTGACCGGTTTGCGGGTCGAATTCGCCCGGTGCATGCCATACGGTTACCGATTTTTCGGCAGGCGCGTAGCCTTTCCCTTTTTTGGTGATGATGTGCAATACTTTCGGCCCTTTGAAATTTTTTATTTCGTTCAGCGTGTTCACCAGCAATTCGACGTTGTGTCCGTCCACCGGCCCGAAGTAGCGCATGTTCAGCCCTTCGAAGATGTTGTTGTCGGTGTTCGAACGTAGCGATTTCAACGAATTGCTCAAGCGCAGTATTTTGTTGCGGCTTTTGTCATCAACAATGTGCAGCGCACGCAGCATTTTGTAGATGGCGTACCGCCACCGATTGTAGGTTGGCGAGGTGTGTATACGCCCCAAAAAATGGCTGATGCCGCCTTTTATCGGGTCGATGGCCATGTGGTTGTCGTTGAGTATCACCAACAGATTGTTGGGGTTGGTCGATGCGTTGTTAAGCCCTTCGAATGCCAAACCGCCGGTCATGGCACCATCGCCAATGACAGCCACTACCTGCCGCTTTTCGTGGTGTAGTTTCGCCGCAATCGACAATCCCAAGGCCGCCGAGATGGAGGTTGATGAGTGTCCCACGCCAAATATGTCGTACTCGCTCTCTTTGGGTGTCGGGAATCCGCTTAAACCGCGAAACTGACGATTGGTATGAAAACGGGCGCGTCGGCCGGTGAGTATTTTGTGGGCGTATGCCTGATGCCCTACATCCCACACCACGCGGTCGTAAGGCGTGTCGAATACATAGTGAATGGCGACCGTCAATTCTATCACGCCAAGGCTTGCGCCCAAATGGCCGGGGTTGTGCGCCAACTCGTTGATGATGAATTGCCGCAACTCGCTACATAATGTCGGCAGTTGATCGTGCGAGAGCCGTTTCAAATCGGCCGGAGAATTTATTTGCTCTAATAACATATCGGAATGCAAACGCGCTTTTTGACGATTGAAAAACTATTGAAAATAAGCAGGTATGCCGGTATCGAAACAGAGGGGCTTGCCTGTGAACGGATGATAAAACGACAAGGTTTGTGCGTGCAGACACAACCGACCTATCGGATTGCTACGCGCGCCGAAACGTTTGTCGCCGGCGATGGGTGTGCCGACTGTGGCCAACTGCACCCGCATCTGGCTGTTGTAGTCGGTAACCGGCGTCAATGCCATCTGTGCAAAACGACCGTTGGTTTTCAGTACTTTGAAATGCGTTGTTGCTTTGCGGCCGCCATTGTCGTCCGTTGCCGCAACGGGCTTGTTTCTCAGTCGGTCGTGTGTCAGCCAATGTACCAAAGTTCCATTTTGCTGTGTTGGCTCGCCTTCGACCACCGCAATGAATGTTTGTTGCACAGCACCTTTGTGCCAATCGCTGTTCAAACGTTTGAAAGCCTCGTCGGATTTGGCAAACAGCAACAAGCCTGACACTTCGCGGTCGAGCGGATGCACCAACAAGACGTTGGCCTCTTTCTGATGTCGCGCCACATGTTCGCACGCAATGCTGTAGGCTGTTTCTTTGCCTGCGGTCGCTCCGCTCTGACTGATGACGCCATATTTCTTATCGACAATCAGCAAGTCGTTGTCTTCGAACACAATACGAATTTTGTTATTCGGATTTGGCGCATGTTCGCCTATGGCGCGTACGGCTACGGTGTCGCCGGCGTGCAACACGGTATCGAAAGCGGTGGTTACTCGCCCATTGACAGCCACTTGCCGATGCGCTAAGTACGATTTGATGGTGCTGCGGCTTTTGTCGGACAACTGCTCCGTCAAAAAGTTGAACAAGGTTGTCTTGTCCGTAACCCGCAACAACGATTCTTTTTGTTTCTTTCTATATGGTACTATGGTACTGACACGTCGTTCTCCTATTCGTTTATGATAAAAATCTCTTCGTTCGGCTTGTGCATCAAATACTCTTCGCGCGCAAATGTTTCTAAATTTTCGAGGCTGGAATTGAGTGCTTCGAGTTTGGCCTGGTTGGTTGCGATGTTTTGTTTGTAAAAAGCAATCTCTTTTTGCAGGTCGGCAATTTTTCGACGCGTATGCATACGATCTATCAGACTGTTTCCGTCAAAAAATGTAATGTACACACCAAACGCCAACAGCGTAACAATGTACTTGTTGGTAAATAACAGTTTGATTTTTCGACCAAAACCATTCATGCGCGATGCTTCCAAATCCAATCTGCAAAGATACTAAAAAAATATATTGATACTACCATTTGTGGCAGAAAACACAAAATATAGGTAAAAACTGTGATTTGTCGGCAAAAAATTGTATCTTTGCACACTCGCTTAAAAAGTTTTTCGTATGGAGCAATATATCGTATCGGCACGTAAATATCGTCCGGCAACGTTCAAATCGGTAGTAGGGCAGGAGGCTTTGACGACGACACTGAAAAACGCCATCGCCACCAACCATTTGGCGCACGCCTACCTGTTTTGCGGCCCGCGTGGCGTGGGCAAAACCACTTGCGCACGCATATTCGCCAAAACCATCAACTGCGCACATCCTACGCCCGATGGCGAGGCCTGCAACGAATGCGAATCGTGCCGCGGATTCAACGAACAACGCTCGTTCAATATCCACGAACTCGATGCCGCCTCGAATAACTCGGTGGACGATATCCGATCGTTGGTCGAACAGGTGCGCATACCGCCGCAAGTCGGCAAATACAGCGTCTATATCATCGACGAGGTGCACATGCTCTCGACCGCCGCATTCAACGCCTTTTTGAAAACGCTGGAAGAACCGCCTTCGTATGCCATATTCATATTGGCCACCACCGAAAAACACAAAATCATTCCGACCATCTTGTCGCGATGCCAAATCTACGACTTTAACCGCATCCGAATCGACGACGCTGTGAAACATTTGCAGTATGTCGCTCAAAACGAGGGCGTTACAGCCGAACCCGAAGCACTGAACGTCATCGCCCAAAAAGCCGATGGCGCCATGCGTGATGCACTCTCTATATTTGACCAAGTGGTGAGTTTTTGCGGCGGAAATGTTACCTATCAGAGCGTTATCGAAAATCTGAATGTGCTCGACTACGATTACTATTTCCGCCTGACCGATTATTTCATGGCCGGACACGTTACGCACTGCCTCGTGATGTTCGACGAGATTTTGCGCAAAGGTTTCGATGCTCAATATTTTATCTCGGGCTTGGCCGAACATTTCCGCAATCTGCTGGTGGCGCGCGATGCCGTTACCAAACCCTTGCTCGAAGTGGGCGCCACCGTGGCCGACAACTATGTGGCACAAGCACAGCGTTGCCCGATACCGTTTTTGTATAAAGCCTTGGAAATAACCAACGAATGCGACTTGAATTATCGCGTCAGTCGGAATAAACGCTTGTTGGTGGAACTGACACTGATACGCCTATGTCAACTGACCAACGCTGCCGTAACGCCTGAACCCACTCTAACAGATGTCATCAAACCGTTGCCGCAGCCGACCAACGCTCCGCAGCCCGCATCGAAACCTGTTTCGCAGCCCATGCAACCTCAGCCGGCACCTCAGCCTGCGCAGCCGTCTGCTCAACCTCAGCCGGCACCGAAACCGGTAGCCCCGGCACTTCCCAAAAATAAATATGGTGGTGTGTCGATAGCAACTCTGACGACCGAAAAAAAAGTCGATGTGCCCGCTCCGAAATCGCCTGTGGTTGCCACAATTCCGGTGTCGGAAAAACGGCGTAACGCTTTTACGGAATACGATTTTGTTTCCGCTTGGAAAGCGTTTGCCGACACCTTGCACGACGATGCGCATACTGCCAACACAATGCTCAACTTTTTGCCAATCAAAGAGTCGGACGAATTTTATAATGTCTTTGTATTCAATACGTTGCAGCAAAAAGAATTGGAAAAATATCGGAACGACATCATCGCATGGTTGCACCAACGCTTGGAAAACGACTTCGCCGATTTTGCCGTGCGCATCCAAGAACAGCAGATCGACGAGGCTTTCACTCCCGAAGAACGATTTGCAAAAATGCGCCGGCAAAATGCTCACTTCGATGCTCTATCGCAACAATTAGGCTTGGAACTGAAATAATTAAATTGCTTAAAATCAGAATATTATGTCAAATAAACAAGACCCGTTTGAATTCGACGACAGCGAAGCCGTCAGATTTATACTCGAAACATTGTCGGACGAAACAAAACAACATGTTACCGACGACGATGTGCAATATGTACTCGATGTGTTGTGCGAATACTACGATAAAAATCATCTGATGGACAGCGACTCCGCCGACGACGAAGCCGCGATTGCCGAAGACGATATGCACAACTACATTTGGAGTGTCATCAAAAAAGAAAACGTGGTACAACTCACCGAGGACGATTTGCAGGAGATTCTCGACGGCGAATTTGAATACGGCAAACACATCGGCATTTACACCGAAGCCTGATGAAACACATCGGATATTATATATTGTATGCCGTGCTGTGGTTGGTGTCGCTACTGCCGTTGCGGCTGCTGTATTTGTTCTCCGATTTTTGCTATGTAGTTGTTTATTACGTTGTTAGGTATCGCGTCAAAGTAACGCGCACCAACTTGCTCAACGCTTTCCCCGACAAAAGCGATGCCGAACGACTCGCTATCGAACGGCGTTTCTATCGCCATTTGTGCGACTATGCGTTCGAGACATTGCGCATGATGCACATGGACGAACATGAAATCGGCCGACACATCGTTTTCGAAAACACTGCATTGCTCGAACATTATGCCGCCGAAGGACGCAATGTATTCGCCGTTTTTGGCCATTATGGCAATTGGGAATGGGTCTGCTCGTTGCCGTTGCATCTGCACGGAATGAGTGTATCTACGCTCTATAAAACGCTGAAAAACAGCGCAATGGATCGGTTTTTTATACACTTGCGGTCGCGTTATGGCACGCATTGTTATGCCCGAAAACAGGTGTTGCGCGGCATCGTTGAACTGAAACGCTTGGGCAAACCGTTTGTCATGGCGTTCATCGCCGACCAAACACCGTCGCCGGGCAATGCGCACTATTGGACTACATGGCTCCGACAAGACACACCTTTTTTGACCGGTTGGGAGCAAATAGCCCGCAAACAAAACGAACCGGTGGTTTTCTTGGCAGTGAAAAAAGTGAAGCGCGGACACTATGTCTGCCGCTTGGAACCGCTGTGCGATAATCCGCAAACAACGCCGCCAAACGCTTTGGTCGAAAAATATGCACGGCGTATGGAACAAAATATCGACGAAAATCCGGCTTGGTGGCTGTGGTCGCACAAACGCTGGAAATATCAACGCCCAAATATATGCAGATGAAAACGGCTGTCGTCATACTCAACTACAACGGCGAAACGTTGCTGCGCACGCTGCTGCCCACAGTGCTTGCGCATTCGCCGCAGGCCGAAGTCATCGTGGCCGATAATGCCTCGACCGATGGCTCGTTACCATTGTTGCAACAGACTTTTCCGCAAGTGCGACTCATCGCGCTGTCAAAAAATTATGGTTTCGCCGAAGGCTACAATCGCGCACTCGCACAAGTCGATGCCGACTACTTTGTGCTGCTCAACTCCGATGTCGAAGTGACGGCGCATTGGCTCGAACCGCTAATCGACTACATGGAACACCATGCCGATGTAGCAGCATGTCAGCCGAAAATAATGAGTTACACCGACCGTACAAAATTTGAATATGCCGGCGCGTGTGGCGGCTACATCGATGCTTTGGGCTATCCGTTTTGCCGCGGACGCATCATGGCAACGGTCGAAACCGACAATGGTCAGTACGACTCGGTGGCAGCACTTTTTTGGGCGTCGGGAGCGTGTCTGTTGGTGCGTGCCGACAAATTTCGCGAAGTCGGCGGCTTGGACGCCCGTTTTTTTGCCCACATGGAGGAAATCGACCTATGCTGGCGTCTGCAGGCGCGTGGCAGCCGCATCGTATGCATACCGCAAAGCACGGTGTATCACATCGGCGCAAAAACGCTGGCCAAAGAACATCCGATGAAAACTTACCTCAACTTTCGCAACAATTTGCTGATGATATACAAAAACATGCCGGCCGCATCGAAGGTGTTGGCTGCGCGCGTGGTGCTCGATTGGGTGGCGGCGGTGCATCTGTTGTGTCAGGGTAAATGGCAGAATTTTTGGGCGGTGCTGCGTGCGCAAAAAGATTTTTTCGTTATGCGCAAACATTTTTCCAAAGATCGCCAAAAAAATCTACAATCTACTGTCAATCAAAATATTGGTGGCGTGCTGCACGGCAGCATTTTGTGGCAGTATTACGTCTGCCGCCGCACTGTGGCACGCAAATTGCAAGGGTTATGATATGCAAAAAAACAGATGGTGCATAATTTTTTTGCCGAAATTTGCTGATAACATAAAAAAATAGTAATTTTGCACAATCATTTTTGCTTAATACGTTTAACTTATAACACTTATCATCATGAAAAAAATTGCTGTATTTGCAATGTTGTTCGTAGCAATGATGGCCACGGCACAAGAAAACCAAGTCGTTGAATTTAACGAGCGCACCCACGATTTCGGTACGGTAAAACAAGAAGATGGCGACATTTACACGACGTTTACGTTTGTCAACCAATTTGCTTCGCCTATTACGCTGAAAAGCGTGAAAGCATCGTGCGGTTGCACCACACCCGAATGGAGCCACGAACCGATAGCACCAAACGCTACGGGCACTATTCGTGTGAAATACGCTGCTGCAACGCGTCCGGGCAGTTTCACCAAATCCATCACGGTAGTGTTGACTAACGGTTCGGAAGACTTCACCGAAATGCTGTACATCAAAGGTAATGTGCAACCCAAACCGGCCGAACCGGCTCCCGCACAATAATCCACTGCGGAACTATCGTTGGTCGGCGACTATTGGGTCGGTCAAACATCTTTTTACTGAGGGGAAAAGTCGCTACACAATCTTTTTCCCCTCTTTTGTATAAACACATGGTTGCAACTCCGGCAGTTGCAACAACAAAAACTTCAAGCGTATGAAACGGATTCTCGTCGTTGGCATATTGATGGCGGTGTGTGGCGCGGGCTTGTGGGCTCAGCGTCAGGCCGAATGCCGATTTGTCGAAACAGAGTATGATTTTGGGCGGATAAACGAGGACGGCGGCACGGTGTCGCATCGGTTCCTATTCGTCAATACCGGTCTTGCACCACTGACCATACAACGGGTAACGGCATCGTGCGGTTGCACCACGCCCGATTGGACGCGCGAGACGATTCTGCCAAACGATTCCGGCAGCGTAACACTGACATTCGACCCTCTTGACCGCCCCGGACATTTTCAGAAAAGCGCACGCGTGGAACTCGTGAGCGAAGGCATCACTCTGGTCGAAATGCTCGACATCGCCGGTGTGGTAGAACCGCGCGCCGAAACGCTCGAAAATGCCTATCCTTACCATTTCGGCGATGTCTATTTGCGCGCTACGGTGGTGGCGTTCGATACCATTGTCAAGGGCGATGTGCCCGAACGGACATTGGAAGTGGCTAATGCCACGGCCGAACCGCTGCGCATCGACTTCGATGCTCCGGAATATGTGGTCGTCGATGCACCGACGGTGTTGAAACCCAACGAAACAACGTATATCACACTGAAATATTTGTCGCATCGGAATGCGGCGTGGGGCTATGCTCGCGATAAGGTAGTGTTGCGCGTGAACGGCGCCCCCGTGGGCGATATGTCGGTACAAGCAGTGTTGGTCGAGGATTTCGACACATTGACCGCCGCCGAGCGTCTTACTGCACCGATTGCTGTTTTGTCCGACAAAGTGATTGATATGGGTGAGTTGCGCATCGGCAAGAAATACACCGTAACGCTGATGTTGACCAATGCCGGCATCGATGTGTTGCAAGTGCGTGCCATTGTGTCAGGCAGCAGTTACCTCGCTGCCGAGGCTGCTAAACCGCGTGTAAAAAGCGGTAAAACTACAAAACTGAAAATTACGGTCGATGCCGCCAATTTGCAACCATACACATTCGTAAAAACATTGCAACTGATAACCAACGACCCGACAAATCCGTCGCAACTCTTTACGGTGAAGTGGCAAACCGTCAGATAATCAATTAGATAAATGAACTGAAAATAAAACGAAATATGTCGGAACACATTGAAAATGATAAGGCATTCCCCGGATTGACGGTCAATTCGGGCATCGAACAGCCGCCGATGGTCAATCCGTATTTGAAAAAGCGGGTTCGGCGCGTGCAATACTCCACCGACGAGTTTGTGGCCGGTATTTTGCGCGGCGATGTGTCGGTGTTGAGTCAGGCGGTAACGTTGGTCGAGAGCACCAATCCCGACCATTACCGACAAGCGCAGGAGGTGGTCGAAAAATGTTTGCCGCATGCCGGCCGTTCGGTGCGTATCGGCATAACGGGCGTTCCGGGCGCCGGCAAAAGCACCTTTATCGAGGCGTTGGGCATGGAGTTGGTCAATCAGGGGCATAAGTTGGCGGTGTTGGCCATCGACCCGAGCAGCGAACGATCGCGTGGCAGCATACTTGGCGACAAAACCCGTATGGAGGAACTTTCCACTGCCCCAACGGCCTTTATTCGTCCTTCGCCATCGTCGGGGTCGTTGGGCGGCGTAGCACGCAAAACACGCGAAACGATAGTGCTGTGCGAAGCAGCCGGCTTCGATACGGTATTTGTCGAAACAGTGGGAGTGGGACAATCCGAAACGGCCGTACACAGCATGGTCGATTTCTTCTTGCTGATACAGTTGGCCGGTACCGGCGACGAATTGCAAGGCATCAAACGTGGCATCATGGAGATGGCCGACGGCATTGCCATCAATAAGTGCGATGGCAACAATACCGAAAAATCGCAGTTGGCGGCACGACAGTTCCGCAACGCGTTGCATCTGTTCCCAAAACCGGAATCGGGCTGGGATCCGCAGGTGCTGACCTGTTCGGCTTTCCACAAAATCGGTATTCCGGAGGTCTGGAAAATGATAAACGACTATATTGCCTTTACGAAAGGTAATGGCTATTTCGACGAAAAACGCCACCGACAAAGCAAATATTGGATGTACGAAACTATCAATCAGACATTGCAGAATAGTTTTTATCACAATCCGACCATCGAAACGATGTTGGAAGCGTACGAACGGCAGTTGGCCGACAACAGTATATCGTCGTTTGTGGCGGCAAAAAAATTGTTAGATCTCTATTTTTCGGCGCATTAACATTTTGGCAGATGGCACATACGCATAATCACACGCATGAGCACGCGCACAACAGCGGCAACAATATCGCTGTGGCATTCTTGTTGAATTTGTTGTTTACCATCATCGAACTTGTGGGCGGCTTTCTGACGAACAGTGTCGCCATATTGAGTGATGCGTTGCACGACTTTGGCGATTCGGTGTCGCTGGCCTTGGCTTGGTATTTCGATCGCTTGGCCAAACATTCGCCGAATGCACGCTATTCGTATGGTTATAAGCGCTTTGCACTACTTGGCGCACTTATCAATGCCACGGTGTTGCTGTGCGGCTCGGTGGTCATTATTGTCGAAAGTGTGCAGCGTATCGTCGAACCGCAGCCGGTGCAGGCACAGGGCATGTTGTGGTTGGCTGTGCTTGGCGTTATCATCAACGGCATTGCCGTGTTGCGCACGCGCAAAGGTGCCGGTGTCAACGAACGCGTTGTATCTCTGCACATGCTCGAAGATGTGCTTGGCTGGCTGGCCGTGTTGGTCGTATCGGTGGTGATGCTGTTTGTCGATGTGCCGGTGTTAGACCCGATTTTGTCGGTCGGCGTGTCGCTGTTTGTGCTGTATAATGTGGTGCGCAATTTGTGGCTGACGTTCAACGTGATGCTGCAAGGCGTGCCACGGGAGGTCGATTACGAACATATCCGTCGGTGCTTGCAGCAAATCGAAGGTGTGTGCGACGTGCACGACCTGCATGTGTGGAGTCTCGACAGCGAATACAACGTGTCGAGCATGCACATCGTGGTGCCCGACTCGGCCGATTGGAACGATTTGCAACGCATCAAACAAGCAGCTAAACGCTTGCTCGCCGACGAACACATTGCACATACGACCGTGGAATTTGAACGACAAAACGAAGAATGTCAACCTTGCAACTAATGTGGATAACTTATTTTGGAAACCTGAATATTTTGTTGTAACTTTGCCGAAATTCTAAACCACCCAAATATTTATTCCTATGCTGATTATTGGTATTGCCGGTGGCACCGGCTCCGGAAAAACGACCGTAGTGCGCAAAATCATCGAACAACTGCCGGCCGGCGAAGTCGCTGTTTTGCCACAAGACTCCTACTATCGCGATGCGTCTGATTTGCCGCTCGAGGAACGCCTGAAAATCAATTTCGACCACCCCGATTCGGTCGAATTCGAGTTGCTCATCAAGCACGTCAAAGACCTAAAAGCGGGCAAAAGCATCGAACAACCTATCTATTCGTATGTTACTTGCACGCGTGCCGAGGAAACCATACGCGTCAACCCGAGCGAAGTGGTCATCATCGAAGGCATTTTGGTGCTGACACACCCGAAACTGCGCGATTTGATGGACATGAAAGTCTTTGTCGATGCCGATGCCGACGATCGGCTGATGCGCGTGATTAAACGCGACATCGTCGAACGCGGACGCTCGGTCGATAGAGTGATGGAACGTTACGAATGTACTGTCAAACCGATGCACGAGCAATTTATCGAACCATCGAAACGCTATGCCGACCTCATCGTGCCGCAAGGTGGAAATAATCAAGTGGCTATCAACCTGTTAACACAGCACATCGCACGCGAACTGAATGCCAAACACAAAAATAAATAGGCTATGTTAGACCTAAACACGATTGATAAAATTCTCTTCCTCGACATCGAAACAGTGCCGCAAACGGCATCGCTCGACGAAATGACACCCGAGTTGCAGGCGTTGTGGAACGAAAAATTCAACGCCCTTCGCCGACGCATGCCCGACCGTTATGACGCCGATGCAACGGCCGAATATGCCTTTCGCAATGGCGGTGGCATTTATAGCGAATTTGCCAAAATCGTTTGCATTTCGGTGGGCATTGTTTACAACAAAGACGGACAACGGCACATGCGGGTCAAATCGTTTGCCGGCGACGACGAAGAGCACTTGTTGCGCGACTTTGCCGCTATGGCCGGCACTTTCCTCACTACGCACGAACACCGTATCTGCGGACACAATGTCAAAGAGTTTGATGTGCCATTCATCTGCCGACGTATGCTGATTAACGGCATTGCCTTGCCGGCTTTCCTCGATTTGTCGGGCGCAAAACCGTGGAAAACGCCGCTCATCGACACGATGGAACTGTGGCGTTTTGGCGATTACAAAAGTTTCACCTCGCTCAAATTGCTGTGTGCCATTTTTGGCATCCCAACACCAAAGGACGACATCGACGGCAGCCAAGTGGCCGATGTCTATTACAACGACCACGATGTGCAACGCATCGCATTCTATTGCGAAAAAGATGTGGTGGCTACGGCGCAAGTGTTTCTGAAAATGAACGGCGGCGAGACTATCGATACCGCAAACATCACACACGTCGCTGAGTGATAATACGCTGACAGATAACTGATTACACTAAAAATGAAGGCGGAGTTTCCTTGTGAGAACTCCACCTTCAATTATTGTTTGCCGGACAATTGGTTACTTGGCGTAACTTACGGCACGCGTTTCGCGTATTACCGTAATTTTGACTTGTCCCGGATAAGTCATCTCGTCTTGAATTTTCTTGGCAATGTCGTACGACAGTGTCTCGACAGCCTTGTCGTCCACGCGGTCGGCGCCGACGATGACGCGCAATTCGCGCCCGGCCTGAATGGCGTATGTTTTGACAACGCCGGGGTAGGAGAGTGCCAATTTTTCGAGGTCGTTCAAACGCTTGATGTATGCCTCTACAATTTCGCGTCGTGCGCCCGGTCGTGCGCCCGAAATGGCATCGCATATTTGCACGATTGGTGCAATCAGTGTTTGCATCTCAACCTCGTCGTGGTGCGCACCGATGGCGTTGCAAATGTCCGGTTTTTCCTTGTATTTTTCGGCCAAATTCATACCGAGTATGGCGTGTGGCAATTCGGGTTGGTCGTCGGGCACTTTGCCTATGTCGTGCAACAAGCCGGCGCGTTTGGCTTTTTGCGGATTTAGTCCGAGTTCGGCGGCCATCACGGCGCAAAGATTGGCCGTTTCGCGGGCGTGTTGCAACAGGTTTTGACCATACGACGAACGGTATTTCATTTTACCTACCAAACGAATCAAATCGGGGTGCAGACCATGTATGCCCAAATCGATGGCGGTACGTTTGCCCACTTCGGCAATCTCTTCCTCGACTTGTTTGCGTGTTTTGGCCACAACTTCTTCGATGCGTGCCGGGTGAATGCGTCCATCGACTACCAATTGGTGCAGTGCAAGGCGTGCTATCTCGCGGCGCACAGGGTCGAAACCCGACAGCACGATGGCGTCCGGCGTGTCATCGACAATGATTTCGACACCGGTGGCGGCCTCCAATGCGCGGATGTTGCGTCCCTCACGGCCGATGATGCGTCCTTTCACTTCGTCGGATTCGAGGTTGAATACCGTTACCGAATTTTCGATGGCGGTTTCGGTGGCTACACGTTGTATGGTTTGCACAATGATGCGTTTAGCCTCTTTGTTGGCGGTCATTTTGGCCTCTTCCATCATCTCGTTCACATAGGCCATGGCTTCGGTTTTGGCCTCGTCTTTGATGTTTTCGATGAGTTGAGCCTTGGCTTGCTCGGCCGACAGACCCGAGATTGTTGCCAATTTTTCGGTGGCTTGAAAATGCAGTTTTTCCAATTCCTGCTTTTTCTCATCGACAAGTTGCAGTTGCTTGTCTAAATTCTCTTTGATGGCATCTACTTCGTTTTGGCGTCGTTGCAGTTCGCCTTGGCGTTGGTTGAGTTCGTTTTGGCGTTGATTGATCGACTGCTCGCGTTGTTGCAGGCGCGATTCTGTCTGTTTGGCGCGACTTTCGCTCTCTTGCACTTTGGCGTTGCGTTCGGCCACCTCTTTTTCGAAGTCGGCTTTGAGGTTCAAAAATTTCTCTTTGGCTTCCAGCATTTTGTTGCGTTTCAGCGTTTCGGCGTCTTCTTCGGCTTTTTTCAAAGTGTTTGCCACACGCCCTTTGATGGCCATGTGTGTGATGAACCATCCTAACGCGCCGCCGCCGGCCAATGCTGTAACAGAAATGATGATAAATAAAGTGGTACTCATAATTTTTGGTTGTTATTTAATATATTGTGTAAAAAATTTTGTTTTCTCGCGTCCGTGCGCAAGCGTGACTTGCACATACGGTTTGGTGCCGACAAGTGTGGCGCGGTTCCCTTGCTGCAGAAAAACAAAATTTTGGAATCACATCCGATGTGCGGTATCTACTCTTCGGCGATAACGCGGTCGATTATCTCCGACCATTCGTGTATCTTGGCGAGCAGACCATCGGTTTGCGAAAGTCGCGATTCGTATTCAATGGCTTTTTCCAAAGCGACGAGCGTCAGAATAAGACGATATTCGGCTTTTGGAAAGGTGTTATTGAAAAAATCTATGCGTTGGTTCAACTTGCGTGCCGCTTCGCGATAGACAAATTCTTCCTCGGGTTTTATCTTCATGGAGAGTTTTTGTCCGGCAATGGATAGTGTGATGTTTTGTTCTCCTTTTTCCATTATAGCGGCGTCAGTCTTTCAGCAATTCCAAACAATTGTCTATTTCCTGCACGAAATTTGAAATGCGGCGATAGGCTTTTTTCTTGTCGGCTTCCGAAAAACCTACCATGCGTGCCATCTTCAAATTGTTGTAATTCGCGCGTAATTCCACAATTTTTTTGTTCGCTATCAACAGGTCGTCTTGGGTCTCGGCGAGTTGTGCTTCCAGCGTTTGTACGCGTTTTTGGGCGTTTTCGTACAAAAAAATCAGCCGTTCCAACTTCGTGGTAAACTCGTTTGCAGCCTGTTGGTGAACCTTTTCCATTGTTGAATAAATATTCGTACAAAGGTACGATATTTTTTTTGTAAATACAAATGTTTTCGCAAAAATATTTTTTTTGCTCATTTGTTTGCATATTTGGCAAAATACGACTATTTTTGTAATTCGTTTACAACCGATTGCTGCGGTTGGCGTAACATGCTTTGAATCGTATATTTAATCAATTTATTATTAACTAAAAACTCTATTATTTATGTGGTTATTTAATTCTTCTGTGGGAAGAAAAGTCGTGATGAGTGTCTCGGGCGCTGCTCTCGTGTTGTTTCTCTTGTTCCATGGCGCCATGAATTTGGTGGCAATCATTTCGGAAGAGGGTTACAACATGATTTGCGAATTTTTGGGAGCAAATTGGTATGCTTTGGTTGGAACACTCGGTTTGGCATTTTTGACGGTGGTGCATATTGTGTATGCGTTCATCTTGTCGGTGCAGAATTATCGTGCGCGCGGCCGTGAACGTTATGCCGTAACCGACCGTCAGGAAAGTGTCGAGTGGGCATCGAAGAATATGTTGGTGCTCGGGTTCATCATTTTGTGCGGTTTGTCGTTGCACTTGTTCAACTTTTGGTACAAAATGCAGTTTACCGAAATTATGCATTCGGCCGGTGCAAGCATCAACGACATTGCATTGGCTACCAATGGCGTACATTGGATAAAAGAGACGTTTGCCTGCCCGGTTTATGTCGTTCTGTATCTGCTTTGGCTTGGTGCCATCTGGTTTCATCTGACGCACGGTGTTTGGAGCGCCTTGCACACACTTGGTTGGAACAACAACATTTGGATGCCGCGCATCAAGTGCATCGGCAACATCGTTTCGACGTTGGTAGTGTTGATGTTTGCTGCGGTAGTGGTTTACTACTTCGGCTTGTCGTTGGGAGCAAGTTGCATGTTATCGTAAAAAAATAAATTACACAATAAATTATATGGCAAAGAAAAAAGAAAGTGCGGTAGAAACGGCTGTGTCGGCTGTTGAAACAGTGGTAAAAACTGTGCGCAAACGAGTAGAGAAAGTGGTTCAGGACGAAACCACCAAAGAGGCTGTCGAAGCAGCCAAAAACGCTGCCGAAAAAGTGGCTCGCGCTACAAAAAAAGCAGTCGAAACGGTCGTTGCTGACGACGAGTATGTTACTGCCAAAATTCCGGAAGGACCTTTGGCCGAAAAATGGACGAACTACAAGGCACACCAAAAATTGGTGAATCCGGCCAACAAACGCCGTCTTGACATTATTGTCGTTGGTACGGGACTTGCCGGCGCTTCGGCAGCTGCTACGCTGGGCGAACTCGGGTTCAATGTGTTGAATTTCTGCATTCAGGATTCGCCGCGCCGTGCGCATTCTATCGCTGCACAGGGCGGTATCAATGCGGCTAAAAACTATCAGAATGATGGCGACTCGGTGTATCGTTTGTTCTACGACACGATTAAGGGTGGCGACTATCGCGCCCGCGAAGCCAATGTGTATCGCTTGGCCGAAGTGTCGAACAATATTATCGACCAATGTGTGGCGCAAGGTGTGCCTTTTGCGCGTGAATACGGCGGCCTGCTCGACAATCGTTCGTTCGGTGGAGCACAAGTGTCGCGCACGTTCTATGCCAAAGGACAAACCGGCCAACAACTGCTGTTGGGCGCCTATTCGGCATTGAGCCGTCAGATTAAAAAAGGTACGGTGAAAATGTACACACGCCACGAAATGTTGGATGTGGTTGTAATCGACGGTCGGGCACGCGGCATCATTGCACGCAATTTGGTGACGGGCAAAATCGAACGTTTCTTCGCTCATGCAGTCGTTGTTGGCTCGGGCGGCTATGGCAACACGTTCTTCCTTTCGACCAACGCTATGGCTTCGAACGGTTCGGCTGCCATGCAAATGTATCGCAAAGGTGCCTATTTCGCAAATCCGTGTTTTGCACAGATTCACCCGACATGTATTCCGGTACACGGTGAATTCCAATCGAAACTGACGCTGATGTCGGAATCGCTGCGCAACGATGGCCGCATTTGGGTGCCGAAAAAGAAAGAAGATGCTGAGGCTATACGTGCCGGCAAGAAAAAACCGACCGACATTCCCGACGAAGACCGCGATTTCTATTTGGAACGTCGCTATCCGGCGTTCGGCAACTTGGTGCCGCGCGACGTGGCTTCGCGTGCAGCCAAAGAGCGTTGCGATGCCGGTTTCGGCGTTAATGCTACGGGTTTGGCGGTTTATTTGGACTTCAAATACGCCATCGAACGCTTGGGCAAAGATGTGGTAGAACAAAAGTATGGCAACCTGTTCCAGATGTACGAAAAAATTGTCGATGACAATCCGTACGAAACCCCGATGATGATTTTCCCGGCCATTCACTATACGATGGGTGGCATTTGGGTCGATTACGAACTGCAAACGTCCATCAAAGGCTTGTTCTGCATAGGCGAGGCTAACTTCTCCGACCACGGCGCCAACCGCTTAGGTGCATCGGCGTTGATGCAGGGCTTGGCCGATGGCTACTTTGTGCTCCCTTACACCATTCAGAACTATTTGGCCGACCAAATTCAGGTACCGCGCATGAGCACCGAATTGCCCGAATTTGTCGAAGCCGAAAAGGCCGTGAATGCCAAAATCGACAAACTGATGGCCATCCAAGGCGAGCGTTCGGTAGATAGCATTCACCGCGAACTCGGCTTGATAATGTGGGATTTTGTAGGCATGGCACGTACGGCCGATGGCCTGAAAACGGCTCTCGAAAAAATCAAAGCCTTGAAGAAAGTGTTCTGGACAGAAGTGTATATTCCCGGTTCGCGCAACGATTTGAATGTCGAATTGGAGAAAGCGCTACGCTTGGCCGATTTCTTGGAAATTGGCGAACTGATGGCGCGCGATGCTCTCAATCGCGAAGAGTCGTGCGGCGGCCACTTCCGCGAGGAGTACCAAACTCCCGAAGGCGAAGCCTTGCGTCAAGATGATAAATTCTCGTACGTTTCGTGCTGGAAATATATGGGCGAAGGTCAAGAACCCAAACTACTGAAAGAAAAATTGGATTACGAATTTACGGAACGTAAGACTCGAAACTACAAAAACTAAACAACAATGGAAAAGACAATCAATATCACACTGAAAGTATGGCGTCAGGCCGGCCCGAAAGCAAAAGGTCGTTTCGAAACGTACAAGTTGAACAACATTTCGACCGATAGTTCGTTCCTCGAAATGCTCGACGTATTGAATGAACAGTTGGTGCGCGAGCGCAAAGAACCGGTGGCTTTCGACCACGATTGCCGCGAAGGTATTTGCGGTATGTGCTCGCTCTATATCAATGGTCATCCGCATGGCCCCGATGGCGGCGTTACAACCTGTCAACTGCACATGCGTAAATTCAAAGATGGTGAAACTATCACGGTTGAGCCTTGGCGCTCGCACGCATTCCCCATCATCAAAGACTTGATGGTGGACCGCGGCGCTTACGACAAAATTATGCAGGCCGGCGGTTATGTGTCGGTCAACACCGGCGGTGTACCCGATGCCAACGCTATCCCGATCCCGAAAGCCAAAGCCGACGAGGCTATGGATGCTGCCTCGTGCATCGGATGTGGCGCTTGCGCTGCTGCGTGCAAAAATGGCTCGGCTATGTTGTTTGTGGCTGCCAAAGTCAGTCAGTTGGCACTGTTGCCGCAAGGCAAAGTGGAGGCTGCTGCGCGCGCCAAAGCCATGTTGGCCAAAATGGACGAACTCGGATTTGGCAACTGCACCAACACAGGTGCTTGCGCTGCCGAATGTCCGAAAAATGTGTCGTTGAGCCATATCGCACGTTTGAATCGCGAGTTTATTTGCGCCAAACTGAAGGATTAATAGCAGACGTTTGTATTAGTCAACGGAGTTGTCGTTCGAGGCAACTCCGTTGTTTTTTGTCGTTCCGGCCATAAGAAAAGTCCACACTCGCAAGCGTGGACTTTGTGCTGTATGTACGGATGTGGTTACAACTGCTTGATTATCAATGCAACAGCATAGGCAGCCATGCCTTCGCGTCGCCCTACGAAACCGAGTTGCTCGGTAGTGGTGGCTTTGATGGAAACGGCATCGGGGGCAATGCTCATGGTTTGTGCCAAACAGTGTTGCATCGCCGGAATATGCGGATTGATTTTTGGGGCTTCGGCGCATACGGTGCAGTCGATGTTGCCAACGGTATAACCTTTGTCGTGTAGCAATTTTACTGTTTGTTGCAGCAGAATTTTACTATCGATGTTTTCGTATTCGTCGGCTGTGTCGGGAAAATGAAATCCTATGTCGCGCAGGTTGGCGGCTCCGAGCAGCGCGTCGCAAATGGCGTGAATCAGCACATCGGCGTCGCTATGGCCGAGCAGTCCGAACGGCGCATCGATTTTGATGCCGCCGAGCCACAAATCGCGTCCTTCGACGATTTTGTGCACATCGTATCCCATTCCTATTCTGAACATAATCTTCTAAAAAAAACAGAAATGTGGTGAACCGCGTTTCTGAAAGTTAGGTAATTGATGCGTTAGTTCTTGTTGCGGTCGGCCAGGGCTTTGATGCCATCGACGTCGAACGAGAGCGAGAAACGCAGCGTTTGGTCGAGCGGATTATTTTGTGCAACCGACAGCACATAACCGACATCGAGACGGAATGCCGACAAGCGGAAACCGGCGCCGAAGGTGAAATATTTGCGGTTGCCTTTGTTTTTGGCTTCGTTGTGGTAGCCAACGCGTCCAAAGAATTGTTCGTTGTAGGCATATTCCAAACCAATGCCGAAATTGATTTCTTGGAACTCTTCTTTGGCACCGCCCGGCGCATCGGCAAAAGACCAGAATACGCCTTTCATCGACGAAATGTCAGTGTATTCTTTGTCAGTCATAGTCCAAGTGCTTTCGTCGTTGGGGTCGTAGTTTTTAGCAAATTTCGATTTGCGCGAAGGTACCAACAGTTTGTCGGCTTCGAAGTTGAAACTCAGGCGGTTGTAACGGTCGAACGGCAGCAGATACGATACGCCCAAACGTAGGTCGGTGGGCAAAAAGTTGCTGGTGTTGCCTTTGTCGTACGATACTTTTGTGCCGAGGTTCGAGATGTTGAAACCGAATGCAAATTTCGATGTTCCCATTCGGATGTCGATGGGCAGTTCGTAGTAACCGTTGATGTCGGCACCGAAAGCGTAGCCGGGATAGTAATCCTCCTGACGCGCGCTCAAGTCGGAGCAGATGAAGCGGAATACGACACCCATCGAGAAGTGCTCGCTCAGCATACGTTCGTAGCCGGCGTCGAAGGCTATTTCGTAGGGTTTTACGCTGATGGGCGTTGCATCGATATTGTCGCGCAGGTCGATTTTACCGAGCGAAAAGAATCGCAGCGAAGCCGAAACCGTACCGGCCAATTGGCTGATTTGATAGTAGCCGGAGAGGTAGGCCAAGTCGATGTCGTTGACGCCCAGACTGCGCAGCCATGGTGTGTACGACATAGTGAATCCGGCACTACTCGGCATTTGGGCGTATTTCGACGAGTTCCAATGTTGCGAGTTGTTGTCGGGAACGGTGGCTGTGCCTATGTCGCCCATACCGCCGGCCACAGCGTCGGGGCCGATGGACAGCGAAGGTACGCCGGTAATCAGCGGGTTCAGTAGATCGCTCACGTTGGAGGTGGTTTCAGCCGATACATACGCGGCACACACGAGTGCCATTGATAACAGGAATTTTTTCATAATCTTCTTTTTGTTGTTGATTTTGAGCATAGCGTTGCGGCTATGCGGTTATAGTTATAACGAATATTGTGCTGTATTATTGTTTTTTGACCATCAATTTTAACGTTTTTGATATATTTTCGCTGTCGGATACTTGTACGGTCATGCGTACGAGGTAGATTCCCGGACTGATGCCGCCGGCAATTGTCCAAACGAGTTCGGTGCGATTGTCGTAGGTCAGTACGGTTTGCTCGCCTGTGTAGATGACACGCCCGGCCAAGTCGGTAACGGTGGCTGTAACGCTCAGGGGTTGCTCGGGGCGGTCGTGTACATACACAAATGTGGCGGCGCTGCTTGCCGGATTCGGATAGACGAACATGTCGTAGAGATTCGGGCGCAAGCCGTGAACGACTTCGAAGTCGAGTTCGGCTGTCGATGAGTTGTTTTGCAAGTCCCACACGCGGAAAAATAGGTGATGTTTGCCTTCGGGCAGATTTGTGAATTGGTATTTTATCGTGCCGTTGGTGTATTCGCCAATGTTGGTTGTGTAGTACGAGTTGAGCACGGTTTCTTGCCGCGGGTCGTTGTCGAGTTTGAGCAAAATGTCGTGCCCGATACCGCTGCCAATGGCGTTGATGCCGCAGTCGTCCGAAACGTGCGCCACAAACAGCGGCGATTCGTTGGTCTTGTCGCCCGATTTGAACATTGGTGTGTTCAAATACATGTTTATTTGCGGTCCCTCATCGTCGGTGATGGCGTTAGGGTCTTCACCGCCGATGGCGAATTGTTCGTAGTAACCATTTGCCTCATAGTTATTTACGGTATCGACGGCGTAGTACACGATGCGTCCCGAACCGTAGTTGTAACGGATGTCTTTCGGTACGATAAAGTCGGCTGTAAATTGTCCGTCGGTAACGACTACCGAACCTATAAATAGGGTGCCGGAGCGGTCGGTAAATGTGTATGGAATCTTATCTTTGGTGGAAGTGGCATCGTTGCACAGCGTAACAATGGTTTCTTCTTTGTCGAACACTTGCAGTGCGACATAACCGTTGAAATCGGTGTCGACAGCGGTTTGTCCCTCGGGCGCAATGTGGCCGTAGATGCGTACTTGGCTCAGGGCTCTGATGGTGTCGGTGGATAGGTCGCCATCGGCATCGAAACGGGTGATGCTGTCGGTAACGACATCGTGTGTGGTTGCGTAGGCCAAGTTGAGCGCGGGGTCGCCCAATAGAGTGAAATTCATGCGGTTAGGATCTCCGAGGGCATTTTTTGCTTTGCGCATCACATCTCCAAAGCAGAACGGGCGTGATTGCTCGTCGCGTGCAAAGATGTAGTTGGCAAATTGCAGGTTGAGTCGGAAGTTGGGCTCGGCGTACACGGTGCGTGTGGTGGTGAACAGCGCGATGGCACCGCCATGCGAGTTGAGCAACAGCAGCTCGCCGCCGCTTGGCGTGGTGTTGTCAAATCGGCTGAAGTCGCAGGTGGCTGTTACAAACAACGGGTATTTCTCGTTGTACATGTTGACAATGCGGTCGTGTGTCAGTAGGCCTTCGTTTGCCCACTCGGTGTGTCCGCCGTGTCCCATGTAGTTTATCATCAACGTGCCGTTTTTGATGTAGTTGTCGAATAAATCGATGGCCAGCGGATAGGTTTCGCCCGATGCCGATACTTCTTGGGTGTAGGCGTCGAGGTAGAGTTTGCGCACCAACAGGTCGGGGTAGGTGTGTCGTGTTTTGTTGGCTACACTGTCGCAACTGCTGATGTGCAGGTTGTTGTCGCCATCGTCGGCTACGAATACGATTTGGTTTTTCCAACTGCCGGTGATTTGGTTTTCGAGGTAACTGATGGATTTGTCAACAGCGATGCGTGCCTGCTCTTGTGTGTGTACAGGCAGTCGCCCGATGCCGATGTCCATGGCGTCGGTAGTGATGGATTTGCCGTCGGTGTCGTCTAATAGAGCAAAATAGTCGTCGCACACATACGAGGCGGTGCCGTGAACCGAGTTCAGCGACTGAAACGTCAGCAGTTTGCCATAGTCTTCCTGCACTTCGATGTGGCGGTTGTCGTAGCAGCCGTCGCCAAACAGCAGCAGATAACGTGGCATGTCGTTCTCGCCGGAAGCGCGGTCGTAAAACAGTTTCATCAACCTGCGATAGGCCGTGGCATCAGGCGTTCCCGACGAAAATTCGTTGTAAACCTGATTGACATCGACCACCTGCACGTTGAGGTTCTGAAAGGTGCGATGTGCCTCGGCCAAGCGCTCGGCTTCGGCTAAAAATTCGGTTGGCGCTATGATAATCATATCGCTTTGCGGTAGCGCATGCAGATTTTGATTGGCGATAGAACCGATAATCGTTGGCGATAGAAATGTGTCGCTTGTCGGGTCGATGGCGACATATTCTTTGAGTGTGCTGACGCTATCGACGAATGTTGCAACTCCGTTTGCGTACGACACTGCTATTCGCTTGATATCGAGCGGATTGCTGATGTCCCATACTTGGGTGGTGGCGGTTGTACCGTCTATCGAAAAACGTTGTGCCGTGGCGGTGTATAGCGAGTCGATGTTGCGAAAGAATAACGGTTCGTTGTTTGTGGGTCGCAGGCGCCGACGAACGTTTATTTCGAAAAAATTGAGCCAAGCCATGCCTGATTTGTCTTCGAAGTTAAGCGTTACTTGCAAAGCGTTGCCGGCTGTGGGCGTAAATTTGATGTCGGGCAGGGTGGAGGCCGTCTTGGCATATTCGTAAACGGGCGCATTGTAGAGGTCGGGCGTGGCGAGCGCTCCTATCTCCTTGTTGTTGATGGTGATGCCGATGCGCGAACTGACTTGCGATTTGACGGCTACGTCCATCCGGAACGAGGCTTCTTCGGCAACGATGTTCGGTAGCGCCAACGAGAACGTATATTTAGATTTGTTGCTGCTGAATTGCTCGCCGTAAAATTCGCGACCGGAACCAATCAGATTGACTAAATCTTGTTCGTGTACAATGTGGTCGATGAACGTGGTGATTGTTCCCGATGGTTCGGCGGCAAGAGCGTCGGACGGCGTGATGCGTTTGCCTGTGCCTGCATCCGAGGTTACAAAATAATAGCCGTAGTCGGAATAGTAGTTTTGTGTGTGGCGAAAATGCAGATAGGCCGGATAATAAGTCCACGAAGTCGGACCTTGTGCATAGAACAAAATGTAGTCGCCTGCGCCGAATACATTGTCGGCACCGCGATGTTCGTAGATGGCTGTTTCCGGCAAATCGTCGTTGTAGGGCTTCGAAAAATCTTCGGCCAGCAAAGCGCCTCCGTAACCAAATATGCGCACATTTTTCGGGTCGATGCCCATTTTGACCAACTCTTCGTAAGTGAGTTTGTAAATGCCGCTCCGACTGACGGCAAGTTTGACGAATTTGCCGCGTCGTAGCACCGAATTTGCTGCATACGTCAGATTGGTTGCCGGCATGGCGACTGTCGGTTGTGGCATATCTTGCTGTATGTCAAACGATTGCAGTTTCTGTACCTCGCCATTCACTCTGACAAAAGGGAATATTTCTATTTTGTACGTTGTGTGTTTGCGCTCGGTTTGCCGGAAACACAAGAATGATATGGTGTCCGAAATCAGTGCGGCATTGGCACCCACGATGGCGCGTTCGTCGTCGGTGAGGGCTGTGTATGCGATGTTTTCGAGGTGCGGCGTGCCGGCGTGCGGCAGTGTTGCTATGTACGACGGCAACTGTCCGTGGCGCATGTAGATGCCTTGCTCCAACCCGATGGCCGGCATGGTAACGCTGTCGGCTACGAGGGTTTTCACGGGCAACCAATGCAGTTGCACCGGCCGCGCAGTCAACGGTAGCAGGCTCAAACACAAACTCGCAATGCAGATAAGTCGTTTCATGTGAAGAAATGATTGCATATCAAAATTGCAAAGGTAGTGATTTTTTTTGAATTTCGGACGTCTTGACCGCAAAAAATCGACAGAAAGCGTTTCCGGTACGATTATTTTATTTGACAATCAAGCAGTTTGGCGCCTTCGATAAAACCTTCGAGGTGGTCGCCTATCTCTACGCGCCCGACTCCGGCCGGTGTGCCTGTGTAGATGAGGTCGCCCATTTTCAGAAAGAAAAAGCGACTGATGTGCGCAATGATTTTGTTGATGCCGAAAATCATGTTTTGTGTGTTGCAGTGTTGCACGATTTGGCCGTTTTTGGTTAGCGAAAAGTCGATGGCGGTCGGGTTATCGAGTTGTGACAGCGGCACAAAACTGCTGATGGCGGCCGATCCGTCGAACGCTTTTGATATTTCCCAAGGCTCGCCTTGTGCGCGCAGGCGGCGTTGCAGGTCGCGTGCCGTAAAATCGATGCCGAAAGCAATCGCGTCGTAGTAACGTGCGGCAAATCTCTCGTCGATGTTTTTGCCCAAGCGGTTGATGCGTACCACGATTTCGGCTTCGTATTCAATCTCGTTTGCGAAGTGCGGAATGTAGAACGGACGATTTTCGCGTAGCAAGGCGGTGTCGGGTTTCATAAAAATCGTTGGTTCGCAGGGCGTTACGCTTTGCATTTCGGTGTTGTGTGTGGCGTAGTTCCAACCAATACAAAATATCTTCATGTTTCAAATAATTTCGGCTATTACATAGTTGCTGCCGCCGACAAATATCAGGTCGTCGGGTGTGGCAGCGTTGCGGGCGGCGTCGAGTGCCGAGCGCGTGTCGGAATAGGCACTGCCGCACAGTCCGTATGACAGGGCTTGTTGCTGCAGCAGTGTGGCGTCGAGTGCGCGCGGTATGTGTGCTTGTGTAAAATAGTAGGTGGCTTCGCGGGGCAGCATTTGCAGCACGGCGTCGATGTTTTTGTCCTTCACCATGCCGAATACGATGTGCAGATGTTCGTATTTTTGCTGACGCAGTTGTTCCACAACATAACGTATGCCGCCGGCGTTGTGTCCGGTGTCGCATATTATTGTCGGATTTTCGGAGAGTGTTTGCCAACGTCCTTGCAGATGTGTGCGTTCTACCACTTGCAGCAGCCCGTCGGTGATGGCTTGTGGCGCAATGTCGAATCCGCACTGCTGCAACTGTTCTATGGCGGCCAACACCGTTTTCAGATTTTTTGCTTGGTAGTAGCCGTGCAATGCGCAAGGCGGCAGGGTAGTGCGTGGCAGTTGGTCCGCAAAAATAATTGGTGCGTGGGCGTTTGCTGCTTGTGCGACGAATATAGGCGCAGTTTCGGCTTGCGTTTCGCCCACAACTACCGGCACGCGCTGTTTGATGATGCCGGCTTTTTCGGCGGCTATCTTTTCGATGGTGTCGCCCAAGATGTCGGTATGGTCGAGGCTGATGTTGGTGATAATCGACAGCGCCGGCGTGATGATGTTGGTGCAATCCAGCCGCCCGCCAAGGCCAACCTCGATGACGGCTACATCGACTTGCTGTTCGGCGAAATAGAGGAACGCGAGGGCGGTGGTTATCTCGAAAAACGAAGGCTGCAGTGTGTCGATAAGTGAACGATGATCGGCCACGAAGGCGGCAACACGTTCGTACGGAATGGTCGCGCCATCGACACGGATGCGCTCGCAAAAATCGCGCAAATGCGGCGATGTGTACAACCCGACTCTGTAGCCGGCACATTGCAACACCGATGCCAACAAGTGCGATGTGGAACCTTTGCCGTTGGTGCCGGCAATGTGTATGGTGCGGTACGACCGATGCGGATGCCCAAAGTGCGCATCGAGGGCTAATGTGGTGTCCAAGCCGCTTTTGTAGGCTTGCCGACCGTGTGCCTGAAACATGGGCGCATGGGCGTACAAATAGTCGATGGCTTCGGTGTAGGTCATGGTTGCTGATTTGTTTTTCAATCCGACCTGCAAAGATATAAAAAAAACAGACTGCATGTATTATTTTTTGCGTTTGTAAATCGGAAACTTAAAAATGTATAAACCGATGTTTTTTTATGACCGAAAATTTGTTGATGCTAAAAAAAAATGCGAACTTTGGCTTGTAAAAAACACAAACCTTAATCCGAAAAGCCATGAAAAAGAATTTTGTTTTGGACACCAATGTCCTATTGCACGATTTCAAATGCCTCGATCATTTTCAGGAAAATGATGTGTATATCCCGATGGTGGTGCTGGAGGAACTCGACCATTTCAAAAAAGGGAACGACCAAATAAACTATAATGCGCGGCAGTTTGCACGCGAACTCGACGAGGTGGCCGACGATATGCTCTCGACCGAAGGCGCAAGTCTGGGCGATGGCCGCGGACGATTGTTTGTGCTCACACACAATAGTTTTCCGCAGGAACTTGCCGACGCCTTTATCGAACGGACACCCGACCACTACATCATCGGCGCCACCGTAGAACTCGCCAAAGCGCATCCCGACACCAAAACTATATTGGTGAGCAAGGACATAAACGTGCGCATCAAAGCACGGGCGTTGGGCGTGTTGGCCGAAGACTATATCACCGACAAGGTTACAAACATCGATGTGTTCGACAGCGAACAACCTGTGTTCGACGACGTGGCACCCGAATTGATAGACCAAATCTATGCGTCGAATGCCGGCGTCGATATTGACGAATTTGCTTTCAAATCGGATGTGGAACCGAACGAATGTTTTGTGCTGAAAAGCAATCGCGCTTCGGCGCTGGCACGCTACAATCCGTTCGATGGCGTGGTCAATCGGGTCGAAAAAACGCGCGCTTTCGGCATCGAACCGCGCAACGCAGAACAAACTTTTGCGCTGGATGTGCTGCTCGACGACCGCATCAAACTCGTGGCGGTTACCGGACGCGCCGGCACAGGCAAAACACTGCTGGCATTGGCGGCTGCGTTGCAGCAGAACGAAAACTACAAACAGGTTTTGTTGGCGCGCCCCATCGTGGCTATGTCGAACAAAGACTTGGGCGCACTGCCCGGCGATGCGCAAGAGAAAGTGGCGCCTTATATGCAGCCGTTGTTCGACAATCTGAATGTGATAAAAAGCGTGTTCTCGTATCAAGGCAAAGAGGTGCGCCAACTCGAGGAGATGCAGAAAAACAACCAACTTGTCATCGAGGCGCTGGCGTTTATTCGCGGACGCAGCCTCAGCGACACCTATTTTATTGTGGACGAGGCGCAAAATCTGACGCCGCACGAAATTAAAACCATCATCACGCGCGCCGGCGAAAATACGAAAATCGTCTTCACGGGCGATGTCCATCAAATCGATTCGCCCTATTTGGATATGCAGTCGAATGGCTTGGTGTATATGATCGACCGTATGAAAGGACAGGACATCTTCGCACATGTCAACCTGATAAAAGGCGAACGCAGCGAATTGTCGGAAATTGCCAGCCAACTATTGTAACCGGCGATGGAATGTCGTGTCGATAAATGGTTGTGGGCGGTGCGTGTGTTCAAAACACGCAGTTTGGCGGCCGATGCGTGCAAAAAAGGACGCGTGCTGATGCAGGGCGTGGCTGTAAAACCGTCGCGTGAGTTGAAGGTGGGCGATGTGCTGCAGGTGCGGCGCAATCCGATAATCTACACATTCAAAGTGGTGGCGCTGACTCAAAATCGTGTCGGTGCTAAACTTGTGCCGCAATTCATGGCGAATGTTACTGCCCCCGACCAACTCGAACTGCTCGAAGTGTTGAAACTCGACCAGAGCAATCGGCGCGCCAAAGGTTTGGGACGCCCGACCAAAAAAGAGCGCCGCGATTTGGATGATTTTTTTGATGATGCGACCTGTTATTTCGACGATGAAGACGAATGGGACTGAATGGCGTGCGCGGCCGTTATAAATTGCTTTCCTTCAGTCGCTCTGCGTTTTCGGCCACTATCAAATGGTCGATGCAATCTTGAATATCGCCATCCATAAATGCGGCCAAATTGTAAATGGTGTAATTGATGCGATGGTCGGTAATACGACCTTGCGGATAGTTGTAGGTGCGAATTTTTGCCGAGCGGTCGCCGGTCGAAACCATTGTTTTGCGTCGTGCGGCTATGTCGTCGATGTATTTTTGGTGTTCCATGTCGTAGATTTTGGTGCGCAGCCGTGCCAACGCGCGTTCTTTGTTCTTGGGTTGGTCGCGCGTTTCGGTACATTCTATCAAAATCTCTTCCACGTTGCCGGTGTTGGGGTTTTTCCAATTGTAACGCAGGCGCACGCCGCTTTCTACCTTGTTGACGTTTTGCCCGCCGGCGCCGCTCGAGCGGAACGTGTCCCATTTTATGTCGCCTTCGTTGATGACGACGTCGAATTCTTGCGCTTCGGGCAGCACAGCCACCGATGCGGCCGAGGTGTGTACGCGTCCCTGTGTTTCGGTTACCGGCACGCGCTGAACGCGATGGACGCCGCTTTCGTATTTCAGCGTGCCGTAAACGCCGTCGCCGTTGACGGCGAAAATAATCTCTTTGAACCCGCCCGATGCGCCTTCGCTGTAACTCGATATGTTGATTTTCCAACCTTTGGTTTCGCAGTATTTTGTGTACATGCGGAAAAGGTCGCCGGCAAAAATGGCTGCTTCGTCGCCGCCGGTACCGCCGCGTATTTCGACGATGCAGTTTTTGCTGTCTTCGGGGTCGGCCGGCACCAATAGCAGTTTTATCTCTTCTTCCATCGATGGAATGCGTGGCTCTATGTCGTCGATTTCGGCTTTGGCCATGTCGCGCAATTCGGGGTCGTTCTCGTGGTCGAGTATGTTTTTGGCTTCGTCTAAATTGTCGAGCAGACGCTTGTAGTCGTTGCGCTTGGCAACTATTTTCTCCAAGTCGCTGTATTCTTTGTTCAGTTTGACGAATCGTTTCATGTCGGCGATGACTGCCGGGTCGGTTATCAGTGTCGAAACTTCGTCGAAACGTGCCAACAGTCCGTCGAGTCGGGTCAGTAGATTATTGTTCATGGTTATTCTGTTGTTCAGATGATGAAAAAACGCGTTGCAAAATTACGCATTTTGTGTCATATAACCAAGCGTGTGCCAAAAACCGAAAGGCGACAAGTGTTCCTTGCCGCCTTTCCTGCCTAAACAAACCTAATACTGCAGAAAAAAAATCAATGTGTGAATAGTAATTCACGGTATTTAGGCAGTGTCCACATTTCGTCGTCCACAATCATTTCGAGTTCGTCGGCGTGGGCGCGTATTTCGTCCATCAACGGCACGATGTTGTCGTGGTAGGCGATGGCACGCTCGCGCATACTTTCTATGCGGTTGGCGGTGTGTCGGGCGGCTGTCATGTCGTCCACTTTTTGCACAATTTCATCGACATGGTTGATGATGCGTTTCACAATCAGAATTTCGTGCGAGGCCAAACGTTGGTATTGCTCGTCGCCGAATGCCACTTTTTCTTTGACGATGTTGTCGAGCAAAATCGATTGGTAGCGGTTGGCCACCGGCACGATGTGGTTCATTACCAAATCGCCGAGTACGCGCGATTCTATCTGAATTTTTTTTGCGTAAGTTTCCCATTTGACCTCGCAGCGCGATTGTAGTTCGGCTTCGGTCAGCACGCTGGTGTTTTTGAAAATGGCCACGCTGTCGGGCGCCAAATAGCGGTCGAATATCAGCGGAACGCTTGTCTCGCAGTCGAGGCCGCGTTTGCGGGCTTCGTCTTTCCATGCGTCGCTGTAGCCGTTGCCGTCGAAACGAATGGCTTTGCAGGCCGATATGTTCTTTTTGATGACGGCAAACAAGGCGCGTTCTTTGGGCTCGCCGGCTTCTATCAGTTTGTCCACATCGCGTTTGAAGGTGATGAGTTGGTCGGCTACCGCCGCATTCAGAGCCAGCATGGCGCCGCCGCAGTTGGCCGACGAGCCTACGGCACGGAACTCGAACCGATTGCCGGTGAAGGCAAACGGCGACGTGCGGTTGCGGTCGGTGTTGTCGAGTAGAATTTCCGGAATGTTGGCCACGCCGAGTTTCATCTCTTTTTTGGCGTTGATGACGATTCCTTCGTCGGCCGAGGCTTTCTCGAGTTTGTCTAAAACGTCGGTTATCTGCTTGCCGAGAAATACCGAAATGATGGCCGGAGGCGCTTCATTTGCACCAAGGCGGTGTGCGTTGGTGGCCGACGAAATCGATGCTTTCAGCAGACCGTTGTGTTTGTGTACGGCCATCAGTATGTTTACCAAAAAGGTGATAAATTGCAGGTTGGCATACGGGTTTTTGCCGGGTGCCAACAGATTGACGCCGGTGTTGGTGCCCATCGACCAGTTGCAGTGCTTGCCCGAACCGTTGACGCCGGCAAATGGCTTCTCGTGCAGCAGCACGCGGAAATGGTGTCTGCGCGCTACGCGTTCCATTATCGACATCACGAGCAGGTTGTGGTCACTCGACAGGTTTACCTCTTCGTACACCGGCGCAAGTTCAAATTGGTTGGGTGCCACTTCGTTGTGGCGCGTTTTGACGGGAACACCGAGTTTCAGCGACTCGATTTCGAGGTCGGTCATAAATTTCAGTACGCGCTCGGGTATCGCACCGAAATAGTGGTCTTCCAACTGCTGATTTTTTGCACTATCGTGTCCCATCAGCGTGCGACCGGTCAGAACCAAGTCGGGGCGCGCTTGGTACAGAGCCTCGTCCACAAGAAAATATTCTTGCTCCCAACCCAGAAATACATTTACTTTCGATACGTTGCGGTCGAACAGACGGCACACTTCGACGGCGGCTTTGCTCAATGCCGATACCGAACGAATGAGCGGTGTCTTGTAGTCGAGGGCTTCGCCGGTATAGGCTACGAAAATGGTCGGTATGCACAGCGTGTCGCCCACGATGAATGCCGGCGACGACGGATCCCAAGCCGAATAGCCGCGCGCTTCGAACGTGTTGCGGATGCCGCCGTTCGGAAAACTCGATGCGTCGGGTTCTTGCTGATAAAGCACATTGCCCGAAAACTCTTCCAACACGCGTCCGTCGGGTGTCTTGTCGATGAATGCGTCGTGTTTTTCGGCGGTGCCGCCCGTCAGTGGCTGAAACCAATGCGTGAAGTGCGTGGCTCCGCGTTCGGTCGCCCATTTTTTCATGCCGATGGCCACCGAGTTGGCTATGTCGCGACTAAGTGGTTTGCCGTTGTCGATGGCGTCGAACAACTGATTGAGAATGTTGTCGGCAATGTATTCCTGCATACGCTCGCGTGTGAAGACGTTTTGTGCGAAAAATGTTGCCGGACGCTCTTCGGGTACGGCGATGTGAATGTTCTCCGGACGATGTCCGTTGGCGGCTTGTAATGCCGCAAATCGTAAGGTACTCATAACTGTTTGATTTTTTTATTAGGCGGAAAATTCCGCTTGTTTTTGATTTTAATCGCGATAAATATCGTTTTATGGTGCAAAATTACGACTAATTTTTGAATTAACCAACAAAAAACGGAAAAATTTGCGTCAAATGCTAATTTGTTTGTTTTTTTTTGATGCTATATAATAAATAGGGTGTGCGTGTCGGTGTATGTGTTGCTCTACGAGTATTTACGTACGAAAAAATACGTAATTTCCCGTATTGTTTTGTGATGATTTTTGTTGTATCTTTGCAGCGATATCAAACAAAAAAAATGTAAACAATTAAACTATGAAACAAAAATTACTCTCCCTTTTGGCTGTTGTGTTGGTGTGCGGCGGTCTGTCGGCTCAAATGCGGGACAGCGCCTCTAAACTCTATTACAACATCAGTAATATTGGTTCATCTTTTGCTATTATTGTAGCACCACCGGTGGGTGGCATGCTATTATTGTAGCACCACCGGTGGGTGGCACTGCCTATTCGGGTAATATCACTATACCGCAAAAGGTAAGTTACTGGGATTCGAATACGAAAGTTACGACCGACTATCCCGTACAGGTTATTGACGACTCGGCGTTTTTCCAAACCGATGTCGCTTCGGTAACCTTTGCTCAAGGCAGTCAGGTAAAGTCCATTGGGTCGCGTGCGTTCGCGGAGTGTACAAGCCTGAAGTCGGTTGCGTTTGCTGCCGATGGCAAGTTGATAATTATTGGCGACTCCGCGTTTGCTAAATGTACAAGTTTGACTGACACTATAGCTCTGCCCGAAGGCGTAACTGCCATTAGGAAGGGCGGCTTCGATGGTTGTGAAGCAGTGTCGTGCGTTGTGTTGCCTTCTACGCTCAAAAAGCTTGAAGCAAGGGCTCTGGCCTCTTTGACAAACTTAAAGAGTATTGTTAGCAAGGCGAGTACGCCGCCTACGTGCGATGCCACTACTTTTGAGGCAACGCCGACAGCTATTCCGGTGTATGTGCCGTGTGGCTCTGTCGATGCTTATAAAGCGGCTGAGGTGTGGAGTAGTTTTACGAAGATTCAGTGTGTGCCGATAGCCACCACCGATTTGGTTGCCGCCGATGGCGATGAATTGCGCGTGGCGTGCGAACAACGCCGTATTATCGTCGATGGCGCCGAAGGGCAGTGTGTTTGCCTCTATTCTGCAGCGGGCGTGGCAATTGCTCGTACATCGTGTGCCGCGTCTGTCGAAACACTTGTTGTGCCGCAAGCCGGCATTTATATCGTAACGGTCGGAAATCGCGCCGTCAAAGTAGCTGTGCAATAACTTTGTGTGTAACTATATAATAATGGTGGAATAGGGAGGGCTTGTTCGTCCCTGTTTTTTTTGCTTTTTTTTTACAACTCAATTTTTTGTGGTTTGGAAATAAATTCATAACTTTGCAAATTGGATTAGTTGTAACAATAATATTCATCAATAAAACATAAAAAACACTATGTCACAAAAAGCAGTTTTAATGATACTCGACGGCTGGGGCATCGGCGATGGTAAACGCGACGATGTTATCAGCCAAATGTCAACGCCCTATTGGGATAGGTTGAACGCCACATACCCGCATTCGCAGTTGCAGGCTTCGGGCGAAAATGTCGGTTTGCCCGACGGACAGATGGGTAACTCCGAAGTGGGGCACCTGAACATCGGTGCCGGACGCATTGTCTATCAGGATTTGGTGAAAATCAATCGCGCCTGTCGCGACAAATCGATTCTGAACAATCCCGAAATCGTGTGCGCATACGAATACGCCAAACAGCATGGCGCGAAAATGCACTTCATGGGTTTGGTATCCGACGGCGGCGTGCATAGTTCGTTGGAACACCTGCTGACACTGTGCGACATCGCCAAGGAATACGGCAATCGCCACGTGGTGCATTGCTTTATGGACGGTCGCGATACCGACCCGCACAGCGGCAAGGGTTTTATCGCACAGCTGGAGCAACATCTGGCAACGACCGGCGGACAAATAGCGTCGATTGTGGGACGTTACTACGCCATGGATCGCGACAAACGCTGGGAACGCGTGAAAGTGGCGTACGATTTGCTGGTCGAAGGCAAAGGCGAGGCGTCGCAGAATATGGTCGAGGCTGTCGAAAAATCGTATGCCGCCGACGTTACCGACGAATTTATCAAACCGATAGTACACGTCGATGAAGCGGGCGCACCGGTGGCCACCATCGAGGCCGGCGATGTGGTGATTTTCTTCAACTACCGCAACGACCGCGCCAAAGAACTGACCATCGCACTGACGCAGCAGGATATGCCCGAACACGGCATGCACACATTGCCGCTCGAATATTTCTGCATGACACCTTACGACGCCTCGTTCAAAGGCTTGCACATCTTGTTCGACAAAGAAAATGTGGTCGATACGCTGGGCGAAACGCTCGCCAAAGCCGGCAAACGGCAGTTGCACATTGCCGAAACGGAGAAATATGCGCATGTAACGTTTTTCTTCAACGGCGGCCGCGAACAACCATTCGATGGCGAGGAACGCATCCTCATTCCGTCGCCCAAAGTGGCTACCTACGATTTGAAACCCGAAATGAGCGCTTACGAAGTGGCTGCTGCCTTGAACGCCGAATTGGACAAACAGAAGTTCGATTTCGTGGTTATCAACTTTGCCAACGGCGACATGGTAGGCCATACCGGCGTGTACGAAGCCATACAGCAAGCAGTTATCACTATCGACAAATGTGTCGAAAGCGTGGTCGAAACAGCGCGTCGCAATGGTTACGAACTCATCATCATAGCCGACCACGGCAACTGTGACCACGCCTTGAACGCCGACGGAACACCAAACACGGCGCATTCGCTCAATCCGGTGCCGTTTATCTACGTTACCGACAAACAGGATGTTCAGGTCGAAAACGGCATCTTGGCCGATGTGGCACCCTCTATCTGCCACATTATGGGCATTGCACAACCGACCGATATGACAGGTAAGTGCTTGATAAAATGATGTTTGTAATTCCGAAAAAACAATAACGCTATGAAAATTCTGAAAAGTTTCGTATTGGTTGCGGCCGTGCTGGCCGGCACTGCCGTGGTGGCGCAAACCGAACCGGTGTTGATGACAATCGATGGTAACGCCATCACAAAAGATGAATTTGAGTATATCTATCGTAAAAATAATGCAAACAATGCCCTCGACAAAAAATCGTTGGAAGAGTATGTCGAGTTGTTCAAAAACTTCAAATTGAAAGTGATCGATGCGCAACATCGCGGCTTGGACACGCTGCCGACTTTCATCAGCGAATTGCGCGGCTACAGGGCACAGTTGGCCAAACCGTATCTGACCGATATGTCGATGGAAGAAAAATTGTGTCGCGAGGCTTACGAACATTTGCAACAGGACGTCGAAGTGAGCCATGTGTTGATTAAATTGCCCGACAATGCCACTCCCGCCGACACGCTGGCAGCCTACAACAAAGCGTTGACGGCGTGTCAACGACTTGCAAATGAGGACTTTGCAACTGTTGCGCTCGACATGTCGGACGACCCTTCGGTGCAGCGTAACAAAGGCTATTTGGGATATTTCACCGGCGGCATGTTGGTCTATCCGTTCGAAAAGGCGATGTACACGTTGCCCGTAGGCGAAATTTCGGCGCCGGTGCGCACGTTCTACGGCTACCATATAATTAAGGTGCACAATCGTCGGCCGGCATACGGACAAATTCGCGTGTCGCATATCATGAAAATGGTCAAAGCCGATGCGCCTGAAGCCGAACAGCAGAAAGCACACGACGAAATTCTGAAAATAGCCGAACGCTTGAATAATGGCGAAGACTTTGCCGACGTGGCGCGCGAAACCTCCGACGATCGCGGTTCGGCCATGCGTGGCGGCGAACTGTCGTGGTTTGGTGTCGGACGCATGGTGCGCGAATTCGAAAACGCAGCCTTTGCCCTGACCGAACCCGGCGAAGTCAGCCAACCGGTGCAATCGCCTTTCGGGTGGCACATCATCAAATTGCACGAGCGCCGCGACCTCGAACCGTACGAAGTAAAACGTCCGGATATTTTGCGCCAAATGCAGCGCGACGAACGTGCGTCGATGGGTCGCAAAGTGCTGGTTGACAGACTGAAACGTGAATATGGCTATGCCGAAAACGCAGCTGCGTTCGATGCTGTGGCCGCTTTTGTACGACAGCACGCACAAGCCGATTCAGCCTATTTTGTTGCTGCCGAGCAACTGACAGATACTTTGGCACAGTTTGCCGACGAATTTTTGTTGCAAAAAGATTTGGCCATGGTCATCGGGTTTGCCGCACGCGGCGGCGCCTTGTCGGCTGTGTCGTTCGACGAACAAAAACAGGATTTTGTAGCCAACGGCATATTGAATTACGAAGAGACTCAACTCGAGACGAAATATCCCGAATTTCGCTATCTGATGCAGGAATATCACGATGGCATCTTGTTGTTCGAAATCAGCAACACCGAAGTTTGGGAAAAAGCCGCCAAAGACACCAAAGGACTTGAAGCCTATTTTGCAGCCAACAAAAAAAATTATGCGTGGGACACGCCGCATTACAAAGGTCGAGTCGTCTATTGCAAAGATGCTGCTACAGCCAAGGTTGTCAAGAAAATGATAGCCAAATTGCCGTCCGATTCGGTCAATTCCTATCTGAATGCCCGTGTCAACAACGACAGCGTAGTGGCGGTGAAAACCGAAACCGGCTTGTGGAAAAAAGGCGACAATGCGCAAGTTGACAAGTTGGCATTTGGTGTGAAAAACGCCGAAGTGGCCGTCGATGACAAATTTCCTGTGGTGTTTGTGGTAGGCAAAATGCTGAAAAAAGGTCCGGAGTCCTACACCGATGTGCGTGGAGCCGTCATCTCCGACTATCAAAACGAACTCGAACGGCGTTGGGTGGATGCTTTGCGCAAACAGTACGAAATAGTGGTCGATAGTGCCGTCTTGAATACCATCGAATAGTCCTCTGTCGTGCGTATGAAAACACGTTGTCTGCTGCTATTTCTCGTGTCGTGCCTGCTGGTGGCCTGCAACATCAAGCCGCAAGCCGATGTGGCGCGCGAACCTTTGATGGAGGTCGAAGGTCAATTTCTCTATAAGGACGAATTGGCGCCAATCATTCCGGAAGGCACCACGCCCGAAGATAGTGCAGTGCTGGCCGATGCGTTCATTCGCAAGTGGGCAACCAACATTTTGCTGTACGAAACCGCCAAACGCAACATCGCCAACGAAGACGAAATCGATGCCATGGTCGAGGAATACCGCAAAACGCTGACCATTCACTACTATCAGCAACGGCTGGTGGCGCAACGTTTGGCCGAACCGACCGATGCCGAAGTCGAGGCATTTTACGAACAGCACGAAGGCCTGTTTCCGCTGCACGAAAATGTGCTGCGTGGCGTGTTTCTGAAAGTGCCGAATGGCGCTCCGAAAATCGAACGTGTGCGCAAAACCATCAAAGACCTTGACGACGATGCCGACCTGCAAGCCCTCGAAGAATACAGCGTACGACATGCCGCCGTGTACGACTATTTTCCGGATAAATGGGTGTATTTCAGCGATTTGATTTGTCGGATGCCGACGCCAGATGCCGACCAGGCACGCTTCTTGGAAAACGCATCGTTTTACGAAACGTCGGATTCGACCTACACCTATTTTTTGAAAGTAACCGATTACCGTTTGGTCGGTATGGCTGCACCGTTGGATTTTGTGCAGGAAAAAATCAGAACCATACTCAGCAACCGGCGGAAACTCGAATATTTGCAACAATTTGAAGTGTCGCTCTACGACGATGCCGTAACCAACGGACAAATCACATTCTACAATTCGTTGCAAGAGAAAAAAAGTTTGAAATCCTATTTTGAATAAAATGATGCAGAAGGTAAAATATATCGTTACGGGCGTGGTGCTGACGCTGTCGGTGGCATTGTCGGCGCAAACAAATATGATTGATGGCGTGGTGTGGATAGTGGGCGATAATGCCATCATGCGAAGCGAGGTCGAGGAATACCGCTTGCGCTTGCAGTACGAAGGGCAGCGCTTGCAAGGCGACCCCTACTGCGTGATACCGGAACGCATGGCGTTGCAAAAATTGTATCTGCATCAAGCCAAAATCGATAGCCTCGAAGCCGGCGCATCGCAAGTCGAAGCACAAGTGAATATGCGTATGGATCATTTCATGCGCGAAATTGGCTCGAAAGAGAAGGTCGAAGAGTACTTCAAAAAAACGGTGTCGGAAATCAAGGAGGAGATGCGCCAGATGATTCACGACCAACTGACCATTCAGATGGTGCAGCAAAAGTTGACGGGCGACATCAAACTGACACCGGCCGAAGTCCGTACGTTTTATCAAACCTTGCCCGACGATAGCATACCGATGATTCCGGCCATGGTCGAAGTGCAGATTATCACGTTGGAACCGCCCATTCCTGTCGAAGATTTGGAGGCTACCAAAAACCGCTTGCGCGAATATGCCGAGCGTGTGAACAACGGTTCGGCCGATTTCTCGATGCTGGCGCGCCTCTATTCCGACGATCCCGGCACCGCTGCGAAAGGTGGCGAATTGGGATTCTTCGGACGTGGCACGATGGTGCCCGAATTTACCAACGCCGCCTTTGCACTCACCGAACCGGGGCAAGTGTCGCGTGTGTTTCAAACCGAATTTGGATTCCACATCGTGCAACTGCTCGAAAAACGGGGCGACCGCATCAATTGTCGCCACATATTGTTGCGACCGCGTGTGTCGGCTGCCATCAAAGAAAAAACGTTTCAACAACTCGATAGTCTGACCACGCTCATCAGAACCGGCAAGTTGACATTCGAAGAGGCTGCCACCGTGAACTCGTCCGACAAAAACACACGCATGAACGGCGGCGTAATGACCAACGAAAATACCGGCGCATCCAAATTTGAATATCAAGATTTGCCGCAAGAGGTGGCAAAAATGGCCTACAACCTGAAAGTCGGCGAAATATCGCAACCATTTGCCATGATGGACGCGTCGCTCGGGCGCGAAGTGTATGCCGTCATTCGGCTGAAAGCCAAAACGCCAAACCACAAAGCCAACTTGACCGACGACTATCAGCAGTTGAAACAATATTGCGAGAGCGAAAAACGTTCCGAAATCCTGTCGGAATGGATCGCACGCAAAATTAAAGAAACCTATGTCTATATTGCTCCCGATTGGCGAAATTGCGATTTCGAACATGAGGGCTGGATAAAAAAATAGAGCGAATTGCGGGTAACGGATTTTTGGAAATATCATATTTTCCGGGTGTCGGTATGCTTGTTGTGTGCCATGGCAACCCCGTCGATGGCGCAGCAAAACAAACTGCAAATGGCGCCGCAGACAATGTCGCCGATGCAAAAAACGATGACACCACCGCCTCCGACTGCCACAACGCAGCCTAAAACCGCGCCCAACGTCAAAACCAAATCTCCGACCACGACAGCCACGTCCGCCGCTGAACCCAAAACACCGGTCTATCTCGAAAATGCCGAAACGTTCAGTTACGACCAAGCCCGCAATGCCGATGCACAACTACTGAAGGGCAATGTGCGCTTTCGGCACGATGATGCCTACCTCTATTGCGACAGCGCCTATTTCTACGAACAGCAAAACTCGTTTACGGCCTACGGACATGTGCGTATTGTGCAAGGCGATACGTTGTTCATCTACGGCGATGTGCTCTATTACGACGGAAATACCAAATTGGCGCGCCTGCGACGCAATGTGCGTATGAACAATCGCGATGTAACGCTCGTTACCGATAGTTTGAACTACGACCGCATGGCCAATGTCGGCTACTACTACACCGGCGGCAAATTGTACGACGAATCAAATGTGTTGACCTCGGTTTTCGGCCATTACTATCCGGGTGAACGCTTGGCGGTGTTTCGCCACGATGTGTTGCTGACAAATCCAAACTTCACCATGGATGCCGATACACTGAAATACAACACAGAATCGGCTGTGGCCGAAATAGTCGGTCCAACCACCATCGTCTATGCCCAAGAAACAACCATCTATTCGGAATTGGGCTACTACAACACACGCACGGAACAATCGCTGTTGCGCCGCAATTCGTCGGTAAAACACGTTGATGGTCAAACACTTACTGGCGATTCGATTTTGTATAACAAACGGCAGGGCGAAGGACGTGCCTACAAACATGTGGTGTTGAACGATTCGGCAAAACAGATGTCGTTTTTCGGACATTTCGTCTATTATAAGGAAGAGGGCGATGTGGCTTTGGCCTACGATTCGGCACTGATGGTAGAACATTCTACACCCGACACCATCTATCTGAATGCCGATACGCTCTATGCTTACGCGGTCGATTCTACCGAAAAAGTGGTGCATGCCTATCACAATGTCCGTATGTTTCGCCACGATGTGCAGGCCGTGTGCGACTCGGCAAATTACAACACCCGCGACTCGGTGCTGCACCTGATGCAACAGCCGGTGGCGTGGTCGGGCAATCGACAAATCACAGGCGACACCATGCACATCTATTCGGTAAACGGCAACGTGGAACGTCTGCAAGTGGTGGGCGCTGCCTTCGTGTGCGAACAGCACGATTCGTTGCACTACAACCAATTGTCCGGCAAGGAACTTGTGGCCTATCTGTCCGACAGAGAATTGCGACAAGTCAACATCCGCGGCAATGCCGTTTCGCTCTATTTCCCGCTCGACAACGATAGCGTGATGATAGGGCTGAATCAGACCGAAAGCAGTTATCTGACGGTTTATCTGAAACAGCAAAAAATCGACAGAATTGTTCTGTTTCCATCGCCAACGGGCGTGCTTACGCCCATGGAAATGGTAACCGACGATATGCTGCGCATGCCGGGATTCTCGTGGCAGGCCGATGTGCGACCCGATACATGGCAGGCCGTGTTCGACCGCCCGGAGCGTCAGAAAACGACCGCTCAACAGCCGCGTCGCCGTCCGGGACATGTTGAACCTGACGATACGGAAACTGCCGATAAACAGAAACAACAAACCACACCTACCGACACACAGCAAATGCCTGCACGATTCGATGGCGGCAGCAGCGGACGCACCGCAGCACCCGGTGGCGTGGGCGGCAAAACCACACTCAAAACCAATACATCGCGATGAGCAGGGTAGTAGTAGCACTGAAATTTGGCCAAGCGGCACCGACAGCCACACTGTTTGCCGAAACTATCGCGGCAGCGCTCCGACACGAGGCGCGCACGCTGACGGTGGGCCCCGGTATCGTCGGCGATGTAGGGCAAATAGCCGATTTGCCCGACGAGTTGGAACGTATCGATGCTTCGATGTTGATAGTGGAAATTGCCGACACACGACAGATAAATACCTGTTTGCAGGCGTGCCGTACATTGCGTATCCCGTATCTGTTGGTGCGCCCGAATCAAAAACCCGTTTTTGCCTCGGTGGCAGTGCCGGTAACGTTTTTGCCCGAAGATAAAGAAAAAGCCCCATTTGCAGCAGCCTTCGGACGCTTTTTTGGCGCCAAACTCACTATATTCAAACCCAAAGATTATGGCACTCGAGCCATCAAAAATATCGAAGCGATGACCACTTTGTTCAAATCGTTCGACCTCGAGTACGACATTGTGCAGGCGCGCAAAGGCAGCGATGGCGTCGAACGCGAAGCAGCCCGCTGGGCGCAAACACAAGCCGATTTGGTCATTGTGTCGGCATCGCGCGAATATGGTTTGGACGATATATTGTTCGGCAGCAAAGAACTTCGCATTGCCAAACAGTGCACCGTACCACTGCTGCTTATCAACCCACGAGGCGACTTGTATGCCTTGTGCGACTAACTTGATAAATGTTGTAATTGTTTGAAAATAAATAAAATACAGATATGAAACGTTCCTTTCTGACTGCCATTTTTGCCGCGTGTGTGCTGGTGTTGTGCGCACAAGCAGCCGACTATCCGATAGTACAAATCGATGGCAAAAATTACTATTCGTACACCGTTGCCCCAAAAGACGGACTATATGCCATCGCGCGTAAGTTTGGCGTGTCGCAAGCCGATTTGCACAACTGCAATCCCAATTTGTCCGACGGACTTAAAATCGGTCAGGTGATACTTGTGCCGGTAGTCGATACGTTGCAGCCCGATACGGCTGATGCCGATTTTGTGGTGCATCAGGTACAACCCAAGCAGACACTTTATGCTCTGTCGCGCAAGTACAATGTAACTATTGCCGAATTGGTAAAATATAATCCCGAATTGGCCGATGGGTTGAAAGTTGGACAACGACTGAAAATTCCGAAACAGTCCTTCACCGAAGAACGCCAAATCGAAACCGGTCAGCCCAAAAAAAATCCCACTACGGCCACACTGACGGTGCGCAAGCATCTGGTACAAAAAAGCGAAACGCTCTACAGCATCAGTCGCCAATATGGCGTTACGGTCGAGGAACTTGTGGAACTAAACAACATTACAACCACTATCAAAGTGGGCGACGAACTGCTGATTCCTGACCCCGACAAACCGGTCGCCGAACACACAGTGTCGCAACCATTGCCGGCCACAATGCCCGACACCGCCGCACGTTTGACGGCGGATACGGTGCCCGTAGCAAACGATTCTGTGGCAAATGTGGTTGTGGCAACCCCGAACGCACTGAAAATCGCCGTTTTGCTGCCATTTATGCTGAAAACGCCTTATATCGATGCTTCAGTCAACTATTTTTGGGAGTTTTATCGCGGACTTTTGGTCGGTCTCGAGGATGTGAAACATGCCGGCATTTCGGTCGAATTGTACACCTACGACATCGAAAAATCGTTGTCGTCGCTCGACTCGGTGTTACGCTTGCCGGAACTGACAAACATGGATTTGATTATCGGCCCGGCCTATGCCAATCAGGTGGAAACAGTGGCCGATTTTGCCAAACATCATCGCATTTATGCGCTTGTGCCATTCACGTCGAAAATCGATGCCGAAGCCAACGACTTTCTGCTGCAATTCAATCCTTCGCAAGAACGGATACTGCCCATTGTGGCGCAAACCATCGTCAAACGCTTTGCAAATCAGCGTTTTGTCATCGCACGCGTGAGCGACAAACGCGACAAGGCAAATCTTCTGGCCGACGAACTGACCAAAAAATTGCATGAGGCACACAAATCCTACGACGAAATTGTGCTGACACCGAATAATGTCGATACGTTGCAAAAATTGGTCGGACGCAACCGCACGTTGTTGTTGCTCGCTACGCAACGCATCGATTTGGTCGAAAATCTGCTGCCGCAAATTAAAGCACTCGAATTGCCCTTTTTGCAAATATGGGGCTTCGACGATTGGAAACAATGGACGCAATATTACGATGGCACCTATTTCTATTCGCTATTCAAACAGACCGATACCGAGGCTTACGAAACACGCTATCGCACTTGGTTTGGCAATCATACCTGCGAAACCCGTCCGCATTACGATTTGATTGGCTACGACATCATCAATTACATCACCAAAGTGCTCAACAACAATAAGAACAATCCGACCACTGCGTTCAAACACACTGCATATCAGGGCTTGCAGTCCGATTTTTGTTTCGAGCAAAACGGCACAAAACAATGGATCAACATCAATTGGTATTTGTTCGGATATTACAACCGCCAACTGCACAATGTTAAATAAATTTTCGTCTATGAAAAAGTACATTTTGCTCTTCGGACTAATGGCGATGGCAATCGGTGTCCGGGCACAACGCTACTACTACGAACCGGAATATACGTTGGGTGTGCGCGCCGGCGCTACAGCCTCGTTTGTGTCGTTCAAACCGAATGTGTCGCACACTATGCTCTATGGCGCACAGGCCGGCGTTGCGTTTCGTTACATCTCCGACCGATTTTTCGGCATACAGGTCGAAACCAATTTCACGCAGCGCGGCTGGCGCGAAAAAACAGACAACTACCACTATGCACGCACGCTCAATTATATCGAAATACCCTTTCTGTCGCACATCTATTTTCAAAAAGATTTCTTTCGCTGGTTCTTCAATCTCGGACCCTCTATCAGTTTTCGCGTGTCGGACAGCGTCGCAACCGACATCACCGACGAACAACTCGCACCGCGCCACACCGACGACTTCAAAACCCTATTCGATTACGGCATTGCAGTGGGAACGGGCTTCGAATTTCAAACGCGAAGAGCCGGCATCTACCAACTCGAAGCACGCTATTCGTTCGGCTTGGGCGACATGTTCCCAAACTCTACAGCCGACACTTACCGACGATCGTCAAATCAAAACATATCATTGTGCTTGGGCATTTTGTTTAATCTCGGGCGCAGATAAACCCATACACCATAATTATATATAGCAAAATATGAAATTTGTAGGCATTATCCCGGCACGATACGCATCGACCCGATTTCCCGGAAAACCGTTGGCCGATATCTTTGGTAAACCGATGATTCAACACGTGTACGAACGCGCAGCGAAGGTATTCGAAACGGTAGTGGTAGCCACCGACGATGAACGCATCGCTCAGGCTGTAACGCACTTCGGCGGACGCACCGTTATGACCGCTACCACACACCGCACCGGCACCGACCGCTGCTACGAAGCCTACACCAAACTCGCCGAAACATTCGATGTTGTGGTCAACATACAAGGCGACGAACCTTTCATCGCCATCGAACAGATGGAGTTGCTGAAAAATTGTTTCGTAGCGAATGATGTGCAAATAGCAACGTTGGTAAAGCCATTCGCACCCGATGCCACTTGGCATGACCTACAAAATCCCAACACACCGAAAGTCCTTGTCGGCGCACAATCCGAAGCCATCTATTTCAGCCGATCGGTCGTGCCGTATATGCGCGGCGTGCAACCCGACCAATGGGCATCGGCACACACTTTTTATAAACATATTGGCATTTATGCCTATCGCGCCGATGTGCTCGAACGCATCACGCACCTGCCGCAGGGCGTCTTAGAGCAATGCGAATCGTTGGAACAGTTGCGCTGGCTCGAAAACGGCTTGCGCATCAAAGTCGCCGTAACCACCGCCGAAAATCATTCGGTCGATACGCCTGACGACTTGCAGAAAATTCTGCAACTACACAAACAGATACACTGAACATTTATACACAATTATGGCAAAGTACAAACGCATCTTACTCAAATTGAGCGGCGAATCGCTCATGGGACAAAAACAGTATGGCATCGACGAACAACGCTTGGACGAATACGCTACGCAGATAGCCGACATCGTGCGGCAGGGCGTCGAAGTGGGCATCGTCATCGGCGGCGGCAATATATTCCGCGGCTTGAGTGGCGCAGCCAAAGGCTTCGACCGTGTCAAAGGCGACCAAATGGGCATGCTGGCCACCGTTATCAACAGTCTGGCACTCAGTTCCGCACTCGAACAGCGCGGCATCGCCGCGCGCGTACTCACCGCAGTGCGCATGGAACCCATCGGCGAATTCTATAGCAAGGCCAAAGCCATCGAAACACTCCGCCGAGGCGAAGTCGCCATTTTCGCCGCAGGCACAGGCAATCCCTACTTTACCACCGACACCGGCTCCTCATTGCGAGGCATCGAAATCGAAGCCGATGTGATGCTCAAAGGCACACGCGTCGATGGCATCTATACCGCCGACCCCGAAAAAGACCCCACAGCAACCAAGTTCGACAAAATCTCGTTCGACGAAATCTATGCTCGCGGCCTCAAAGTGATGGACCTCACAGCCACCACCATGTGCAAAGAAAACAACCTGCCCATCATCGTCTTCGATATGGACACACCGGGCAATCTGGCCAAAGTCGTCGCCGGCGAAAACATCGGAACATTTGTCGGTAATCTATAAATTAGGGTCTAAGTCTTAAAGTGTTAATTTTTATTGTTTATTTTTATGGATTTTTTTGCGGCTGTCGTGGTACATATTACAAGAAATTGTACTAACTTTACACCGCGAAAACAAGGGGTTTTGATGCAAAATGACGATTTTAACATTAAAATTCACCTTGAATTGTTAATTTGCGGATTGAATTAACTTAAATTACTAACCTTAAATACTAAAACGAATGAAAATTAAAGCATTTATGCGGCGATTTGTACCTACGCTGGCCATGCTTCTATGCACGGTGGGCGCATTCGCACAAATCACGGTAAGCGGCATTGTAAAAGATGCTACGGGAGAACCCGTTATTGGCGGTAGCATTGTCGAATTGGGCACTACCAATGGCACGGTAACCGATTTCGATGGTAATTTCGAATTGCAAGTGGCCGAAGGCGCACAACTGCAAATCAGTTACATGGGCTACCAAACGCAAGAAGTGGCTGCCAAAGCCGGAGCACCCTTAGTTATTGTGTTGCAGGAAGACTCGTATGCACTTGGCGAAGTGGTGGCTATCGGTTACGGCTCGCAGAAGAAAAAAGAAATTACCGGTTCTGTGGCTTCGTTGAAAGCCGAAGATTTCAATGCCGGTGTTAAAGCCAACCCCGTTGGCTTGTTGCAAGGTAAAGTTGCCGGTCTGAACATCAGCCGCACCACCAGCGACCCGACATCCACAGGCTACAATATCCAAATTCGTGGCTTCTCGACGTTGGGTAAAGGCACCGGCTCGTCGCCGTTGTACATCGTCGATGGTATCCCGACAGATAATATCGATAACATCTCTCCTGAAGAAATCGCATCGATGGACGTGCTGAAAGACGGTTCCGCTGCGGCTATCTATGGTACGCGTGGTACCAATGGCGTAATTCTTATCACCACCAAACGCGCCAACCAAGGCGAATCGATGGAATGCGGCAAAATGAATGTCGAATACAGCGGCTATGTGTCGGTATCGGCTCCGCGCTCCAGCACCGGTTTGTCAACGGCCGAAGAGTTCCGCAACTTGGAAGCATTGTCGGGCGGTAAAGTTACTCCGAATATCTATGCTGCTGCCGATGGACAAGAATACAATACCGATTGGATGGCTGCTGCTACCAAAAAAGCCGCAGTTACGCACAATCACAATATAGCTTTGTCAGGTGCCACTAAAAACTTCAGTTACCGTGGCGCTGTTACCTACAAATACGCCGAAGGTTTGGCATTGAATACCGATCGTAACGAAATCATTGCCAAATTTGCGGCAGACCAATCGGCTCTGAAGGGATGGTTGAAATTTTCGTACGATTTCTCGTACATGCACTATAAAAACAACTACGATTGTGGCGATTTCAAACAGGCTGCAACTCTGAATCCCACTTATCCGATTTATGATTCGAGCAAGCTGTCAGGCTATTTCATACCCTCGGGATCCGGATTGTCAAATCCGATTGCTGCCACGAATCAAAAAGAATCGTACAAACAGGGCAATTTCTTCCGTGGTAGCGTTAAAGCCACTATCGACATCAAAGCCGTGCCCGGCTTGAAATTGAACGGTTTCGTGGCGTTGGAAGAGGGCGACAACTACTCCTATTCGTATGTTTCGCAAAAGTATGATACCGATTTGGCTGTGGCCGGTCAGGCTACACGCAATGTCGATATGAGTTTCAACCAATTGTACGAAGTAACAGCCGATTATGCCGGCAGTTGGAACGGACACTCGTTGGCTACGGTTATCGGTTGGTCGTATCAAAAATTCTTCTACGACGGCTCGTATATGAAAAACGGCGGTTTCCCGACCGACTACTACAAGTATTACAGCATGTACGACGGTCAGACCGATAAAGATAAATTGAATGTAAGTTCGTATCGCAACTCCAACGTGCTGGCTTCCGGATTTGCTCGTGTAAACTACAACTACGACGAACGCTACTTGATTTCGGCATCGTTGCGTGCCGAGGGTTCGAGCCGTTTCGGCGAAAACCACAAATGGGGTTGGTTTCCGGCAGTGAGCGCCGGTTGGCGTATCCGTGGCGAACAATTCATGTCGGGTCAAAGTTGGTGTAACGACTTGAAATTGCGTGCCGGTTTCGGTATCACGGGTAACAACCTCGGCAGCGACCTGCAATCGAAAATGTTGTTGACCGATGGCGGTACGTTCTGGTACAATGGCGAATATGTTACCACATACGGTATTCAACAAAATGCCAACCCCGATTTGCGCTGGGAGAAAAAGTATGAATACAATGTCGGTATCGACTTCTCGTTCCTCGACAATCGTTTGAGCGGTAACATCGACCTCTACTATCGCGATACGAAAGATTTGTTGTGGGAATACGACGTACCAACGCCTCCGTTCCCATACAACAAAATGTTGGCTAACTGTGGCGAAATCACATCGAAAGGTTTGGAATTGGCTTTGACCGGCATCCCTGTTCGTATGAACGATTGGGAGTGGGCAACAACGGTTACCATGGCGTTCAACGACAATAAAATCAAAAAACTATCGGGCGATGTCGTTCTCGATGGTAAAACATTCAAGCTCTCGTATTCAGAAATGCTCACCGGCAGTGTTTGGGAAAATGGTATGGCCAACGTAAATACCCAGAAAATTGTCGAAGGTGAATCGGTGGGCACATTCTATGGCTACAAATACACCGGTGTAAACTCCAAAGGACAACTCACTTACGAAAAGTGGACAAAAGCCGATGCCGAAGCCGGACTTTGTGACGAAAAAGAAGTTGGTCAAAACAAACTGCAAGTCGTTGGTCATGCACAACCACTTATGACATACGGCTGGAACAACACGATTCGCTGGAAAAACCTGGATATTACGTTGTTCTTCCGCGGCGTTGTCGGCAACGACATTCTGAACGTAAAACGCTGGGCTTACGGTCCGCAAAAATCGGTTGGCAATGCCGTGTTTATGAAAGATGTCGAGGCTTTGGCTAACGGCACAGGCTGCTATCGTCAAACCAAATTCTCCGATTACTACTTGGAAGATGGTTCGTATTTCAAACTCGATAACATCACGGTGGGTTATACGTTCCAATTCAAGGATAATCCGTACATTCAGTCGGTACGCGTATTCGGTACGGCCGAAAACGTCTTTACACTGACTAAATATTCGGGTATCGACCCCGAAGTGAATACGTCGGATGTATGGAACCCCGGTATTGATGCTTCGGGTTTCTATCCTTCGGTATGCAACGTAATGGTTGGATTGAATATCACCTTATAATAATACACTATAAAAACGGAAAACACTATGAAAAAGAGATGGGTTTTTATGTTGGCTGTAGCGGCTGTGTTGGCTGCCGGCTGTGAAGATATGCTCGACGAACAAGTCTATGGCAAACCGACCATTGACGAGATGTTGAGTAACGAAGAAAATGTGTCCAAGGTAGTCGGACAAGCCTACGCCGAAGTGGCGTGGTTGCACGACCATTGGGGCTTGTGGGGCCTTTACACCATTTCGTCCGATGAGTGCATTGTTCCTATTCGGAATCCTGGAAATGACTGGTACGACAATGGTTATTTTAGAGGTTGTAACATACATGATTGGACGCCGAACGACTTGGGCTTTGAACATGTTTGGGATTATTCCAACAGAGGTGCTGTGTTGTGCAACAAGATTTTGAGTCAGTTGGACGACTACAAGGAAGCGATGGAACCCGAAGTGTACGATCGCTTCACCGGCGAACTGAAAGTGTTGCGCACCTACTACTACTACACGCTGTTCGATGTGTTCGGACGTATTCCGTACCTCGATAACTATTCGTCGGAGGCAGTGCCACAAAGCGAAACGTGGGAGGTTTGGAACAAACTTGTAACCGTTTTGGAAGAGGAGGCTCCCTATCTGCCCGTAATCAATGACAAAAATCGCGCCGAAAACTATGGTCGTTGCTCGCAAGGTATGGCTTATGCGTTGTTGGCACGCCTGTATCTGAATGCAACTTCGTTCGGAGTAACGCCGGAGAATTGCGGTATCGACTCCATTAAAACCGAAAACGATTTCTACAAACGTTGTGTAGAGGTTTGCCAAAAGGTGATTGACTCGAAATCGTATCGTATCGAGGATAATTTCTTTACCAACTTTGCCATTAACAACGAAAATAGTCGCGAAAACATCTTTGTAATTGTCGAAAACGGTAACGAAAACTTCGACTATCGCGATGTGGCCGGTAAAATGGCTAACAAATTGCGTATCACTTGTTTAACGCTGAACTATGCACATCAACAAGCTTGGGGATTGAAAGAAAAACCATGGAATGGTTTCTGCGCACCTCCCGATTTCTTGGCCAAATATCAATATGGTGTCGATTTGCGCGGTCCGTGCGACTCTACCAAAGGTACACACGGTTGCGATGGCTGGGGCTGGTTTTTAGGACCTATCTATGCTTCCGACAGCAGTTTTGATACATTGCGCATTACAGACAAAGAGAATATTCAGGCAGTAATTCGTTCTACTATTGCTTCTGTGGATGATGCGACGCATGTGGATGGTGCCCGTCTGCTGAAATACGAAGTAGCTAAAAACGGTGCTTACAAATATTGCGACAACGACTTTGTGTTGTTCCGCTATGCCGATGTACTCTATATGCAGTACGAAGCCGCCTATCGTTCTGGCGATAACGCTACTTGCGCCAAATTGCTGGCCGATGCCGATTTCCAAAAAATGCGTACGCGTGTAGGTTTGACGCCTTATGGAACACTCGACCTTGATGAGTTGCTCGACGAGCGTGGCCGCGAGTTTGCTTGGGAGTTGGTACGTCGCCGCGACCTGATTCGCTACAACCGTTTCTCGAAAGGTAGTTGGTTGTTCAAAGACGTAGCCGCCGACAACCACTGGGATTGGTTCCCGATTCCGCGTAAGATGATCGAAACATCGGGTGGCTTGTGGACACAGAACCCGGGTTATACAACCGATAAATAACACAAAAAGATGCATGGGTGCAACGTTTTGTGCAGCCTGTGCATCTTTAATAATAAACACAAAAACATTTTTTAATTACTTTATTTTTTAACTTTTAAATTTTTATTATTATGAAAACTGTAAAGTTTTTTACGTTCGCACTGCTTGCCGGTGCATTGATGGTAGGGTGTAACGAAAAGAACCCTCAAGGTCCCGAAAATCCCGGTGAACCCGAAGAACCGGTTATTGAAAAAGAAGAGGCTCCGGCAATAGAAGCTCCGGGTGCCGGCAAAGTAACAATCGCAGTTCGTGTACCGGAAGGCACCTGCAATGGTATTGTAGCTGTTGGTGGCAACGGAACAGAAGAATTAGCTTGGACTCCGGCAGGTACCGATTTTGAACGTGTTGCCGACACGGAATCGTGGTATAAAGTAACGTTGACCTATGCTTCTGATATGATTGTAAAAGTTGTAGCTAAAGCAGAAGATGGAGCAGTTGAATGGGGTACACAATGGGGTATGAATACCGACGAAAAAGAGAATGTAACGTGGGTTGTAGATGAAGGCTTGGCCACAATCGACAATTCTGAAAATGGCGGTGAAGTAAAACTCGTGTCTTTCGCTACTGCTGAAGGTAAAGTTCTCTTCCTTGACGTTGATGCTTGGAAATCGGCTCCTTGCGTAGAACGCAATAAAGCCGGTCAAGCTACATTCACTTTGACGGCTCCTGCACTTCCTGAAGGATATGAAGTTTATATTGTAGGTAACTTTGCTACAGAGGACTGGAACTGGGGTTCTGCTACCGCTACACCAACTCACAAAATGGAATTGGTTGATGGTAAATATACGCACGAAGCAGAAGTTCCTGCAAAATTTGAGTATAAATATTTCTACAAAACCGCTGAAGGTGTAATGGATTGGGATAATGCTGAAGAGATCAAAAGCAACCGTCAAATGGCTCTCGACTTGAAAGCTGTTGATGAAGTAAAAGCTTGGAAAGGTCTTCCCGCTGCCGAATAAGTGCAATAACCTATAATAAACAAAAACTCCCCGTATTGCGGGGAGTTTTTTGTTTGTATGGGAAACTTGCTTATTCGGCAAGTTCAGCCGACAGTGTACCTTTTACTCCTGCAGTAGATACAAAAGTTACTTTGATAGTTTTGCCTGCCATGTCCTTTGTCAAACCAACGATTGCGTCAGGCGCGAACCAACCCGAACAACTTTCATCAATACCAATATTGCAACCATTGTCAGAATAAACAAACGTATGAGTGAAAGTGGCATCAGCTACTTTTTCCATTTTTTCAGCAACCCAATTTTCTTCTGGAGTAGCAGAAGCATGTTTAATCCAAGCTTCTTCTGCAGGTGGCAAAATTACACACGGAACGCTATTCCATTTAGCAATTTTCACATATACGACGCCGGCGCTCGAAATAGAAAGTTTATTTAATGATCCAAAATCATCAACAAATTCAGCTGTTGCAGTTGTTTCTTCAAAAAGTTCCAAATCACCGTCGGTTTTGCTCCATTGAGTATCCCAACTACCACTAACAGTGCCGTCTTCTTCCAACAAGCAAGCCTTGCCTTCGTATGTACCACCATCGGCTTCCAATTTTACTTCGGCTACATACCAACCTTCGTAATCAGGAACAGCTTCAAAAGCAACTTCTTCATTAGAACCGAAGCAGGCTTTCATTACAGCACCTTTATCGCACATTGTTTCTGTGTAAATGGCGATTTTTGCACTTCCTTCGGCAGGTGCCTCTAATTGCGGTACTTCAATTACCGGTTCCTCGGGTTCGTTACCGGTGTTGTCACCAGGGTTGTTACCACCATTTTGAGGGTCTTTTTCGCAACCCAACATTACAGCACCGGCAAGCAGTGCGAACGTAAAAAACTTTACAGGTTCAAAAAATATAGAAAACGCACCTTTTTAGTAAGCCAAAAGTATAGAAAATGCACTTTTTGTCTCGGTATTCAGCCCTAAAAGGCTTCAAACGGCTTAAATCTGCATCATTTTTGCATAAAATGATGCAGATTTTGTAGAAATGATGCAGAAAACATGCGGCTGACAAGCCTATTTTGTTGTGCAATGTGCATATTCTAACCCAAACGCACCTTTTTCGTTACTGTTTTTATAGGAAAATGCACCTTTTTAACTGTTAAATTTATAGGAAAATGCACCTTTTTAGTAAGCAAAAAGTATAGAAAATGCACTTTTTTTGCTGACAAAAAGTATAGGAAATGCACTTTTTTTGCTGACAAAAAGTATAGAAAATGCACTTTTTTTGCTGACAAAAAGTATGGAAAATGCACTTTTTTGTAAAAAAACAGCCCAAACGTGTTATAGTTTCCAAAAAAAATCCGTACCTTTGCGCCAAATTAAATAACTGTAAAATAATATGTTGTACCGCAAGATTACCAAGCGCATCGAAGAACACCTTGCTGCCAATTCGAACCGCATGCTGCTCATTACCGGCGCGCGCCAAATCGGCAAGTCGTACATCGTGCGCCAAATCGGCCAAAAAATGTTCCCAAACTATATTGAAGTGAACATGGAAGAAGACCGTTTGGGCGATCGTATCTTTGAAAATGCGCGCACAACCGAAGATTTCTATATGGCACTCAGCATCGTAGCCGGCGACAAAATGAAAGACAAGGCATCGACTTTGGTATTCATCGACGAAATTCAGACCTACGACCACCTGCTGACGCTTGTCAAGTTTTTGATGCAGGAACAGCGGTTTACATACATAGCCAGCGGTTCGCTGCTCGGCGTAACGCTGCAAAACACGCAATCGATACCGTTGGGCAGTTTGCGCATCGAATATATGTATCCGATGGATTTCGAAGAATTTTTGTATGCCGGCGGTATCGGGCGCGAGGTGGTGGACGCCATGCGACGTAACTTCAGCAAGCAACAGTCGTTGTCGCCGGCCATGCACACCAAGATGTTGAACCTATTCAAAAAGTACATGTTGGTAGGCGGCTTGCCCAAGGCTGTGGACAATTATTTGTGCAACAAAAATATTGTCGCTTTCAGAGCCGTGCAGCACGAGGTGCATACGCTCTATGGTTTCGATGCCTCGAAATACGAATCGGAACATGGTCGTAAACTGAAGATTCGGCGCATATTCGATATGATTCCATCACGCCTCGAAAACCGCAAAAAGCGACTGATAGTCAAGGATATAGAGGATAAGTATTGGAAGCGCTACGACGATTATGTGGACGAATTCGATTATTTGTTGGCCGCCGGCATCGCTCTTGAGGTAAAAGCCATCAGCAAACCGTCGTATCCGTTAGTCGAGAATTGTGGTAAAAATCTGCTGAAACTCTATCTGAACGATGTCGGCATATTGTCGGGCATATTGTATCAAAACAACAGCCAAGCGATACTGTCCGATCTCAAAAGCATCAATCTGGGTTCGGTGTACGAAACGGTTGTGGCGCAAGAGTTGAAAGCGCACGGATATGCTCTCTACTACTACGACAACAAGAAAAATGGCGAAGTGGATTTCTTGATTGACGATGTGGACAATCTGTCGAACATCCCGATAGAAGTAAAGTCGGGCAAGGACTATACGGTGCACAGCGCGTTAAACAAGTTTTTGCAACTCGACGAATATAATATCCGGCGGGCGTATGTGCTGTCGAACGAGCCACAAGTGTACACCAAAAACGGCATTACGTACCTACCCATCTATTATGTGATGTTTTTCGAAAACAATGTTGTCCCTGCCGATGCGTTTTTGGAATAGCCAAAAATAGGAAAACGCACCTTACGGACATGTGAAAAGTATGGAAAATGTACTATTTTTCATACTTTTTTTATAGGAAAATGCACCTTTTTTGTTACTATTTTTATAGGAAAACGCACCTTTTTGGCGGGCAAAAAGTATAGAAAATGCACTGTTTTTAACTATAAGTTCCCAATCGCCGATCTGTTGTTGCATATAAACATTTCGGGGAGAGCTGTTTTGGCGATAAAGCACCGGATTTTTGGGTAACAAATGACAAGTGCTGGCGTTATGCCATCAGTTCGGCGATGCGTTGGCACAGCGCATGGGACGAGTGTGACAAACTGTCGATACAATGGTGGCCGGTGTCGGCATCGTGGTCGTGCAGGTGTTGTAGCAATGTGTAGGCGGCGTTGGCAGTGGCCATGTCGATGTCGGTGTCGGCTATGGTGTGGAAAAGCATTTCGAGACTGCACGGTTTCAAGCGTTGGAGTGCGCGCGTGGCTGTGCAACAGGCAGTTAGCAGTTGCCACTGATGGTGCGAAGTGATCAGTTGCGTGAGGAATTGATCGATGTCGTTCAGGTGGCAAAAGAGTGTCATGGAGGCAATTTCGGCTAACTCGGTGGTTTGCAGTGTGGCAGCTAAGTGCAGCGCAGCCTCGGTGGTTAGTTGTTTAGCCGGCATCAGCAGCAGCCCGACGATTTGTGTCTCGCGCCCTGCGGTTTGCAGCAGATATTCGGATAGAGCCGTATCGGGCGTAAATTGTCGGGCTATTTCGCGCAGACGTGGCAGGGCGACGCCGAAATTTTGTTTGTAAATAAGACCTTTTTGGCGCATTGTTGTGGCTGTGATGCCGTCCATCGATCCTGCAATCAGGCGCCGTATCTGTTTTACGGTTTCTGTAAGTTGCTTGTTTTCAGTGATTTGTGTGTTTTGTTCGTTTGTCTGCATTTTTTGTCGATAAAAGTTGTGTGTTCCAAAAAAAATAGTTACCTTTGCAACCGCAAAACCGATGGTGGATGTAGTTCAGTTGGTTAGAGCGTCAGATTGTGGTTCTGAATGTCGTGGGTTCGAGTCCCATCTTCCACCCCTGCGAAACCCTGCAAATAGGCAGGGTTTTTTTTGTTTGGTGCTGCAAAAAAACAGAGGGAAATCTTTGTAAAGATTTCCCTCTTGGTTTGTTTGCCTATTGCTGATTGTCGGCCGGCATGGCGGGTGTGGTGCTATTGTCCTGTAATTCAGGATTTTCCACTTTTTCGTAGGTTATTTCTTCGTATGTAACGAGGAATTCTACGCGTCGGTTTTGCGCACGTCCGGCTTTGGTTTTATTGTCGGCTATCGGCATGGTTTCGCCAAATCCGTTGGCGGTCATGCGCCGTTCGTCGATGCCTTTGCCGATAAGGTAGCGGCGTACCGATGCAGCACGTTTTTCCGACAGTGTCATGTTGGCATTGTCGTCGCCAACGTTGTCGGTATGGCCGTTGATGGTGAGGTTGAACGTCGGATTTTCGAACATGACTTTGGCTATGTCGTCCAAAATCGGGAATGATTTTGGCAGAATGACATCTTTGCCGGTTTCGAACTGAATGCCTTGCATGGCGCGTTTGAACAAGTTGCGTACTTCGCGTTTCAATTCGGGACAACCTTGATTATCGACTGTGCCGGCTGTGGTCGGACATTTGTCGAGATAGTCGGGCACGCCATCGCCATCGGTGTCTTTCGGGCAGCCGTTTTCGTCGATGGTGGTGAATGCTTCGGCGGGTGTGTTCGGACATTTGTCGAGGTGGTCGGGCACGCCGTCGCCGTCTTGGTCGGTCGGGCAACCATCTATGTTGACTTGCACGCCTGCGGGCGTGTTGGGGCATTTGTCGAGGTAGTCGGGCACGCCGTCGCCGTCGGAATCGATGGGACAGCCATCGTCATCGACGCGTACGCCTTGCGGTGTGTCGGGGCATTTGTCGAGGTGGTCGGGCACGCCGTCGCCATCTTGGTCGGTTGGGCAACCGTTTTCATCGACTTGTACGCCAATCGGTGTGTCGGGGCATTTGTCGAGGTAGTCGGGTACGCCGTCTTGGTCTTCGTCGAGCGGGCAGCCTTTCGAATCGACTAACACGCCAATCGGTGTATTCGGGCAACTATCGGCGTAGTTGTACACGCCGTCTTTATCGTCGTCGAAGGGGCAGCCGACCGAATCGACCGGCCAGCCGAATGGTGTTCCGGGGCATTGGTCGTAGCAGTCGGGTACGCCGTCTTGATCTTCGTCGAGCAGACAGCCGATCGAATCGACAAAGTGTTTGCGGTTGACATCGGGACAGAGTTTGCGCAACTGTTTGATGGGTGTTCCGGGGCATTGGTCGTCGCGGTTTTTGACACCGTCGCGGTCTTTGTCGCTGCTGTCGCGTCCGATGTTCCAGTTCATGCCCATTTGCACGTTGACGCGTTGTGTGCCGTAGGGAATTGGTATGGCGTTGCCGCCTTCGGCGACTGTCATTTTCGCCCAATGCAGCGGGATATAATCCATGGCGAGGAACATGTTGAACATGCCTACGCGCAGATTCAGGCCGAGGCCGATGTTGTTCCAACGGCTGTTAACGAACGAGTAGGTGAGGTAGGCTTTCAGCCAATCGAGCGGGCGGAAATTGGCCGCCAGAGTTACTTCTTCGGTAACGCGTTGTGCGTTGAAACGCATGTGCGACAGCAGGCCGAAACTGATTTTATTTTTCAGGATGCCGTATTCGATGGCGGCGTTGAAGTTGCCGTGCATCATTTGTGCAAAGCCTTTTTGGTCTTGCACCGATTGGAATTGGAAGGCATCGAGTGCATCTTGTCCTATTTTTTGCAGATTGACGCTGTCGCCGGGTTCCCATGTGATGCCGGTAAAATGGTATGTGCCATCGAGTTGACCGCCGATGATGTTGTCGTGCCAATAGATGAATCCGAGGTCGGTGATGGCGCCGGAAATGACTAAATATTTGATGGGCTCGTAGGTGAAACCAACGTCGAGTGAGGCGCCGTGTCCGGCCGGTTTATACAGCATTTTGACATAGTCCATGGAGTCTTCGTATGGACTTGCCGAGGCGAAATCGACTGTGCCGTCATCTTTTGTGCCGAAAGTCAGTGGCACCGATGCGTAAATGTCGGCATCGGCGGTAACGTCCCACGCGTCGCGCGAGGCATCGAGTTTGAGGTTGCGCACTTTCGAAGTGGCGCCGGCATAGCCCATCAGCAGGCTCAGTTTGCCGCCTACTGTCCATTGCTCGTTGATGCGGCGCATGTAGCCCACGCCAAATTCGCCGTAGGCTGTCAGATTCAGCCCGGTGCGCTTGAAATTGAACGAGTTGATGCCATATTCGTCGGGCGTGCCGTACAGTGCCAATTTGAATAAATCGCGCGGCAAAAAGAGTCCGCCATCGACGTTGACGCCAAGTCCGAATGTCAGATAATTGCGTTCGCGAAATCGGAAACCGAACTCTAAAATGTTGATGTTCAGATCCATGTCGAACGACGTGGTGCGCTTGATGCGTTTGTAGAGGTCATCGACATTCTGCGACGGGTGCAAGGCGGTTACTATTTGCCCGTCGTGTTCGAATATAGCGTCTTTCAGTGCGAACGAGTTGTTGCCGACGCTCAACGACAGATTTGGCAAAAAGACGAAGTCGAGGTAAAACTGTGTGTTTGGCATGAAAGCCGGGTTCATGGAACTGCGCATCGGAATTTCGTCCATGAAATAATAGGTGTTTGTTTCGGCCAACGAAGTGGTTGCTACACAAAGACTTGTAGCCAAAATGGCAAATATTTTGTTTGTCTTCATACCGGCTTATTTGTTAAAAATGTTACTGATGGTGTCGAGGTCGGTTTGCAGTTTGCCTTTGACGAACAGTGCCACATGAACGGTCAGTTCGTCGTCGAGGCTGAAGTAAATCATATCGTTGTCGGGGTCTTGTGCATCGACTTTAACAACGATAACGACTTGTTTTGCTTTCCAAATGGTGGCGATGTCGTCGCCGGAAAATTCCATGCGAAATTCGCCATCCGTCGTGCCTGTAGTGCGCCCTTCGGCATCGACCGGCGCTGCATCCAACGGAAATTCGCTGCTGGTGTACACGGGCGTGTCGAGCGAGTCGAGCATCACGGCGTGTGCGCGCGCTTTGACAGGCAGTTTATTCGTGTAGCGGAAACTCAGGTTGAGTTGTTCGATCGAAAGTTCGTTCGGGAAACCATGCGTGCCGGTCAGCGTTTCGATGTCGCAGGCGATGGTGTCGCTGTATTGGTAGTACGATTTTTGGCGGAATTGGAACGGAATTTCGGTCGTGATGTACATGTTGATGCGTGGCGGGTTACACAGATAGTGTTGCCAATCCCAACTGCCTTCGGGGCTGGTCAGTTCGGTGCGTTGCACTTGGAAAGTGTACACAAACTGTTTGGGCGTTATCTCAAACAAACGTTCGGTGTGGCCGTCCACATTGTCGAAAACGCGTGTGTTCAGCGATGTGTCGCACTCGTTTTGCGGTTTGCGCAGCGGTATGACACACGATGGCGAGGTGTGCCCGTTTTCCATAAATTCGGCTTCGACCGTAGTGCCGTCTGCATCGATGGCTTTCATCGTCAGCACGGTAAAATCCATGGGGAATCCGACGTTGCTCTCGATGTCGAAACGCACGCACGGATTGTTGAACAACAATTTGTTACCTTTGAAGGCTTCCCCCTCGAAGAAACGGGTCGGAATTTCTTGTATGACGTCGTCGCTGGTAATCACTTCGTCGCGTCCGAAATAACCCCACACCCTATTATAATCGACAAAACGGAATTGCGTGTTGAGTGTGATTTGCGAAACGTCGGTTATCTGCATCGTGCCGTCCGATATGAACGTATAAGTGGCCACCATGCCCACTTTTGTGCTGTCGCCTTTGAAATGTACCTGAAAATCGTACACTTCGTCGTCGATAGAGCAGGGCGTTTGAGTTACTTTGTAATGTTGGGGCTCCAAACTCGGCACCGTTGGGAATGTAACATCGATGAGCAAATAATTGCTTTCCGACAATTCCAAGTCGCCGGCTTCGATGACGACGTGCAGTTCGGCTTGTGTTACATCGATGCTGTCGATGCGCTGATCGACGGTTCCGTCGGGCTTGTAGTGGTTGTAGTCGAAATCCAACACCTCGTTCACGTCGCTGAAAGAGTAGCCCTCTTCGCGCGCGGGCAGCGTGTACGCTGTGCCGGCAGGTAGGCTGATACCGAGTTTATGAGCAATGTGCATGGTACTCGAACTGACCAAACTCTTGGTGAAATCGCCGGCCGACACGTTTTCGGTGTCGATGCGGATGGTGTCGCGCGTCCATAGCATGCAGGTGTTGAGCGCGCTGTCTTGGCGAATGGCATCGGTATTGATGAAATCCAGCAATTTTGAAACGGTAGTGTGTGCCGTCCCCACCGGAATCACCAACGAAGTGCCATAGGCAATGTCGGTGGACATGGTGTTCATGTCGATGTCTGTCGTACAGGCACTTAACCCTAACATAGCGAGGCCGAGACCTAAAGAAAAATGTTTATTCATAATGCAAAAAAATCTTTTTAACTTGCAAAGATAGTAAGATTTTTGCTAACAAAGTGTTAAAAAAACGACAAAAATCACATGGTGTTGATATATTTTTTTTGCAAAGGGTGGTTTTTGTGGCTGATTTGGTTAAAAAATGCGATTCGTTTTGCCGTTTGAAATAAAAGACTTAACTTTGAAAGTTAACACCATTGGCTTGTGCTGAATGGTAATTTGTTGTAAATCAATTAAATGACAGTTTCTCGCTATTGAGAAATGAAACCAAATGGTTCGAAAATTTGATTTTTTGATCATAGGTGGCGGCATTGCCGGCATGAGTTTTGCCCTGAAGGTGGCGCGTGCCAAGAAAGGAAAAATTGCTATCGTGTGCAAAACCACCTTGGAAGAGGCCAACACCGCCAAAGCGCAAGGCGGCATTGCATCGGTAACAAATTTGTTGGTCGATGATTTCGAAAAACACATCGAAGACACCATGATAGCCGGCGATTGGATAAGCGACCGCGCCGCCGTGGAGCAAGTCGTGCGAAATGCACCGGCGCAAATCCAAGAGTTGGTGGGCTGGGGCGTGAATTTCGATAAAAAAGAAGACGGCAATTTCGACCTGCACCGCGAGGGCGGACATTCCGAGTTCCGCATTCTGCACCACGCCGACGACACCGGCGCCGAAATTCAGCGCGGATTGATGGCTGCCGTACGTTCCAACCCCAACATCGAAGTGTTGGAAAACCATTTCGCAGTCGAAATCATCACGCAACATCATCTTGGGCAGCGCGTTACGCGTCGTACGCCCGACATCGAATGCTACGGAGCCTACATCTTGAATCCGACAACGGGAAAAATCGACACCTATCTGTCGAAAATCACGCTGATGGCCACAGGCGGCACGGGTGCTGTTTACGCCACCACGTCGAATCCGAACATTGCCACGGGCGACGGCATCGCCATGGTGTATCGCGCCAAAGGCAAAGTCAAGGATATGGAATTTGTGCAGTTTCACCCGACGGTGCTTTACAACCCCGCCGAAACGCATCCCGCCTATCTCATTACCGAAGCCATGCGCGGCTATGGCGGCATTTTGCGTCTGCCAAACGGCGAGGAATTTATGCACAAATACGACGAACGTTTGAGTTTGGCACCGCGCGACATTGTGGCACGCGCCATCGACAACGAGATGAAAATTCACGCCCTCGACCATGTGTGCCTCGACGTTACGCACAAAGACCCCGAAGAGACGAAACATCATTTCCCGAACATCTATGCCAAATGCTTGAGTATCGGCATCGACATCACCAAAGAGTATATTCCCGTGGTGCCGAGCGCACACTATATGTGCGGCGGCATCAAGGTCGATTTGGACGCGCAGTCGAGCATCCGCCGCTTGTATGCCGTAGGCGAATGTTCGTGCACTGGCTTGCACGGCGGCAATCGTTTGGCAAGCAATTCGCTGATAGAGGCTGTGGTGTATGCCGATGCGGCCGCCAAACATAGTTTGAGCGTAGTCGAACAGTACGATTTCAACGAAAAAGTGCCCGAATGGAACGACGAAGGCACGATGAGCAACGAAGAAAAAGTGCTGATAGCGCAAGACGTGCGCGAAGTGGGGCAGATAATGAGCACCTACGTCGGCATTGTACGCAGCGATTTGCGACTGCGTCGGGCGTGGGAGCGTCTCGATTTGTTGTACGAGGAGACCGAAGATTTGTTCAAACGCGTCAAAGCCACGAAAGACATTTGCGAGTTGCGAAACATGATAAACGTGGGCTATCTGATTACACGTCAGGCACTTGAACGCAAAGAGAGTCGCGGTTTGCATTACACCATCGATTATCCGCACCCGAAAAACAGAAATTAAAATATTAGCAAATTAAATAATTGACAAACTGTTATGAAACGATTCAAATTGTGGAACAATATCGTTGGTTGGCTGGTGTTTGCCGTTGCGGCAGCCACCTATCTGCTGACGATAGAACCGACAGCCAGTTTTTGGGACTGCGGCGAATTTATTGCATCGGCCTTCAAGTTGGAAGTGGGGCACCCGCCCGGAGCACCATTTTTCATGATGACGGCGCGCTTGTTCACGCTCTTGGCATCCGACCCCTCGCAGGTGGCGCCGTTGGTCAACGCTATGTCGGCTTTGTGTAGCGCATTCACCATTTTATTCTTGTTTTGGACAATTACACATTTGGCGCGTAAAGTGTTGGTACCCAATGCCGAAGAATCTATTTCGACGGCGAAATTCATTGCGATTATTGGTGCCGGCATGGTGGGCGCGTTGGCTTATACGTTTTCGGACACGTTTTGGTTTTCGGCCGTCGAAGGCGAGGTGTATGCCTATTCGTCGTTTTTCACGGCGGTGGTCTTTTGGCTGATACTGAAGTGGGAAGACAGCGAGGTCGATTCGCCGACTTCCGACCGCTGGCTGATACTCATTGCCTATCTGATGGGCTTGAGCATCGGTGTGCATCTGCTGAACTTGTTGGCGATTCCGGCCATTGTGTTGGTTTATTATTTCAAAAAATATACGCCCAATTTCAAAGGTGTCTGTGTGGCTTTGGCTGCATCGGTGGCCATTTTGGCGGCGGTGCTTTACGGCCTGATACCCGGTTTCGTAAAAGTGGCAAGTTGGTTCGAACTGCTGTTTACCAATGTGTTGGGTTGTCCGTTCAACACCGGCCTTATTATTTATATGGTGTTGGCCATCGCAGCGCTTGTGTGGGCTGTTTACGAAACGCAGTTCGGCACCAATGCCGTGCGTGCCAAAATAGCCTTTGTGGTGGCGCTGACACTGATTGGCGTTCCGTTCCTTGGCGACGGCATCGTGCTTGGCGTGCTTATCATCGTGGCATTGTGCCTGTTTTTGTTTCTGTACAAACATGTCAGCCGCCGCTGGATGAATACCGTCGTGCTGTGTGCCACAGTGATGTTGATAGGTTATGCCTCGTATGCAATGATTGTGATTCGATCGATGGCGAATACGCCGATGGATCAGAACTCGCCGGAGGACGTTTTCTCGCTGCAATATTACCTGAATCGCGAACAATATGGCGACCGCCCCTTGTTCTATGGCGCAGTCTATTCCGCTCCCGAAAAATTGACAGTGCAGGGTAATGTCTGTGTCCCCGAAGAGAAAAAAGGCTCGCCGATATGGATTTGCAAAGAGAAAACCGAACCGGGCGAAAAAGACCAATACGTTGTGGCCGGATATCGACATCGCGGTTACAAGATGGACGAACGTTTCATGATGTTGTTCCCGCGTATGTACAGCACACAAGGCTCGCATGTCGAAGCCTATAAATCGTGGGCAAACATCAAAGGCAAACGCATCGAAGTCGATCGCTGCGGGCGCAAGGAAAAAATCGTTTGCCCGACGTTTGGTGAAAATTTGCGCTTTTTCTTCGGTTATCAACTGAATTTCATGTATTGGCGCTATTTTATGTGGAACTTCAGCGGTCGCCAAAACGACATTCAGGGACATGGCGAACTCGACCATGGCAATTGGATTACCGGTTTCGACTTCATCGATAATGCCATGCTGTGCGATCAATCGCACATGCCCGATTCGCTCAAAAACAACAAAGGGCACAATCGCTACTTCATGCTGCCCTTGTTGCTTGGCATTTTGGGCATTGTGTGGCAGTTGGCCGGCGGCAAAAAAGGCACGCAAAGTTTTTGGGTTACGTTCACCCTGTTTTTCATGACCGGCATTGCCATCGTTATTTATCTGAACCAAACGCCGTATCAGCCGCGCGAACGCGATTATGCCTATGCAGGGTCGTTCTACGCCTTCTGCATTTGGATTGGTCTGGGTGTTTTGGCCGTGGCTCAAGGTCTTGGCAAAGTGCTTCCGAAATCGCTTGCTGCCATATTTGCAACATTGTTCTGCTTGGGTGTGCCGGCGTTGATGGCGCAGCAAAACTGGGACGACCACGACCGCAGCGGACGTTACACCTGCCGCGACTTCGGCGCCAACTATCTGAATAGTTGCGCACCGAACGCCATCTATTTCTGCAACGGCGATAACGACACTTTCCCCGTGTGGTACAACATGGAGGTTGAAGGCACGCGTACCGATATGCGGGCGTGCAACTTGTCCTATTTGTCCACCGATTGGTATATCGACCAAATGAAACGTGGCGCGTACGAGTCGGCACCGCTGCCCATCACTTGGGAACGCAAGGATTATGTGTCGGGACATCTCGATGTGTCGCGCGTAATCGACCACCCGCAGTTTGGCGGATCGATGCCTTTGGAACAAGCCCTCGATTTGGTGCGTGTGCCCGAACTGATTGACGATGGCATCGGTAACATGTTCGCAAGCAATATGGAAGTGCCGGTCGATAAAGATCAAGTGTTAGCCACCGGAACGGTGAAACCCGAAGACGCTGACAAAATTGTCGATACCATGAATATCAAACTGAACCGCATTGTCGAGAAATCGCAAATGATGGTACTCGAAATGATTCATTCCAATAATTGGGAACGACCGATGTATTTTGCCGTTACAGTGGGCGAACAGTTCTATCCGAACATCAAAAACTATCTGCAACTCGAAGGCTTGTGCTATCGCTTGGTGCCGATAGATAACGGCGGCCGCGAAAAGGTAAACACCGAAGCCATGTACGACAATCTGATGCATAAATTCCGCTTTGGCGGCATCGAAAATCCCGATATCTATATCGACGAAAACCTTATGCGTATGTGTCGCACACACCGCATGATGTTCGCTTCGCTGGTCGAGGCGCTCATCGACGAAGGACAAAACGACAAAGCACTCGAAGTGCTGGACTATTGCATGCAGGTGATTCCGCCTACAACTGTGCCGCACGACTACACTTCGGTGATGCTGGCCGACGCCTACTATACGCTTGGCGAAAATGCCAAAGGCGACAACATTACCGGTGCTTTTGCTGCCGAACTCTATCAACGCCTCGATTGGATACAGTCGCTGCCGGAAAAAGACCGCAACCGACTGTCGCGCGAGATGAGTGCACAGCAAAATTTAGGTATGTTGCACAACCTTTACTACATTTGTGCCGACAACGAACGACCGTTGGCTGACGATATTCGCAGTCGTTTCGAAAAATATTATTTGATGGCACAATAATAATCAACGAAAGCAAGTCTTCTTTTGTGGCGGGCTTGCTTTCGTCTTTTTTTTGACACAACGCATTTTAATCTGAACAAACAGTGTTTATAGAAAGACCTCCGTTTTGTTTGCGTTGGCTGTGGCATGGCGTTTGGCGCCGCAAACAAGCCGGCCGAAAAGTGGTGTATTTGACATTCGACGACGGCCCTTGTCCCGACACAACGCCGTTGTTGTTGGATATATTGGAACGCAACAACATCAAAGCCACTTTCTTCTGCGTGGGCGACAACGTGCGCAAATTCCCCGATTTGTTTGCCGAACTGAAACGGCGCGGACATCATGTCGGCAATCACACTATGCACCATCTGAAGGGATTTCGTGTTGATTATCAGACATATATCGACGATGTGGCCGAAGCCGACGGCTATATCGACAGCACATTGATGCGCCCGCCGTATGGCCGTATCAAGTGGTCGCAGTTGCATACGTTACGGCAGAAATACACGGTTGTCTTTTGGGACGTCATCACGCGCGACTACAATGCTTGCCTGACGCCGGAGCAGGTGTTGCGCATCGTCAAACGTTATACGCGCAACGGGTCGATTATCGTTTTTCACGATTCGAAAAAAGCTGCCAAAAATATGTTGGCAGTCATACAGCCGGCCATCGATTTTCTGAAAAGCGAAGGCTACGACTTTTGCGTGTTGTAACGGGCTGCTCCGAACCGTTTGTCATTTTTTTTGGCTCGAAATTTGCAGGGTAACAAAAAAAGTGTAACTTTGCAAATGAGAAACAAATAGATTGCATCATGGCAAAGATTCAAGATGAAAATCGTTTGTACGCATGCCTGCGCCCCTATGTCGATTTTATGTTTCGGCACAGTTACCGGCGGGTGCAGTATGTCGGGCTCGAGCGCATACCGACCGATGGCGCCGTGATTTTTGCCCCAAATCATTCGAATGCACTACAAGACGCGTTGGCGGTGTCGTCGCTGAATGCTGCCCCGAAAGTGTTTGTGGCGCGTGCCGATATTTTCCGAAAACCGACACAGGCCAAACTGCTTCATTTTCTGAAGATTATGCCCATCATGCGCATCCGCGATGGGTTCTCGAATTTGACCAAAAACGATGAAATCATGGAGCGCGCTGTCGATGTGCTGGCCGATGGCGTGCCGTTTTGTATTTTGCCCGAAGGTACGCATCGTGCCAAACATAGTCTTTTGCCGTTGGGTAAGGGCATCTTTCGGATTGCATTGCGTGCCAACGAGCGCTTGGCCGGCCAAAAACCGGTCTATATCGTGCCGATAGGCATCGAATACGGCAACTATTTTCGCTACCGATCGTCGGTGATAGTTTCGGTGGGCAATCCTATCGATGTTACATCGTATGTGTCCGAAAATCAGCATCTTGAGTTGCCTGAATTGTATAATGCGTTGCGCGAAGAACTGACTGCCGCTATGTGCCGACTGATTCTGTGGATACCCGACGACGATTGCTACGAATCGACGCTGGAACTCTGCTATCTGTTGGCTCCGCAATATTGTGGCACACGTCCTTCGCCGGTCGAACGCTTGCGCGCCGATCAGCACATTGTGTCGGCTGTACAAACGGGGCGCGCCCGAACACCCGAATCGACGGCTGCCTTGTTGACCGCAGCGGGCGATTTTGCCCGAAAACGGCGCGGGCTGCATATTGGCGCCGATTCGATCTGTCAAAAACACCTTTTGGCCGATTGGTTGATCAAAAGTTGCTTGTTGGTGTTGTTTTCCCCCTATTTTTGTGTAGCAGCGGCAGCCACCGCACCTGTGTGGATGGCGAGTGCGCTGGTACTGACGCAGGTGAAAGATGCTGCTTTTCGCAATTCGTGCCGATGCGTTGTTACGTTGCTGTTTTTGCCACTGTCGTTGTTGGCATGTGCGGTGACGGCGTTTTGTCTGTTGCCGTGTGCATGGGCGCTTGTGGCGTGTGCGGTGTTGTTGCCGGTGCATGTCGTTTTTCACGAATATTTGCGTTGCGCCCGCTTGTGGTTGTCGCACGCTCGTCTGTTGTTTAACCGTTCGTTGCGGCAGCAGTTGCAGCGATTGCAGGCACACACATTGTGAATAAATTAAACACACAAAGCATATTATGGTCAAGGTTTATCTTATTTTAGCGGTCTATTTGTTGTTCCCGATTCTGATTGTGTCGGCGTTTCATAAGTGGCACTTTTTGCAGAAAATCGGCACCGTAATTTTGGCTTATGCCGTTGGTGTGGTGATGGCGTTGACGGGTGTCGTGGCGTTTGAACCCGACACGGCCGAAGCTGTTGCTTTTACGCAGATACAGAATTGGCTGATGAATTTGTCGGTGCCGATAGCTATCCCGCTGATGCTGTTCGGGTGCGATTTCAAATTGTGGACAAAGTCGCTCCCGAAAACGCTGTTTGCGCTGCTGGGAGGCACAGTGGCGGTGTTGGTGGCTGTAGTGTCCGGCTTTTTTGTGTTTCGACCTGCCGGAATCGACGACTTGGCGAACGTGTCGGCCATGATGACGGGCATTTATACCGGCGGAACGATGAATTTTTCGGCACTTGGCACGGCGCTGCATGTCGATAAAACGACGATGACGCTGGTGCTGACCTTTGAAATGTTGGTTACGTTCCCGCTGATATTGTTCATCACGGCCGGAGGCTACAAATTGTTCCGCAAAATATTGCCTTATCCCGACGAAGCGGTATCGGTTGCGGTCGATGCCGCCCACACGGAGGCCGCCGGAGTCGAGGACTATCGGCGGATGCTCGACCGCCATGTTTTCTCCAAGACGCTGCTTGGACTCTTGTTGTCTGTTGCATTTTTGGTCATGGGCGCTGGATTGTCGTTGCTGATTACCGGCACGCTGAACGAACTCGTTGTCATTCTGACGATTACTACGCTGGCTATTGGCGCCTCGTTTTTCAAAAAAGTGCGCTGTCTGCCCAAAACGTTTGAGTTAGGCATGATTTTTATTTTGGTGTTCAGCATTGTGGTGGCATCGCAGTTCGATGTTTATCATCTTGATATGTCGGCACTCACGTTGTTCTATTTCGTGCTGTACATCATGTTTGTGTCGGTGGTGGTGCATTTGCTGTTTTGTAGAGTGGGCAAAGTTGGCGGCGATTTGTTTACGGTTGCGCATGTGGCGTTGTTGTGCTCGCCGCCGTTTGTCCCGCCGATTGTCGGTGCCATGGGCAACAAAAAAGTACTCATCAGCGGCATTGTCATTGGCTTGGTGGGCTATGCCGTCGGCACCTATTTGGGCGTGGCGGTAGCCTATTTGTTGCAATTATTTTAATGGTTGCCTGCTATGAAAAGAATACTTCTCGCTCTCTGCTTTGTGTCGATGGCGTTGGTGGTTGTGGCGCAAGATTCGTTGGCGGTCGTAACCTCCGGACAACAGCCGGACACGGTGGCTGCTCCCAAGAAAAAAATCAAAACCGGCTGGAATTTTGGCGCATTGCCAAGCGTTGCCTACGATGCCGACCTTGGTTTTCAGGGCGGCGCGTTGGCCAATGTTTATTATTATGGTGATGGTTCGCAATATCCGGAATATATTCATTCATTTTATGTGGAGGCGGCGTACACCACCAAACATTATGGCATATTTCGTTTCTTCTACGACTCCAAATATCTGATTCCCAATCATCGCCTGACGGTGGATATGTGCTATCTGCCCGATGCTATGTGCGATTTTTATGGTTTCAATGGTTATCAATCGGTGTACAACAATGCGTGGCATCGATGGACAAAAGACCCGTCGAAAATGGACACGGCCAATTATCAGTCGCGAGCGTTTTATAAGTACAAACGCGATTTGATTCGCTTTGCGGCAGACATCGAAGGCACTATTTATCAAGACTTTAAGTGGAATGCTGGTATCGGTGTGTTGGGCTACTTGATTGACGAGTGCGACATCGCCATGCTGAACGGCAAAAAGACACCCGACGATCCCAAATATCTGAATCCCGATGTGCAGGGCTTGTACGAAAAATATGTCAATTGGGGACTTATCAAACCGAATGAAGCGCACGGCGGTTGGCATCCGTATGTGCGTGCCGGCGTTACTTACGACACGCGCGATGCACGCTCCAACCCGACGAAAGGCATCTATGCCGATGCGTTTTTTACCTATTCCGCCGCGTTCGATACTAAAAATTACGGCAATCAAACGGAATACAACAACCTGAAATTTAACTTCGACTTTCGACATTATGTGCCGCTCTACAAAGACCGGATAACGCTGGCTTACCGCATCGGTACACAGAATGTGATTGCCGGCAAATCGCCGTTTTACATGAATACCTACCAAAACGTGCTGTTCATTCAGCGCGTGCTGTACGAAGCACTGGGGGGCGGCAACTCGTTGCGCGGCGTGTTGCGCAACCGCGTGCTGGCCAACGGCTACGCATTTGCCACCATCGAATTGCGCACGCGGGTTGTGAACTTCGACATCCGCCGACAGCATTTCTTCATCGGCCTCAATCCTTTTTTCGACATCGGTATGGTTACCCAACCTTACGAGTTGGACGAAGCGGATGTGCGTACACGCCTTGCGGCCGACGGTCTCAATCCCGACGACTATTTCAACTTTGACCGTAAGGCAGTGTATCGACCGCACATGGCAGTCGGCATCGGGTTGAAAATCGGCATGAACGAGAATTTCATTTTGTCGGTCGATTGGGCAGCCCCATTTTCGAAACAAGACAACGGCACTTTGTCCAATTTTTATGTAAAAATGGGCTATTTGTTCTAAAAAAACACGTTTTTTGTCAATCTCGACGAAAAAAGTGTACACTTTGCCATTTTTTTTGTATCTTTGCAGTTTGAAAAATATGTTGAAGCGATTGGGGTACATAGTGGCGGTTGCCGGCTTGTTGGTTTCGTGCAACGGCATGCAGCAGTTATTGAAAGAGAAAAATCCGGAGGTGAAATACGAAGCCGCCAAAAATCTTTTTCAAGAAAAAAAATATGCCAAATGTTCGCAGTTGCTCGAAGATGTCGCCACCTATTACAAAGGTACCGGGCGCGCCGAAGAGGTGCTGTATCTGTTGGCCGAGTCGTATCGCGGACAGGAGGATTATGTTACTGCCGCCGAATATTACAACACGTATGTCAAAAACTATCCGCGTGGCACCTATGCACAAGAGTGCAATTTTATGATAGGTTTCTGTTATTACAAAGATTCGGCCGACCCGCGCCTCGACCAAACAAGCACTCACAATGCGTTGGAAGCGTTCACGGCCTATTTGGAACAATATCCGTTGAGCGACCGCTCGTCCGAAACCTATCAGTACATATTCGAATTGGAGGATAAATTGGCCTACAAAGGCTACCTGAATGCAAAACTGTATTACAATCTCGGCATGTATTTGGGAAATAATTTCCGTTCGGCGATTATCTGCGCCAACAATACGTTGAAGGATTATCCCGAAACGAAACACCGCGAAGCACTCTTGTTCCTGGTGTTGCAGGCAAAATACAAGGAGGCTGTGCTGAGCGTGCATGAGAAAAAATCGGAGCGTTTCAGCGAAGTGATTGACGAGTACTACAACTACTCGAGCGAATATCCCAACGGCAAATATATTCGCGATGCAAACCGTATGCTGAAAGAGGCTAAAGCACATGTAAAACAATGAAATAAATTAACAATAAATAACAGACAAAAAAGATTATGGATTACAAAAAAATGAAAGCGCCAACCAATACCGTAACGCGCGACATGAATCAACTCTCCGAATCGGTCGGGAATGTCTATGAAATGGTACGCATTATTGCTAAACGCTCGAACCAAATCGCTACCGAAATGAAACGCGACTTGGACAAAAAATTGCAGGATTTCTCGTCGTCGTCGGATACGATGGAAGAGGTGTTCGAAAATCACGAGCAGATAGAAATATCGCGTTTCTACGAAAAGATGCCGAAACCAACGTTGGAAGCCATTCAGGAGTTCGAAGAGGGCAAGATTTACTATCGCAATCCGGCCAATATGGAGGTCGATGAGTAAACTCTCGGGCGTCGACAAAACGGAGGAGGGCAGTTTTGCCTTCCTTTTTTTGTAACTTTCGAGAAAAAATTGTACCTTTGCTTGTTTTTTAACAACGAATGTCCGGCTATGAAACCAATGATTCTGAAACACGCCATGTATTTTGGCCTCTTGTTCGGGCTGATGTTTAGTCTGAACTTCTACTTTTCGACCATCGAAGCCGTGATTCCCAACGTTTTGTCGTGGGTGTTGGTGCTGCTGATGCCGTATGTGGCATATCGTTTGGCGGTCGATTGTCGCGAGCGCGTGTGCGATGGCGTCATCTCCTACGGCACGGCATTGTGGTATGGCATCCAACTATTTTTCTATGCCGCATTGGTTGCCGCAGTGTTCAAACTCATCTACTTCAACTACATCAGTCCCGATTTTCTGTTGCATCAGATTGACCAATCGCTGAAACTGATGGAGCAGATGCAGTTGCCCCTTGGCGCTGCGGAGGTGGCCGAAGTCAAAAAAGTGCTGACACCCATCAATATGTCGCTCAATTACATTTGGTTAGATGTGCTGGCCGGCCTGATGGTGTCGCTGTTTACGGCGGCTTTGGTCAAACGCGACGCCCCGATGTCGAACTAAAATAATCGTTTTTGTTTATGGATATATCAGTAGTAGTTCCGCTGTACAACGAGGCCGATTCGCTGCCTTCGCTCTACGAATGGATTGTGCGCGTGATGCGTGAACATGGCTTTTCGTACGAAATCATTTTTGTGAACGATGGCAGCACCGACAATTCGTGGCAAATTATCAACGACCTGCATCAAAACGACGCCGCCGTGCACGGCATTCGCTTTCGGCGCAATTACGGCAAATCGCCGGCGTTGTATTGCGGGTTTGCCAAAACACAAGGCGATGTCGTCATAACGATGGATGCCGATTTACAAGACTCGCCGGACGAAATTCCGGAACTATATCGCATGATAAAGGACGAAGGCTACGATTTGGTGTCGGGCTGGAAGAAAAAACGCTACGACAACGCATTGACCAAAAATCTGCCCTCGAAAATTTACAATGCTACGGCGCGGCGCGTTACCGGCCTGAAATTGCACGACATGAACTGCGGCTTGAAAGCCTATCGCAGCGAAGTGGTCAAAAATATCGAAGTGTACGGCGAAATGCACCGTTACATTCCTTATCTGGCTAAAAATGCCGGTTTTACCAACATTGGCGAGAAAGTGGTCGAACATCGTAAACGCCAATTTGGTACATCGAAATTCGGGTTGGAACGTTTTGTACACGGCTATCTCGACTTGTTTTCGCTCTATTTTCTCAGCCGTTTCGGCAAGCGCCCAATGCACTTTTTTGGCTTGCTGGGCACATTGATGTTTTTGGTCGGATTTGTGGCGGTTTGCGTGGTTGGCGGTGTTAAATTGGCAGCCTTATCCCAAGGTGTGCCGGCGCCGTTGGTAACCGACTCGCCCTATTTCTATCTGTCGCTTACGGCCATGATTTTGGGCACGCAGATGTTCTTGTCGGGATTTGTGGGCGAATTGATTTCGCGCTCGTCGGCCGAACGCAATCATTATCAGGTGGCAGCCGAAATTTGACCGAAATGTCGATGCTGAAAGCCTTTGTGTTGGCGTGGCTTGAACGTGGCGAAGTGTGGAACGCGATAGCCTACGGCGGCATCAGTGTGGTGCCGGGCGTGGCGTTGACATTTGTCGGACTGCGTTTGGCGGTTAATTAAAAAAAACGAAAAAACTATGGAACTATTTTTGGACTTGCTGAAATATACCGTTCCGGCGTTGGTGGTAGCGCTGACGACGTGGTTGGTGTTGTACAAACTATTGGCCGCCGAAACCGAACGGCGCGCTTTTGAACTCCGCAAAATGAATCAAAACCAACTGACGCCGGCGCGTCTGCGCGCTTACGAGCGACTGACATTGTTGCTCGAACGCACACAGCCCGAAGCCATGATTTTGCGCCTCGACCTGCAGGGAATGACCAACTTGGAGTTGCAAACGCGCTTGCTGCAAACTGTGCGCGACGAGTTTGACCACAACGTGTCGCAACAAATCTATGTGTCGCAACAGGCATGGGTGCTGGTGCGCAATGCACGCGAAAATTTAGTGCGTATCATCAATGCGTCGGCCGGACAAGTGCAACCATCGGCACCGGCGCTGCAGTTGGCGCAGTGCTTGATAGAGATGTATGCCGCACTAAAAACAACGCCAACCGACGTGGCGTTGGATTTTTTGAAAAACGAAGTGAAAACATTGTGAATATGTTCAAACAAATAGCCGAACAACGCTATTCGCTGCGCCATTTTGATGCGAATAGGCCTGTCGAACACGAAAAAATAGATTATGTGCTTCAATGTGCTTGTGTGGCACCATCGGCAGTGAACTTGCAGCCCTATCATTTTTTTGTCGTAACGAACACACAGACACTGACTGCGTTGAATGGTTGCTATCAGCGCGAATGGTTTGCCGATGCGCCTGTGTGCGTGGTAGCGTGTGCCGACCATACACGGTCGTGGCATCGCCCCAACGATGGTAAAGACCACGCCGACATTGATGTGGCCATCGCTGTGGATCATCTCACATTGGCCGCGGCCGAAGTCGGTTTGGGTACGTGCTGGGTGTGCAATTTCGATGCAAAACGTTGTGCTGCCATCTTGCACTTGCCGGCCGATGTCGAACCGGTTGTCTTGGTTCCGATGGGTTATGCAGCGGCAGGAAATGTGGTGCCGACAAAGAAACGGAAGTCGCCTGCAGAGTTATTTACATTTGTATAGTCCCAAAGTGAAGAATTGCTGTAAAATAGCGTGTGTATGCGCCATGGCAACGTTGCTTGTGGCGTGCAACGGCAACGATACCGTTTGTCGCAAAGAGAAGACGGTGCTGATGGGTGTGGCGCTGTATAAAACCACATACAATGCCGCGACAGAGAAGTTTACCACGACGCCGACTTCCGAAAAACTGACGGTTTTTGGTGTCGATAACGACTCGGTGTTGTATGACGGGACGGCGGTCAGTGCGTTGGCTTTGCCGTTGCGTGTGCATGCCGATTCTACGGCGTTTGTGCTGCAGCGCGATACGTTGGGCACCGACACACTGATTATCCGCCATGCCAACGACACCAATTTTATTTCGTTGGAATGCGGCTGCTTTGTCTATCACACTATAACGTCTGTGGCGGCTACGGCGCATCAAATCGATTCCGTTGTCGTCGAAAAAGAAACGGTGCAGAATGTTGCCGAAAATCATTTGCGTCTTTATTATCGTTGATGTGGCATGAATCGTTTGCGTAATGTGTTAATGGTGGTTTGTCTGTTGTCGGCCGTAACGGGGCTGATGGCACAAATGCGCGAGCCGACATCGCCGTCGGATTCGGTGGTTTTCCGTGGTTTTTCGGCGCATCTCGACATTGCATCGCCGTTGATGGGCATTGCGGTGGACAAAGGCGTGATTACGGGCGAAATACAATTCGACGTCAATCTGCGTAATAAATTTTTCCCGATAGTCGAGGTAGGCTATGCTGCCATTGAGCATGTGGCCGACAATGGCGCGACATATCGTGCCGGCGCCCCGTTCTGGAGGCTGGGATTGAATTATAATGTATTGAAAACCAAGCGTGAAGATGGTTCCGAGAAATTGAATCGGCACTATCCGTTTGTCGGCTTGCGCTATGGCATGAGTGTGGTCAATTACGAATTGTCGTCGGTGCCGCTTGCGCGCGACTATTGGGGCGAAACGGATGCGCTGGCGTGGCACGGGCGCCATGCTTATGCCGGTTGGCTGGAGTTGTTGGCCGGCGTGCGTGTCGATTTGGTCAATGGTTTCACCATGGGATGGTCGGTGCGGATAAATCTGTTGCTGCATTCGTCGCTCGACAACAAAGAGTTACTTTGGTATGTGCCGGGTTACGGCCGGTCGTCGGGCACACAATTCACGTTCAATTACACCATTGGTTTCAACTATCGCACCAAATACGAACGTGCGCGTATGGAACGTGCGCAGTAATGTGCTTTCGTTCAGTGGGTTAAGCGCGCAGATAATCCTTTAGGCGTGGCAATAGTTGTGTAGCATCGTTTACTCCCAAATCGTACATGGTTTGTAGTGTGTCGGGGTTTTTCTCGATGCGTCCGATGTGTATGTGTTTTGTCGGACGAATGACGGCAATTTTCCCTTGTTGTTCCAACCGTTCGATGTGTTCTATTTGCGCATTATACATAGTGTGTCGCCGGCAAATAGCCTCGACCAGATTGGGATATTTTCGGTAGAAAATGTTTGCCAACAGCGGATTCATGGCTCTTTTGCGATAGTTGGCCGGTCGTGTCAGCACCACAATTACTTTGTCGTAGCCATCGTTCAGACAGCGTGCGAGCGGAATGCTGTCCGTTATGCCGCCATCGAGGTAGAATTGCTTGTCGAGTTCCACCATTTTCGATACGAACGGCATGGCCGAAGTGGCTCGCAAAATTTCCATTTGTTGTAGCACGTCGTCGATTTTTTTGTATTCCGTTTGTCCGGAGTGTACGTTTGTAACGGTGGCGTACAGTTTGGTGTGCGACAATGCAAATGCCTCTTGGTCGAACACATCGAGTTTGAAAGGGATTTCGTAGTAAGCAAATTCTTTGTTGACGATATTGCCGGTAGTGAGTAGCGAGCGCAGTCCCATATATCGCGGGTCGGCGGCGTAGCGTTGATTGTAGCGCAGTGTCCGTCCGCGCTGTTTCGATATGTAGTTTACGCCAAAGAGTACACCGGCCGACGTGGCGTAAACGGCATCGGCGTCGATGTCGTTGTCCAGAAAAACGTCTAATGCGCCGGCGGTGTACAATCCACGCATGGCTCCGCCCTCCAAAACTAATGCGGTTTTCATTTTCTGAATCGGGTTACTTTTCGTTCCAAAAGTACATAAAAAATATGAGATACGGAAAAAGTTCAGAAAAAAATGTTGAGATTAATGGTATTTTGCGTAAAAAACATTATTTTTGCAGAAACTTTACTATTAACTATGCCATTGATTGGGTAATACTATGAATACACAAAAAAAGATTAAACTCTTAATAATCCATTTTCGGAATTCCTTGTTATTGTGCGATGTATCTGCTTTTCGCGGCGCAATCATCAGTAAAGTACCTGCAGACTTGACTTTGTTTCACAATCATATAGGTGATAATCTGCGCTATCGTTATCCGCTAATTCAATATAAACGTCTTCACGGCAAAGCTGCTATCATTTGTGTTGGAGAGGGAACCGAGACTATCGGTAGTTTCTTTTCGCAGGCTGATTTTAAATTGAAAATTGGGAAACGTGAAGAAGACTTTGTGGTAGAATCTATACGAGCAAATCAATGGTTGTTGCAACCATGGGACACGGAATTTCAGTATACATTGCGCAAGTGGTTGCCGTTAAACAGTGCAAACTACGAAAAATATATGAGTCTTGACAGTGTGGTTGAGAAGTATGCGATGTTAGAAAAAATCCTGATTGGTAATGTATTGTCGTTTGCCAAAGGGATTGGTGTGCATTTTGAGCAACAGGTGGTTTGTAAAATTATTGCGATTGAAGAACCTCGACCGTTATTGTATAAGGGTGTGAAGATGATGGCTTTTGACTTAGAGTTCAAGACCAACGTCTCGCTTCCCGACTACATTGGGCTCGGCAAGGGCGTGAGTCTGGGATTCGGGATGGTGAAATCAGAGAATAAAAAATAATAATAAATAAAAAAATATGGATGAAGTGAAGTATTTATACGGAGCGGCGGTGCAAGGCATACAAGGCTTCATTTTTCAGACAAACAAGCTCCGAGAGATTGTCGGGGCGAGTGAGCTTGTAGAGGAAATATGTTCCCAAAAGTTCTATGAACTATTGTCGGGGAAAAAGAATGTGGATTCCCAAACGGCATCAGAAGAGTTGATAAAGGACAATAACTGTATTCTTCACGCTGCCGGCAATATCAAGTACATCTTCAACAACGAGCAAGAATGTGCGAAGATTGTTCGTGAATTTCCAAAGGCAATCTTCGAATTTGCGCCAGGTGTGACGGTCAGTCAGGCGATTGTGAAATTCGACGGGAATGACTTCGAAACGGCTGTCAACGAATTGGAAAAACGACTTCGCACACAGCGCAATAAACCAATGCGTAGTGCAACACTTGGACTGATGGGAATCGAGAGATGTAGGCAGACTGGGATGCCGGTAGTCTTACAAAAAGGAGATGAACATTATGATGCTGGAACTCGTGCAAAATTGTTTGAGGATCGTGATGGAAAAAGGAAACGTACTACAAAAATTTTATGTAAGAAAGCCTTTAATATTCCAGATATCAAAGATGACCAAATAGCATACGATATTGAGGACATCACTAAAGATAACGACTGGATTGCTATTATCCATGCCGATGGTAACGGTTTGGGCCAAGTGGTGCAAGCCATTGGAACAAACGAAACGCAATTCAAGGAGTTTTCAAAATCACTTGACGAAGCCACAAAAGCGGCATCCGTTGAGGCTTATAAAGCAGTGAAGAACAAGTTCAACGAAGACAAGTTCATTCCAATCCGACCGATTGTTCTTGGTGGAGATGATTTCACTACAATTTGTCGTGCCGATATAGCTTTGGATTATGTAACAGAGTTTATCAAACAATTCGAAGTCAAGACAAAATTTGTGAGCAAATATGAAAAATTGAAATTCGATAATCTTACAGCTTGTGCTGGAATAGCCTACATCAAATCATCATACCCATTCTATTACGGCTACAATCTTGCTGAAACTCTATGCTCACTGGCCAAGAAAGATGCCAAGGATAAGCAGGAGATTAAGGAGGGCAAAGAACTGCCAAAATCTTGTTTGATGTTCCACAAAGTGCAGGATTCGTTTACTGAGGATTGGTCGGCAATTGCCAAGCGTGAACTGACGCCACAGGAAAATATCAGCTTCCAGTTCGGACCATATTATATAAACGAAGTAAAAGGCGATAAATGGCTGGTTGAGGATTTGAAGACGAAAGCAAATAAATTGGATGGCAAGGAAGGTAATGCTGTCAAGTCGCATCTGCGCCAATGGATGAGCCTTTTACACGACAATCCAGAAATGGCAAAGCAGAAGTTGCTGCGTTTGAAGTCGATGACTACAAATAATAAGTTGTTGAATTTGATAAAGAAAGTAACTTTTGAATATAAGAATAAAGATGAGCAGTATAAATCGCCCGTTTACGATATTCTTGCCATTCATACAATAAACAATCAAACGACAAAGGAGGTAGAAAAATGAACATAAAATATAAGATAGAGTTTCACACCGATTGGCATTGCGGTTCGGGCTTAGCAGCCGGAGCCGACGTGGATGCTTTGGTGGTGAAAGATGAAAAAGGGATGCCTTTTATTCCCGGTAAAACCATCAAAGGATTGGTGCGTGAAGCTGTTGAAGAAATACGAGGTTTACAAGAAAAGAATCTTGACGACAACTTCTTTGATGCATTCGGTTTCTTTGATGATAAAGAGCAAAAAGAAAAAGGATGTATGTTTTTCACCAATGCCGAACTTAAGAAAGAGGAATACGATGCGATTACCTCCAACACTGCCGCTCGTTTTATGTACCGCGACATCGCCAGCACCGCTATTGATAACGACGGTATTGCCAAAAAACATAGTCTACGAAAAATGCAAGTGGTAGTGCCATGCACTTTGCATGGTGAAATATTGAATGTTCCAGACGGAATGGCGGATGAAATTATACAATCGTTTGGTTTTATCAAGCGAATGGGACAAAACCGCAATCGTGGTTTGGGACGTTGTACTATAACAGGAAGAAAGGAGGACGACAATGACAACGCTTAAATTCAAATGTAATTTGCTTTCGGATGTGATTCTCAACCAGAAAGCTGCCACCGAAGGACCAAACCAGACATTGGATTTCATTCCGGGAAGTTGCTTCCTCGGCATAGTGGCAAGCGAACTTTACGAAAAGTTAGGGATGAATGAAAAAACATTGGAACTTTTCCATAGTAGCAAAGTTCGTTTTGGTGATGCGCATCCTTCCAAAGGAGATGTTCGTGGATTGAAAATTCCTGCTTCAATGTTTTATCCGAAATTGAAAAAGATTACTGATGGTGAAATATATGTTCATCATTTAATTCCGAATTTGGAAGATGACACATTGAAGAAAAAGCAGCTGAAGCAATGTCGCAACGGATTCTACACTTTTGCTGGCGATAAAGCTACAGAAGTGAAAACTGAAACCAACTTTGCCATCAAGTCGGCATACGACAGAGAAAAACGTCGCTCGGAAGATAATAAGATGTACGGCTATGAGTCTTTGCAAAAAGGATTGGAACTGTTGTTCGAAGTACAAGTCGATACCGATGACTTGGCTTCAGTCGTCAAAAACGCATTGGTCGGAAAGAAACGTGTAGGTCGTTCGCGTACTGCACAATATGGTTTGGTGAAAATAACTGAAACCAATTATAATGATGTTGAAAGTGGAAAATCAGATAACAACCAGATTGCCGTTTATGCCGATGCCCGTTTGATTTTCTTGGATACGTATGGTTTGCCGACTTTCAGACCTACTGAAGAACAACTCGGTTTGCCTAAAGAGGCCAAGATACTTTGGGATAAATCGCAAATCCGCACATTCCAATATGCGCCGTGGAATTTCCAACGCCAGTGTTTCGACACTGACCGCTGTGGTATTGAAAAAGGCAGCGTTTTTGTAGTAGATGTTTCAAAATGCGATAATTTGCCTGAACTCGAATCAAGATACCTTGGTTCCTACAATAATGAAGGTTTTGGCAAGGTGATTTACAATCCGGAGTTTCTGAAGGCGAAAGAGGATGGTCAAGCTTTATATATAGTTGATGACAAAGTAGATAATTCACCAAATCCCGACAAAAAAACGTTAAGTGGTTCTCCTTTGTTGGACTATATCCAAAAACAACAATCGGAAGAAAATAAGGATAATTGCATTTATTCAAACGTCAACGTATGGGTAAATGACAATAAAGCAGCCTTCCAAGGCAAAGAGAAATTCGCTTCACAATGGGGGGCTATCCGTGGTATTGCTATGGCGACAGAAGAAGATAGCAAAATTATCGGCAATGTGAGCACTTATATTGGTCATGGTGTAAAATCGTCAGATTGGGACGGCAATCGTAGGAAAAAATTGGAGGAGTTTATGAAAGAAAATGAGAAAAATATCAGGGAGGCATTAGTCAATCTTGCCGCCGAAATGGCAAAGAAATGCAGAAAGGAGGACAAATAATGGGAACAATGAAATTTTCAGAATACACACACCGCTTCTTGGCTCGTTTCGTCATAGAGGCGGAAACTCCGCTTGCCGTAGGTAGTGGCGAAAAAGACATACTTACCGATGCGCTCGTGGCTACCGATGTGAACGGATTGCCGTACATTCCGGGAACGGCCATTGCAGGCGTGGTAAGGCACATGATTGAAGATGTAAAAACAACGGACTTCGATGTAAACCAAATATTTGGTTTTCAGAAAGGTCAAGATGGACAAGGCTCCGAAATCATCTTCACTGAAGCGAAAATTCTCAACTCGAAAGGCGAAGTGGTTGACGGAATGAAATTGGATGCTATAAAAACAGATCCTTTATTGCAGAATTACAACAAACTACCCATTCGCCAGCATGTCCGAATCAACGATAAGGGGGTGACCGACAAGGCTGGCAAATTTGACGAGCAAGTGTGTTTCGCCGGCACTCGCTTCTGTTTTGAATTGGAAATGGTTGCGAAGTGTGAGACCGTTGACAACTTTAACAAGATATTGGAGCAAGTCCAAAGCCAGACCTTCCGTATTGGCGGTGGCACTCGCAGCGGCTTCGGCAAAATCAAAGTCGTAGATTTACAAACAAAGACTCTTGATTTAACCAAACAAGACCAACTGAAAGCCTATTTGGACAAGTCTTCTGCATTGGATTCAGATTTTTGGGATTCAAAATACCATAAACCAGAAAGCAATGATAAAAATGACGGCTGGGTTAAATACGAACTAAAACTTCACCCCGAAGATTTCTTCCTTTTCGGCAGTGGTTATGGTGATGATGAGGTAGATATGACACCAGTTAAAGAAAAAAAAGTGGTTTGGAAAGATGGCAAGGGAGAACTGACAGAAGAACTTGTCCTGATTCCGGCAACATCGGTGAAGGGTGCTTTGGCGCATCGGGTGGCATATCACTACAATAAATTGACAAGTGTTTTTGCCGATAAACTTAAAACGCAAGAGGAGAGAGAAAAAGTAGTTGGAAAGAACAATAAGGCTGTAAGAGACCTGTTTGGCTCTGAAGGCGAAAAAGACACAGATAATAAAATGGTAAATCAACTACGTGGCAATGTTTTGTTCTCTGATGTGATTGAACAAAAACTTAAAGATAAAATCCTCAACCACGTTGCCATTGACCGATTCACGGGCGGGGCTATTGATGGCGCACTGTTCTCTGAAAAAAATACCTATGGTAGAGGTCAAGAGTTTATATTGAATATTCTTGCTAAAAAAAGTGCTTTGGAAGGTGAAAAAATACAAGAATCCTTTGAAGATGCGTTGAAGGACATTTGTAAAGGGATGCTGCCTCTCGGAGGTGGCGTGAACCGTGGAAACGGAGTTTTTAAAGGAAGTTTATTTGAAAATAATGTCGAAGTTTATCCTGAAGATAAAAGGAAGGAGGATCAAAAATGAAGATAGAAAAATCAAAATATCAGGGCTATCTGTGGTATAGTGACAAGAAAGAGCCACAAGTCCTAAATAATGAAGTTTTTGAACTTGAAATTGCAGATAATGCAAATCCTTTCGTTATTGAAGGTCTGCTGTTCGATGGACAGAAGTCCATAAACATAAAGTATGTTGATGGCAAGTATATCGTCAATACATACGATTTAAATGCTCTTGATGGAGTAATGCAAGAGCAGAAGTTTTATTCTCACAGAATGGATGGCAAACAATTGAAATTCAGACAAATCTGGAAAGAACAACCAGATGAGTTGTGCGAAGGGATGCAGGTCTTACAGCCCGCAGAATTAGTTTTTGTTGGATTTAACAATGAGGAGGATTAATTATGGCAACAATAAAAGCACCGTTTAATTTTGTTCCACTGAACGATAAGGTTTTCTTCCCTGATTGGGCGGATAAGATTTCGCAGGATATTCCGTTTGAGGATGGGATATCAGGAACTATCGAGATGAAAATCACTGCACAGACACCAATTTTTGTAAGGAATGGACATACAAGAGAGGATGCTGATGCAAAAAATGAAAAATATAAATCGTTTTCAAAAACTTCTGATAATAAATATTTTATACCTGCTACAAGCATAAAGGGCTGTATAAGGAATGTTTTGGAGATAATGTCATTTGGAAAGATTACGCAGGTGGATAATCAGAGTTTTGGTTTGCGAGATTTAAACAATAATGATTATCGCTCCAAAATGAGAGGAATTCGCTGTGGTTGGCTACAATATACCGATAATGGATATTATTTGTATGATTGGGGAGAACCGGGAAGAATTTCTGTCGAAGCTATCGACAAGAAATTCAATACAAAACTATCACAATTTGTCAAGGGTGATAACTTCAAAGACGATGGGAACAAAACTGCAAAATATAAATACATGCTGTGCAATGCAGAATCTTCATGTAAAGTGGACAAGTTTACAAAAGACGAAGAATTGCAAAAAGCGAAATTGAAAACCAATAAAATTGAGCCTCGGAAGTTTTATAAATTTGGAGGTGATCAAGAAGGCATACTTGTATTTACTGGGCAACCTAGTCAAAGAAAAAAGGTATTTGACAGAAAGAGTGGAAAAGAGAAGTGGACTGGGAAATATTATGAATTCGTATTCTTGAAGCCAGATAGAGAATCTCCTATAGTGTTGTCAGACGAATTGGTTAGAGCGTTCAAAACAATACATACAGAATCACCTGATTTCAAAGATTTCTGGCGTAAAAAGTTGTATGCAGGAGAACGAATACCTGTTTTTTTCAAAAAAGGAGGAGACAAGGTTCATAGTATCGGATTGGCTTATATGTATAAATACCCGTTCGAGAAATCTGTGCTTGATGCTATTCCTGACGAACATAAAAATATTGAAAAATTAGACTTGGCAGAATGTGTTTTTGGCTATACGCAAAAAACAGGAGCATTACGAGGTCGTGTCCAATTTACACATGCTTTCGCAAATGGACAGCCAACTGCACTTGCTGGGAAAGACTTTGTGTCAGCCACCCCTCATCCATCTTTTTACCCTCTTTATGTTGAGAATGGCCGTGATTGGAATAGTGCTCAAAGAATAGCAGGAAGAAAGCGTTATCCTGTAAGAAATCAGGCTGACTATAAAAACGAAGGCACTACAAAAATGGAACAGACTTGTTCTATGCTTAATAAAGGGGTTTCCTTCTTTGAGAAAATTAGTTTTCATAATCTTAAGCCTGTAGAATTGGGGGCTCTGCTTTCTGCAATAACATTTCACGGAATGAACGACAAATGTTACCATAGTCTTGGATTTGGTAAAGCTTATGGATTTGGTAAAGTCAAAATTTCGGATTTGAAGTTGCAATTTGTCGAAGATACAATTGAAACATATATGTCATATTATGAAGATATGATGGGGCATTTTGTGGAACAAAACACAACTTCACAGATGAATAATAATCCATTTGCTGCATTGTCAGATAAAACTGAATCAAACAAATGGCTTAATTCCATGTATCTACAAGAGTTGGTGGCAATGGCAATAGGGATTCCACAAGGCATGGATAAAAAGTTCTCCTATATGAAGATGTCAACAACAAATAGAGACGGAAATGAATTCTTGAACGCAAAGAAAGATAGAGAATCTTTACAACGCTATTCTAAAATCACTGGACAAGATATAGCAATTGAATCTGTTAAGAATAAGAAAACAGAAGATAATAGCATAATTCAGTCAGTTCCAGAAACTGCTGAATCACTCAGCTATACACCTGCAAATTTGAATGTGGGAGATATTGTAAGTGCGAAATGTATAGAGATGAAAAAAGTAATGATTGACTCTTACGATTATAGTATTCAGTTAGTTTTGCCCAAATACTCCGCCGCAAAAATTTCAACAGGAACGACTATAAAAGTAAGAATCAAACAAATATCAAAAGCAGGTAAAATTTGTCAAGTCGAATTAGTGTAGAATGAATGGCCTTAAATCGTTCTTCAAAAAAATGACATAATTTAAATGACCCTCCTCATCTCCACCCTCGGTGCCACTCCCGATATAAATCGAAGTTTTGCAGTGGAAACGAATCGAAGATTTGGATTTGTCGAAGTTTGAACTTTGGCCGGCTTTGGCGTTGGAGTTAGTATTCGGTGCCGAAAATTGAATTTTAGTTTGTACTTTTGATACCGAAAATTAAAATGTAGACAATGAAAGTACACATAACACTCGTAGGCGGACAGCCCGCACCGGTTTATCATGGCATCGTTGCCACACAGCCAGATAAGGTAGTATTCATCTATTCTGTTGAAAGTCAATATGTAGTTGAAGCTGTAAGGCGTGAGATAAAAATGGGCGTTGACAAACAAGAACCACTTGATGCAACCAATCCACAAAAAATATTAGAACGAGTAGAGACGCTTGCTGAAAAATATAAAAATGATGAAATAACGCTCAATATATCAGGAGGAACAAAAGCTTGGACAGTGTTATTCGGTCGTGTTTTCGACAAAATGCCCAATGCCGAAGTTGTGTATATGGACCAAAACAATGTCTTGTGGAATTATAGGACAATGCAGAGCAAGACTGATTTCGAATTCGATATGGATGTGTTGTTCCGCATGCAAAATAACGCATTAACACATTATACACCTTTCTCTGATTATACCGAAGAAGACAAAAAAACAATGGATTGTCTGATAAGGGCAAGAAAAAGTAATTACAAAACATTCAACGAACTAACTACTATCTTATCAAAAGAGTGGGACAGAAAACTTGCCGAAAAAAGAGGACAATTAGTATTGAGCGACAACAACTATGTGGAATGGGAAAAACCGGATTTTGTTCGGTTGACAATGTTTACCAAAAGAGAGGGAGTACAAGTGTTCGAGATGGAGTCGCCAAACGCAGTCAGAATGGCTTTTCATGCAGGCTGGTTTGAATACAAGGTGGCACGTATGCTATCGCATTGGCGGTATGCAAAAGATATACGCCTAAATTGTTTATTTCCGGAGAAAGCAAAAGCAAATCCGTTAACAAAAAACGAAATTGATATTATAGTCAATACTGGTACAAAAATTCTGTTTGTTGAGTGCAAAACACAAATTAGTAGCTCAAATGATATTGATAAATTCCGAACAGCCATAAAGAATTATGGTGGCATGAGTAGTAAAGCACTATTCATAACCGATAGTGTAAAAAACGATATGCAGAAAGAAAAATGTCAAGAGTCAGGCATTATAAGTTTCTCACTTCAAGACACTACTATCGGTCCAAACAAAGAACAAGAGCTATTCGAGCTACTCGAAAAAGAATTGTTTAATATTAATACAAAATAATGGCGCAAAACCTCCAAAAATCTGCAAACATGCCACAATATCAAATCATAAATACCTGTGGAACAAGTGTTCTGACCAATCCCGCAAAAGGAAATGAAGAATTATCTAATATTCTTACCAAATACAGTAATGCAAAATCGGAAAAGGATATTCCAGCTGATATATACAAAATAATTACAGAACACTGGGAACAATTGTTGTCGAAATGGAATGAAAAAAACGAAAGTGAAGCAAAAAAAGCGTCGGCAGAATTGAAATGCTTGTTGACGTGGCAACGAAATAATAATGTAGAAAAATCAAATTGTATATATTATTTGATACATACAGATACCATATTAGGAGAACTTGCTGCTGAATTGGTTGAAGAGTGGATGAAAAAAAATGGATATGAAAATGTTCAACTCCAAAAAATAGAATCGTTGAACACACAAAGTTTGCATGATTTTGAAGTCGGATTGTCAAATTTTGCAAAATGGGCATTTGAACTGAAAAACTCAGATAATTATTCACAATTCATTTTCAACATAGCTGGTGGATTCAAATCTGTATCAGGTTTTGCACAAGTACTTGGCACTTTTATTGCCGACCAAACTATATACATTTTTGAAGGAGGCGATGAAGTATTGCAAGTTCCTCATCTGCCTATAGTTTGGAGTGAAATTGATACTATAAGGAAAAATGCATATTCTTATCGTAAAGTATCATTAGGAATTCAGTTAGATTCTTATTCAGAATTGAATCCACTTTGGATACAAAACGGCAAGTTTTCTCCATGGGGACAAATCGCATGGGAAAATGCAAAACGAACAATATATCGAGAAGAAGTATTGCCTTTTGAATGTGATTTTGTTTGTGAGGGTAATGATTTTAGAAATAGTGTAAAAGACTTGCCACAAGATCGAATTTGGCACATAAATGAACGTATTGACGATTTGATTGTGTTTGCTATATCAAATCGGAAAAACAATGTTCGCCGATTGGATTACAAGAAACTAAGAGGTTCACACGCATATACACACGAATGCGATGCATGGGCAGATGGAGATGCTAAGCGTTTGTTTTGCAATGAATTGAATGGAAAAATAATTATTGAAAAATTAGATAAGGCACTTCACTAAAAAGTTAATAGTTATGGCACGAAAAGTTTTTATATCGTTCTTGGGCACAAACAATTATGTTGAATGCTGTTACAGCAATGACGAGCATTATCCGGTGCGTTTTATACAGGAAACTTTAATCCGTGAAACA
>SFDZ01000020.1 GCA_004557405.1 Bacteroidales bacterium
ATATATTCTCCCAAGACAAATTGCCGGTTTCTTCCCTTTGCAGATGAATAGGTTTTTTGCCTATAATGCCCACAACTTTCGTATCGCCATGATGGATTTCCACTTGTCGGCATGGCAGGATATTTACATCTATACCGCCGTATGGCTTTACATAAATGAATCCTGATTCATCTATGTAAGTTACCATCATTTTTACCACATCGGCGTGGGCAATGAGCATTAGTGTTTGCCCATTGCCTTGGTGGTGAGTGATCAAATTATTAAACAAATCGTTATTGTAATGCATTATTTTACTATATTGCTTAACCATTCATCAATTTCTTCAAGAGTAAAATTTCCGCCAACATTTGGATAATTTACATTTTGACCATTCCAATAAAATGTAATAACAGCGTTAGCAAGATTGTTTAAATTTTCTTCATTCAATATATAATTACAATCAACCTGAATTCCATTAATAACTTTATATGAGTACATATTACTTTAACGATTTAAAAAACAACAAAAATCTTTAGGAGAGTTATACCTCTCCTAAAGAAACATTGACATTAACCAAGATTTACATTCATAGTCGTAAAAATTAGATGGTTATAGGTGTACTGCGGGAGACACCACTTATCCCTTTGTATGATATTGACGCTGCAAGGTTACCTTGGCCTTCGGTAATTGTTGCAATGCCGCTACAAATTCTTCTCTGTTCATCGGTGCATCATGCTCCATCAGTTTATGGGCAAGATTGTACCTGCATTTAGCCATAAAACAATTGGTTTCCGCCGGTTTGCGGAAGTCGCCGTGCTCGGTATAGTTCACACCGGCACAAAGATTACAATAGTCGCAATAGTCGTATTTTCCACACTCGGTGTAGTCTGCTACCACGGCTGCACGCCACTCTGCCAGCGTTTTACTATTGGTCAGCACATCCACTATCGTCCGACCACACAAATTGCCATACACCATAGTAAATGCCGGACACGCTCTCAAATCACCATTCGGCGACATACAGAAACTTGTTTTACCACTTCCACAACTGCATAAAGATAGATCGCGCTTTTGTCCTCCATAGTTCGGTGCTTCCTTACCAACATACAAGGCAAGGTTGTTATCACGCAATACAACTTGCAGTTGCTCTTCGGTCAATCGCAGTTGTTTGGCACATAGGTCGCCCGTGTTAGATTCTGTGATATTGATTTCAAACTGAGGTACGGCATTAAATTGTCGCGCCAAATCGGCCACCATATAATAGGTATGCAAGTTGGGTTGCATCACGCAACATTTCAAGTTCATTGGCACCGCCAGTTCCGACAACTCTTTGACTACCTGCATCGAACGCTGCCACGAACCGGGAATACGCGTAATGGCATCGTGGTCTTCGGCTACGCCGCTGTAAATGCTCACGCCTACCAAACGCGGATAGTAATCGGCCAATCGCTGAACCTCTTTTGTGATGCGCTGCCCGTTGGTATATACATCAAAAGCAATCTCTTTTTGATAGAGATAGTCGATTATATCCCATGTATTTTTATTCGAGAACGGGTCGCCGCCACTCAAACAAACTTTCACCAAACCATGATCGTTCAAATCATCAATAATGCGTTTGTACTCGTCAAGCGTCAACTCTTGCACATCGCCACGATGGCTTACTTCCTCGTCGTTACGTGTTGCACCAGGGTTATAGCAGTGAATACACTTTTCACTACAGCGATAGGTCAATTCAAACATCACGGAACAAACCGTTTTGCCGTCATTCACGGCATCAAAATAGGCTTGTTCTGCATTCGAAGTGTCCATCGGTAGTTTTTCTGTCGTCGATTTATCGACCCACGCAGGCTGATTGTGTCTGTCGTTGGCCAATGCATGCCGATAGTGGGCAATTTCGTCCCGAGTGTAAATGTGGTCGGTCAATAAACCTTGCTGCACTAACACGTCTGCGAATTTCAGAATAGATTCCTCGGCAATGCCGGTGTGTCGCGCCAAATCGGTAATATCAACCGAACCATTACGGCCGGCGTTCAATATCTGCCCAACCACATCAGCCGACTGCTGTTCAAATAAAAAACTAAAACCGGCCAACAGATTATACATGATTGCCACATGTTTCTCGGCGTTATATCTGCCACATGTCCACTCTGGACGATAAAATGCGCTATTTGAGTTTGTCATAAGTATTCTTGTTTTATTTTATCAGTGCCTACTCTTTCCCGGATTTTCGGCTTGTTCCATCTTCGTTTTTTATGCCCTTGCAAAGTTAGTTTATATGTATCAAAAAATCACAAAAACTGCATATCCACTATAGATAGGAAAATCTATCTATTTTGTCCATAAATCACTATCCATTTTGGATAATGCGACGGCGACGTTCCCATTTGTCCATATACAACCGAAAGAAATTGATGTCCATAATGTCCGATATGCGCCACAAAAGGTCGGCATCCATCGTCTTTTTCGAAAACAGTTTGTAAACATGATTGTTAGAACAGGGCAACTGCCGCGCCAACCACACACCACTACGCCCTTGACGCTTCAGTTCGCGACGTATTTCCTTACCGATAAAAACAACATTTTCCATACTATGCGAATTGATTTTTCGCCACAAAAGTACAATAAAACCATTCGGGAACAATCATCCATTTCATCCATTTCACAATGAACCACAATTCAAAAAAAATGCTTATCTTTGCACACCCGGAAAACAGCGAACTGCAACACCCTAAATAAATATAACATGTTACCAACCTCCATCATCGACCAAATAAAACAGCGCAGCGGACTCGCACTCGACTCGCCAAAGGCCTACGAAAGCCTTTCGGCCGACATCGGTCTCGGCACCAACACCTTGAAACGCCTATGCGGCTACTCCACCGACGCCACCGAGCCACGCCGCTCGACACTCGACATAGTGGCACAATATTTAGGGTTCGCTACATGGAGCATCATGATGGACCTCGAACCCGGCGACAGCGAATGGAACGAAACCTGCATACACGCTGACGAAATACGTATCGACGAAACAGTTACCATCACATGGCTGCCCAACCGACAACTGACACTACGCTGCATCGGCAACGAGACATTCGAAGTCAGCAGCAGCATCAACGGGAAACTGCAAACAGGCGACCAAGTACACATCGAACTATTCCGCCTGCACCAACCACTGACGGTAACCAACATCGTGCGCCACGGGCAACTGCTCGTTAACCCCGACGGCACACGCACAGCCTATATCGCCGGCAAAAAAAACGGAATTTCAACACTAAAAACCCTTTACCATGATTGAATCGGAATACACTACACAAACATCGACACAAGACACACCAACCGAAGTGCTCATCAACTCGGGCGGTACAGCCGATTGCTACAAAATCAGCCTGCGCAACAGATTCTACCTCGTCAAACGACCCAAAACTATCTATGCCAACAACGCCGATTACCTGCAACTATTTCACAAAGAGTTCGATCTGGGCATACAACTCGACCACCCGAACATTGTGCGCTACTACGATTTAGGCCGCGACGACAAAGGCACATTCATCCGCATGGACTATGTCGATGGCGATGACCTCACAACGTTCGTACAACAAAATCCCAACTATTTCCGAAAAAAACGCAACAGACAACAATTTATCGACGAGTTGCTCGGAGCCATCGCCTATATGCACGCACACGAGATGCTCCACCTCGACATCAAACCGCAAAACATACTGATAACCCGACACGGTCAACACGTCAAACTCATCGACTTGGGCTTTGCATGGACACAGGCTTACCTCAGCCACAACGGCCGCTCCAAGGACTTCTGCGCGCCCGAACAATCGGACTCCACCATGGGCAGCATCAGTCCTGCTACCGACATCTACGCCATCGGCAAAGTGTTCGACCTATTCGGACTTGCTCCGAAAAGCATCGTCGCACGCTGCACCAAAGAGACGGCGCAACAACGTTTCCAAAACATCGAGGCACTGCAAAAAGCCCTGCGCCGACATGCCGCACTGCCACGACGCATAGCGACTACAGCCGCCTGCATAGCACTATTAGCAGCCACAGCGACGCTCTATATGCTGCAACCGAAACCACAACCCGAAATCGTGCCAACAATCGTTACCGTAACCGACACTATCGTCATTCGCGACACCATCGTGGCAATGCCGCCACCAAAAGTATTGACCAAGCAGGACCGATTCCGCGCCGCCATCCGCCACGCATTCGACTCCATATACGCACCATTCTACAGCCAATACTCCACCTATACCGAGGAGATGAAATATGCGATAGAGGAACCGTTCGATGCCGCCAACGAATATGCCGACGCCAAATTGAGCCGAATGAACCTATCTTTTCAGGACGAGATAGAATACACACAAATCGTTTCCGAAGAGATAAGCCGCATTATGAGTCCGTTCACGCGCATGGCTAACGCCTACGAACCATAACGCCGATGCGCGGCTATTTGTACAATTCAAAAAAATTGTACTCCAAAACCTCGGAAATACGACGCAGCAACCCGGTGTTGATGTCGGGCTTGCGATAAACTTTGTAGAGATGATTGGCCGAACACGGAATTTGGCGCGCTAACCACACCGTCGAACGACCCTGATCGTGCAGTTTCTTACGAATAACTTTTCCAATATGTATCTGCGCTATGTTCGGCATGCAAAAAGTGTGGAGTTTCCTTATTGCATTCCGAGGTATTTGCCGTAACCTTCAAGTCAGATAAGTCCAGTCCACACTCGCAGTGCAGACGCTTACAGAACTTATTCATTGACCTGTTCGTCGAATCGGCAAATTTTCGGAATGTCGTGAATAAATAGCAAACGCTATCGTCTATTTGATGTTATGTCTATTGATTCTATGTCATTTGTCGTTACAGAGTGTATTATATTGTTTTACAAATAGTTAAGTCCACTCCGAAGCATACGCGCGCACACTTCGGAATGAACTTCAGACGCCTATTATTTTCGATCGTTACTTATCATTTTTGACAAACGCCCACAGTATGCCCGAAACGAGCAGACACACGGCGCAAATGGCAAATATAATCGACTTGTCGGCAGCGGCATTCACCACCTCGCCCATTTTGAACGAAGCCACCAACTGCGGCAGCACCACCGACAGGTTGAAAATGCCCATATACAAGCCCATTTTCGACTGATCGACCTTTTCGCTCATGATGGCAAACGGCAGCGACACCAACGAAGCCCAACCGATGCCCACGATGCACAAAGCGGCAAAGAACACGATGATTTGCGAGCCAAACGCCCAAATCAGGCCATAGCCAATCGCCATCAGCAAGATGGAAACGGTGTGCGTCAGTGTCATGCCGCGACGCTTGGCAATCACATTCAACACCAACACCGGCAAAATGGCTCCCACCAAGTCGCGCACAAGGAATGCCCACGAATTGACCGATTGCATGGCACTTTCGTCGAGGCCGGCAATTTTGGTCGAAACATAAAAGAACATGTACACATTCATCGTCTGCACGCCCCACCAACTGAACGAGTGCGCCAACAGAATTTTCTGAAACTCATTGTTATGCGACGACTCGCGCAACGCGTTGGTCAGCACCAACACCATGGCCACAAGTTCAACCACGATGCAGATGACCTCGACCACCGACAGCGTAACGCTGCCAAACTGCAACAGTGCCGCATCTTGCAAGCCAAACAATTTGGCAATAATCACATACACGCCGTAAATCAAAAAGCCAAACAACGGCAGCAACGCACTACAAATGTCGCGCACCGACGATTTCGACTTGGTCTGTTGCTCCACTTCAATCTCCAAATGCCGCGGCTCTTCGATGAAGAAAATCGGCACCAACGTAAACAGCAATGCCACGGCCACACCTACATAAATCAGCACGATGTTGCCCCAAATAACGGCAATCAGGTAGGCCAGCACGCCGCAAGTGCCCGATACGGTCTGCATCCAAGTGTAGCCTTTCGAGCGCTGCTCTTTCGACGTGCAGTCGGCAATGAGCGATCGCGTCGGGTTAAAACTGACGTTAATCGACAAGTCGAGCGTCAACGCCACCACCACGGCAATAGTCAGCAAACCTTCGGCGCCGGCAGCACCGAACATGCTTTGAATAATGTGAATATTCGGCAACGCCAACAACATCAATCCAGTGAGCAGCCCGCCAAAAAATATCCACGGACGACGACGACCACCCATAAACCACAGATTGTCGCTGAGAGCACCAACAATGGGTTGCGCAATGATACCGGCGATGGGACCTGCCGCCCACACAATACCTATCTGGCTGATATCCAGCCCGTAGCGCGTGGACAAAATCCAACTCAGCGCCGAAATTTGTACCGAAAGACCAAAGCCCATGGCTGTGGCCGGCAAACTTAGCAACGCGAAAAACGTGTTGCTCATTTTTCTTTGAATGTTTAACATAGCAATTATTTAGGTTTGAATGAAAAATAAACGTTGCAAATTTACGGATTTTCATTGAAAAAAACAAATAAAAAAAAGTTATCAACATTATTTTTTATTTTGCAAAATATCAACTATCTTTGTCCAATCAGTTGAAATAGCAAAAAAGACCGAAAAATATGGCAGTTGAAATCAAACAACCATCGCCCGACAAGTTGAAAGCGTTGCAATTGGCGATGGAAAAAATCGAAAAAGACCACGGGCGCGGCACCATTATGCGCCTTGGCGACGAGAACATTGAAGAAGTGAGCGTCATCCCGACCGGTTCCGTCGGACTGAATTTGGCGCTGGGTGTGGGCGGCTATCCGCGCGGACGCATCATCGAAATTTACGGCCCCGAATCGAGCGGTAAAACGACGTTGGCCATTCACGCCATCGCCGAAGTGCAAAAAAGCGGCGGCATTGCGGCCATTGTCGATGCAGAACATGCGTTCGACCGTTTTTATGCCGAAAAATTGGGCGTTGACATCAAAAACCTACTGATTTCGCAACCCGACAGCGGCGAACAAGCACTCGAAGTGGTCGATCAGTTGGTACGCTCGTCGGCCGTCGATCTGATTGTTATCGACTCGGTGGCTGCACTAACCCCGAAAGCCGAACTCGAAGGCGACATGGGCGACTCGAAAGTAGGTTTGCAGGCGCGCCTGATGTCGCAAGCACTGCGCAAACTCACCGCCAGCATCAACAAGACGAACACCACCTGCATTTTCATCAACCAATTGCGCGAAAAAATCGGCGTGATGTTCGGCAATCCCGAAACCACCACCGGCGGTAATGCGCTGAAATTCTACGCTTCGGTGCGGCTCGACATTCGCCGCATCGGCCAGATAAAAGATGGCGAAGAAATTTTGGGCAACCAAACCCGCGTGAAAGTGGTGAAAAACAAGGTGGCGCCACCGTTCCGCAAAACCGAGTTCGACATTATGTACGGCAGCGGCATCTCGCGCACCGGCGAATTGGTCGATTTGGGTGTCGAAGCAGGCATCATCAAAAAAAGCGGTTCGTGGTATAGTTACAACGACGAGAAATTGGCTCAAGGCCGCGAAGGCGCGAAAAAAGTGTTGGCCGAAAACGCTGATTTGGCCGGCGAACTCGAAGCGCAAATCATGGAAGCGCTGAAAGACAAATAGTTTGTCGAGAGCACAATATGACAATAAAAGGCGGAGAAATTTCCGCCTTTTTGTGTATCAGTAGAATTATCGCCGCCGACCAAAACGCCGAACACCACGCCGCGAACCACGCCGCGAACCGTGTTTGGAACCGCGCCCAAAACTATGGCTCGAACCACGCAAACAGTGGCACGCACCACGACGTTTGTTGGGCAAATAGTAGCACACGCCAACTTCGACGCCCACCGAAAGCGCGTTCACCTTATCACCTATCTGATTGGTATTCAATAAATTGGCGTAATCACTCATAAAACCGTGCATCTGTTCCATGCCTTCCATGTCGTTGCGGAAACCGATGGGATTCGAGGCGCAGCCATCGGGCATGATGTTGGTAAGGCCAAAATCGCCATACACCTTGCACGACAATTCGAGAAAGCGCGTCAGCGGGAAAGCCACGCCGGCTTTGACAAATGCCGACCACATCGGTTTGAAGGTCAGTTCGCTTTGCGGGCGAAACGTTTCGGTGGTGTAATAGCCGTGATTCGGTGTGTCGTACAGCCACAAATGATATTTATCGTAATAGCCTTGATGCGTGATGCCGCCACCGGCCTTGCTGCCACCGGCCACAAGGAAACCATATTTGGCGCCCACTTCGGCACACACGCGCATGTGCGATAACGGAAACGACAGACACACCGACAGCGGGATTTCGGCATATAGCGCATGATGCTGCTCGCGCCACCGATCGAGCATCACATAGTGGTCGTAAACGCCGCCACCATTGGCATTGACCGACGACCACACCAATTCGTCGGGCAGAGCAAGTGTCGTGCCATAGCGCGAGAAATCGGCTCCCAAACGCAACCCGACATTCGGCGTGAAAAAATAGGCATAACCCAAATGAGCCTTCAGTCCGTACGAACCATTATTGCGCAGTTGATCGCCCGTAAGTTGATAATTGAGCATGCTCCATCCGGCCCCAAGCGAAAATTCAAATTCGGAGCCGGAGCCACGCTTATGACGCGACGACGAAAAACGCGGTCGTCCCCAAGCCACCATCAGCGGGACGAGCAACAACACAATCAGCAAGGCACGTTTATTCATCATGATTCTGCAAAAATCCTCAATGTACTACTATTTTTGCCGTTCGACGAGCGCCTTCGGCCGTGTACAATGCCACCAGATAAACACCTTTGTTTAACGACAACGGCCACTGTGTTTCGGTGGCAGTAATCGGCGCAACGGCCAACAAACAGCCATGTGCCGAAAATACACGTGCCTCGACATAAGTCATCGGCAATACACTAATTATCAAACGATTGTCGAAATAAAGTACTTCGGCCGGCGACAAATGTGCCGCTGTAATGGCCGTTTGTATAATCTCGACATAAGCCTGTTCGCACGAACATTCCGTCGTGCCCTCGGTGGTTTGCGCACACACATAGTAACTCTTGTCGTGCGTGGCTACGCCACCTGTGGTTGGGAAATAGAGGAATTGCCGCGTTTCGCCGGGCAATGCCACACTATCACAATACCACTGATACGCCACATAACGGTCGGAGGCATTGTCGCAAAAGAGCACATCGTCCCATTTGGCATAGACCATACCTTCATAACAAGGCGGGTTGCACGGTTTGGTATAGACGGTGTACGAGTGCCAGATGCTGTCGCAGCCGCGCGGGCTTTTCTCCATATACTCGTATTTTTCGCCGGAATAGGCGAACTGATAGCCCTTCCAAATAAACGGCAGTTGATTTTCGCAAATGGTCGTTTCGTCGGTAATAGTTATCACATCAGGACATTCCGGATTGCATATTTTCAAATCCAACTTCAAAATATAGTGAGCTGTAACACAGCCATTTGCATCCATCAACACCGTATCCACGACACCGGGTGCCTCGAACTTTACATTCAAGCCCTGATAAAACCATGTAAACGGCAAATCTGTTTTACAAACTTTAATCGAATCTCGCTTAGGATCAACCGGATCGCACGGCGGCGTACAATCTTCTATTGTTACATTAAATATGGTTTGATAAACCACCGAGGTAACCACGGTTGTCGTTTTTTGGAACATGATGTCGTCCAAACAGAAATCGTTACCTACACCATCTGACGGATTAGCATCATACACGCCTATCATCACATCGTCGCAGGTTACCGGCGATTTCCAACGTTCTTCGCGCAACTCCCACGCATTTAGCGGCGACGTTTGCCCCAACTTATGTTCCGTATTATTCAATTTGTAGGTAGTGGTTTGACCATTGGGGTGTTTACATACGATTACAAATTGCAAACGCGCCGGCGAATTGCTATATTGAGGGGTATTTGGGTGCGCTGCCCAATAGGAGAATAGATAAACCGAATCCTTTTCCAATTTCAGTTGCGGATTACCGGCAACTACATTACCTTTGTTATCAGTCGTCTGTTTAGTATAAGCCTTCCAAGCGAATCCTTCCTTACCAGCATCAAACAACGCAAAATATTGTCCTCCGTGCGGACTCTTTACTTGATAATCTCTCCAAAAATTATAAGCATTTTTGGTCAAGGTGTAAAGATTCTTTTTAAGTTCCGCATGGTCTTTTATAGCATCATCTTCATAATAATTCGCATCATTTTTAGTATACTCAACATACTGATAATCAGATGTAAAATTTTCCTTGCTCTCAAAATCACCGTTGGCCATCAGGTTGTTTTCGGCTTGCACCTCGTCGCGCACCACCTCGCACATATAGGTTACATTGCGTGCCGGTTCATCGCCCACAAGTACGAGTTTGCGATTAGTTTCTGCCCACAGCGTGTCGTATGTTCCATTCGCATCGATGCGTATCCAACGATACGTTTCGTTATCGGACACACGTTGGTCGGACGTTAGAATCACAGGGCGACCAATACATACCGCCGTGTCGTGTTTGGTAACAACCGTATTTGTGCCGGAAGCGGCAGCACTGCACACAGTCGGGACGACCATGCACAGTGCGATTAGGACAACGAATTGAGCGCGTTTCATCATGGAGTCAATACAAATCTATACGTTTTTCTACATCTACCGTACCATCGCTATAGGTGGTTACCACCACGCGGAAATTGGCCGAAATGCGATACTCGCGCACAGCGACCACCGTTTTTGCCGGCGACGGTGCAGGATATTCGGCTGCCGAAATTTTAGCCTCATCAAAAGTAACGTGGCACGATTCGATGACATTGCCATCGGGTGTAGTAACCTCCACGTGGTAGATATTGGTGGACTCCGATGGGTTAGGTATGCGATAATACTGCCCCGTGGCTCCGTTGATAACATTGCCGTTGAGGTACCACTGATAGGCGGTGTAGCCTTTGTCCTTGTTGCTGACAAACAGGAAATCGTCCCATTTACGGTAGAGCAGCGTGTCGCACGGCGGCGTGGGCGGCGTGGGCGGTTCGGAGCACTCTTTCACCGTCAGAATGTAGGTGTCGGTAAAGGCTATTACCGACGTTTCGGTCGAGATGGTTTGGAACATGATGTCGTCCAAGCAGAAGTCGTTACCGACACCGTCGTTGTCGTTCAAGTTTTTCACGCCAATCATTACATTAGTCGAGGTCTTCGGTGCTGTATAGGTTACAAACTGTTGGTGCCACTCGTTATCGTCGGTCGGCAGTGTGTAGGGTTCGCCCAACGGTTGTTCGCCGGCACCGTCATTCAGGTTGATGTAGAACTGCAGTACCGCCGGAGAAGTCTCTTCGCCGGCCGTATTCGGCATCGCCGCCCAATACGAGAAATAATAGGTTTCGCCTTCCAATACTATCAAATCCTCATTATCTTTCGATGGGTCACTCTCTGTGGAGCATTCGGTTTCTGCTTTCCACGCATAACCGGACGATCCTGCATCAAACAAGCCGTATTTATTACCGCCATGTGGTTCAATTGATTCAAATAATCTCCAAAACAGACTCGCATCTTCGGTCAGCGTATAAATATTCGCTTTCTTATCCTTTGGGGCAACATCATAATATTTAGAATCATTAGCCGGATAGTCAACATACAGATAGGTCGATGTAAACCCATCATTCGATTCGAACTCGCCGCCGGCCATCAGGTTGTTCGAAGCCACGATGTTGGTTTTGTAGGCGGTTACTTTGTAGGTGCATGTACCAATGTTGTCAATCGGTACTTCGACCTCGCGCGATGTAGCACCGTTCACCTTTGGATCCATCGATTCCCATTTGTAGAAATCGGCTTCGATGGACGACGACAGCGTAATGGTGGCGTCGTCGGTTTGGCACTCATCCAACGAAGATGTTTGCGTACATATCGGTTCCGGAACGGTCAGCGAGAGTGGTTTGCTCTCGATCAACTGCGTGCAGGCTACATCGGTATATGCCGACACAGAGACCTTAACTTCATCGCCTTGGGTAGCCGTAATTCCTTCTATCACATACTGATAAGGCGATTTTGGTGCGCGCACGTTTTTCGGCACGCCGGCCACCGGACAACTGATAGCCATGCCGCACGGTGCGCCGCTGAGCGTAATCGTCAGATTGACGTTATACTTCTTGGTGGCACAGTCGTAGTTGACACTTGCATCGATGGCAGCAATGCCCGATGCTCCCGTAGAGGCCGGTGCAGCCGCCCATTTACCATCGCCATTAGAAGCCGTTACTTGATAATAAGGCATTGATGTACTTTTCCACCACACATCATTACTTACTACCCCGGGATTATGGGTGTTAATATAATCTTCGGTGTATGCCATACTATAAGCGAAGCGTATGTTATCTTGCGTGTCTTCCGCACCTGTCGTCGTATAGGAATATACGCCGTCCTTGCCCGGCACCGGCTCCATACGATAAGAACCTGCCGGCTGTCCGGTGCGACTTCCGCTAAAGACAATATAATACGATTTTTTGCAGCACCACTGTTGCGTTACGTCCAAATAGATGGTTGTACTTTTGGGTATGGCTCCGCCAAAGGCTGCCACCGTGGTCAATGCTATTGTGATAAGACTAAAAATACGTTTCATGGTATATCTGTTTTTTTGCGATTTCGTAAACAATTATTCTTCTATCGGTATGATTTCGACACGGCGGTCGAGTGCGATGGAGTGTTCGACGCCGCTACCTGCATCGTAAGCAATGTCGGCTGCATGTGCTTCGACGCGCAGTTGTTCGGCTTTCACGCCTTTTTGCAGCAGCAGGTCGGCCACGGCTTGCGAGCGTTTTTCGGACAAGATGCGGTTTTTGCGCGCATTACCTTCCTTACTTGCGTGTCCCGAAACGATGATTTTTTGGTCGGGATTTTCCAACAGCACCGCCGCAATCCGGTCGATGATGTCGGCCGGTTCGAGTTTCGGCACTGTCGAGTTGAGGGCGAACCAAATAACCGATTTTTTCATCAGACGCACGATTTCTTTGGCAGCTTCTTTTTTGGGTTTTATCTCGGTTTCGGTGCGCGCCGTCAGTTTGAAGGTTGTATCGCACACGAGCACATGTTCGAACAACGAACGTGTTTCGGTTTTCTTTTCGACATGATGCCACGAGAATCCGACTTTGACGCCAACGCCCCACGGCCGCACGCCCGACACAAAATCCGAAGCCAATTCGCCCGTGTACTCATTCATAAAGTTATGCTGACGATATGGGGGGGTGGCTTTAGTTTGTTTCCAGCCGATGGCTTGTTGCGTTTCGGCATTTAGGTCGAGGCAGTTCATTTGGAAATAGAGTCCGGCCATCAGGTCGAGGCGTTCGCTCAGCGGATACATTACGCCCACTTCGGCCGATGCGGTCAGTGCTACTTTTTTCAAGTTCAAGTCGTGGCTTTCTTTCGAAAAATCGATGCCAATCTCTTCCGTGTAGAAGTCGCGGTCGGGCTGATCGACAATCGTCATCTCCCACTGCGGATAGTAGCCTTGGTGTTCGAGCGTACCGCTTTTCAGCGCCCACTTGTTGTACACCGGCACGCCCACGCGTACGCCCACGCCGCCATACAGGCGCAGGTTGTCCTTCGTAATCGGATATTGGCACTGCACGCCGATAGGCAATTCGACGATGTGTGTTATCTGCTGTTCGCGCCAATCGTGCGTTACAGCATAGTGTGTGTATTGCTCGCCATCGGTATCGCCTAATGGTTTACCTTCGTATTCGGTCCACGCATTCGTGTTGTTGAGCACGCCATAACTGCCATACCCTACAAATCCGACACCTACGGTTACGCCCCAATTTTCGTGGAAATAGTAGGCATATTGTGCTTGCAACAAGCCGTTCAGGTCGCCCATATTTTTACCGACTTTTTCGCCGGCAGCATCGCGCAGCGAGTAACCCATCGAGCCGTACCCAAGTCCCAACAACGCTTGCGCATAGTGGCCTTTGCGCGTAGGTGCCGATTCGACAACGACCACCGAGTCGAGCCGGCGGGTTTGCGTGTGGCATCTTACCGAAAAAGTCGTATCCTGATACGTCTTGACGATTTTTTCGTCGTCTTCGGTAGTGGTGGCAGGTTCGATGCCGGGCGACTTATAGACGGTAGGCGGTGCCGGCGGATTGGTGATTTTGATGTCGTTTTTCTTGGCTTTGACGACAAACTTTTTGCCCAACAACTTTTTGATGGCGCTCGTTGCGCTTACATCTTTGAATTTGATGGTTACCATCCGTTCAAAATCGATATTTGCATCGGTATAATCGACCGTGTAGCCACAACGACGACCAATATCGTCGAGCACTTCGGTCAGTTGTACATTCGCATACGATTTCGTTATCTTTTTATGTGCCGATGCCTTTGGCGCTGCAAAAGCAGTGCCAAAGGACATCAATACACACAACAATACGGGAAACAGACGTGTTGTATTCATGGTTTTGCTAAGGTTTTAATAAACTATCACTTTTTGTCCGCCGCCGATGTAAACGCCTTTCTGCAAACCTTCGACAGCATTCACACCGCTGTGCAATTCAAGATGACGTACCAACATGCCGGTGGCCGTGTACAGATTCATTTCGAGGTCTTCGGGCGTTTCGATGTAGAGGACACCATTGTGAACATAAATGAACATATTGGCAATAGGCATCTCTATATTTTCGGTAGCCGTCGAACTGCCTGCATAGTGTGGTTCCGGATCGGGCAGTGCACCGGTGCAAGGATCTTCGACAGGATAGTCTGGTGTAGGTTCCGGTTCTGGTTCCGGTTCCGGTTCCGGCTGAGGCACATCGGCGCAAAGGGTGGTAACCTGACTATTGTAAGCAATGCTATTATAATCATGTCCAACCCATAAGCCTCGTTCCTTATATGGAAGGTCAGACGACTTATTAGCATCTCCTCCAGGGTTCCAAATAATCATCCAACCGCTTGTATCTGCAGTTGCGCCATCGGGTATCACAAATTTATATACTCCTCCACCCAGCGCGGTGGCTTTGGTGCCCGGCCAAGCGCTGGTGATGGTTTTGCTACCGTTGTTTTTATCCCAAATATATGCGTACGCGCTGCTGCCAAAGGAGGTTGCATCGGCTTGGAAGAACACGCAACGCTCGTCGGCCGTCTCAAGGCAGGGGGTGGCAGGGTTTTCGATGGAGCCGCCGCCGGTGCTGCCACCGCTACCAGCGCCAAAGCGCGGATCAAGAGCTTCTTCCTTGCCGTCCCACGTCGGGTCGCCAATATTGGCTGTGCTGCTGCCATAGAGGTAATTTCCGTCCGTACCAATTTTACCGGGAGCAGGCGTTTTGGCCGTACTGAGTACATACACGCGCATATTGCCTTTGCCCGAACAGTTGGCTGTAAGAGAACCATTTGTAACGGTTTTGACATCGCCGGTTACACAATCGATGTATGTACCATTCTCGATACCGGTGAAGGTGCCGTTGCCCGAGATGCAGACCAGCGCGTAGGAGTCGGTGGTGGCATCGGTGTAGCGACGTTTGAAAGCGAAAGAGCCGGAGCAACCATCAGTACTATATTGTCCTTTGCGCAGCGCCGGTACCGACAGACGTATTTTTGCCAAACGGCGAATGTGGCGCGCCAACGGATGTTGAAGCGTTTGTGCCATGTTGCCACACGCCTCGTTGTATTCGCCAAAATCACTGGTTTCGACATAGCCGCTCAAGTAGCCGCCGAAATAGGCACGGCCGCTTTCTTTCAGAGCGATTTCCGTACCTTTATCAATCAGTTGTCCTTTTTTGAACTCAATTTCCGATCCGTAGTAGATGCAGGGGATGCCGCGGAAGGTGAACATCAGCGCGAGGTTCTCTGCCCAAGTAGCTTGGTCAAGCGAGAAGCGTTGTCCCTCGGGCGCACCGTCCGGCGCATAGTCGTGGCTATCCACATACACCACATTCCATGTGGCATCGTTGTAGTACTTATCCCCGCCTTTCACGCTCCATGCCTCTTTTGCACTACGGAAGTTCCAGTGCATCGGGAAGTCAATCACGCTGAAGCCGGAATATTGGCTGTAGTCGGGTGTATGATAGGCATTACCTTGGAGGAAGGCGTTGTCCGAAGTGCGGCTGTCGCTGTGTTCACCTACGTAGTCCGCTGCCTGCAGGTCAACAGAGGTAACATTGGTGTGCGTGCCCTTGCTGCCTTCTTTTACAAACAACCCGTCCCAAGAGTGCGGGTCGGTGTCCCACGCGTAGTCTTTCGTTTCTGTCCAAGTATAAAAATAGGGCGAGAGGTTATCGTGGTTACGGTAGGTAACGTTGCGGTCGCGCGCGCACACCTCGCCATACATGAAGAAGTCGCCACCATTGCGTTTGTCTTTGTACTGTTCGGCCAACGCTTTGAATTGCGGAATGAAATTTTTGTTGAACGTGAGGCGCGAGATGTGTCCGCTGGTGTCGATGCGGAAACCGTCCACACCCATCTTGATAAACTCGCCGTAGCATTTCACCAAGTAGTCTACCACATATTGGTTCTCGGTGTTGAGATCGACACAGTCGCCGGCTATCTGCGCCCACCAACGGGTGTCGTCGTCCCAGTTGAAAGAGCCGTAATGGTGCCAATAGTTGTTTTTGTCATTGTTATTGCCATCGGTATTTTTCATCTGCGCCAAGCGAGCGGCATACTGCAAACCGCCTGCCAAAGAGAGGTAGTTGTCCGGCAGTTTGCCGCCGTCTTTCTGCGTGTAGGGCACCATGCACTCGTCTATCTGCGATTGGTCGGCATCCCAGTCGCGGGTGAAGAGTTTGCAGAGGTTTTCCTCACCGAAATTACCCGTATGGTTCAGCACGATGTCGAGGATAATTTTCATACCGCGTGCATGTGCTGCATCGATAAGGTCTTGAAACTTAACATCTTCGCTTTCGTAGCGTTTGTCCACCTCGGAGAAGTTCAAGGCGTGATAACCGTGGTAGTCGTAGCCCGAACCATTAGTAACGACCGGCGTAATCCACACGGCCGTAAAGCCCAACGCCTTGATGTAATCGAGTTTTTCGATCAGGCCCTTGAAATCGCCGCGCCATGCGGGGTCGCCTACGTTCTTGGTTTGTCCGTCCCAACACTGGGTGTCGTTCGAGGGATCGCCGTTGTAGAAACGGGTGGTCATCACAAAATAGATTTGCTCGTCGCGGAAGTCGGTGCGACTTGTGTACGGAATGGCAGCACTTACGCCCTGCACCAAAAGCAGTGAACAAAACGCCACCGCAAAGCCTGTTTTGAAAAGTTTCATAAGTAGTTTAGGTATTTTTATAAGTTAATAAATTAAATTTATGGTTTGACTATAATTTTTTGGCCTTCTATCACATAAATGCCGGCTGCCAAACATGTAATTTCGGTAATACCGACCGTTAGTTGTACATGCGCAACTACTTGTCCGCCAAGCGTATAGAGGTAGGTGTCAAACGCTCGCTCCGACTGAATATAGATCGTATTACCCAATGCCAGCATCTGCAACGGTTCGACAGCAATTTGATTCAACGCCGTAGGCGCCGTGTTTGCAACATCGTACCAACGCGTCCAGTCCCACAATTTCACTTCGCCTGATTTCAGACTCAAACCGTTGCCCGACGGATATTGCTCTTTGCCGGCGTCTTCCGACAAATTATTATTAAAAATCACATTGGCACTACTCCACCCACTCGGCAACGTGCTACAATAGAAGTTGTCGCGGATGTGTGTCATTGGCAGCCCCGGCCATTTGGCATTCTTTTTTTCGCCGCCTTGATACATGTAACAATAGGCTTCGGCCCACGTTTCCGGTTTTACAATGATGGCTGTGCCTTTGGCCAATTCGAAACCGGCGCCTTTGATGTAAACATAATCTGCCGAAGTTTGGTCTGCACCGTTCGAGGCCGTTACCGTAATTTTGACCTCATCGCCAACGGCAGCCGACTCACCAATAGTTACCGAAGCCATATCGGTGAAAGCAACGGGCGTACCACCGTCGATGGCATACGATCCGGCAGTGGCATTTTTCAGACGCAACGAAAGGGTCAGCGCATCGGCATGGTAAGTATAGCCGTCGGGCACACTGACAAACACTTCGGGCGCCGGTGCCGGTGCACTCGCGGCGCGGCGACAACCGATGTCGGCAAGTTGGCAACGGATGGTGTCGGAGTCGTCCTTCTCGTGCGAAGTCGATGGATCTGAAGCATAGGTGCCATACACATTGTCCAACATACTCGGGTCATGCGGCAGACAATCGATACCCGATTCGCCGCGGGTGGCCACTACCATAGCGCCGATACCGGTGGTGGTGAGGTCGGCTTTGGTGATGCCAAGCGTAGCAAACGGAATCTTCAATTCGCAAAACGTATCATAAGTTGTGTTATGCGCCTTATTGACATAACCTTTATAAGATTTGCTATCGAGCAAATTGACCCAAGTGGACGATGCACTGTACACATCTTCCGGCGATTGCGGATTACAGAGGTACAGCAGATTATCGCCGAAAAATGTGAAGCCCATTTTCAGCGTAATACCATTGGATGCAAAGTCCTTTTGGAAACTACCATTATACTGAATATTACCTTGTTCGTCGGCAGGGAGGAACATGGCATTACCACCCGTCATCTCGTCTTTGCCGTGCATCATCAGAATATGATCAACCGGTGTTTCATATACCACATCTAATTTATCCCACAGCAAGCCGCCACCTTGCACGCGTCCCGTCATTTTTTTAGCAGGATCGATGCTGAGTACCACTTGCAGCGGTGCTTCGCCCATTCGTCCGCCGTCGGAGAGAGGACCATCACCCTCGCGCACATCATCGCGCACATCGGCCACATTGACCATTTGCCACGCGAGGTAGAGGTTTGCATCGTCCCAAGCAGCATAGAGGGCATAGCAGTCGCGCACGCAGTTCTCGTGTTGACCATAAAAAGCAGTGCACATATCGTTGGCGCTGCCTTGTGCGATGCACATCGACTGTGTCCAATCGGAAGGGTCGCCATCGACAGTGATGGTTTTCTCTTGCCCAAACTGATTGTTGGGATTGGTGGCATAAATGCCACGATTTTCGACTACGCCGGTAGCGCCGGCTGCCAAACATGGCAACAGTGCCCATGCGCATACTATGATTTTTGTTTTAATCATAATGTGTATTTAGTGTTATGTTTATCGTATCACAATTTTTTCGACAGCGTTACCAATCTGTAACAGATAGGTGCCGGCAGCCATAGCCGGTATTTCGAGGTTACCATCGGCAAGGCGTGTCCATACCAAACGGCCTACGGCGTCGAACAGGCGCACCGTGATGCCAGTTTCCACTCCTTCGAGGCGAACGATGCCGTTATCGACATAAGCCACATACGGTGCAGTGGCGTCGGTCATTTGTGTGGTAACGGACGGCGACTTGACAATCAGTTCAAAGCGCGTGTCCAACGTGCCGGCTGCGGCTTCGAACGTATAGCCGGCGAGACTGAGGTCGGTATAAGTGCCCAACGTGCGGTCGTACAACACCACATTCAGGCCATCGGTGCCATCGGGCAAGGCCAACGTATAGACGCCATCGGTCGGCAATGTTACACCAATAGAAACCCCTTGTTGCGCATCGGTCATCGGCAACACATTGGCTGCCAAGGTAATACGGTTTTCGCCCACCAACGAATAGACATTGGCGCCGGACGAAAATTGTTTGGTCAGGTCGTAGTTCAGGTCGAATGCGGCTGTTACGTTCGTTTCCTGCGTGCGAATATAGGTATGGTCAACTTGCTGAGCAGCAGCATTTTGAAGCACCAGACGCAGGGTGTGGCGGTCGGCTTCTTCGTCGGGCGTAGCGGCGCGCATCATGCGTTGCGATGGCACGCTAACGGATTTTTCCTGCCAATTGATAGTGCCGCCAAACTGCACCATATAGGCCTGCATGCTGCGGAACGTGGTATCTTGGCAGGCTGCCACATAGTACGAATAGGTAGCCGGCTGATAGACATACACAAAACCAACCGTCAAGCCATGGGCGGCACCCTCTATCTGTTGGGCTACCATCGGGTTGCCAAACTTGTCGATATTGGCATAGGCCGGCACACCGATAATATTCCAGTTGGAGTCGTAAATGTAGCGGTCGCAACGCTCGATGGTGCACTTGTATTCCGGTATCTCAACCGTTTCCAACTTTCCGCTGATGTCCATCGGTTCGGTATTGGCCGACGGGAAATAGATGCTCACCTCTGTGTTGCCGTGCGTAAACTGTTGCGCCAAAATCTGCTCCCAATCGATGTACAACACATAACCCATGCCTTTTTTCAGAATCACATCGGTGGGATCCCAATAGTAGCGCCAATAGGTTGGCGAATCGGCCCAGCAGCCTTTGGCGGCACGTTCGGCACCGTCGTAGTATTGAATGACATAGTCGTTGCTGTAAACACCGCAGCCGAACACCTCCGACAGACGCACATCGAACGGGAACGACAGCCAATAGAATTTCTTTTCGTTGACATTGATGGTGTCGGCACTCAAATATTCTTTGGTCAAGGTCAGCACGCAATAGACGTTTTTCACCTCGCCCACCGCACGATCGGTAGGATTGAACGTCAACTGGCGCGCATCGCCCTGATTTTGGCGGATAATCATCATATCCGTTTCGATGGACTCGTTATCGGTGATTTCGCCTTCGGGCAGCCAAGCGCAAATCAGATGATTGGTCTTGAAGTCGTAAATCACGCGGATGTTGTATGTTTTGCCCGCCAATCCTTTAATCAGTTGGAACGAATATTCCTTCTCCGATCCTTTGAAATATTGGGTATAGCCGGCATAGGGCGCTTTGATTTTGATAAACGCATTCGGGTCGGATTTGACATCGAGACGATAGACCCAGTTTTGTTGGTCGGCAAATTTGAGGCTGGTCTGTTGGGTGCCGTTGAGGTCGTAGATGCCTTCTTCGCTCAACAAGAACAGGTTGTCGCCGGCGCCGGCCAAATAGGCGCGGTCGGTGCTGTTGTCGTAACTATTCCACATGAAACGGATGTTGGCGCTGTTCAGCAAATTGCCCGTAGCATCTACATACTTGTGATCGGCTTCGTAGGTGTTTCGCACCAACGTGTCGGTGATGCAGTAACTGTAGGCGTTGGCCACCACGAAGTTGAGGTTGGTGCCGTTGGTCGTCCAATGGCAGCAATAGTAGTCGAAGGTTTCGTGCTGACGCGCATAATCGGAATACCAGAAACGGTTTTGCAGATTGTCTTGTGCCGAAGCAAAATCCCAACCGGCTTTCGATGCGTCGGAACGGATGAAGTAGTTGCCCGTGTAGAGGTGAATTTTTTCGACAGGCATGGTGATGCCGCCGTTTTGTTCGAGCACAAAGTTGTAAACGCCGTTACCGGTTATCGTGGCCGTACTTTTCACGTCGAGTTGTTGCAGTGTACGCCACTCCATGCCGGTGCCGGCGGCGTTGGTTACAAATTGCTGCAACCACACTTCGCAGGTGTTCGGGTTGGCCGATTCGTTGCCGGCAGCATCTTTCACTTTCGGGCGCACATGCAGACTGACGGTGTCGCACCCGGCCTCGTGCACGGCTATGGTGTGCGACGGGTGGAATTTGACAAACGTGCTGCCGCTCTTCTCCACATATATCAAGCGGTATTCGGTTGTCGGATAGATGACATCAATTTCCACTTTACCGTTCGCCAAGTTGAGTTGGAACGTATAGGCGCCGCTGACGGTTGGGGTGATAACCACCTCGTTACCACCCGTATCGTGCACATAGAGTTCGAAGTGATGATTGGACGATGTGCATGTAGTCGGATTGGTAATTTTGAAATAGTACGTTTTATCGTTCTTAACGAGGAAACTATATGTGGTACCGGCCTCCAAGTTAAGTGTTACCGTCGAGATATAGTCGCCTGCTTTGGCAGCGGTAAACCGATAGAAATCCATATTTGCCCCGCCATTTGTGCGCCATCCCAAATCATATCCCGGGTCGGTATCGTTGAACTTCATCCACACGCCCTTGTTGTAGTAATGTGCTTTTTTGTCAGATGCTGTTTGCCCACGCTCTGCAATAAAGACAGGCATATCTTTGTGGAAATCCGTACGATATACCGCATCAATATTGTTGAAATAGTCGTCATTACTGTGGTTTCCCCAACTGAATGCGAAACGAGGATAATCCGCAGATTTGGTGAACTTATAGTAGTACACACTATCGTTGTATTTGCTCATTTTGCCGTACTCACTTCTATTCACTTTCGGTTGCACACCATTGTCGCTATGCCATACCTCATCTGTAAAGATATAAGCATAATAGTCGTCATTCCACTTTTGGTCGTTGAACTTATAGTATATAGCGTACGTTTTTGCAAACTTCACATAAACGGTATTGTTGCTTTCGGAGATGGCTTGGGAGTAAGTGGTGCCGGTGCCGGCGGCATCAATCTTGACGGTGCCTGCCTCGTCGCTGTACCAACCTTCGACGGCATAGCCCGTAGCCGGCGTAGCGGTGAAGGTAGCCACATTGACCGACGAGCCCGATGCGATAGTGCTGTTGCCCGATTTGGCCGTAAGCGTACCGCCTATGTTATCCACCACACCGAATGTAACCGGATAGGGGTCGGAAACAACCGGCAGCGTATAAGAGGCACACACATAATAGTTGTTCGTTGTGTTGATAGGCGTGTTCGGGAAGTAGAGAATGACGAACCAATTGGCAGTAACCTCGTCTGTAACAGTGGCATTATGCCATTCGGTGTCGTTGCCCAATTTGATGTTCGAGCCATTGAAACCATTGTTGATGTTCTCGCCACCATAATAAACAGTCGAATTATTATTGTTGTTCTCCTCAAGCACTTTGAACTTCGCTACATCGGCGGCAGTGAGTTGAATATAGGCATACACATTTGATCCATCAATAGTTAACGGCTTGCCTAAGCCCTCGCCCCAATCGGTTTTGTCGCTCATGAAATAATACGCTTTATCCTGCGGTTGAATGGATTTGGCCGTAACCACATAGCCGCTGCTCGGGTTGATGGACGTGTTGGGATAATAGAGATAAACGATGCACGCACTCGGTGCCGATGCCGGCATTTGGATGTTATGGTGCGTACCTCCCGCTTCAGACCCCAATGCAATATCGCCTTTGTACGATTCGTCCATACCGCACTCGGCATCGAACAGCGTGGTGTCGCACCCGACGAGGTACTGCGCCGCATCGTTGTTGAGGTTAGCATTGTATATCTTAAAGTTTGTATTTGCTTGATTATCAGACAATTTAATATACGCATATTCGGCTTCCGAAGTCATTGGCCGACCTTTGCAGTCGCCCCAACCGGTAATCTCGCCCATGAAATAGTAGGTAACGGCGGAAGCGTTCTGCGTCCATTTAGCATAAAGGTGCAGTTCGGCGGTAACAGGCGTATTAAAATCGTATTTGTTGATGCAAGTATTTTCGGTGTACCAACCGACGAACGTGTAGCCTTCGGCCGTAGGCGGCGTGGGGATAGGTGCTGTCTCGCCATGGTTCACATACACATCAGCAGGGTCAGTGCCATGTCCGTTGGCATGATAGTCCACAAGATAAGAGGCAGTTTTGAAGTTGGCGGTTACCGTACCTGCAGCCGTGGCAGTAACGGTGGTGGAGGCTGCAGAAACATCGGCAACCGTTGCGCCGCCGGTTACAGCCCAACCGTCAAAAGCATAGCCGGTTTCGGGCGTAGCTTCGATAGCCACTGCCGTGCTGCCCACTTGCTGCTCTCCGCTTGGCGACACACTACCGCCTGTGCCTGCCGAAATAGTTACAGCGTAGGTGGCAGGAACAGGATAGGTAACGGACAACTTCATTGTTGAGTACTCTATTGTGAATGTGTACTCACCAACGGCATTGAATACTATTGTAGGATTGGAGCATCCATCAGTAGTTTCTTTGTATAATTGTATCGTGTTAGTTTGGGTAATAGAGGTATTAGTTTTTGCATACCACCATGCCGCCTGATTATCGATATTATCATCGCATGAACTCAGTTGCCTTATACCAAATGCCTTTGCAGAAGATGATGTGGAAGAAACGGTATATGTACACGATGCTGTCTTACCATCTTCAGATTCATTAAATTTGATAGGATTACTCCAACCAAGGAATTCTGCATGTAGAGCAAAACACGGATTCGTGGCGGAAGATGCATTGTTGGGCAAAGTAGTCGATGCACAAATAATGGGTTTGTCTTCTGCATTTATTGCAGTGTTTGGATAATACACCAAAATATAGTAAGTTTGTGAACTCCAACAATAGCAATTATCTTTACCATAATCTCCTATGTCAGTAATATCTGTTCCATTAAATCCTTTCTGAACATATGTATAATTATAGTCGTAAGAAGATGCGGATGTCGCTATCTTAAATTGATTCGAATTACTAGTTTGAGGTCCATAATAAGCGTATAAGCCATCACTACTGGCTGTCATTTTTGTTGCGCCCCATGAATTTAGACTTCCACGATAATAATAGTCAGTTCCCCACGCAGCGTGGCTTACTCCGAGTAGTAGGAGGAGGGTGCAGAATATGGATTTACGGATATTGTGTTTCATGGTTTATGTAGTTTTTTTGTTTTAAGGTTTCTGCGTCGTATTATCAGGCCGTACAGCAGGGCTGCCGCCACCAAGCACGGCACTGCATCGCCTATGGGCGAGTGCGGGTCGCGGTTATGATCGTCGCCGGGATTAGAACCCATACCGCCACCGGGATCTGTTTCCGAAAAGCGCGTGTGTATGGTGGCACCCGGGCGGCTGCTGCTGCCCGCAAATGGCGTGTATTTGTCGCCCATGAGGTCGGGGCGCGCTGCACCTATTTCCGAGAAGCGCACACGCGAGCCGCGCGCTACCGTGCCGGCAGTGTTTACACCACTATTATAATATGCTCCATATTGTGCCGAAACGGCAGCCGAGCCGCCGGCATAAGCCGGAGCCGCAACGCCTCCATATACGGCATCGCCGGTGCCGTAATACGCCCACACACTGCATGTGCAGCAACATAGAGCCACAATCAAAAATCGTGTTCTCACAATGGTACTTCGTTTTAAGGTTGCGCCGCCTATAAGCGGTTGGCATTTTTTATTTTTCGGCAGCAAATTTAAGAAAAACTTTTGTATGTTTCTCCGACTTTACATTATTTATGTTAAAATAATATCCACTAACAAATAATCCAAAAATACGAAGTCTATCGAACAGAGACAAATAATTACGTAAACGCATAACATTCAATACGATAAACCTCGCAAAAGTACACGCGACAGGCGGCGATGTGAGGATACGAAAGAATGTTAAAAATCCATGGTAAAATAGGTGCGACGCGGTGTGCGTCAGAAGATGTACAAATCGGATGCGGCGATGCGGTCGAGCGGCTGCAGCACCTCGACCGTAATGCCTTTTTGCGCCAGCGCATTGTTCACCGTGTTGAATGCCAGTTCGGGCGTGTTGTTCTCCTGACTGAGGTGGCAGAGGAATACGTGCGTGAGCGTCGGCGGCCAGTTGTCGGCGAGGAATCGGGCGGTGTGATCGTTGCACAAATGGCCGGTGTAACTGCGCACACGCTGTTTCAGCGGGTAGGGATAGCGTCCGTTTTTCAGCATCATGTCGTCGTAGTTGGCTTCGATGACCAGATAGTCGGCCTTGGCGATGTGGTCGGCCACCTCTTTGCCGATGAAACCGAGGTCGGTGGCAATGACGAACGTTTTGCCTTCGTAGGTGAAGGAGTAGCCTACGCAGTCGGAGGCGTCGTGGCTGACGGGGAACGACTGTATGGTGAAGTCGCGAATGGCGATGTGTTCGCCTTTTTTGTAGTATTTTTGGCTCGACGAAAGTTTTTCGGTAACGCGGTAGTTGCGATTGATGCCGATGTGCATTTCGCGTGTGGCATAGACGGGGATGTGGTATTTTTCGCCCAGCACACCCACCGAGCATATGTGGTCGGTGTGGTCGTGGGTGATGAAAATGCCCCAAATCTGTTCGAGCGAGAGGTGGTGTTTTTTCAGTTCGCGTTTCACGGTGCGCACGCCCACGCCGGCATCGACCAAGAAGCCGTATTCGCCCGTACCGATATAATAGCAATTGCCGCTACTGCCGCTGCCCATGCTCAAAAAGCGCAGTTTTTTTGCTTCCGTATCCATATCGTCTGTGTTCCTCCCCAAAAAAGTGCAGAATGAGTTTGCAAAGTTACAAAAAAAAGAGATAGATTCCAAAAAATATTTCTATATGCGTTTTTTTCACTAACTTTGCAGGCGAAAAATCATCAGAACAGAAAGAACGCTACTATGTACGAGAAACGTCCCAAAGAGCGAGATATGGTGTTCGGCATACGCGCCGTGATGGAGGCAGTAGATGCAGGCAAGGAGTTGGAGAAAGTGTTCATCCGCAAGGATTTGGGCGGCGATTTAGCGCGCGAACTCATCGAGAAGTTACGTGTCCGCACGATTCCTGTGCAGCGTGTGCCGCAAGAGAAACTCAACCGACTGACTCAAAAGAATCATCAGGGTGTGGTGGCATTTGCCGCATCGATAGAATATCAGCACATCGAGGATATTGTGCCGCTGCTCTACGAGCAAGGTCGCACGCCGCTGCTGGTGCTGCTCGACGGTGTTACCGATGTGCGCAACTTTGGCGCCATAGCCCGCACCTGCGAGTGTGCCGGCGTCGATGCGCTGATAGTGCCTGCCGTGGGCGGAGCGGCTGCCAACGCCGATGCCATCAAGACCTCGGCCGGTGCCCTGCACACGCTGCCCGTGTGTCGCGAACAGAGTTTGCACAACTGTGTGTCGTATCTGCAAAAATGCGGCATCCGTGTGGTGGCAGCATCGGAACACGCCACACACGCCTACACCGACGCCACGTTTACCGAGCCGACAGCCATTGTGATGGGTGCCGAAGATGTGGGCGTGTCGCCCGACATTCTGCGCATCTGCAACGACACTGTATCCATACCGATTTGCGGCAAGATAGAATCGCTCAACGTATCGGTAGCGGCCGGCATAGTCGTGTACGAAGCCGTACGACAACGCAACACAACGACCAAGTAACATACAAAAAATAGAAACTATTGTGGAAATACTCTACGAAGACAACCATATCATTGCGGTCAACAAGACCTGTTCGGAGATTGTGCAAGGCGACAAAACCGGCGACGAGCCTTTGTGCGACGCCATCAAAAAATATCTGAAAGAGACGTACGCCAAGCCGGGGAATGTGTTTTGCGGTGTAACCCACCGCCTCGACCGTCCCGTGAGCGGCGTGGTGCTGTTTGCCAAAACCGGCAAAGCATTGACGCGCCTCAACGACATGTTTCAACGGCACGAGGTCGAAAAAGTCTATTGGGCGATAGTGAAAACGCCACCCGCCGACCCCGAAGGCCGACTCGAGCATTACATTGTGCGCAACGAGCCGCAAAACAAATCGTATGCCTACGAGACACACAAGACGAGTGCAAAATTGGCTAAACTATCCTACAAGACAATCGCCAAATCGGACAACTACACCCTATTAGAAATACACCTCGAGACGGGGCGGCATCACCAAATACGGTGTCAGTTGGCCAAAATAGGCAGCCCCATCAAAGGCGATTTGAAGTATGGTTTCCCGCGTTCGAACCCCGACGGCAGCATTTCGCTGCATGCGCGGTCGATCAGTTTTGTGCATCCCGTGTCGCGCAAACCCATCACCATCACGGCGCCGGTGCCGTCCGACCGTTTGTGGCAGGAGATAACGAGCGGCCTTCAGTCGCCTGCCGACACATCGCCTGCCGACGGCAAATAGTCGCTCACATCTTTGCCAAACGCCTGCAGTTCGCGCACCAGCGACGACGAAATTTCCACCTTGTCGGGGGCAGCAAACAGACACACGGTTTCGAGGCCGCCAATCAGTCGATTGACATCGGCCATTTGGCGTTCGTACTCGAAATCGGCCGTATTGCGCACGCCACGCAACACGACGTCGGCACCTACGGCGCGTGCAAAATCCACCGTCAGCACATCGTACACCTGCACCGCCACGCGCGGCTCGGCCGCATAGAGTTCGGCTATGGCGGCGGCACGCTCATCGGCATTGTCGTGCGGGTTTTTGGCCGTATTGCGCCCGACACCTATAATAATACGGTCGAATAAGCGCAAGCCGCGCGCCACAATATCCTGATGTCCGCGCGTAAACGGATTGAACGATCCGGGAAACAAGGCTGTTTTCATAGAGTTTATCAGTATTTTGTACCTCATGCAGATGCCACCAACCGGTGCGCATCCGATTCCGACTGCAAAAATAGTAATTATTCGCCAAATAGACGCACAGACGCACGCCAATTTGCAAAAACCGGCTGTACCACGCCGATACAGAAATCACATAAACAATTATAAAACAACCAGTTAAATAACGTGCAAGAAAAGTGGTCGTAAAAAAACCGTTGCCATTTTTTTGCATACAAAAAAAAATGTGTATCTTTGCCACGAAATAAAAAAGAAATAATAAGATGCCTTGCATACGAGGTTTCTTTTGTTTGACAATAACAGTAATGCTCACGTTTTAGTGTGAGTATCTTATGTCAAACAAAGGTTTCCGTGCTGGGCTGCCTTGGTAACGCGATAAGAAACTCACATTTCTTTTTGTGTGCCGCGCGAAACGAATAGCAATGCCCAAAAAAACAGCGATTTGATGGCAGATATGCAAATTTTGTGCACACACCGGCAAAAAAGCCGCCACCTGTGCCGCGTTTTGGCATAGGTAGTTTCTAATTTTGCAGACGAAAGTAACAACACACGAAATTAAAAGAAACCACACATCAGCAATCAAAAATATTTTATAACGAACAAAATTTACTACTATATTTTTACATTGTATGACTATTGTGCAGCAGATGCGAATATGAATTTTATAACTTTAGACTAAGAAATATGGGTGATTTTATTTATAAAATTGGGCTTGGGTTGGCAATAATACTATTAGTATGCTTATTCCCGATACCTTATGGATACTACACCTTTGTGAGGTTTGTTTCCATGATTGTCTTTGGGTGTATGGCAGTCCACTTCTATAAAGAAAGACAAATGCCACTCTGTGTTATAGCAGGTTCGCTCGCATTATTATTTCAACCATTCATCAAGATAGCTCTTGGTAGAACAATATGGAATGTGGTAGATGTAATTGTGGCAGTAGCGCTATTAGTGCTATGGTATAAAAACAAAAATCAATCTCTTTAATATTAAAAATTATGGTAATACGCATTCTTATTACAATTTTAACATATTGTTTTTTGGGGTGGTTACTATGCGACATTGCCCCTGAACAAGAATACACTTGGTATTCTGGTATTTGGCACGGATTGTTTTTCGTGGTTAATTTTGTAAGAAGTTGGTTTACTGACGCTTTATACAAAGCTGAAAACTACACAACTGCTTACAATGTTTTCTATTGGATTTTTAGCATTTTATCGGTTCTTGGTTCTTTATTCGGTAGTGCCGGTGGTTCAAGAAGAAGATATTAAATATCAGACATTTAATTTATCAAGCAATGAGAATTATACTTTTAATAGTTTCAATTATCTGTTTTATATCAGCCTACGGGATCAAAGAACAATCCTACAAATTGGTGTGGTTACAAAATATGATACAATATAATTTTTTATAACTTTATTAATAACCAAATTAAAACAATTTCATTATGATGTCATTTTCTGATGCAGTCAAAATCTGCTTTACAAAAAAATTTGTGAAAACGTCCGGCCGAGCGTCCCGTGCCGAGTTTTGGTGGTTCTATCTATTTCGTGGAATTCAATTGCCGTGGTATGTTCTTGGATTTTTAATTGCTGTTACTAATCCCCACAATGACATAGCGAACATATTTGGAAACATATTTTTTGGAGTGGGAATAATATTCTCCTTGATCACATGTATTCCTTACACTTGTGTCTTTATCAGAAGACTTCATGATAAAGGCCATTCAGCTTTATGGTTGTTGCGATGGTTGTTGCGGATATTTCTTATTACTTTGCTTTTAGAGGGGTTGGGGTTTGTTTTTTCATCACAAACAGGGTTTACTAACAGTTTTGATTTCGATTATGTCTGTAAGTTAACTTTTGGCCTATCATATTTTGTCGGGTTAATTGTAAATATATTTAAAGGGAACAAGGGGCCAAATCAATATGGTCCCGACCCTTTAGACCCTCAAAGCCAGAAGATCAATCCACAACCTATCACAGAGGGCATCACGAAGGTAACTATAATAGAAGACAAGCAAACAGAAGAAATTATAGATGTAGAGTTATAAATTATGTATTGTAAACATTGTGGCAAAACGATTGAGGAAGACTCTATCTTTTGTAAATATTGCGGAAAAAACGTCTCTTGTGATGCTGTTCAAAATCAGAGAAGACTAATTAGACACTTTGGTAATTTATCAAGAAGAAAACAGACAGCCATAATCATTTATGGTATATGGTTCCTTGTTTGGATGTGCTTTCTTATTGACGATCCCAATGACTATGCTGTAGCATTCTTTGTATTTAATGTTGTGATTCCGTTCATGATCATAGGAATATGGCATATTTGTAAGATTTATAAAGGGAAAAAGGGCAAGGGAGATAAAAAGAAGAAAGAAAAAAAAGAAAAAAAAGAAAATGTTCCTATGGACACCCATAAATCTCGTCAAGTGCAATCTTCCACTGAAGATAACAAAAATTCCTCTATGGTCTTGTTAAAGTCTAATGCATCCCAAATGCCCACAACCATGGAAACGGAAAATCATTCACATATACTCTTGGGCAACCTACCAGTTATTTTATCAGAGTTATTATTAACCTTCGCACGAAACAAAGGAAAAATGCAAATCATCAATCAGAAAGTTTCCGACGACAACTATGACCATTATTGCCAATTTACTGCAGACGACGGAACAATAACACGAGTCAATTTTTCTAACAGCACAAAATCTCTTACTGCACAAGATATTTCGAAACAAAAATTTCTTTTAGCAGTAAACACACTGGCCGATGGTTCCTATTGCCTTGACTATATAGAAGACAAAAAAGAATAGTTTTTGAAGTGAACACAAAAACAAAGTCTTTCATAACAATAAATCGTACACAATATTGCGAACCACCTGCCTTACCATAGGTAGGTGTGTAATGAAAATTTTTACATAATCATTTTAACTAAAACTATACTTACTATGAACAAATTACCTTGTTTGGTAGCTACCTTGATGTGTAGCACATGGTGCATTATAGCGCAAAATAGTTCCAATGGACATGAGTGGATTGACCTCGGTCTGCCCTCCGGCTTGAAGTGGGCAACCTGCAATGTGGGTGCCACCAAGCCCGAAGAGTATGGCGATTACTTTGCTTGGGGAGAAACAGTTACAAAAATAACTTACGATTGGAGTACCTACAAATATGGTGCTGCCTATGACAAACTCACCAAATATTGCACTAATGCTTTGTATGGTTTGGACAACTTTGCCAATAGTAAAACTATACTTGACATAGAAGATGATGCGGCCAATTCCGATTGGGGAGGTAATTGGCGCATACCTACTTTCGAAGAATGGACAGAACTACGAGAACACTGCATTTGGACATGGACAGCCAACTACAACAACATAGGCATATCCGGGTACATTGTAACCGGCAAAAACAATGGCAAATCTATTTTTCTGCCCGCAGCAGGTGCTTACAACGACGATGATTTGGATGATGCTGGTAGCAGCGGTCTCTATTGGTCAAGTTCAATTAATATGACCGACCCATACTTTGCGTGGCACGTCAGATTCTCCGCTGATCTTTTGTTTGCATATAGTGTAGGCCGCATATACGGTCTATCAATACGACCGGTGTTGAAAGAATAATAACAAATATTTTATAAAACATCAACAATGTTATAACAAAAAAAATACACACAATGAAAAAAACAGCATTTTTGATATACTACTTGTCTGCAGCAATACTCATATCGTGTACTAAAAACACAACAAATGGTCATGAGTGGGTTGATTTAGGTTTACCGAGTGGTACAAAATGGGCAACATGCAATGTAGGCGCCTCTACACCAGAAAGTTATGGTGACTACTTCGCTTGGGGTGAAATAGAAAAAAAAGATATTTACAATATAAATACTTACAAATATGGTTTTTCTTATAACCAACTCACTAAATATTGCACTGACACTTTGTATGGTCTTGACGGTTTCGCCGACAATCAAACTATACTCAAACTTACCGATGATGCCGCTCACGCAGCTTGGGGAGGTAATTGGCGTATGCCCACTGCTGCCGAATGGAAAGAATTATATCAATATTGTGAATGGATATGGATAACCCTCAACGGCATTAATGGCTACAAAGTAAAAAGCAAAATCAACGGAAATTCCATTTTTCTCCTTGCTACAGGTTTTTACTTCAATGGAAGCCTATATGGCGCAGGCAATTGCGCTAACTATTGGTCAAGTTCGATTGACACAGAATATCCATTTGGTGCGGCATGTATAGGGTTCGAAGCGGATAGTGTGATAATCGGAGAGAGTTGGTATCGCTTTTGGGGATATTCTGTGCGCCCAGTGTGTGAATAAGAACCGAGAAGATAGATGTAAGAGTATAGATAATTTGTTGTGTAACAATAAGCAAATCTCTAAAACTATTAAACTTTAATTTTATACCTCCCAAAAAAAATGAAACAATTGAACTTGTTGGCAGAATTTGACGCCTGCGAACTACAAAACGCCCCCAACGACGGACAAGACCAAAACGGCGATAACGGCACAATCGCCAACGGCCACGAGTATGTTGACCTTGGTTTGAGCGTAAAGTGGGCTACCTGCAATGTGGGCGCTACCAAACCCGAGGAAAAGGGCGACCTCTTCGCTTGGGGCGAAACTGCGCCAAAATCTTCGTACTCGAAGGATAATTATTCTTATTCTGCGAATCTGGATGTTTTGCCCTTGGATCAAGATGCCGCCCATGCCAACTGGGGCGGCAAGTGGCGTATGCCCACCGACGATGAATGGACGGAACTGCGCGAAAAATGTACATGGAAATGGCGCACTGTGAAAGGCATACACGGTTACATGGTGAAGAGCAAAATCAACGGAAATTCCATTTTTATACCGGCGGCGGGCTATCACATCAAGGTCTTGTACCGCGAAGGCATCTATTTGAGGAAGGCGTTCGACGCGGGCTACTACGGCGAATATTGGTCGAGTTCGCTCTGCACGGACTACGCGTACGACGCGTGGAGCGTGGACGTCGAATCGAAATATGTGAGCAGGGACTACGACTACCGTTACAACGATAAATCCGTCCGCCCGGTAATAAAGATAGATTAGAACCGAGAACATAGATAATTTGTTGTGTTACAATAAAATCCCTATAACTCTTAAACCTTAAACTATTAAACTACCAAACTTTATTTTACAAACCTAAAAAACAAGAAACAATGAAACACTTGAAAACTTTTGCAGCCGTGTGCTGCGTAGCGGCCGTGTTTGCCGCCTGCGAGAAAAACGATGTAGAACCTACAGCCGGCGACGCCAACGGCCACGACTACATTGACCTCGGACTGAGCGTAAAGTGGGCAACCTGCAACATAGGCGCCACCACGCCCGAAGGCTACGGCCACTACTACGCTTGGGGCGAAACCGAACCCAAGGACAATTACTATTGGAACACATACAAATGGTGCGATGGAACTCAAACAACATTAACCAAATATTGTAGCGACAACTCGTATGGTAACCTTGGTTTTACCGACAAAAAAATAGTGCTCGACCTTGCCGATGATGCGGCTAATGCCAATTGGGGCGGTTCTTGGCGCATGCCTACCGATGCTGAATGGACAGAACTGCGCGATAGTTGCACTTGGACATGGACGACCCTGAACGGCGTAAAAGGCTACGAAGTAACGAGCAAGACCAACGGTAACTCCATTTTTCTCCCCGCAGCAGGATTCTATGGTTACGAAACATTGGTCAATCCACATTCCAAATGCTACTATTGGTCGAGTTCACTCAACACGGAGTACCCAAGCCATGCATGGTTAGGCTTTGATAACACCTATTACTGCCGCTACTACGGCCTTTCCATCCGAGCGGTAATGAAATAGAACCGAGAACACGGATGTAAGAGCATAGACAGTAGGGACGTATTGAATACATCCGAAGCATAGAACATAGAAGACTGATTTTAGGAATGCGGAGTGAGGAGTTTTCCTTGCTCCGCGTTTGTTTATCCC
>SFDZ01000021.1 GCA_004557405.1 Bacteroidales bacterium
GAACATTAGTGGGACAAGCAGATCTAATGGGAGCAACAGACAAATATTATATAGGTGGTATCTGTGGACTAAATCAAAATATAATTGAGGATTGCTATGTCAAAGATAATATTCAATTCAGTACAGCAACCCCTAACTCAAATAATAAACTCTATGTTGGTGGTATATCAGGGGGGAACGCAGTATATGGCAAAATAGAAAATTGCTATAATATGGCGAATATTACATGTCAAACAACAGTCAACACACCATTTATTAAAAGTGGTATTTGTGGGTGGAATACAGATAATGCGGTTACCACCAACTGCTATTACCTCACAGGAACCGCAGACTACGGAATAGGGGAAACCGTTGATGTCAAAGGTTCTGTGGAAGCGGTCTCTTCTGAAAAATTTGCCAGCGGCGAGGTGGCATATCTTCTCCAAAGCGGTCAGACAGCTGACGAAAACGGAGTAACTCCGGAAGTCTGGGGACAGATCATCGGCACAGACCCTTATCCCGTTCTTGGCGGATTGCCGGTATATTTTAGAGATGAGGTTTACACCAATACTTATGGCATACTGACAATAGGTACTCAAACAATTACCGCATCAAATGAACCGCTTGTATGGTATGAGTTTACGCCGTCCGAAACCGGTTCGTATCAATTCAGCAGCACGCAACTGACAGCGGGCAATCTGTACGTCAATACAACCCGGAGCGAGAGCGACTACACGAACATTGCAACTTCGCCGACCTACAATTTAGAGGCGGCAACTACCTATTATGTGGCAGTAAGTGGTGCTCCCGGAAGTTACGACTTGACGATTACACGACTTAATAATACCCCCACTGCGATGGAAGCGGTAACGGCACCGCAAATTTATGCAGTTGACGGCCGCATTGTGTGCGAGGGCGAGTTCCGCATCTACGACCTGCTCGGCCGCGATGTAACGCGCATAAACGGCTCACTGAGTGGCGTTTACGTAGTAAAAACAGCGAATGCTGCACAAAAAGTTATTGTTAAATAATTTGTAGGAACGTACAATTAGTAACGAGGAGTGAGGAATTTTTTCCTTGCTCCTCGTTGTTTTTTTTTGCTCACTAAATTATGTTTTACCCCAAAATCCCCTGCCTGCCGGCAGATTAGGGAGCATTCTTGGGCTACAAAAAAAAATAACCAACCACAAAAAAAATGCGGTTGGTTAAATAAAATGTGTGCTGCTGTTTTAGTGTTGGCAAACAGGTTTTTCGCCGCCTTTGCAGCATTTGTGGTCACCTTCGGGTTGTGCGCCGCATTTTTTCTCACATTGGCGTGGACGTGGGCACAGCGCATCCATCTCGTCGATGAGTGCTTTTTGTTCGGCAAGGCTCAGTTCGTCGAAATTTTCCCATTTGGCATCGAGTTCGGCGCGTTTGGCTTCCAATTCGGCCCTTTTGGCGCGGTGTTTGTCGATGCAGGCTTTGCGTTCGGCTACCAAGGCTACTTGTTCCTCTTCCGACAGTTCGTCGAATTTTTCCCATTTGGCACGCATTTCGGCATGGCGGGCGTGGTGCTCGTCTTTTTGGCAGCAGGCAGGACGTTCAGCGTCTTGTTCGCATGCTTTTTTGTCGTCGCATTTGCCGCAGCACGATGCGCAGGTAACCATGGCGGCTACAGCGCACATCATCAAAAACATTTTTTTCATAGTTGTACTTTTTTTGAGTTTAACAATTAGATTCGTTACTTACAATTTCAAGCAAAAACAGTGCAAAAATACATTTTTTTTTCGGGAAGACAAAATTTATCGACAAATTTGTTGTTTTCCTCGATAAAAGGTCGTGTGTCGTCAGGCGTTGCGGTGTTCGAGTTGGTAGCCGAAACTGCGCAATTTCTGTTCGCGGTTGCGCCAGTCGCGTTCCACCTTAACAAAGAGTTCGAGGAATACTTTTTTGCCGAAAAACGCTTCGATGTCTTTGCGTGCTTTGGTTCCCACTTTGCGCAGTGCGGTGCCGCCTTTGCCGATGAGTATGGCTTTTTGCGATTCGCGTTCGCAGTAGATGACGGCGCTGATGCGTATGAGTTTTTCCTCTTCTTTGAATACTTCGACGGCGACTTCGGCCGAGTAGGGAATCTCTTTGTCGTAGTTGAGCAGAATTTTTTCGCGTATGATTTCGTTCACGAAGAAACGCTCCGGTTTGTCGGTCAGTGCATCTTTGTCGAAAAACGGTGGCGATTCGGGCAGCAACTCTTTGATGTGGCGAAAGAGCGGTTCGATGTTGAATTTTTCTTTGGCCGACAGCGGGAAAATTTCGGCTTGTGGCAGTTCGTTGTGCCAAAAATCGACAAGTTGTTCCAAACGTGGTTGGTCGATCAGGTCTATTTTGTTGATAATGAGGATGATTTTGGTGCTATCCTGCATGTTGCGCACTTTTTCGAGGAAGAAGGCGTTTTTTTCGGCCGAGTCGATGACGTCGGTAACGTAGAGCAGAATGTCGGCGTCGGTCAGTGCCGAAGTCGAAAATCCGAGCATCGATTCTTGGAGTTTGTAGTTGGGTTTTAGCACGCCGGGCGTGTCGGAATAGACAATCTGAAAGTCGTCGCCGTTGACGATGCCCATGATGCGGTGGCGCGTGGTTTGCGCTTTTGAGGTGATGATGGAGATGCGTTCGCCGACAAGGGCGTTCATCAGTGTCGATTTGCCGACGTTCGGGTTGCCGACGATATTTACGAAACCTGCTTTGTGCATAATTCTTTGTGTATTAGTGGAGTAGAAAAAAAAGTGTGTTTGTTTGTGTTTAGTGTCTGTTTTTGGCGCGTATGTCGGTTTTCAACAGCCATTGTTTCGACTTGCGCACATAGGCGTCGATCGACATGTCGGGGCCGAGCGTAGTGGTGTCGTCGTCGAAGTGTTTCATCGGCGACAAGTGGTCGAACACAATGCGTCGTTTGGCTGCCTCGTAGTCGAGAAATATGGTGGCATCGGCGTCGTATTCGAGCACGAGGCGCGATTTGGCGCGTGGCGTGTTGTCGTCGGCCAGCAGCGGCCAACCGAATTGTGCCTTCCCGGCCTCGTCGAACCACAGCACATCGATGAATTTGTGTTGCGTGCGGCGGTTGGGTTGTCCGTGCCAGCCCAGCAGCAGATAGACTTTTTGCCGGTTGACTTTGTAGGCCACGGCGCGATAGTAGAGGGCACCATACCAAGTGCTGTCGGTCAGTGTTTGCCATTCGTCGGGCGGATAGTTTTCGGTGGCTTGGCGTAGCACCACTATGTCGCCATTGGCTTTTTGTACAATGCCGTTGTAGAGCGTTCCGCTGTCGGTAGGCATGTTCCATGTGTAGAGCCGCAGGGCGTTGTCGTCGGCGGTAACAACACCGATATACTTCAATCCCGCGAACGGATAATTGAACGATTTTTCCGATTTCAATGCTCTGATCATCAGTTGGCTGATGGTGTCGTTGTAGAGGCGGTTCCGGCTGTTGTCGGTGGCTGCGACGATGGTGTCGAATAGGGCAGCGATGCGGGCTTCGTAGTCCGCTATGGTTTGTGCCGCCGCTGTGTGTCCGACAACAGCCGCTATGGCAATGATGAATAGTGCTCTCTTCATGTGTCGTTCTTAACGGCCGTTTTCGGCAATGAGTTGTTTGAGTGTTTTGTTAAATTGTTGAGCATTAGCGAGTTGCTCTGTTGTGATGTGCATGCGATAACACCAGAAATGGTGCGGATTGCTCGGGTCGTTGATGCGTTCGGCTGCGGCGTTTGGCAATCGCAGTGTGCCATCGATGGCCAGATAGTCCTGCAGTGGTAGCACGACGAGCATACCGTTGGCGCTCAACTGTTGTGCCACAATCTGTTGTGCCAATTCGGGCGTGCATTCGTCGGGTGCGGTGCCGTCGTTGTGCAACACGTTGTTATAGTAGCGTTGCGAGGCGTTTTTGTTTTCTGTCCACCAGCAGCGCAGCGGCGATGTGTCGTGTGTGCCGGTGCTGCACACCGACAAGTAGGGCGTGCGTTCGGGCAGCACAAATTCGACGTTGAAGTCTTTTGGCATCCGTTGAATTTCGAGGCTGAGAATCAGCAGTTGTTGCATGACTTGTGGCACGCATGCCGGCACCATGCCGAGGTCTTCGCCACAGACAAGCATGTTGGTGGTGTCGAGCAGGGCAGGGAGTTTGCGCAGTGCCTGAATGCGCCAAAATTCGGTGTGTCGGTGGTAGTAAAATTCTTCGTACAGACGGCTCATGATGTTGCGTTCGTGTTCGCTCAGTGCGGCAAACGACCGCGACTTGTACACTGTGATGCGCGGATGGTAGTTGCCGTGTCGATAGACGTCTTCCACAAAGAGCACTTCGGTGTGCAACTCGAGCAGTTTGTTCAGTGTGTCGTGTTCTTTTTCGGCCAAACCGTGCTGCCAAAAGTGGTTGTTCACTTTTTGCTGTGTGTCAAATTCGGGTTTGAATCTGTAGTTGCCGTTGGGTTTTCGGGTCAGGAATTTTTCGGCGATGTGTTGTGCTTCGTGGCCAAACATTTCCGATAGCGTTTGTTCGGTGATGTATGGTTCGAGCATGCGTTCGTCGTCGAAGTGTAGTCCGAAATTGTTTATTTCGCCTTTGCACATGGGCATTGCCGGATTGAAGTAGCCGAGCAGTCCCCAAATGGCTGTGCGCGGAATCTCCCAAATGCGGAAAAATCCGAGAATGTGGTCGATGCGATAGGCGTCGAAGTATTTTGCCATATTCTGAAAACGGCTTTTCCACCATTGGAATCCGTCTTTTTCCATCTCGTTCCAATTGTATGTGGGGAATCCCCAATTCTGTCCGGTGATGGAGAAATCGTCGGGCGGCGCACCGGCTTGTTTGTCGAGGTGATAGAGGTGCGGATACATCCACGCATCGACGCTGTTCGAACTGATGCCAATGGGCAAGTCGCCTTTGAGCGCTACGCCGTGCCGGTGGGCATAGTCGCGCATTTCGGTCAGTTGGCGCGACAGGTGGTATTGTACGAAATAGTGTAACCCGACCTCTTCGGCGTGTTGTTTGGCAAAAGCGTTGATGCGTTTTTCGTCGTATGCGGCAAATTCGCCCCATCGGCTGAAGTCGCATGTGCCATGTTGGTCGCGTAGCACGCAGAATACGGCGTAAGGTGTCAGCCAATGTTTGTTTTCGACAAAGAATTGTTTGTATGCCGTGGTGCTGAATGTCTGTTTTGAGGTTTGCGCAAACAGCAGTTGTATGTATTGCCATTTCAGTGCATTGACGTTGGCGTAATCGACGAACGACTTGTTGTTCAGCGCTTTGCGTTTCTGTTCGAACTCTTTTAGCAGTTTCTTGTCGGCGATGGTACCCACGGCGTTCAGGTTGAGGTACATCGGGTGCAACGCATACACCGAGATGGCGCTGTATGGGTACGAGTCGGCGTTCGTTTTGCTGTTTGTGGTGTCGTTTATCGGGAGAATTTGCACCATTTTTTGTCCGGTGTCGTGTGCCCAATCGATGAGGCGTTTCAAATCGTAAAATTCGCCCACGCCCCAATCGTCGTCGCTGCGCAACGAGAAAATGGGAATGGCTACGCCGGCACCTCGCCAAGTGAATTGCTGACGAAAATCGTCGGCAATGACCACCGATGTGCTGCCTGCCGGAGGCATAAACCGCCGGTTGGCTCCTTCTTCCCAGCGGACGATGGCGCCGGTTGCCAAGTCGTACACCACAAATTTGTATTCGGTGCTGTCGTACATGGCGCGATTGTCGATGGCGACAAACCACGAAGTGCCATGGCCTGCGCGGAGCGGTATCAATCGTTCGGCTTGCCACTGACCGAGTGCTTGGCTTGCGCCCAAAAGTCCTACACCCTGATTGGACTCGACGGCCGGCACATCGATGATGAGCAGCGATTTTTGCATGGTCAGTTTCGGCAGTTTGGTGGCAGCGTGCGTGCACAGCGCATCGACAAAGGGAGTGGTGCGGAATATGTGCGCCATCGATTGGTAACGAAACGTGTCGAATACTTGCAGGTCGGTGGTAGTGGCCGGCAAAATTCGGGTTTTGGGCGACTCCGCAATGTGCGATTGTTCGGGATTCTGAACAAAGTAATTATACACCATTTCCGTCTTTGCAGTCAGGTTGTACGAGCATTGCCATTGGCTGTCGGCCACGTAGTGCATGGCGACGGTTTCGCCGTTGATGTGCAGAAACAAATTTTGTCCCCAATACGTGTAGCAGTGTAAGTTGAATGTGATAATCATGATATGTGTTGTTTTAATTTCTGATACGTTTCAAATAGTTGTATGCCTGATAGATGCCCAATTCGCCGGCTTTGCTCAAATCGCTGATGCCGTTTTGTGTGTCGCCGATGTAGATGTATGCCAATCCGCGATTGAAGTAGGCTTCGGCAAAATCGGTGTTGCACGCGATGGCATTGGTGTAGTTGCGAATGGCCGATTGATAATCTTTTTGCACGCAGAGCACGTTTGCCCGATTAAACCACGCAAACGCAAAGTCGGGCAGCAGTTCCAGTGTGCGATCGTAGTCGCGCATTATCATTTCGAAATCGTAGGCATATTGTTTGTCGGACATGCCGCTTTCCGTCCCGACGTTGTCGGCGGCGAGGTCGTTCACTTTGATTTCGAGGGCTTTGAATCGGATGTTTGCCCGACAGAAATAGGCCAATGCCAGGTCGGAATCCAAATAGATGGCGTTCGAAAAATCGGCCAACGCATTCGAAAAATCCTGCACTAGCGCATAGTCGATGCCGCGCGCCAAATAGAGATAGGCGTTGTCGGGATGTGCAACAATACGCTGCGAATATTCGTCGATAGACCGAAAGTGATAGTTGATAAGTGTTTGTGTCAGAGGCATTTCGCGATTGACAATTTTGATAGCGCCCGGCAATAAGCGTTTGGCGTTGAGGTCGTTCACCGCTTGACTGTAGTGTTCGTCCTTGCGCACCAAATCTGCTTTCTGATAGTACGACAATACAAAGTTTTTTTCGCTCGACACGTCCATGTATGTGTTTTGTATCGAACCGCGCACGTTGTCGATGGCATTGCCGGTGCTGTTGTCGGCAGCAAACAGACGCGTGCGCGCCTGCGTGGGCGAGTCGTCGTGTGCTACGTCGGGTTGCGTGTTCAATACGTTCGATTGGTCGGCTTTCTGATTGTGCTTGGCGGCTTGTCGCAGTTGTTCGATGCGCTCGTAATCGTCGAAAGCCGCCCGTTTTTTGCCCAATTTTTCGTTGGCTTGTGCGCGCCCGTGATAGGCCGGCGCAAATGTCGGATAGCGATTGATGATGGCTGTAAAATCGTCGATGGCGGCTTGCCAATCGTACAATTCGCTGTTGATGATAGCGCGTTGATAGATGGCCTTGTCGTAGTCGGGACGATGCTTCAGCACTTCGTTCAGGTCGTCGAGGGCGTTGTTCAGGTCGCCCACTTCGGCACGCAGTAGCGCGCGGTTGAAACGTGCCGTTTCATCAGTTGGGTCAAGGGCAATGGCTTGGTCGTAGTCGGCCAAAGCACCACGATAGTTCTTGAGTTCGTAGTTCAGTATGCCGCGGTTGATGTAACAACCGGCGTTGCGTGTTCCCAAGGCAATGGCTTGGTTGTAGTCGGCCAAAGCACCGTCGGTGTCGTCCATTTGTAGTTTTACAATGGCGCGTGCCGACCACGCATCGGGATTGTGTTTGTGCGTCTGCACTAACTCGTCGAAAGTGTGCAGAGCGGCAATAGAGTCGCCTTGCTCGAATAGTATGCGCCCGCGTTCGTACAATAGGTCGAACGAATGCTGATTGCGCCGCTGCAGCGATTCGATACCGGCCAATGCGTCGGCATATTTGGCTTGTTGCACGCAAGCCTCGACAAGCATCAGTGTGTAGGTGGTGTTTTCGGGACTGAACTCCAACGCTTGACGAAAATCGGCTTCGGCTTCGGCGTAGCGGTCGAGGTGCATGCGCACAAAACCGCGCGCATAGTAGGCTTGTGGCATAAAGGTGTTGCGCTCGATGACGGCATTGCAATCTTGTTCGGCACCTTGATAATCCTCCAACTGAATTTTGGCTACGGCACGGTAAAAATAGGGCTCCGTTAAATAGGGCTTTACCTTTATTACTTGATTGAAATATTGTATCGACAGCACATAATCCTCGAAATAGAGTGCATTGCGCCCAATGGCCAACACGCGGTCGGTGTTGAGTTGGGCGTAGGTGGCAACCGAACAGGCCACACACAATACTATGACGAGAATTTTCCGCAAAACGATTTCCTATTTTTCGATTGCTTTTATTTGTTCGAGCACTTCGCGTATGCGTTCGGTGGTTTGCAGCGTGGTGGGCACCAACGGCAGACGCAGTTCGTTGTCGATGAATCCCAACATCGATAACAGACTTTTCACACCGGCCGGATTGCCATCGACGAACAACAGTTCCATCAGTTCGGCAAACCGATAATGAATTTCGCGTGCACCGGCCAAATCGCCGCGTATGGCCAAACGCACCATGCGGCTGAATTCGCGCGGAAACGCATTGCCAACCACCGAAATCACCCCGACGGCGCCGAGTGTAATCAGCGGGAAGGTGATGCCGTCGTCGCCCGATATGACCATAAAGTGTGTCGGCTTGTTTTTGATGATTTCGTCAATCTGCGCAAAGTTGCCCGATGCCTCTTTGATGGCGACGATATTCGGAAATTCGTGCGCCAAACGCAACACGGTTTCGGCTTTCATGTTCACGCCCGTACGCCCCGGCACATTGTACAGAATGATGGGCATGTTGGTGGCTTGTGCTATGGCACGATAGTGTTGATAAATGCCCTCCTGCGACGGCTTGTTGTAGTAGGGCACTACGCTCAGTATGGCATCGACATGAGACAAATCGGTCGATTTAATCTGCTCGATGACGGTGCGTGTGTCGTTGCCGCCGATGCCCATTACCAGTGGCAGGCGCTTGTTATTTTTGGCAATGATGAATCGGGCTATTTCGTTCCGTTCGCTTGCTGTCAGTGTGGGTGTCTCGGCTGTCGTGCCGAGCATCACCAAATAGTCGGCGTGGTTGGCTATCTGATATTCTATCAGTTTACCGAGGGCTTCGTAATCTACACTGCCGTCGTGCTTGAACGGCGTAATCAGTGCTATGCCCATTCCTATCAATTTGTTGGCTGTCATATCGGGTTGTGTTTTTTTAGGGTTGGCTTTGTCGTATCGCTTGCAAATAGCGAACAATTTCTGCGAATAGTATTTTTCTGTATTCGTTGTGTATATCTTCGCGTTTGCTGCTTTGTTTGTTACTTTGCTGTTTATCAGATATTTCGATGATAAAATCGGATAGATTGTAATCGTCGAGGTATCCGCTGATTTTGCAGCGCGCATTGGCGTGCAGTGCTACATAGCGCAAGGGCAGACGTGGTCGTTGTGTCAGGTCGATGACGATGTCGAACTGCTGTTTTTCGACTATGGCCAGCACCATGTCGTCCGGTCGTCCCCATAGCGTCGTTTGCGACTTGTCGAATATCACAAAATCGGCGGTTGTAGGTGCCGTGTGCTGTTTTTGATGCACATATCCCACTACGGTTACTTGTTTGTTGTCTTTACGCAAATTGTGTGCCAAATGTTCTATTGTGGCATAATTTTCGGCGGGTGCGCACTCGTCGATGATGAGAAACGATGATGCGTGTGCATAATCGACAAATTGTTTTTGTCGCGGCAACCGTTTGGCAAATCGTTGTGCGTGAAACTGAAATAGGCGTGTGCGTAAACTCATTGTTGATAACTTTTGGTTTCGATAATCTGTAAAAATTCCTCTTCGTCGACGATTCTTACACCCAATTTTCGGGCTTTTTCGAGTTTTGCCGGTCCCATGTTGTCGCCGGCCAGAATGAAACTTGTGGCGCCCGATACCGACCCTGCGTTTTTGCCGCCGTGTTGCTCGATGATGGCTTTGTATTCGTCGCGCGAGTGGTGCGCAAATACACCACTTATCACAATCGACAGTCCTTGCAGTGTCGTAAATGTGGGTTGTGCATCGGCGGCGGTTTCCATTTGCAGCCCGTGGGCGCGTAGGCGTTCTATCAGTTGGCGGTGTTTGTCTTGTGCAAAATAGTTCAAAACGCTTTGCGCAATGCTTTCGCCAATGTCGGGCACGGCTATCAGTTGGTCGTATGTAGCGGCTGCCAACGCATCGATGGAGCGAAAGGCACCGGCCAATTTTTTTGCGACGGTTTCGCCTACATAGCGTATGCCCAATGCAAACAACACGCGTGCAAAAGGCACCTGTTTCGATGCTTCGATGCCGTTTTTGATGTTATGTGCCGATTTGGCGCCCAAACGTTCCAAGCGTGCCATGTCGGGGACACGCAGTTCGTAGATGTCGGCCACGTTGTGCAGCAGGCCGTTGTCGTAGAGTAGGGCAATGGTCTCTTCGCCCAATCCGTCGATATTCATGGCTTTGCGACTGACGAAATGTTCCATTTTCCCTTTTATCTGCGGCGGACAGCCATCTTCGTTGGGACAGTAATGTGCGGCTTCGTCGTCGTCGCGCACGAGTGGTGTGCCGCATTCGGGGCACGTTTTTGTGAATCCCACTTTGTCGCCTATCAGCAGGCGCGCATCCACATCGACGCCGGTGATTTTTGGAATTATCTCGCCGCCTTTTTCTACATACACCATGTCGCCGATGTGCAGGTCGAGGCCGGCTATGATGTCGGCATTGTGTAGCGATGCGCGTTTGACCACTGTGCCCGACAGTTGCACGGGGTCGAGGTTGGCCACAGGTGTTATCACGCCGGTGCGTCCCACTTGGTAACTCACCGAATTGAGGCGTGTGCAGGCGCGCTCGGCCTGAAATTTGTAAGCGATAGCCCAACGTGGCGATTTGGCGGTGTATCCCAGATTTTTTTGCTGACGCAGACTGTTCACCTTCAGCACCATGCCATCGGTGGCAACGGGTAAACGTTTGCGTTCGCTGTCCCAATAATTGATGTAGGCAAGCACCTCTTGTAGCGATGTGCAGCGTTTCATGGCATCGGACACTTTGAATCCCCACGAAGCCGCTTGTTGCAGATTGTCGTAGTGATTGTCGCATGGCAGTGCCTCGCCCAACAAGTAGTAAAGATAGGCATCGAGCCCGCGCCGTGCCACTTCGGCCGAGTTTTGCATTTTCAGTGTGCCGCTGGCAGCGTTGCGCGGATTGGCAAACAGAGGCTCTTCTTGTGCTTCGCGTTCGCGGTTCAGACGTTCAAACACTGTCCAAGGCATCAGTATCTCACCACGAATTTCGAATTGTGCCGGAAAATCACCGTGCAACTGCAACGGTATGCTGCGAATGGTGCGTACATTGGCTGTAACATCGTCGCCGCGAATGCCGTCGCCGCGTGTAACGGCTTGCTGCAAAGTGCCATTTTCGTATATCAGCGAGATGGATGTGCCGTCGTATTTGAGTTCGCAAATCACTTCGAACGGTTCGCCCAAACTGCGACTGACGCGCTCGTACCAATCGGCTACATCGCCGGCCGAGTAGGTGTTGGCCAACGACAACATCGGATAGCGGTGCGCCACTTGTACAAAAGCGGCATTCAGGTCGCTGCCGACACGCTGCGTGGGCGAGTTCGGATCGAAAAACTCGGGATGCGCACTCTCCAACTGTTGCAATTCGCGCAATTTGGCATCGAACTCAAAGTCGCTGATAGTCGGACTGTTGAGCACATAATAATTGTAGTTGTGCCGATTCAGTTCGTCGCGAAGTTGTGTTATTTGTTCTTGTGGCGTCATAAAAAAATACCTGCAAAAAATGTACAATTCTTCAAATTTACAAAGGTAGCGTTTTTTTGCCGATTTTTCCGATTTTTCTCGAAAAAATTGTCAACAATGAACGAAAAATCGTATCTTTGCATAGTTTTTGCTATTTGTTATCGACCATGAATGAGAAAAACATCACACAACAAAGGGCACGCATAGTTGCGTTGTTGAAACAACGACACATTGTCGAGGCTTTTGTCGTTTTGGAACAACTGTTGGCCGAACTCGGCGATTGGACGTTGCGCGAGACGTTCGAACAGCACCGAAACACCTATCGTGCGCTGTTGCAATATGCCATCAACGGCATCGACGACCCGCAACGAAACCGCATTTACAACAGTTTGCTGCTGGCATTGTACTCCCTGACCGACGCTGTTGCCGAAGCGTTGCTCACACGCTATTCCTCGCGCTTGCCTTATGCCGAAAAACGGCGCATTGTGCCTTCGTTAGCATGGCTCGACGGCCTGAAAAATGCTGCCGACGATGCCCAATATGATGCTGCCGAAGTGCAGTTGTTCGAGTCGGTGTGGCTTTCGGAATGTTGGTCGGAGCAAGTGGCGCAATCGGTGGCCAAGGGGTTCGCCTCCGAGGTGATGCGCCATCGCACCAAATGTGTGCTGATGTCGGCGGTAACACTGTCGGCGTTGCGTATGTACGACGCCCGCAAACTGACGTTCTTGCTGCAATGCGTTACTCATCCGGAGGTCGAAGTGCGCATGCGTGCCGTGGTGGGAGTGCTTCTGCTGTGTGCCGCCTACGACGACCGCATTTTGCTTGACGACGCGCTGTTGGCGCATATCGATGCCCTGTGCGACAATCCGCAATTTGTCGGCGATACGAAACTTGCCTTTTTGAGTTTGGTGCGCACCACCGAAACCGAATCTGTGGCCGAACGCATCCGTAGCGAAATCATTCCCGATATGATGCGCTTGTCGCCAAAAATCAAAAGCCGACTCGAAAACGAAGCCCTGCGCGACGATGCCGCCGACGATCGCAATCCCGATTGGCAGCAACTGCTCGACGAGGCCGGTATAACGGATAAGTTGCAGGAGTTGAACGAGTTGCAGATGGAAGGTGCAGACATCTACGCAGCCACGTTTGCCAATCTGAAGTCGTTCCCGTTTTTTGGGAAAGTGATAAATTGGCTGTTGCCGTTCGATAGCGCACATGGCGCTGTAACGGCCGTAACGGGCACCTCGTCGGGACTGTTTGCCAAATTGCTGTCGGCACCGCAGTTGTGCGATTCCGATAAATATTCGTTTTGTCTGTGCTGGTCGATGCTGCCCGAAACGCAACGCCGCATGATGTTAGATGGCGTGGTGGCCGAGTCGGAACAGATGAAAGAGATGCTTGCCGAAGCAACCCCGATACATCCCGAACTGTCGGCGCAAAGCGCAACCACACGCTATGTGCAAAATCTGTATCGTTTCTACACGCTACATCCGCATCGTGCCGATTTCGAGAATCCGTTGTCGGCGACGGTGGCGTTTTACGCATCGCCGCTGTTCAGTCGTTTGTTCCGACAAACCGTTGTGTGTCAGCAGATTGCCGAGTTCTATTTTGCCAAAAATCTCTACGCCGAGGCCGCCATCCAATTCGAAACACTTGTGGCTGCCGCCGGTGCCGATGCCGCTTTACTGCAGAAGTCAGGCTACTGCTATCAACGTCTGGACATGTACGACAAAGCCTTGGCAAAATACCGGTTGGCCGACACCTGCCTGCCTGATAATTTGTGGACACTGCGTCGCATGGCGTGGTGCCATCGCCGCTTGGCGCAACCGGCCGAAGCCTTGGCGGTCTATCGTCGATACGACAGGCTGCGCCCCGACGACTTCAACGTGATTTTGCAGATGGGGCATTGTTTGGTACAGTTGCAGCGCTACAAAGAGGCGGTCGAAGTCTATTTTCGCGCCGACAATCTGCAACCCGATGCGCCTGCCTGTCTGCGGGCAGTGGCTTGGTGTTATCTGCTCGACGGACAATTCGACAAATCCATATACCAATATCGCAAAGTAACCCAACAACGACCGATTGCTGCCGATTGGCTGAATTTGGCACACGCATGTTATTTGGCCGACTATAGTGGCGAGGCCGTCGCTGCCTATGCTTCAGCCCGCAAAGCCTATGGCTCCGCCGAAGCGTTCCGAGTAGCGTTCGACAACGACCGGCAAACACTCGAAGAGTTGGGCGCGCAGGCCGACAAAATCGCCATTTTACGCGAATATTTGGAGTTGTCGGCACTCGATTTGTAATCCCAATATTTATGTTGTAAAACATATCCAAAAATTTGGGAAACCCGATTTTCTTTCGTAAATTTCCCAAATAAAAACCTTATTGTTACTAAATCGCCTAATTTATTGTGTATGAGTTACTTAAAATTTGACAAGACACTGCTGACCAATCTCGAAAAGTCTTTGGACAAAGAAATGTTGCGCACCAACAAAGCCGGCGCATACGCCAGCACTACGATTATCGACTGCAATACGCGTAAATACCACGGCTTGCTGGTAGTGCCGATTCCCGAATTGGATGGCGACAACCATGTGCTGTTGTCGTCGTGTGACGAAACGGTCATTCAGCATGGAGCAGAGTTCAATCTCGGCATTCACAAATACCACGGCGATTATTTCAGCCCGCGCGGGCATAAGTACATTCGCGAATTTCATATCGACTCGGTGGCAACGACCATTTACCGCGTGGGCGGCGTCATTTTGCAGAAAGAACGCATACTTGTGTCGGGCGAAAACCGCGTGCTGGTCAGTTACACCTTGCTCGAAGCCCATTCGGCCACAAAACTGCGCCTGAAACCTTTCCTCGCATTCCGCAATGTCAACGAATTGACGCACGAAAACAATAAAGCCAATCGCAATTATCAGGAGGTAGAAAACGGCATTTCGTGTTGTATGTATGCCGGTTATCCCAATCTGGTGATGCAAACCAACAAACAAGTAACTTTTGTGTCGCAACCCGATTGGTACCGCGGCATCGAATATCTGAAAGAACAAGAGCGCGGCTATGCCTACGACGAGGATTTGTTCGTTCCGGGCTATTTCGAATTGGATATTAAAAAGGGTGAAACCATCATATTCTCGGCCGGCACCGAACCTATTGCGGTGCGCACACTGAAACGCCTCTTTGCAGCCGAAAAAGAGAAACGCACCGGTCGAGCCGACTTTTTTACCACACTGAAAAATGCCGCACAGCAGTTCTACAACAAACGTGCCGACGGCTACTATCTGTTGGCAGGCTATCCGTGGTTCAAATATCGTGCGCGCGACGAATTTATCGCCTTGCCCGGCGCTACATTGGCCGTGGGCGATGTAGATATGTTCGAAAAAATGATGCTGATAGGCGTACAGGCCGTGCGCGACTACATCGACGGTAAACCCAAAAGCACACAACTGGAAGAAGTCAGTTCGCCTGATGTGTTGCTGTGGTTTGTGTGGAACGTTCAGCAGTATGCACAATACACCTCGTTGGAGCAGGCAGCCGAAAAATATGGGCAGCACGTGCTCGATGTCATGGAATTTGTGCGCAAACAAAAACACACCAATCTTTTTGTACACGACAACGGCTTGCTCTATACCGACGGACGCTACACGCCGGCCACTTGGATGAATGCCATGGAAAACGGCGTGCCAATCACACCGCGCACAGGTTATGTGGTCGAAATCAATGCGCTGTGGTACAATGCACTGAAATTTGCATCGGACGTGGCGCAGGTGCTCAACAAAGAGAATCTGTCGGATTTGCTCAACTATCAAGCCGAGATTATGCGCCAATCGTTTGTATCAACCTTCTGGAACGGCGTCTATCTGGACGATTACGTCGATGGTGCCTACCACAACTGCGAGGTGCGGCCGAACATGATTTTTGCCGTGTCGTTGCCTTATTCGCCGTTGGAACGCAGTCGGCAGAAGTCAGTGCTCGACATCATTACGCGCGAACTGCTCACGGTGAAAGGTCTGCGCAGCCTGAGTCCCAAAAGCGGCATGTATCGTCCCGTCTATATCGGCGGCCAACTCGAACGCGACCGCAACTACCACAACGGGCCTGTGTGGCCGTGGACGACCGCCGCATTTGCCGAAGCCTATCTGCGTGTACACAAAATGAGCGGTGTGGCTCTGTTGATGCGCCTGTTGGCCGGTTTCGAGAGCGACCTGACGGAACTGACCGTCGGCTGTTTGCCCGAATTGTACGACGGCAATCCGCCTTTCCGCGGACATGGCGCCATGAGTTATGCACCTACGGTAGCCGAAGTGCTGCGCGCCAAAAAAGTGATGGAGGACTTTGTGGCCTCGCTCAACGAACAGCAGATAAACGACTACGGCATCGGCAAAATTATAAAATAGGGTGTAGTATGAAACCGAAAAATCTGTTTATGACCATTTGCATCGTGTGCGCTGTGTGTGTAGTGGGGTGCGAAAGGTACGAAACACATTTGGAAAGTGTAATATGGGAGAATGATTCTTCGTATGATTTGGATATCACCATCTTTCTTCAAGATTCGGATATGTGGAATTTCGCATTGCCTCAAACGACACGGCAAACTATTTATGAAGGAACGTATTATACCTCTTCACGTTCAAAGGTAAATCGGGATTTACCTTTAGCAGAATGGTGGACTCCTATAGACCATTATAATTGGCGATGCCGTTCCGGTTATATTGATTCGGTACACATAAAGGATGCGAAGTTGGATACTATGCTCTTAACTGCGGCTTGTGTTCCTCCCGTTTTATGTAATCCCGATATATACGAAAAGCGCTATCAGTCGGATAAACGCATTTTTCTGTTATCTATTACAGATTCGTTGTTAAAAGAAGCTTATTCACAATACATTGAGAACTAATATGAAAAACTATTGTTTACTATTCACCTTTGTCTTTGTATGTAATCTGTTGTTACATGCCGAAGATAGTATCATGTATAATTATGATGCCACAATGTGTGGTAATGGCAAATGGTGATTCTATACTTGTTGTATTGCATGGCGCCATGAGTTATGCGCCGACGATGGCCGAAGTGCTGCGCACCAAAAAAGTGATGGAGGACTTTGTGGCATCGCTCAACGAACAGCAGATAAACGACTACGGTATTGGTAAAATTATAAAATTCTTGACTATGAATAACGAACTAAAAACATTGAAGGAACAATTTGATGCATTGTTGTCTTGGGAGAAGACTCAATTCCTAAATGAGGTATTCAAAAATGAAGAAAACAAAGCCTGTATCGACGTGGAACTTGCTTTAGAGGTTTTGAAGAAACAGGATTTTGATATTTCAGAATATGGTGAGTTGTTGGAAAAATGCGACACTGAAACCTTGTTGGCATACTGCGACTTGGAAAAATGCGACGCTGAAACCTTGTTGGCATACTGCGACGATGATGATTTGTTGGACGAAATTGAAAATAGAGACCTTGTTAATGACTTGTTAGAGAGAGAAAAATATAATTAGTAGTTTAGGAATAATAAGAAAAACGCAATACTATGAGAGCACTAATGTTTGGGTGGGAGTTTCCACCGCACATACTTGGCGGACTTGGCACGGCAAGTTACGGCCTGACGAAAGGCATGTCGTTGCAGCCCGACATGGACATCACGTTTGTGATACCGAAACCGTGGGGCGACGAAGACCAAAGTTTCCTGCATATCATCGGAGCGTGCAATGTGCCGATTGTCTGGAAAGATGTAAATTGGAATCAGGTGAACGAGCGCCTTGGCGGACGCATGCACCCCGACGAGTATTTCCAACTGCGCAATGGCATCAAATACGATTTCCGACGCATCGGCACGAACGACATCGGCTGTGTCGATTTTTCGGGACGTTATCCCGACAATTTGCTGGAAGAGATTTCGAACTACGAAGCGGTGGCCAGTGTCATAGCGCACAGCCGCGAGTTCGATGTGATTCATGCGCACGATTGGTTGACCTATCCCGCCGGTCGTTTTGCCAAACAAATCAGCGGCAAACCGATGGTCATACACGTTCATGCCACCGACTACGACCGCAGCCGCGGACAAGTCAATCCCGATGTGTATCGTATCGAGAAAGAGGGCATGGATGCCGCCGACCACATCATCACCGTGTCGAACCTGACACGCAACACCGTTATCGAAAAATATCACCAAGACCCGAACAAGGTAACCACCGTGCACAACGCCGTCGAACCGCTGAGTTTTGTGAACGAACTGCACAAGAGCGCACGCAAGGACAAAGTCGTTACGTTTTTGGGACGCATCACCATGCAGAAAGGTCCCGAATATTTTGTGGAAGTGGCCGCGCGCGTGCTCAGTCGTACCGATGGCGTGCGATTCGTCATGGCCGGCAGTGGCGATATGATGAACAAAATGATTCGTTTGGCGGCCCAACGCGGCATCGCCGATAAGTTCCATTTCACGGGATTCCTTAAAGGACGCGCCGTGTACGAAATGTTGGCCGAAAGCGATGTGTATATGATGCCGTCGGTGTCGGAACCGTTCGGCATATCGCCGCTCGAAGCGATGCAATGCGGCACACCGAGCATCATCTCGAAACAATCGGGCTGTGCCGAAATACTCGACCATGCCATCAAAACCGACTATTGGGACATCGATGCTATGGCCGACTACATTCACGCCATCGTAAAATATCCGGCTATGTACAAAGCCTTGCGCCAAAACGGTCTCGACGAGGTGAACAACATCAAATGGGAGTATGCCGGACAAAAAGTGCGCCGCATCTACGATATGGTTTGTGGAAGGTAAAAGAAATGCTGATATTAATAATCATATCGATAACCATAATCTTGCTTTTTGTTTGTGTACGTTTATATTTTGTCAGACGTCAATGTAAAAAGTATCATTTACCATACAAAAAGGAATATTTTTGGTATTTACCACAAGCCTATGAACAAATAACAAATAGAAATCGTGGCACATATGGCGAACTACAATTGGTTAATATGCTTTTGAATGCTGGATTTAAAACCACTGCTGTATATCACGATTTATATGTACCTAAAAAAAACGGACAAACAGCACAAATAGACGTTGTGCTTTGTACAAATATAGGTCTTGTAGTTTTTGAAGTTAAAGATTATTCGGGATGGATTTTTGGAAAAGGTACTCAACAAAATTGGACACAAATAACAAAATATGGAAATTGTAAATATCGTTTTTATAACCCAATTTTACAAAATGCGGGGCATATCCAAGCATTGAAACAATTGCCATTATTAAAGAATGTTCCAATGTATTCTATGATTGTCTTTTTTGGAGGATGTATATTAAAAGATGTGTCGCAGTTTCCTGAAAATGTTAGCGTGGAATATGGTTGTGGAAATGTTTTGTATAAAATAAAAGAATTGCTAAAAACAAAAGAAGAATACGTCTATAGCGATAGACGTACTGTGGCAAATACATTAAATAATTTTGTAAGATTGGGCGATGATTTATCGGTTAGACAACAACATAACGAATATGTGGAATATATAAACAAAGAAAAAATATCATAAAAAATTATCATACTATGAAAACAATCAATTTTATTTTTCGCGTACATCAACGGTCGAATCTGAAACGCTACCGTTTTTTCGACATTGGCAACGACCACTACTATTACGACGACTATGCCGACGAAACGGCTGTGCGTCAGAACACCGACTTGTGCTACTTGGAAGCCAATCGTACACTGTTGGAGATGATTAAAAGTTCAAACGGCAAATTCAAAGTGTCGTTTGCCATATCGGGATTGGCCTTGGAGCAGTTCGAACGCTATGCTCCCGAAGTGATCGATTCGTTCCAAGAATTGGCCAAGACGGGCAGCGTAGAGTTTTTGGCTACACCAAATGCGCACTCGCTTGCATCGGTGTACGATGCCGACGAGTTTGCTATTCAAACCAAGCTGCAAACCAACAAAATCAAACAACTGTTTGGCAAAACACCAACGACATTTGCCAACACCGCGCTAATTTACAGCGACGAAATAGGCGACGAAATCGCTAAACAAGGCTACAAAACCATTATGATTGAAGGCGCCAAACACATCATGGGCTGGAAGAGCCCGCACTACGTTTACGGCCACGCCTACAATAACAAGGTGAAATTGTTGGTGCGCGACAATAAATTGAGCGACGACATCAACTACCGCTTTTCGCAATGGAATTGGAACGAATACCCGCTGACGGCCGAAAAATTCATTGGTTGGATAAATGCAGCACCCGCCGAAGAGGAGGTTTTCAACATCTTTTTGGGTTACGAAGCGTTGGGCGTGCTGAACAACAAAAACAGCGGCATATTCGAGTTTTTCAAAGCCCTGCCGTATCATGCCATGGCCAACGGCGTGGCGTTCGCTACACCGTCCGAAGTAGCCGCCAAAGCCAAACCGGTTGACACCATTTCGGTGCTGCACCCCATGTCGTGGGCCGACGAGGAGAAGGATTTGAGCGCCTATTGTGCCAACGAATTGCAAAACGAAGCCCTGCAAAAACTCTACAGCGTGGCGCAGCGCGTGCACCTGTGCAACGACCTCTTGCTCAAAATCGATTGGCAGCGCTTGCAGGATACGTCGCACTTCTACTTCATGACCACAAAACACTATTCCAACGGCATGATTTATGCCGAACCGATTCCATACGAATCGCCCTACGAAGCGTTTATGAACTACATGAACGTGTTGAGCGACTTCATGGACAGAGTGAATGCACAATATCCGTCGAGCATCGAAAACGAGGAACTGAATGCCTTGCTGAAGACTATCTCTAATCAGGAAAAAGAGATTGCTTCGCTCGAAAATAAATTGGCCAAAGCAACCAAGAAAAACGGCAAATAAGCCTCGGACATACACAGCACACAAACCCCGCAAAGTCGATGCACTTTTCGGGCGTTTGTGTTGAAATGGCATGCACCATGGAACGAGAAATGACGATTTTGCGGCAAAACATTGTGCGCTTATCGAAAAATGTTGTATCTTTGCAAATTAAAACATGCCTAACTGCATTATGGAAACGTGGACGACAGACATAAAACCTAAAAACAGATTGTTCGATGTCGATTTCAAAGAGTTGTGGCACTACCGCGACTTGTGCGCCTTGTTTGTTAAACGCAATGTCATCACGCAATACAAACAAACCATACTCGGCCCGTTGTGGTATTTGGTGCAGCCGCTGATGACCACAGTGATGTATATGGTGGTGTTTGGTGGCATAGCCAAAATTCCGACCGACGGTCTGCCGCAGCCATTGTTCTATTTGGCCGGTATCTGCATGTGGCAGTATTTTTCCGATTGTCTGAGCAAAACCTCGAACACGTTTGTCGATAATGCCGGCATTTTCGGCAAAGTCTATTTTCCGCGCTTGGTGGTGCCGTTGTCGAATGTGATGTCCAACTTGGTGCGTTTCGGCATTCAGTTAGGGCTGTTTTTCGCCGTTTACATTTATTATCAACTATTTACGCCGGTTCAAATTCACACCAATTGGTATGCGTTGCTGTTGCCGATCTTGGTGTTGCTATTGGCCGGATTGGCGTTGGGTTTTGGCATCTTGTTCTCATCGATGACGACCAAATACCGCGACTTGCAGTTGTTGCTGTCGTTTTTTGTCAGTTTGTGGATGTATGCCACGCCGGTCATCTATCCGTTGAGCACAATAACCAACGAGAAATTGCGGTTTGTGATGTCGCTCAACCCGCTGACGGGCATTATCGAGGCATTCAAATACGGCATCTTGGGCGTCGGTCAGTTCAGTTGGTCGATGTTGGCCTATAGTTTTGGATTTATGCTGCTGTTGCTGGCTGTTGGCATTGTGGTGTTCAACAAGGTGCAACGCAGTTTTATGGATACGGTGTAAAACGTTATGTTGCATGTAACTTTACCGGATATGGCGCGCCCGCGTCGCTTGGTGTTCTACTTGGCGATGGAGGAGTATTTGGCACAACATTGCACCTGCGATATGTTGTTCACATGGCGTGTCGAGCCGACGGTTATTTTCGGTCGTCACCAAGTGATGGCCGACGAGGTCAATATCGATTTTTGTCGTGCCAACGGTATACAGATGTATCGGCGCAAGAGCGGCGGCGGCTGCGTCTATGCCGACCGTGGCAACATCATGGTGTCGTACATTACGCCCGATATTCATGCCGACAAGGTGTTTCAGTGGTATCTGGACACGATGTCGGGCGTGTTGCGCTCGATGGGATTTGCTGCTGCCAAATCGGAGCATAACGATGTGCTGATTGCCGACCGCAAGGTGTCGGGCAATGCGTGTTATGCCTTGCCCACGGGCACTATCGTTCACGGCACGATGTTGTACGATGTCGATTTTGCTGCGTTGCAGCAGGCTATTACGCCGTCGCGCGAGAAATTGTCGAAACACGGCGTGCAATCGGTGCGTCAGCGTGTGGTGAATATCAAAGAATTGCTCGACGCGCAGTCGCCGTGGCGCACAGTCGAGGCGTTCGACGATGCCTTGGTCGCTGCTTTTTGCGACGAAACGATGTGTTTGGACGACGCGCAAGTGTCGGCCATTTCGGCGATAGAGCAGACCTATCTGCAACCCGATTTTATCAGTGGAAAAGATTGAAAAACAAGATATTATGAAAAAAGCGTTAATCACCGGCATTACAGGACAAGATGGCTCGTTTTTGGCTGAATTTTTGTTGGCCAAAGGCTACGAAGTGCACGGTATTATTCGTCGTTCGTCAACGTTCAATACAAGCCGCATCGAGCATCTGTATCTGAATGAATGGATACGCGATATGCGTCAGGAACGTGCTGTAAATCTGCATTATGGCGACATGACGGACAGCAGTTCGCTGGTGCGCATCATTCAGGAAGTTCATCCCGACGAAATCTACAATTTGGCTGCACAAAGTCATGTCAAAGTCAGTTTCGATGTGCCGGAATATACCGCCGAAACCGATGCGGTCGGCACGTTGCGTTTGCTCGAAGCGGTACGCATTTTGGGCATGGAAAAGCAGTGTCGCATCTATCAGGCATCGACCTCGGAATTGTTCGGCAAAGTGCAGGAAGTACCACAAAAGGAGACTACGCCTTTCTATCCGCGCAGTCCGTACGGCGTGGCCAAACAATATGGTTTTTGGATAACGAAAAATTACCGCGAATCGTATGGCATGTTTGCCGTGAACGGCATTTTGTTCAATCACGAGAGCGAGCGTCGCGGCGAAACGTTTGTAACGCGCAAAATAACGTTGGCAGCGGCCGCCATCGCACAAGGACGTCAGGATAAACTCTATTTGGGCAACCTCGATGCGCGGCGCGATTGGGGTTATGCCAAAGACTATGTGGAGTGTATGTGGCTGATATTGCAGCACCCGACGCCCGAAGATTTCGTCATTGCTACCGGCGAGATGCACACGGTGCGCGAATTTTGCACATTGGCGTTTCGCGAAGCCGGCATCGAATTGCGCTGGGAGGGTAGCGGCGTCGATGAAAAAGGCATCGACACGGCCACAGGGCGCACGCTTGTGGAAGTGGACCCGAAATATTTTCGTCCGGCCGAAGTGGAGCAGTTGCTTGGCGACCCCACCAAAGCCAAAACCTTGTTGGGTTGGAATCCGCGCAAAACATCGTTCGAAAACCTGGTCAAACTAATGGTTCGGCACGATTTGAAGAAAGGAAAATTGATAAAGGAAAATTGATAAAGGAAAATTGATAAAGGAAAAAGGATAATAAATGAAAGGACTTGGTGTAGTTGGCGAAAAATCCTACGCATTTGCCATTAGGATTGTGAATGCCTATAAAATTTTATGCCGAAACAATGAATTTGTCCTTTCGAAACAATTATTGCGGAGCGGAACGGCCATTGGAGCGTTTTATGTAGCGAAGCGCAACATGCGCAAAGTAAAGCCGATTTTTTGAATAAAATGAATATCGCCTTAAAAGAAGCAAACGAAACGACCTATTGGCTGAACTTGTTGAAAGATACTGATTATTTAGATGTTGATTTATACGAACCATTAATACATGATTGTTTAGAACTTGTAAAAATATTGACCAAAACAGTTAAAACAACAAAAGAAAATTTGCGCAAAGGGTGTTTATAACTCTCAATTATCATTTATCAATTCTCATTTATAAATTTTGAACATGGAATTGTCAAGTAAAATATATGTGGCCGGACATCGCGGTATGGTAGGCAGTGCCATTGTGCGCGAGTTGCAGCGGCAGGGCTACACCAACATCGTTGTACGCACGCATGCCGAACTCGACTTGTGTCGGCAAGATGAGGTCGAACGTTTTTTTGCTATCGAGCAACCTGAATATGTCTTTTTGGCGGCAGCCAAAGTGGGCGGTATCGTGGCCAATCAGCAGGCACTGGCCGATTTTATGTACGACAACATGATTTTGGAGATGAACGTGATACATGCTGCCTGGCAAAATGGTTGCAAAAAATTGTTGTTCCTCGGCTCGTCGTGCATCTATCCGCGCATGGCTCCACAACCGATGCCCGAATCGTGTTTATTGACCTCGGAATTGGAAAAAACCAACGAAGCCTACGCTTTGGCCAAAATATCGGGGCTGAAATATTGCGAATATCTCAACCGACAATATGGTACCGACTACATCAGCGTGATGCCGACCAATTTATATGGCCCGAACGACAATTATCATCCCGAACATTCGCATGTGTTGCCGGCTTTGATACGGCGTTTCCACGAAGCCAAAGTGTCGGGAGCGCCTGCTGTAACCTGTTGGGGCGATGGCAGCCCGTTGCGCGAATTTTTGTATGTGGACGACTTGGCCAACCTTTGTGTCTTTTTGATGAACAACTATTCGGGCAACGAAACCGTGAATGCAGGCACCGGCAAAGAATTGACTATTAAAGAATTAACAGAACTTGTTGCCAAAGTAATCGGCTACACGGGCGACATACATTGGGACACCACACGCCCGAATGGTACGCCGCGCAAATTGCTCGACGTATCGAAAGCCGCCGCCCTTGGGTGGACGTACAAAACCGAACTCGAAGAGGGTATTCGGTTGGCATATCAGGACTTTTTGACTAATCCGATGAGGGCAGAGAGATGACCGCAATAGAATTTGAAAATATCAGTAAACAATATCGGTTGGGGTTGGTCAGCACCCGCACGTTGAGCCACGACCTGAATCGTTGGTGGACGGTGAATGTGCTCCGCAAAGAAGATCCCTATTTGAAAATCGGCGAGACCAACGACCGTGCGACAAAAGGTCAATCGGACTATGTGTGGGCGTTGAAGGACATCAATTTTAAGGTCGAGCAGGGCGATGTGGTTGGCATTATCGGCAAAAACGGCGCCGGCAAAAGTACATTACTGAAATTGCTCAGCAAAGTAACGGCTCCCACCACCGGCCACATTCGTGCGCGCGGTCGCATTGCATCGCTGCTCGAAGTGGGCACCGGCTTCCATCCCGAGATGACCGGCCGCGAGAATATCTATATGAACGGCGCCATCCTTGGCATGACCAAGCAGGAGATACGGAGTAAATTGGACGAGATAGTGGATTTCAGCGGCTGTGAGCGCTATTTGGACACTCCTGTGAAACGTTATTCCAGCGGTATGACCGTGCGCTTGGGTTTTGCCATTGCCGCCCATCTCGACCCCGAAATCCTTGTTGTGGACGAAGTCCTTGCCGTAGGCGACGCCGAGTTCCAGAAGAAAGCCATCGGCAAGATGAAAGACGTCTCCCAAGGGGAGGGCCGCACCGTGCTATTTGTGAGCCATAATATGGGGGCTGTTAAAGCACTCTGTAAAAGTGGCATCATGCTAGAAAGAGGACTAATTTCGTATATTGGCGATGTAGATACAACTGTGCAGAAATATTTAGGTATCGAAAAAGAGGGATTCTTGATGGATACAATTACATCCAAACATAATCGGGAATGGTATATGAATTTACAGTTGGAAATTCGGAGAGCACGTTTATTGAATACATCTCCACGATTATCGCAGGATGAACCAATAAAAGTTGAATTGTTGATTCACAGAAATGATCCAACAATAAAACGATTTACCCAAGAAATACTTCTTTACGATATGAATGATAGACAATTAGGATCATATATTACACCAGAAGTTTATGAAGTTCCCGATCAAGATGATTTTCGTTTATGTATTGAAGTACATAATCATAATCTTGCAAAAGGGAAATATATGTTAGGTTTTAATATTGGATTAAAGACAACGGATTATGCAATTGTTGACTACGATGTACCCAAAAATATGTTATCGTTTGAAATCGCATATTTGGATACGGCTAAAACACAGCCTTTGCAAATGTGGCGTTCATCATGGGGGGCCATACATCTCAAAGATGGTATAGTGAAAATTCTACCTATTATCTGATGATTTATGAAGACACTAACCATTTTTACGCCTACATACAATAGAGCACATCTTCTTCCTAAACTATATGCAAGTTTGTTACAACAAAGTTCAAAAGATTTTCAATGGTTAGTAGTGGATGATTGTTCACAAGATAATACAGAAAAGTTACTTGAACAATGGAAAAATGAGCATCGTATTAAAATTATTTATATAAAACAACCTATAAATGGCGGTAAAATGCGTGCGTCTAATCTTGCCGTTTCTATGGTATGTACAGAACTATTTATGTGTTGTGACTCTGATGATTATTTGGCGAATAATGCAGTCGAAAAAATTGTGAGCCGATGGGTATCGTATTCTGAAACAAAAAAAGATATCAGTGGAGTTATTTTTCCAAGTACAATGTTAAATGCAGGTGTTCCATTAAAATATAACATTCCTCAAGGTTTAGATAAGATAACCTTAAAAGAGTTACATACCATTTCAAATGTTAATGAAGCAAATCTTGTTTTGCGTACAGATATTTTAAAACAATATCCTTTTCATGTCCAAGATGATGAGAATTTTATCACTGAAGATTCTGTATATCATCTATTAGACCGCCAATATCAAATGCTGTTTGTATATGATCAATTGACTATTTGTGAATATCAATCGGATGGATATTCAAAAAATATAGGAATAGTGATGTCGCAAAATCCCAAAGGGTATGCATACTATTATAATATCCTTAGTGAAGATGAATATAATGTTACACAACGAAATGATTTTTTGAAACAATATATTCTGTTTTCTCGGAAGGCGGGTTTTAATACTTTACAGATTATTCGTAGGTCTTCTCATCCTTTTGGTGTGCTCATTCGTATGATTCGTATGTTTTTTCACCAACTTAAACATAATGTATGAAGGACAGACTGCAAGTTATTTGCTCTACCGATAGTAATTATCTTACTTATTGTGGGGTGATGCTTACATCTTTGTTAGAAAACAATAAGGATGTAGATATCTATATTACGATTGATAATCACTTTCCTGATAATAAACAACACGAATTATTGCGGCTTGAAAAAAAATATGCTTGTAATATCCATTTTGTTAAAATTGATGGAACTTTACTGAACATGTGTCGTACCGATTGTAACGAATATATATCCAAGGCTACATATTATAAAATGTTTGCAGCGCAACTTCTCCCTATTACAGAGGATAAAGTGATATACTTGGATTGTGATATGATTATCAATGGTAGTTTGCACGAATTGTGGAATACCGATTTGTCGGGCTATGCCATGGCCGGTGTTCCCGATATTTACAACGAAGCAGACGAAACTTATGAACGTCTTCGTTATTCCAAAGGTAAAGGCTATGTGAATGCAGGAATGCTTGTGATTAACCTCAAATATTGGCGCGAGCACAATGTGCTTCAGCAATGCTTAGATTATATTAAACAAAACAAGGATAACATTCTTTGGTGCGAACAAGATGTGCTAAATGCCTTACTGCATGATTACACGCTTCATCTTCCTCTGAAATTCAACTATCAAATACCAATGTTGATGAAGTGTCACTATGAAAGTTTTAGCCATGAACAGCAACAGCGTATTTTTGCAGAACGCAGACCTGTGGTACTGCATTATGTCAGTGGCATTAAGCCATGGATGATAGAATATTATGCGTGTCCATTTTTTGATGAATGGCAGG
>SFDZ01000022.1 GCA_004557405.1 Bacteroidales bacterium
TGTCAGTGCGTATTTCTGATTTCACCTGTTTCAGTTCCTGTTCAGCAAGACCTATCTGTTCTTCTTTGTGCCGTTTTGCAGCATCCATGCGTTGCAGTTCGGCTCTCTGCTTTTCAATGATGAAATCATTTCGTTCCAAATGTTCCTTTCCGGTCTCGGATTTAGATTGCCCACGTTGCATGGAGAGGATGTCAGATGCCAAAGTCTGCATTTCCATCATATCGTCATCATTGAGCTTTTGGCTCTTGCCCGTGTCGTGGTTCATCCAGTCGAATACGATATGGGCATGATAATTCGGCTTAAACCACTTTTCACCGACTTGGAAACTCTCCCTATCCCCGGTTTTGGGTTGTCCACTAAGCCAGTGTCCCTCGTCCTTATGCAGGAAGATTTGGAGCGGTGTAATACCCCAGCGTCTCTGGCACTCCTCACCAAACTTTCGTACATCTGCCAGTGTTGTATCTGGTCTGATGAGCAATACTCCCTCACGGATTGGAGAACATCCAGCCACTTTTATAATCTTTCCATTCTTTCCCTTGCGCTCACGCTCCTTTTCCTGCATCGCTCGTCCGGTCTTTTCCTTGACCATCCGTTTGATGCTGTCATAGTGCGCCTGCAGGTCAGGACTGCCGAAGCCCGGGTTTATCCACTGCTCGTTATTGGAAGTCAGTTCGGGTACAATGTAGATTCTGGACTCGCCGATATTGCGCATGTACTCGGCAGTTCTCCGGTTATGAGCCCCGCTTGATGTCACTCTGCAGGGTTTGATATGTATGCTTGATTTTGTTGCCATATTCTTAAAATTTGATTTGGATTGTTGATGAAATCTTCTGTTGTCCGCTCATAACCGCACAGGGTTCTTAGGGGTGCAACCCATAAGCGGAGATTGCAAAGAGAGGGGCACTCTTTGCTCGGGGTTCTTAGGGGAGAAACGCCCTGAGTGGGTCATTAGGGCAAAGCCCTAATCCCCTCGGGAGAGCCCACAACTACGAAAGCGAAGCGTGTAGTTATAGTGGGCTATAACCGAAAGCCGTTTTTCTTTTTCGGTGGTTGGCTGCGCACCCCTTTTGCAGACAATCGTTTTGATGGCGTTACTTGCGCCTACGGTTGCCGCAATTTCTCTAATCTCGCGGCAGGACTTTCCGAGATGCACCGCGTGCTAAAAAGCGGAGGGTCGCTGGTCATCTTGGAGTTCTCCTACCCCACCAGCCCACTCATCCGTTGGCTATACGACCTCTATTTTTCGCGTATTCTACCCCTCGTAGGTAAATGTATCAGCCGCGACAAAGATGCCTACACTTACCTCAATCGCTCCGTCAAAGACTTCTGCTATGGCGAGGCATTTGCGCAGCAACTATGCGAAGCGGGCTTCACGGATATTCACTGCGAACCGCTCACATGGGGAATCACCACCATTTATCGTGCCACTAAACTATGAAACGCTTTCTTCTTTGGTTTCGCATCATCCGCCCGCAGACTTTGTTTGCATCTTTGTGCCCTGTCGTTGTAGGACTTCTGGTAAGCCCCACTCCTTGTGTGTGGAGCGTGGCTATCATCACGATGGTGTGCGCCTTGGCGTTGCAAGTGCTCAGCAACCTCATCAACGATTACTACGATTTTCGGAAAGGTAGCGACCAAGCCGGGAGAGCCGGCTTTAAGCGGGCACTGGCAGAAGGCGATGTCTCACCGCGGCAGATGCTGTTTGCCATTCTTGCCACTCTCTGTGTGACGCTCGCCACTGGTGCATGGCTTGTGTACAAAGGAGGTTTGCCTATCCTCGCCATCGGACTGAGCGCCTTGCTGTTTGCGTGGCTCTATACGGCTACCGACCATTCGTTGAGTTATCTGGGCATAGCCGACATCTTTGTCTATCTGTACTACGGCGTGATAGCGACCATGGGGACGTGTTATTTGCAGGGAAGTGCATTTTTTTATGGTCGCGCTTTCTTCGCAGGGAGTGTCTGCGGCTTGATCTCGATGTGCGTCTTGATGATTAACAACCTGCGCGATGAAGCAACCGACCGCGCCGCAGGCAAACGCACATTCGTGGTGCGTTTTGGCAAACGAGCGGGCGAATGGGCGATGTTGTTGCTCATTCTGCTCACACCCGTGTTTGCCTACTGCGCTTTTGGGCTCGGTTGGGCAATGCTGATTCTTTTGCCGCTATTGGGTCTATGGGTAGGCGTGCTTCGCGCCAAGGGACAGCAATACAATATCTGTTTGTTTGCAACGGGAGTCTGCAATATGCTCTATGTCCTGTTGCTTCTCATTTGAAAAACATGTTTTCCCACCTTGCCACATTCAGCCAACACAACCGGCAAGCCATCAAAAAAACTTTTTCTGCATTTTTTGCATCAAACTGACTTCTAATGTCAGTTCAGTGTTGTAATTTTGTCCCAAAATCAGAAACGTATGCTCAATACCGAGAACGTAATCCCTGATTTTTTACAGAATTATGTTGATCAGAAAGAAAAAAACAGAGTTTCTCAACTGCCATTTGGCCGGATTCGGACACACGGAAGGATATACGGTTTTAGACCAACTGACACCCGGCGACAAATTGACCATGTTGCGCGAAGACGAAAACAAGTACGACCACGAAGCCATTGCGCTGTTCTATGGCGACTTGCACATCGGATACATACCACAACAATACAACAGCCTCCTCGCCATGTTTATGGACTTTGGCTACACCGACATATTCGAGTGCGTCATCACGGCCATCGACAAAACACAGCACCCCAACGAACAGGTACAAATCCGCGTCAATCTGCTGAGGCGCTAACCTCTATCCGGTGTGAAAGCCGGCGCATCGGCATCATTCTACACAAAAATAATCGCGCGAGCCCATCAAGGTTCGCGCGATACACTTTCAGCATATTTATCAGCGTTTCTGCTGTTTGGCCTCAATGCTCAATGTGGCATGCGGCACCGCACGCAAACGCTCCTTGGGTATCAACTTACCCGTAACACGACAAATGCCGTACGTCTTATTTTCGATACGCACCAACGCGGCCTGCAAATGTTGTATAAACTCCATCTGACGCTGCGCCAAACGTCCCGACTCCTCTTTCGACAGTGTCGTGGCACCTTCCTCCAAGGTCTTGAACGTAGGCGACGTATCGTTCACATCGTTGCCATCCGAATTGTTCACATACGAGCAATACTCTTTATACTCGCGCATAGCCTTGTCCAATTTCTCTTGAATCAAAATACGGAACTCTTCCAATTCCTCATCCGAATAACGTGTCTTCTCTGCCATAATCTTATTTTTTTGGTGTTTGCAAATATACAAACATTATTTCACATATACAACTTTTTTAACATACTATTCAAACGCCACAAAAAGTGTGCCACACATCAACGTGTCATCACCTCTTTCACCTGTTTGTACAGTTCCGAGGCAAACACAAAATGCTCTAATGCCTCATTTTTGGCTGTAAAAATGGTGTCTTTCGAGCCTGTCCAACCAACATGTCCTTTGTCTATCAAAATGATATTTTCGCCGGTTTCCATAATGGAGTTCATATCGTGCGTATTGACAATGGTGGTGATATTGAACTCGTGCGTGATGTCCTGAATCAGTTTGTCGATGACCAACGACGTTACCGGATCGAGGCCGGAGTTGGGCTCGTCGCAAAACAGATATTTTGGATTCAGCGCAATGGCGCGTGCAATGGCCACACGTTTCTGCATACCGCCCGATATTTCCGATGGCGACAGACTGAAAGCCGTCGGTTTCAGATCGACACGCTCGAGACAAAATATGGCACGGCGTTCCATCTCGGCTTTGGTCATATCAGCAAACATTTCGAGCGGAAACATCACATTTCCAAGTACCGACATCGAGTCGAACAAAGCCGACCCTTGAAACAACATACCAACCTCGCGCCGCAAGTTTTTCACCTCTTTTTCGCTCATGGCCGACAAGTTGCGCCCGTCGTACAGCACCTCGCCCGACTCGGCACGAAACAACCCGATGACACTTTTCATCAGCACCGTTTTGCCCGAACCACTTTGACCAATTATCTGATTCACATGGCCGTGCATAAACGTGGCCGAGATGTCGAACAGCACCTGTTTCGTTTCAAACGATTTATTCAAATTCCGAACTTCTATCATCGTCGATTCCTCCTCTCCGATTAGTTCAGCATCAACTGCGTCAGCACAATGTCGGCCAACAACATGATGATGCTGCTATTGACCACGGCATTGGTACTTGCGCGCCCCACCTCGAGCGCGCCGCCATAAGCATAATAGCCATAATAGGCTGATACCGAAGCAATTACAAATCCAAAAAAGATGGATTTAATCATACTGTAAGTGAAATAAAACGGAATGAACGCATACTGCAAGCCGTACACAAAATCGTCCATCGTTATCATATCGGTGAAACGCGCCACACCTACACCACCCAACAAGCCGATGGCCACACACAGCGTTACCAGCACCGGCATGAACAGCACCAAACCGACTATTTTAGGCAAAATCAGGTAATTAGCCGAATTGACGCCCATTATCTCAAGGGCATCTATCTGTTCGGACACGCGCATCGAACCGATTTCCGAAGCAATGTTCGACCCCACTTTGCCGGCCAACAGCAAGCACATGATGGTTGACGAAAATTCCAGCAGATAGGTGTCGCGCAACATCAGTCCTGTAGTGTAACGCGGCAGCAACGGGTTTTCGGTATTCAGCACCACCTGCATGGTCATTATCACGCCCATAAATACGGAGATAATCAGTATCAGAAAGATGGAGTCGTAACCCAATTTAATGATTTCGCGCGGCAACTGCCGCCAAAACATTTTCCAATTATCCGGCCGCGAAAACGTGCGTTTCATCAGCAGTGCATAGCGGCCTACAGCATCAAGTCCCAACATAGTGTTTATCGTTTCGTTTCTCGTCTGCAAAAATACAAAAAAATCCGCACCAAGCAAATTGGTACGGACTTTTTTAACGTGTGTGGCTTATGTCAGCCCTATTTTTTGTCAATATTCGCTGCGTTGTGTGGCTGCATAGTTGACTTTCAGGGCGTAAGCACGGCGCAGAGCCTGTTTTACATCGGTTACGATGCCCATTTTCGTATCCTTATCGGCTTTTATCGAAATGGTCAGCAAGTTCTGTTCGTCCTCCTTCATGGCTTCGCGTTCGCGCACCACATACTCTTCCAATTGCGACACATCGGCAAAAGCGTCATCCAACTGAATGCGCGTTTCGCCACCGTATTTACCGCGAAACTCTCTCTTCGGCTCGCCGATATAGATGTAGCGTACCAACGATTTTTTCTCCAACGATTGCAATTCCGTTGCTTCCGGCACATGGATATCGACTTTGTATGTAACCTCCTTCATCGAAGTTGACACCATGAAGAAAAACAACAGCATGAAAATAATATCCGGCAACGATGCGGTCGATATGGCCGGTACGTCTTTTTTGCCTGCTTTACGAATTTTTGCCATTATTTTTTCCCTCCATAGTTTTTAGGTTCAGCCTCCGAAATCTTCTGCGGATAGATTTTTTGTACCGCTTTCTGACGGTCTTCGCTCAATTCGGCGTACGACATGCCGAAACGTCCTTTGGAATATTCGTCACGCAACTCGTTGTAGGCGGCAACCAATTCGTTTTGCACTTCGATGTAGCGCTGATATTGGGTGCCACGGTCGTTTTGCAACGAGATGATGTGATTCTTGGTCGTCATCACCTGCTCTGTCACGCCGTCGATTTCCACCTCGATGGGCAGCACTTCGGGCAGCGACGCATCGGCAGCCTCATTTTTGATAAATTCCTTGGCTTTTTCGCGCAACTGTTTCACATCCAAGGCTTCGCCCTGCACGAGCAGTTGGTTGTTGCTGTTGACCAACACAATGAAGATATTACGTTTTTTGACGTCGGTATCCGGTTTCTCCATATTCGGAGGCAACGGCGGCGGCAAACGGCGCGAGAGGCCTTTGTCAACCGACATTGTGGTGGTTACAAGGAAGAAGATGAGGAGCAGAAAGGCAATGTCGGCCATCGAACTTGCATTGATTTCCTGAACTTTACGTTTTCCCATATTCTTGTTTCTAAATGTACAAACCGTTTGTTTATCGAAACGTGCGGGTTTGTATGCGATTGTTACTTAATTTTTTTCGAGATGAACGAATATATCACACTGACAAAAACGCTCACGATGGCGGCTCCGGCCATGATATATGCCGACAGAACGCAAGCATCGGTGTAGCGTGCCCAGAATCCGACGTTATCGGTGCCTTCGTAGCCAAAGATAGGCACTTCGGCGGCACTGCCACAAGCGTATGCTATGCCGAAAACGGCTGCACTGATAACCAAGATGTCCAAAATCGTAACGCCGCCACGACGTTTGACGACAACCGATTGGTCGAAGCGTATCAACGAATAGACCCAAACCAATGCGGCCAAACCAAACAGGACGTATGCCCATTTGATCAGCATATCGGTAAACACCGGTTCGTCCCACGGATTTCCGTTGATTGACGAAGAACAGCACGCCTATCACCACGGAGATGCCGAACAGACACCACAGGATTATTTTAGGTAGTTTTTCCAAAAATTTAGACATAACTTTTTTTTTAAGAGTTGTTACCTTGTTCTATTATTATTCAGCAACTTTTGTTTTCTCGACTACGATATCGAGCAACGAGATCGAAGCATCTTCCATGTCGTTGACAAGGGCGTCGATGCGCGACAAGATGTAGTTGTAGAAAATTTGCAGAATGATGGCAACGATAAGACCGAACACGGTGGTCAACAACGCCACTTTGATACCGCCGGCCACGATGGTAGCCGAGATATCGCCGGCTTGTTGAATTTTGTCGAAGGCCTCAATCATACCGATAACGGTACCCATGAAACCCAACATTGGAGCCAAGGCGATGAACAACGAAATCCACGAGAGGTTTTTCTCCAACAAACCTTGTTGTACCGATCCATACGAAGCAACGGTTTTGTCGACGGTTTCGACGCCTTCGTTGTAGCGCGACAGGCCTTGATAGAATATCGAAGCCACCGGTCCGCGTGTGTTGCGGCACACTTCCATGGCTGCTTCTACACCGCCTTCGTCCCAAGCGGAGCGTACTTTGCGGAGCAATTTGCCGGAATCGACGGAAGCAAGACCCAGATAGATGATGCGTTCAACGCAAAGAGCCAAACCCAAAATCAAGCAGAATGCTACTGTGGACATGAAACCGGCGCCACCTTCGATGAATTTGGTTTTGAGTGCTTGGTGCATACCAACTTCTTCGGCTACGACTTCTTCGGCAACTACTACACTTTCTTCGGCGGCAGCCTCTTCTACAACGGCTTCTGCAGCAGGAGCCTCTTCAGCCACGGCCACTGTGGCTGCTCCGAAAAAGAACACGGCCACAAGCGTCAACATTGAAAATACTTTTTTCATTTTTTTGTGTTTTTAGTTAATAATTTTGTGATTTAAGAATTTTGTTGCGGAAAGAAGGGGATTCGAACCCCTGATACGCTTTTGACGTATACACGCTTTCCAGGCGTGCCTCTTCAACCACTCGAGCACCTTTCCTTGCGTTTTTTTACGGACACCTACTACGCATCCATAAATCGGCCGCAATTTACTAATTTTTTCTCAAACAGCAGTGCGTTGAACGCTTTTTTTTGCTAACCACAGCATTTTGGTTCTAAATTTCTGATTTTCAGTGCAAAGCGACGGCATGTAACGCACATTTTTCATTTTATTTGGCCAAACATAAACAAATTTTCAGCATTTTTTGTGGTTATTTCGTCGATTTTTTCGATCGAAGTGTCGAAAATTTCGGCCATTTTGCGTGCGACGGCGGCCATAAATTGCGGTTCGTTGCGCCGACCGCGATGCGGCACAGGTGCAAGAAATGGTGCGTCGGTTTCCAGCACCAGATGTTGCAGGCCGATGGGTCGCAAGATGTCGGGCAAACCGCTGTTTTTGTAGGTAAACACGCCGCCGACACCCAACACAAAGCCTAACGAAACGGCCTTGCGCGCCTCTTCTACTCCACCGCCGAAACAGTGGAACACGCCTCGAAGCGGTTTATTTTTGAATTTTGCCAGCGAGGCAAACATTTCGGGGAAAGCCTTACGCACATGCAAGATGACGGGCAGGTCGAAGGTCAGCGCCCAATCGAGTTGTTGTTCGAGCGCTTGGCGCTGTTCGGTGCTGTAGGTGGTATCCCAATAGAGATCGAGCCCGATTTCGCCTACGGCACAATAGCCGCCGCGTGCAAGTTCATCGCCTATCTGTTGCAGCGTGGTCCGATAATCGGCATCGACACTTTCGGGATGCAAGCCCATGGCCATGGCGCAAAAATCGGGGAAAGCATCGTGGGTTTGGTGCAAGCGGTCGATGCTGCCAAGGTCTTCGTTGGCCAAGATCACGCGCCCGACGCCGGCCGATTTGGCGGCAGCAACCACGGTAGCACGGTCGTCATCAAATTCCGCGCTATAGATGTGTGAATGTGTATCAATCATAGTGTCATATTTTGTAAAAAGCGTTCGGCAGCATGCAACGAATCGACTTTCCCGACATCCAACAGTTGCAGGCCGGGCACTTCGACGCCGCGCACAACGTGTGTGCTGCATACCGACAAATAAAAGTCAATAATCGAAAATTTGCCCTGCCACGCCTGCATCAGGTCAAACACTTGCGGCGACAAGATGTGTATGCCGGCAAAAGCGCGTTTTTGACAGGCATCGGGATTGAGATTCGGATAGGGCGACTTAACCTCGCCGGTTTGCACGTTGGTCCAGCCGCAAAGCCGATTATTGTTGTCGAATAGCAGGTAGCGACTTGTAGGGCGTTCGCTGACCAAGAGCGTGGCCAAATCGGCGGGCTGATGTTTGGCGACAAAGGCCTTTAGGTCGAGATTCGACAATATATCGACATTGTGTACCAAAAAAGGTGCATCGTTGCCCAATATCGGTTCGGCTTTTTTGATGCCGCCCCCCGTTTCGAGCAAAGCATCGCTTTCGTCGGAAATGCCGACCGGTATGCCATAGTCGTGCGTGTGTACAAAATCGATGATTTGCGATGCAAAATGATGCACATTGACAACAGCCGCATCGAAGCCGGCGGAAGCCACTTTGCAGAGCAGCAGGTCGAGCAGCGGGCGACCGGCGACCGGCACCAACGCTTTGGGCATCGTGTCGGTGAGCGGTTTCAAGCGTGTGCCGAGTCCGGCAGAAAAAATCATACATTTCATATCATGAGTATTTTTTATAGTGTGCGCACGATGTGTTGTTCGCGATGTTCGAGGCGAATATCAACATCGAATTTGGCATGCAAATGTTCGGCCAAATGTTCGGCGCAATAGACCGAGCGGTGCTGTCCGCCGGTGCAGCCAAAGGCGAACATCAAATCGGTGAAACCGCGTTCGATGTAGCGTGCCACATGCGCATCGGCCAAAGCGTAAATGTGATTCAAGAAGGCAAGAATTTCGCCATCGTCTTCCAAAAATTTGATGACCGGCTCATCCAATCCCGTCAATGTTTTGTAGGGCGCATAGCGTCCGGGATTGTGCGTGGCGCGGCAGTCGAACACATAACCGCCTCCGTTGCCGGAAACATCGTCGGGGATACCCTTTTTATACGAGAAACTGAACACACGCACCAACAAGCGCTGCCGTGGCGCCAATGGCTCGGCGTGTTGCACGGCGGGCAACTGCGTAATGCGGCGCAGCAGTTCGGTCAAATAGGGATATTCGGAAAACGGTTGCTGCAAGAGATCGCGCAAATTATCGATAGCAAACGGAATACTCTGCCTGAAATGCGGTTTACGTTCGAAATTGCCTCGAAAGCCGTATGCGCCAAGCACCTGCAACGTGCGGAACAACACAAAATGCCGCAACGCCGCCATAAAGTCGTTTTTTGCGATGGCGCAATAAGGCTGTAACGCTTGCAAGTATGTGTCTATCAATTCGTTGCGCAGTGTCGTCGGGTAGGCGGCTTTGGCCTGCCACAAAAATGAGGCGACATCGTAGTAAATCGGACCGCGACGACCACCTTGAAAATCAATCAGATACGGTTCGTCGTTTTTCAGCATCACATTGCGTGCCTGAAAATCGCGGTAGAGGAACGTATCAGACTGATATTGAAGCAGATACTCCGTCATAGCATCGAAATCGTCCTGCAAGCGCAGTTCGTCGAAATCGATGCCGAGAGTTTTCAGAAAGCAGTATTTGAAGTAGTTGAGGTCGAACGCCACCATACGCGCATCGAACGCCGGTTGCGGATAACAGACCGTGAAATCGAGTTGTTCGGCACCGCGAAACTGCACTGCAGGCAGCAATGCCATCGTTTTGTGCAGCAATTGTTGTTCGGCATCGGAATATGAGCCTGTATCGCGCCCTTGCTGCAAGGCATCGTACAGCGACACAGTGCCTAAATCCTCCTGCAGATAGCACGCGAAATCGTCGGTGCAGGCATAAATTTCGGGTACCGGCAGGCCTTGCGCTTTGAAATGCCGCGCCATGAGTACAAAAGCGCGATTTTCGGCCAACGACTCGCCCACCACGGCAATGCACGACAAGCGGCCACGCAGGCGAAAATAACGCCGATTGCTGCCCGACAACGGCAAAGCCTCGACACTATCGGGAGGCGCGCCAAATGTTTGTTGATATAGCGGAAATTCCATCATCGTATAAACTGTTTTGCCACGAAAGAGAGTGCAAATTTACGGCTTTTTTGGCGGTTTACATACTTTTTTTGCACGATTTCGCCACAAAACAACGATTTTTGCAAAAAAAATTGTATTTTTGCATACTTAATTACTCACCAAAAACTATCGGTATGAAACTAAAACATCTATTTGTAACGGCGTGTATTCTGTGTTTTGCGGCATCGGCAGGTGCCCAAACACAATATTTGACCACGGAAGATTTTTTGAAAAAAGTGGCTAACTACAAAACGAATCCCACCACATGGGTCTATTTGGGCGACAAACCCTGCGTCATCGATTTTTACACCACATGGTGCGGCCCTTGCAAGCGTTTGGCACCGATTATGGAAGAATTGGCGCAAGAGTACAAGGGAAAAATATATATATATAAGGTAGATACCGAACGCGAACGCGAATTGGCCAATGCCTTCGGCATCAACAGCATTCCCACACTACTCTTCTGCCCGAAAGGTGAAGCGCCACGCATGGCACAAGGCCTGCAACCCAAAGAACAATTGGTAGAATGGATAAACACCATTCTGCTGAAACAACCATAAGCCGACACACACCCGAAAATTAACCTGAAAATCGAACCACCATGTCTATCGAAGATGTCAGAGCCGACGAACGCTACTTGAAATTGTTGGCCGAAAAATTTCCGAACATCTCGGCCGTAGCCACCGAGATTGTGAACTTGGAAGCCATATTGAGTCTGCCCAAAAGCACCGAGCATTTTCTGTCGGATTTGCACGGCGAGTCGGGCGCATTCATCCACATGCTGAAAAATGCGTCGGGTGTCATCCGCCGCAAAGTGGACGACATCTACGGCGACACGCTGTCGGAAGCGGAGAAACGCGCCCTGTGTGCCATGATTTACTACCCCGACGAACGTTTGGAGTATTATCACTCGCTGCCCGACATCAATTTGGAAGAGATTTACCGCACACAGTTGCAGCAAGTGATAGCCGTGGCGCGCGCCGTAACGGTGAAATACACGCGTTCGAAAGTGCGCAAACTGCTGCCGAAGGACTTTGCCTACGTCATCGAAGAGTTGCTGCACGAATCGACCTCGGAGCCAAACAGACAGTCGTACTACAATGCCATTATCGAAGCGATAATCAACACCGGCCGCGCCGAAGACCTGCTGATAGCCATCAGTTATCTGATACACAGTTTGGCCATCGACTCGTTGCACATTGTGGGCGACATATACGACCGCGGTCCGCGCGCCTACAAAATCATGGAGATACTCTGTACCTACCACGATTTCGACATTCAGTGGGGCAATCACGACATCGAATGGATGGGTGCCGCAGCCGGCAATTTAGCGCTGATAGCCAGCGTGTTGCGTGTATCGATTCGTTATGCCAACGTCGAGACACTCGAAGAGGACTACAGCATCAACCTGTTGCCGTTGGCCAATTTTGCCATGCACACCTACGGCGACGACCCTTGCACCGTATTTCAGACCAAGGATTTCGAAAACAACCCTCGCCTGACACGTTCGGCCGACCTGATGGCCAAGATGCACAAAGCCATCAGTATCATTCAATTCAAGTTGGAAGGGCAAATCATACAACGGCACCCCGAATACGAGATGAACGACCGCTTGCTGCTACACCTTATTGATAAAGAGCGCGGGACCATAACCATCGCCGGCAAAGAATATGCGCTGTCGGACAGCAACCTGCCGACACTCGACCCGCAGAATCCGTACGCGCTATCGGCCGAAGAGCAATCGCTCATCGACCAGTTGGCGCACTCGTTTCAGCGTTCGGAGAAATTGCAAAAGCATCTGCGTTGCCTCTACAATCATGGCTCACTCTATTTGGTGCGCAACAACTGTCTGCTCTACCACGCCGCCATTCCGCTGAACGCCGATGGCACATTCCAAGAAGTAACCATCAACGGACAACGTCTGAAAGGCAAAGCCCTGATGACCGCCATCGACACCGAAATCCGCAAAGCCTACTATGCGCCACAAGGTTCGTGCGTACAAACAAACGCGCTGGACTATATGTGGTACTTGTGGTGCGGCCCCTGTTCGCCGTTGTACAACAAAGACAAAATGACCACCTTCGAGCGCTACTTCATCGACGACAAGCAACTCGCCAAAGAAGCCAAGGGCGCTTACTACGAATTGGCCAACACCTACGAAACGTGCTGTAACATTTTGCGCGAATTTGGCCTCGACCCGGCCGAAGCGCACATCATCAACGGACATATACCGGTGCGCACACTCGAAGGCGAATCGCCACTGCGCGCCAACGGATTGCGGCTGGTCATCGACGGCGGTTTTTCGAAACCATATCAAAAACAAACAGGCATCGCCGGCTACACACTGATATACAACAGTCACGGCATGCAGTTGATAGAACACGAAAAATTTGAAAGCCGCGCGCAAGCCGTACTCTCCGGTGCCGACATTCACAGCCGCGTGCAGTTGGTAGACAAAAGCGAACACCGCATGCTGGTGCGCGACACCGACCGCGGCAAAGAGTTGGTCGAACAGGTGAACAACCTGCACAAACTGCTGTTTGCCTATCAGCACGGACTAATCAAAGAGAAACTCTAACACACGGCAATCACAACCGTTGCAAGCAAGTCTGTTCCTCGCGAGCAGACTTTTTTGTGCATTTTGTTAATAACTTTGCCGACACAACATTTGTGCAAGCCACTATTTTTTGTACTTTTACAAAATTCGTCTGAGGGAACAAAAACCACTAAAATGGGCTTTTCGACCTCGAAGCAGACACCTTCGAAACTCATTTTCACGCAAAACAAACGAAAACAACATATCATGAATTTTACCCATTTACACGTCCACTCGCACTACTCCATTCTCGACGGCATGTCGAAAGTGCCCGACTTGATAGACAAATGTATGCGCACCGGCATGCGCGCCATGGCGCTGACCGACCACGGCAACATGTTCGGCATCAAGGAGTTTCTCGATTACAGCGCAAAAGTGAACGGCGCACCAAAGAAAAAATTGAACGAGTGTGAGGAAAATATCAAAAAGGCTCAAGAACTGATAGCACAAATACCCAAATTAGAAGCCGACTTGAAGACCGTTACCGACTCCTTCGACGCCGACAAACTAAAACAAATGCTCGCCGATGCGCACAAGGTCGAAACAGAACTGCCGAAATGGGAAACCGAACTCCCCATACTCGAACAAAAATTGGCAGACTTCGTGCCATTCAAACCGATAGTTGGTGTAGAGGCTTACTGCGCCCGTCGCAGCCGGCTATCGAAAGACGCGTCGCAAAAAGAGATAAGCGCCAACGGCAAAGAGCAGATAACGGACTACAGCGGCTGGCACCTCATACTGCTGGCAAAAAACAAAACCGGTTACCACAATCTGTGCAAAATGGTGAGCCTCGCTTTCATCGAAGGCAAATACGGTCGGCCACGCATCGACAAAGAGTTGCTCACACAGTATCACGAAGGCATCATTGTGTCTTCGGCATGCTTGGGCGGCGAATTGCCACAACTCATCATGAAAGGCAAAATCGATGAAGCCGAAGCCTCCATCCGTTGGTTCAAATCAGTATTTGGCGACGACTACTACATCGAATTACAACGACACAAAACCGACAAACCCGGCGGCGACCAAGAAGTATATATGCGGCAACAAGAAGTCAATCCGATATTGATTGAATTGGCACGAAAAACCGACACAAAAATAATTTGCACCAACGATGCGCACTTTGTCGAAGAAGAACACGCCGATGCGCACGACCACCTCATCTGTGTATCGACAGGAACGCTTGTGGACGAAACACGCCGCATGCACTACACCAAACAAGAATGGCTGAAAACACCCGACGAGATGGCCGCCATATTCAGCGATCTGCCCGAAGCACTCGCAAACACGCAAGAGATAGTCGATAAAGTGGAAGCGTACAGCATCGATGCCGATCCGATTATGCCGAAATTTCCGATACCCGAAACATTTGGCACCGAAGACGAATATCGCCGGAAATTCACCGAGCAAGACCTCTTCGACGAATTTACACGCAACGAAAAAGGCGAAGTTGTGCTCAGCCAAGAAGCCGCCGAGAAAAAAATCAAAAAACTCGGTGGCTACGACAAACTTTACCGCATCAAATTCGAAGCCGACTATTTGGCAAAACTTGCTTGGGACGGCGCACACGAACGCTACGGCGAAAACCTGACCGACGAACAAATCGAGCGCATAACGTTCGAACTGCATATCATGAAAACGATGGGTTTCCCCGGCTATTTTCTCATCGTGCGCGACTACATACGCGCTGCTCGCGAAGAGTTGGGTATGTTTGTTGGTCCCGGACGCGGTTCGGCAGCCGGTTCGGTAGTAGCCTACTGCCTGAAAATAACCGATGTCGATCCGCTCAAATACGACTTGCTGTTCGAGCGTTTCCTCAACCCCGACCGCATCTCACTGCCCGATATTGACGTCGATTTCGACGACACAAGCAAAATCATCGATTGGGTAACAAAAAAATACGGCGTATCGCAAGTAGCGCGCATCATCACATACGGCACCATGGCTGCCAAATCGGCCATTGCCGACGTCAGCCGCGTGAAAAACATTCCCCTATCGACCGTAGCCGAAATCAAAACATACATTCCCGATAAACTCGATGACGTACGCGACCCGGCCACAGGCAAAACATTCGCCCAACTAAAAGAGGAAAAAAAAATCAAAAAAGTGCCAAAACCGACATTGGCCAACTGCTACAAATACATCGACGAACTGCGCAACCGCATTCACGGCAGCGATCCCGCCATCAGTTCCATGCTGACCACAGCCGGCGAATTGGAAGACACCATACGGCAAATCGGCGTTCACGCATGCGGCGTCATCATCGGTGCCGACGACCTGACCAAGTTTGCACCGCTGGCTTCGGTGTACGATAAAAACCTGAAAAAAGACATCGTTGTAACAGAATACGACGGCCACGTCATCGAATCGGTCGGGCTCATCAAGATGGACTTTCTCGGGCTGCAAACACTCACCATCATCAAAGAGGCGTTGAGCAACATCAAAAAATCGCAAGGCAAAGAGATTGACATCGACCACATTCCGCTCGACGATGCGCCGACCTACAAACTGTTTCAGGAAGGGCGCACCATTGCCGTGTTCCAATTCGAGTCGCCGGGCATGCAGAAATACATGAAGGAACTGCAACCGACCGTCATCACCGACCTGATAGCCATGAATGCGCTCTATCGGCCGGGGCCTATCGAAAACATACCATCGTTCATCGCACGCAAACAAGGCAAAGAACCAATAACCTACGACCTGCCATGTATGGAAAAATACCTGAAAGACACCTACGGCATCACCGTATATCAGGAGCAGGTCATGCTGCTCTCGCGCGAGATAGCGGGCTTCACACGCGGCCAAAGCGACCAATTACGCAAAGCCATGGGTAAAAAAATAGCCGCGCTGCTGGACGAACTCTATCCGAAATTTATCGAAGGCGGCAAAAAGAACGGCTATCAAGCATCGATACTGAACAGCATTTGGGAAACATGGCTCAAATTTGCCGAATATGCGTTCAACAAATCGCACTCGACCTGCTACGCTTGGCTGGCCTACCAAACGGCCTATCTGAAAGCCAATTTCCCCGCCGAATTTATGGCTGCCAATCTCACCATCAGCAAAGACGACATCAAAGAAGTAACCAAACTGATGGACGAATGCAAAGCCATGAAAATCATTGTCAAAGGGCCTGACATCAACGAATCCGACCTCACCTTCACCGTCAATCAAAACGGCATCATACGCTTCGGGCTCGGCGGCATCAAAGGCGTGGGCGAAAGTGCGGTCGAAGCCATCGTCAACGAACGCAAAGCAAACGGCGCCTACAAAAGCATCCACGATTTTGTCGAACGCGTCAACCTTGCCGCCTGCAATCGCAAAGCCATCGAAAGCATGGCTCTGGCCGGCTGCTTCGACACGTTTGGCGAAAAAATCCGCGAACAGATGCTGACACCGACATCCAAAGGCGACACATTCATCGAACAACTGATAACCTACGGCAACCGCTACCAACAAGACCAATCCGCAAACCAAAATTCGCTGTTTGGCAGTTTGGATTGTATCGAAATAGCCAAACCCACAGCGCCAAATGTAACCGAGTGGTCAACATTGGACAAACTGAACAAAGAAAAAGAGATGGTTGGCATCTACATATCGGCACACCCGCTCGACCGCTACAAAGTGGCCATACAATACGGCTGCTCGCACCATGCCGCCGACCTTGCCACACTGATAAGCCGGAAAACAAACACCACTTTCACAATAGGAGGTTTGGTGGTCAACACACGCGAAGGACGTACCAAAACAGACAAGCCGTATGGTATCCTCACCATCGAGGACTATACCGGACAATACGAATTTCCGCTCTTTGGTCAGGACTATGTGGACTATGGAAAATTCCTCAAAAAAGATCTTTTTCTCATCATACACGGCTGCTCGCAACAACGTGGTCTCAATTGGAAATGGGGAAAACAGAACAATGACGAACCGCAAAAGTGGGAACTCAAAATCCAAAGCATCGACATGTTGGATGACAAAGCCGACACACTCATTCGCAACATCAGCATCGACATACCGTTATCGCACATCGACCCAATGTTCATCACCAACCTCAATACACTATTCACCGACGAGGCGGCCACAGTGGAATTTTACATCAACGTACACGACAATGAAGAGCGTTATCTGACAAGTTTGAGGTCGCGCAAGTACCACCTCAAAGCCGACATAAATCTATTTAATCAATTAGAACAATGGAAAAAAGAAGAGGTTATCACCGACTTCCATATAAACACATAAGTTTTATATAGTTTTGCGCACCAAATTTTGCCAATCGAACAAAAAATCGTATCTTTGCACTGCCAAAACAGCGATTACATACTTGTGATAAGTATTGTTGTCGAAAAAAAACAAATAGGAAATGAGCCTGCGCAACGAGAAGTGGGGCGTCATCGTCAACCCTTATTCGGGCAAACGCCGCCTTCAAAAAGATTGGACAAACATATACTACCTGCTCAAAAAAGCCGAAATCAACTTTTCTGAACAACTGACTTCATACACCGGACATGCCATCGAAATAGCACGCACCATGGTCGAAGCCGGTTATCGGCATCTGCTTATCGTCGGTGGCGACGGCACACTCAACGAAGTGGTCAACGGCATTTACACCTCGAACATAACCGACAAAAACGCCGTTACTCTCGCCCTCGTGCCGTATGGCACAGGCAACGATTGGGCGCGCTATTGGGGCATCACACGCAAGCGCAAAAAACTGACTACCCAACTCTTTCAGCGTAAAAGTGTGCCCATCGATTTAGGCAAAATTTCGTACCAAGATCACAACAGCCAAAACGCCACACGTTACTTTATAAACGGCGCCGGCTGGGGATTCGACGGCACTGTGGTACGCATCACCAACAAGTTAAAACACTATCTCGGCGGCAGTGCGTGGGTCTATTCGTTATCGGTTTTCCTAACACTTTTCACTCTGAAAACACACCGCATGCGCCTCACCGACGACCACCGAACAGTACAACGCCCGTTTTTTACCATTGCCATCGGCAACGGCTGTTATTCGGGCGGAGGTCTCAAACAAGTGCCTGAGGCCAACCCTACCGATGGTTTGCTGCACATCACGGCTATGGAGCAAATCAAACTCCGCCAAATACCGTCGGCGCTCAAATTGCTGTTTTCGGGACGGCTGCCCGAACATCCATGTGCACACTCGTTTGTAACCACCAAATTCACTATGGAATACGAGAGCGCCATCGATGCCGAAACCGACGGTGTGGAATTGTGCACCACCACACCATTGCAAGTGGAAATTGTGCCACAAGCCTTACACATGCTAATACCTTGACAAAAAAAGTCCGCAGACATATCACATGTACACGGACTTCCCTAAAAACATAACCTAAATACCAACACTACAATCTGAAACTTTTAGTTGCAGGACTGAGCGTCGCTTAAATACTATCAAAAGTCGTGCCAAACAATGAGGAGACGCAGATTTTCTGCATCTCCTCACTGTTTTTTTGCTGAATGCCCCTATTTCACGTTGCGTTTCAAGGCATCGGAAATCAACTTTTTGAGTGCTAACGTGCGTTCTTGCAAGGCATTACGTTTTTCCGGTTTGTACATATCGGAATATTGTGTTTTGACCAATTTGAACTCCATATTGTCCAAATCGGAAGCATTGCCTTTGATTTGCAACGCCAGCCGTATGGGCGACAAGGTTTCGATATGTGCGTTGTAGTTGTTGGCAAGGTCGTACCGACCGCCCACCACAGCCGAGTATTTGTCCATCGACATGACGAACGGATACAAATCGACCTCGTTGCGGAAAACGGTAGCCTCCACACTGATACTATCCACCAAATTTTTGGTTTTGCGGTTGAACAAGAGTGGTTTGGCTATTTTGGCAAACGTTTCGCTATCGAGCAGAACAAGGTCTTTGCCTTCGATGGCAGCGGCGCCGCGCAGTGTCGATATTTTGAGGTCGTAATTCGATTTCAGATAGGTTTCGGCTGCCAAATGGAACTGCGCCCGTCCCTCGAACGATTTGAGCATCGGGAAAATAGTATCGACATCCGGCACCATGTGTATCAGTTGTTTGATGTCGATATTGATGAGGTGGAAATCGAGCCCGGCAAACAAGTGATTGCGCCGTTCGCTGCGATACATGGCCGTCAATTGCATTTCGGCCGCTTCGCACGTGAAGCCCATCTGTTCGAGCACCAACACGCCATCTTTCACCGTCAGTTTGCCGGCAATGTTTTGCAGACGATTGTCGGCAAAAAGCGCATTTTTGATGTGCGTATTCAGTGTAAGATCGACACCTTTCGGCACCATGAACGGGTTATCTTGTTGTTCCACAGCCGGTTCCTCAGTTTCGGCGACGGCATTTTCGGCGATTTGTGTCGAGTCGGCATTGCCAAAACCACTCACCAAATCGAGCAGTTGGTTTATGTCCGTTTGTTCCGACACAAAATTAAATTCGCCTTCGAGCAATCCGTCTTTTTTGATGAATTTGCGGATATTGCGTGCTTCGCCCGTCAGGCTGAAATCGGAACGGTCGATGACAATGCGGCTGTCATCAATAGTCAGTTTGCGCGGTGTGAAAGCGAATTTTATCGCCGGAATGCGGATTTCGGGTTCAATGCCGGCCATACGGAAACGACCATCGTTGAAGTCGATTTTGAGTGTCGGGTTCCATTTCAGATAGAGGTTTTCCTGTGTTTCGTCGTAGGTGGTCGACGCCGAAATGTCGATGTGTTTGGTAGTTACGCCGAGTGCCGTGCCCATGTTGGCGGCCAGCGTTTCGCTGCTATACGAGCATTGCAGGCGCGGATTTTTGGCATTACGTCGGCTTGGCGACAAAGTGATTTTGCCTTTCGGTGCCACCACATCAGCCGAAATCGTGTCCATGTGTGCCAACAAATGTTGCATTTCGAAGGCGCAAGTTGCCGACAACATTTGCGTGGTGTCGAGCAGATTGGATGTGGCCACGGTCAGCGCGGCATCGGTCAGCGCGGCATCCAACGTGCCAAGCATTTGGACACGCAAGTCGGGTGCTGCGATTTTGGCCTGCAACATCTCTTTGAACGCACGATTTTTACTCGGGCTTGGCAGCGCAGCCTGCACGGTGAGCGCCGGTGCCTCGACAAAAATGCTATCGTTGTACACCACATCTAAATCGCTGAAAGTCAGCGTTCCATTTGCAATTATTTTGTCGAGATTGAGCGCCAACACGTCGTCCAAAGCAAATTTTGCCTGCACATCGGCCTTGGTGCGGCCGTCAAGCGCGGCGTTCAAATCGGCGGGCAACACAGGCGCCAATTCGGGCAGATTGACATCGGCTTTGAGGTGCAAATTGCAACGCAGTGCGCCCAGCAAATCGTTCACACGCCCGTCGGCTTGTACGCTACAAGTTCCCGTTTTGGCAGTCAGTTGCGTGATGACGGCATCCGACACGGCGCCATCGTTCAAATCGAGATGTGCAGTGGCTTTGGCGCCCACATCGTGCAACTTGTATGGTACGCCTTCGACCGCCACTTTGGCCTTGCGTAAATCGACATTGGCAGTAATTTGCGGAAGTGCACTGCTATTATAAACACCTGATACACAACCGGATAAAACAATATCGCCCTTAACATCGATGCCATCAAGCAGGTCGGCATAGGCGGCCGGAATCAGACTAATCACTTTTTCGATTTGCCATTCGTCGGTAGCAAAATCGACATCCATCACGATGTTTGTGTCGCGCATTTGCGCCCAGCCATCGAGCGTGATTTTATGGTCGGCCAACACCAATTCGGCTTTGCGCACATTGGCCAACATGGTGTCCAGATTTGCCGTCAAAGGCACCGTAGCGCTAATGTCGGCTTGTGTCAGCATTTGGTCGCCGGCGATGGCGCAGTCAAGGCTTTGCAAGTCGATCGCCACCGATGCTTGTACATCGTTGCCGGTAAGTGCCGCCTTGGTGCGCAACGCCACATGCGGCACTTGCACCTCGAGGCGGGCGGTGTCGTCGGTGGCAAAGAGCACATTTTGTAATTGCAACGACACATCGGCCATCATATCGGTGTCGGCATAGTTGCCGCCGATTTGCGCCTGTACATCGTCGATGGCAGCGTGCATGCGATTTTGGTCGTCGGTGTAACGGACACGCAAATTGGCGATTTTCACTGCATGAATATTCAGCAAATCGAAAGGCAATGCGGTGGCCGTCGTATCCGGTTCGTCGTCGGAAGCGACTACAATGTCATAGTTGGTCTGCCCGAGACTATCGGTGTAAATGTTGGCATATCCGCCGTCGAGTATCACGGCATTGACAACGAGCGCATCGTTGGCGAGAAACTGCCACACATCGATGGTAGCCGTCAGATTGTCAACATTGGCCAAAGTGTCCGATGGCGATCCGGGCGTCGGATTTTTGAGGCATACATTGTGCAAACGCACACCAAATTCGGGAAATGTGCTGAAGAAGGTCAGGTCGGCTTCGTCGAGCGATGTTTCGCACGTTACAAACTGCGGCACATATTTGCGTACGATAGGCGTGAGACGTTCGGGTGTGAACACCACATACACAGCCACGCACACCACAATAAGCACCACCAACAGCAGCGACAACAATGTCCAGCCTGTGATTTTAAGTGCTTTTTTCATAGACTATTCCGGCACTTTGGTGAATGTTTTTTTATTGCCGTAATCGTCTTCGTACACCAATGTTGTAGCATCGAGAACGAGCACAGCGTACACTTTCGGGATGGTGCCCTCGCCCGTCATTTCCATGATGTGGATTTGCGTCAAAGTGGATTTTTCCAACGTCCATTCGAACTTTTGCGCTTCGGCTTCGGTTACATCGTCGGCAGTGTCCCATGTAGTGCCGGTGTGGTTGGCGGCATAAGTTTCGTACAAAGTACCCGACTGCCATTTGCCGATAAGCAACGCTTCGTCTAAATTGTCGTCGTCGGGGGCGCAACTGCTAAACAGGCACACTACGGCCAACAAACAGATGGCTGACAAGAAAAGTGTTTTTTTCATCGTTGTATAAATTTTAGAGTTTTAGATTAGATTATTCTTGAATTTGGCAAATTTGGCACGAAAATTGACTGCAAAGATAATAAAAAAGGTGCAAGTTATCAAATATTTGCGCTATTTTTTGTCATTTTTTACAACGAATCGCGAAAAAAACAGTATCTTTGCAGACGATGAAAGCGATTGATGATTTTTTGACACGGCACGCCTATCCGCGATGGGCGTTGCAGGCCGTATTTTTCGACATGGATGGTGTGTTGTTCGACTCGATGCCCTACCATGCGTATGCGTGGGCTAAGACATTCAGAAATCACGGTTTTGAATTTTCGGAATACGATGCCTACTTGAACGAGGGACGCACGGGCGAATCGGTCATCAACGAATATTTTCTGAAAACGCACGGGCGCCCTGCCACCAAAGCCGAAAGCGACATGCTCTATGCCGAAAAAGGACGTTATTTTATAGAATGCGGTGCCGTAAAACCCGTAGCCCATGTGCAAGAATTATTGCACCGACTAAAAGCGCAAGGTCTTGATATTTACATTGTTACAGGTTCGGCACAGCAGTCGTTGTTCGACACGCTGAACACACATTTTCCAGGCATTTTTGTGCGCGAAAAAATGGTAACGGCATTCGATGTTACACATGGCAAACCCGACCCCGAGCCCTACCTGACGGCCTTGCGCAAAGCCGCCGTTCAACCGTGGCAAGCCATGGTGGTGGAAAACGCGCCGCTGGGTGTGCGGTCGGCCGTGGCAGCCGGCATTTTCACCATCGCAGTAAACACAGGCATACTGCAGCCGCATGAATTACGCAATGCCGGTGCCGACATTGTGCTCAACTCCATGGACGCACTCACTGCCTTGCTCCCCAACTTAATTTCAACAAAGGCATAAAGTATGAAGATTTACGACAAACACATACTGATTATCAGCATTTTGTGTATGATGTGTGCTACCCTTTCGGGACGCACGCCCATCGACTCGATTAGGCAATATCTGCCCTTCGACCCGGCCAATGCCGGCGCACCCGATGTGGACGAAGGCAAAGCGCTCGATGTCAAAAAGATGTCGAAAACCGACTATATCCCCGAGATTCACGGCACTGTACGTGGTCGGTACGAATATTGTTCGACACTCAATTCGCATCGTTTCATGGTGCGCAACGCCCGCATCAGCATCACCGGCAACGTGCACCCGATAGTGGCCTACAAGGCCGAGATAGACCTTTCGGATCAAGGCAAAACTAAAATGCTCGATGCGTATGTGCGCGTGTTTCCTGTCAAAGGTATGTCGCTGACACTCGGCCAGATGAAAGTGCCGTTCAGCACCGACAACCTGCGCAGTCCGCACAACCAATATTTTGCCAACCGTTCGTTTTTGGCCAAAGAGATAACCGGTTTGCGCGATGTCGGATTTTCCATCGGTTACGAGATGAAAGAGAAATTTCCGTTCTCGGTCGTAGCCGGCGTGTACAATGGTTTGGGGCTCTACAATCAAACCTCGTGGCACACCAATATGTGCTATGCAGCCCGTGCCACATTCGACCCGTGCGAATACCTCAATATTTCGCTCAATTTTCAATCGTTCGACCCCGACAGCCTGCGTATGAACGTGTACGATGTCGGCATGTTCAGCGAATTTTACAACTTTCACATCGAAGCCGAATATCTCTACAAAACCTATCCAATAGACGACTTCAAACCCACGCATGCCGTATCGGCCTTTGCCAACTACGATTTGATGTTGCCCAAAGTGTTCCATAAATTGTCGTTTTTGGCGCGTTACGATTGGATGAGTGAAAACTACGACGGTTTCGACGACATTTTGGACAACTTCCACACGCACGGCATCGAGCGCCACCGCGTAACAGCCGGTGTTACACTGAGCTTGGTGCGACCGTTCATGGCCGACCTGCGCATCAACTACGAAAAATACTTTTATGCCGATTGGAGCAAAGCCGACCCCAACAAGCAAGACAAACTGACCATCGAAATGATGGTACGTTTTTGAATCGTTCAACCTACAAAATTATAATGCCATGTATTCGGATTTTCAGCAACATTTATCAGCCGAACTGACCGCAATCAAAGAGGCCGGTTTGTACAAAAACGAGCGACTCATCTGCTCGCCCCAAGGCGCCGAAATCACCGTCAACGGAAAAACCGTACTCAACTTTTGCGCCAACAACTACTTGGGTTTGGCCGACCATCAGGCACTGATAGACGCTGCCAAACATGCGCTCGACACACGCGGCTACGGTATGTCGTCGGTGCGTTTTATCTGCGGCACACAAGATTTGCACAAAGAGTTGGAAGCGGCCATCGCGCACTTTTTCGGCACCGAGGACACCATATTATATGCAGCCTGTTTCGATGCCAATGGCGGTGTGTTCGAGCCGCTGCTCACCGACGAAGATGCCATCATTTCCGATGCACTCAACCACGCCTCCATCATCGATGGCGTGCGCTTGTGCAAAGCACAACGTTTTCGCTATGCCAACGCCGATATGGCCGACTTGGAAGCACAGTTGCAGGCAGCACAAGCCTGTCGGTTTCGTCTGATTGTTACCGACGGCGTCTTTTCGATGGACGGCAACGTTTGTCCGCTCGACCAAATATATGCGCTTGCCAACCGCTATAACGCCATGGTCATGGTGGACGAGAGCCATTCGGCCGGCGTGGTCGGTGCCACAGGTCGCGGTGTAACCGAGCAATTCGACCTGCGCGGAGAAATAGAAATTATCACCGGCACTCTGGGAAAAGCCTTCGGTGGAGCCGTCGGCGGATTCACTACCGGCAAAAAAGAGATTATCGACTTGCTGCGTCAGCGTTCGCGCCCATATCTTTTCTCGAATTCACTGCCACCGATGATTGTAGCCGCCGGCATCGAACTATTCCGCATGATGAACAGCACCAACGAACGCCAAGAACGGCTGCATGCCAACACGCTCTATTTTAGAGAAAAAATGCTGGCTGCCGGTTTCGACATCAAGCCGACACAATCGGCCATTTGTGCCGTGATGCTTTACGACGCCAAATTGTCGCAAGAGTTTGCCGCCCGACTACAGGACGAAGGCATCTATGTTACCGGTTTCTACTATCCGGTTGTGCCTAAAGGACAAGCGCGCATCCGCGTACAAATTTCGGCGGCACACGAGCGGGCACATCTCGACAAATGTATCGCCGCATTTACAAAAATCGGACGCGAACTCGGTGTCGTTGGCGCATAAGCGCACGCCGGCAACCGCCTACAAACAGCCTGCAAACATTTCTTTAATGAAAGGACTCGCTTCTCTACAAAAGTTTTATGTCTAACTTTTGGGGTGCGAGTTCTTTTTTTAGATATTACAAAACAAAAATCTCCACTTTTAATAAAGTAGAGATTTTTGTTTAAGGCAGATGGGCTGTGGTTTACGGCACTAAGGCTTTGTAGGCACGATTGCCCACCATCACCACATAAACACCCGATGCCACATTCGGCAACACGACTTCGCCATTGGCAGCAACAGCCGCCGTGCGCAATAACATACCATTCACATTGTACAAACGCACAGGAGCCTCGTCGTCGGTCGAAACAATAATCGTGCGGTCGCACACAACAACCGAAGCCGACGCATGGTCGGCAGCAACGGGGTCGAGGCCGGTGGTTACATCCAACAAATTGGTGTGCTGATAGAGGTCGGGGAATGTGGCATTGGTCATCACGCACATCACCTCGCCAACGCTGCGCAAGAAGGTAGTTACACCATTGTCGATGGTATATTCCACGCCTTCGACCAACTCTTCGCCTTCGAGTTCGCCTGCTTCGTTGATGGTAGGCACATCGATGAACCAACGATAAACGGTTGTGTCGCCGTTCACTTCGAAATGTTCGCTCAAATCGACCGTCATATCGACCAGCGCTGCATCAACCGGCGACTGATTGGTATAAATATAAAGCGTGTACGCTGTCTTTGGCAACGGCAATGTATTGAATGTGAAGAAGTTGTTGTTAAGTACCAAGGCTCGCAAGTGCGTCAACTTCGACACATCGAGTTGCGACAAATAGTTGTGTGCCAACGTTACCTGCTCCAAGTTTGGCGCGCCATCCAACGAAATCTGTTCAAAATAGTTGGTGGACAAATCCAAACTCCACATAGCGGGATTGTCGAGCGTTACACTCTTAAGTTGGTTGCCCGATGCCGACAAGATACCGAGTGTCGTGTTTTTGCTCACATCGAGCGTTTGCAAGTCGTTGGCGTTCAGCATCAGCCAATAGAGGTTGCTGTAAGCCGACAGATCAATCGTTTTCAGTTTGTTGCCCGACAGGTTCAAATCTTTCAACTTGTTCGTAGTCGTCGGCAAAGTTATCGCCGACAAGCCGGCATTGGCCACCGTTACACCGATGGCGTCATTCAGTCGGCTGCCATCGAACGAGGATAACGAGGCGCCGGTCATACTGAATACGGTGATGCGTTCCTCGGGTTCGTAGGTGTACACCTTAACGTCGGTATCGGCCTTGGTAACAGCCTCGAACAACCGATAGGTCGATCCCAACACATATTGCGTCAGGTTGCCATTGCCCTGCCAATCGAAATAGATGGCAATGCCGCTATCATCAACGGCAGCAAGCGACAGACGCACGGTGTCGCCATCGGCTGTGGTTTTGAACGAGGCCACCACATTGGTCGGCATTCCGGCAGCAAGTATCGGCGTGGTTTTCAGCACGTTGGCACCGGCAAAGTCGGGAAGAGCTGGATGCGACATTTCGCAATAAATCGTATCGCCAACGGTAACAAAGCGCGTGAGACCATTTTCGATGGTGTAATCGGAGCCTTCGGTCAATACCGTACCGTCTTTGATTCGTTTCCACACATACACCGTTTGCGCTCCGTCGATGGTACGATTTTGTTCCGACAAATCGGTGCTCGGGCCTTTGGTCGCAATCTGAATATCGGCTTGCGGCGCATATTTGTACTGTTTCAGGCTGCCCTGCTCCGGCAATGTAGCCAGCGTAAATTTATTGCCATCGATGGCCAATGTGTCGATGTTGTTCGTCATCGGATAGACAATCGAGGTCAACAAGTTGTTCGACACGCGCAGTGTTTGCAACTTCTCGCAGTGCGTGAAATCCAACTCCGTGAACTTGTTGTTCGACAAGTCGATGGAAATCAGGTTGTCGGCATCCGAAAAGTCGATGGTTATCACCGTGTCGCGGTCGGCAAAACCGACTTTCGACAAGTTGTTGTTGCTGATGTCCAGATGGCGTATGGCCAGCACATAGTGCAAGGTCAAGTCCGTCAGTTGGTTGTTGCTGACATTGACATTTTCCAGCAGATTTTTGCTGAAATAGGTACTTGCGCCCGCCAGCGACAAGGCCGAAAGATTGTTTTTGCTCAAATCGAGCGAATGGAGCAAGCGGTTTTTGCTCAAATCGATGGTGTACAAGCCGGTATTAGCCAAGTTCAACTCTTCGAGTCCCACCAGTTTGGACAAGTCGATAGCATTCAGCGGCACATCGTTCACGCCAAGTGCCGACACCGAAACGCCCTCGGGCACATACACCGTGAAGATGTACGCCGTTTTTGTATCCACATTCGGTGTAACCGGCAAATGCGATGTCGTAACCTTGATGGTGTCGAACTTGTCGGAATTGCCGAGTTGCAGGTAGCACTCTTTCGGATTTTCGGGCGTGGCACCGGTCAAGCCTATCGAGAATTTCAGCGGTTCGTTGGCCGAACTCATATTCATGCTGAACGCTTTGTCGGGCGTGCCAAACTCTTTGGCGGTCTTCACTTTGAAGTGGCCGGCATAGAGCACCGCTTCAGGGAATTTGTTGTTGATGAACGCAATGACCAAACTATCGGTGTGCGCTTTTTTGAGCGTTACTTTGCCGTCGGCATATTCGAAATAGTTCTCGTCGAGCAGGGTCAATGTATTGGGATTCAACTCCGAAATGCTGTACAACGCCGCAGTGGTGGTGGTGCCTTCGCGCAACACCTTGCTGCTGAAGTCCAATTCCGTACCTTCGACATACGACAATTCGGTCGGTATCATGCGCGGTTGGTAAAAGTATTCGCTCCAATTGCCGGGATCGAACGGCAACGTGGCAAAATTCAGATAATTATCGTTGATATGCACAAGCACAAGGTTCGTGTTGGCCGACAAATCGAGTTCCGTCAGGTAGTTTTTGTCGGCATACAACGCCTGCAACAACGTACATTTCGACACATCGAGTTCCGTGAGGTTATTGGCCGAGCAGAACAGGTAAATCAGATTCGGATTATTCGTCAGGTCGAGTTTATCCAATTTCGTACCGACATTATAAGTGCCCGATTGGTGTGTGCAGTAGAATTGCTGCAACTTGGTGTTGTGGCTCACGTCGATGCTGCTGATGCGTGTATCGCTGATATTCAGAATCAGCAAATCGGGGTTTTGGCTCACATCCAACGTTTCGACATTCGTCAAATCGAGCGTCAAGCGCAACAAGTTCGGGCATTGGGTCGGGTCGATGTGCGTTACACCAAAATTGTGATACGCATCGAGCGATTGCATCTTCGGATATTTCGTCAAGTCGAATTGGGCGCCATCAAAGTAGTCGATTTGGGCAATTTCGAGCAACATCAACTCGGGTTTGTCGCCTATCACCAGCGGCGACTCGGCGCTGAACGGGTTGTCGGTCAGATACAACGCGCGCAATTTGCTGTTGTGCGACAAGTCCAATGATTTCAGCAGATTGTGCTGCATGCTCAAAATTTCCAGATTAGTCAGTTGCGACAAGTCGATGCTCTCGATGTAGCAGCCATCGAGGTTCAGATAGTCGATTTTCGACGCATCGCCATAAAGTTTCACCACGCCGGCACTCGACACAGTACCCGTAACGAGCGTACCTTCCAAACTTTGAGAATCTTCGCTAAATACCGATGTGCCGACTTCCCATTCCGATTTGCCGAAACCGCAATCCATAGAGATATAGATAGAATCGGTGGCAGCAATCGCTATTGTGAAAGAGTTCTGCGCACCGGCCGTCTCGTACAACGTGGTGCGAAATGTCAAAAACGGCTCAGTGGATTCCGTTTGAGCTAACAGCAGCAACGGACAGCCCAACAATACGACTGCCACTGCCACTCTCTTCGTCAATTTGTAAAGAAAATGTTTCATGTTTGATAGTTGATTTGGTTATTTATTGTACTACTATACACTGCGTGTGCGTGCCATTCACCCGCACCACATACACGCCGGCCGACAACGACGACGCATCTAAATTCAGTTCATCGCTCGATGATTCGACAGTCATAACCACCTGTCCCACAGCATTATACACCACAGCATCGATATGTGTGGCGCCTGCGAGGAATAGGTTGAAGTGCCGCGCATCGGGCGAAGCAATCAGCAAGCGGTTCAAACGTTCGGGCACCGACTCGAGACCGGTCGAAGCGCGACGAATCACCTCTTTCAGGCCGGCATACGCATCGAACTTGCCGGCGCCCCACTGCAACGGGTTGCCTTTTGTGCCAAGCACATCGGCATCGACTTGTGCCGTCGTGGCAATTATATCTTTCACATTGTCGATGGTCAAAGTCGGGTCGGCCTCGAGCCACAACGCAATGGCACCGGCCACCACAGGCGTGGCCATCGATGTGCCGAGCGACTGATGCCAAATATTGGTACGACCGCTTTCGACATATTTGGCCTGAAGTGCGTTAGGCTGCAAGTTAGCCGCCGAAGCATAATAACTGCTGCTCGACGACACCACGGCTGCGCCCGGAGCGCACACATGCGGCAGATTGCGGCCATCTATCAGCGTGCCAAACGACGTGAACAACGTTACATCGTTGCCCGAAAACGCCCCTTGATAGCCATAGATGCCGCCATCGAGCGAACCCCACGAGTCGCGCGAATTGTACGAGCCGACAACCACAATATTGTCGCCGCAAGCCATATCGCTTATCGAACCGTTGCACGAACCATCGGACCAACCATACTCCTCGAAGTCGTAGGCATCGAAATGGTTGAACGAGCCATCGATAAAGCAATCGATGCGCTGACCGGGCTTACCTACCACCTGAAATCCTAAAATGTAGTTGCCCACGGCATTGGTTTCGGTATTGTCACATGTGAAATAATCAATTTTACAATAATAGCGTTGGGCATCTTCGTCAATGTCGGAGCCGGCACCCACATAACCCTTGAACGCTTTGGTAAAAATGGGATGCGTTTTATCATCGCTGCTTTCTATATAGTCAGGCGATGCATAATAGAGCGGCACATTGTCGGTATTTTCGGCAATGGGTAACAGAATTGTCGGGTCAGCAAACGGACGTGTTTTGTTGACAATCACCGTTTTGAGCAAAAACGGCGTGCTGTCGTTGCTATACACATCAATGCCGCCATAACGCAAGTTCTGATAACCGCTCACCGCCACACGCGGATAGATGAACGTCTGCAAAACGGTATCGCCTTCGGTAAACGTTTTGCTCAACGCTATGGGCAAATCGCCTTCGTTGCCGGCCGCCACACAAATGATGGCCTCCTGACCGGCCAATGCAAGATATTGTCCCAACATGCTTTTGCCGTCGTGCGAACCCAGATTGCTACCCAGCGACAAATTGATGACCGCCGGCTGATTGTGGTCGTAACGATAGTTCAAAATATTTTCTATACCGAGCGCAATGAAACCGTCCTGCAGCGTGCCACACGAAGCCACAATGTCCGATTCGTAGGCCATGCCGTAGAACGGACAATCCATATCGGCCACCGTAGCCGCAAACTCGCTTTTCTTCTGCGCCGTCTGTGCCGTACCACGATAGCCGCCGGCCATGGTGCCCAGCGTGTGTGTACCGTGGAACGACTCCTCGTCGTCGGTGGTGAATTTGGCGATGTTGTCGGGCGTATAATCCTTTTCGACATAACCCAGCGACGATGTTTCGGAATAAACAATGTGACTCAAGAACTGAATGCGGTTCGTGCCGTCGGCGTTGCGGAAATTGATGTGATTCGGGTCTAAACCGCCATCGACGATGCCGGTAAGCACACCACGTCCCGTGTAGCCTCGCAACAAATCGTTGCCGGCATGAATCTTATCGACACCGATAAGTTGGCGCACCACATCGTTTTTGGGCTGTAACTCGCGCGACAGCGACAAACGCCGTACACCACGCATCGACGCCACGCGCTCCACTGCCGACAGCGGCAACGAAACCACCGCCACCCGACCGCGCTGCGCATGCACTACCACGCCGGCACTCGACAACGAGTCCAACGACACTGTGGCATCCAACGACATCAGCGCACAAACATAACGCTCCGATGCATCGCGACGCACGGTACGCAACGTGCCCGCCGCCCTATCGACCTCGACCGACGACGACGCGCGCAGATGACGCAACGCCATACGGCTGCCCACATCCAACGCCGACTGTGCCAATGCCGACACCGACAGGCAAATTGCACAAATACAAAAAACAATTTTTCTCATCTCTTACCTATTTTTAAATAGACCACACTTCTACAACAACGGCAGGCGCAATGTTATTACACACTACGCCTGCACGCCGCTTCTCTGTTAAACTTTTAATTTTGACATTATAGCGTCAAGTGTTAACGGCGATTGGTAACGATGCGCTTTTCGCCGTTAATGATGTACAAACCACGCGGCAAAGCATCTATTTGGGCTTCGCTGGCATCTTGTATCAGCAGAATGCCTTGCAAGGTATAAACATTGTTGTTGCGCGGTTTCTCGATGGTAACCGATTCGATGGCGGTGGGAGTCGGTGCGCCAATAGCAATAGTTGTATTATTTTCGGGAATCGTTACCGTATAAACACCCTCGGAATCGGCCGTAACGTCATTACCGTTTACCTTGACCGACGAACCATCGGTTCTAAATTGCACTTCAGTTTCCGGCGATACATACCATGTTTTTGCAGGATCGACATCGACCGGCGATACCATAGTAACTGTGGCCGAACCGGCTATATTAAACGAAGCCGAAAGCAATATGTTCACTACAATCGAATCGTTATTGGAGGCCGTAAAATTATACGATGACAAGATGTTATTACCGTAATAATCTTGCTTTTGTACGCCATTATGATAGATGTAAAAATTATTAGCATACAACGATAGATAAAAACTTTTTTCGTTATTAGGATCAAATGCTATTTTATTCCACCCTTTATATTGTTCATTGTAGGCTGCAGCACCCGATTCGGTAGATGGATTTTTGAACGTAATCACCTCTTTAGAATTCCTTTGTACAATACCACCGGCCGACAAGTATTCCGGATAGTCGAACGAAACATACAAGGTATCGGTACGTTCAGGTTTGTTAATCCAAACAGAAAATTCTTGATTTGCACTGACATTATAAATAGTAACAGGAGAATAATAGCACGAAATATGACTTCCCGATCCATCTTTAATACTATCGAACGAGCATCCATCTAAAGCACAAAAATACACTGACGACGTTTTACCGGGCAAGGTAACTTTCAGTCTATTGGGGTTAGCCGGATCAACAACCTCCTTATCATACGGCGACGATCCACTAGAATTCGGCGAAACCGCAAGCAATTCCGGATGATTAACGGTCAGGTAAATATCGAAAGGTTCCACTTTTATGGCCGACAAATTGATGGTATAACCGGATGTTTCGGTAACCGTAAAGGAATACGAACCATAACCATTCAAGAAAGAGTATACATTCGATGATGGTGGTAGTGGCGTGAGCGACAACGAGTTCAAGGTGTAATTCGTATTGTCGCCATACAAAGCAATCTCCGAGCCCAATTTTACAGTATAACCCTCAGCACGCCATGTGGCTTTATCTACTGCTACGCCATTCACCTCTACTTTGGCGAATGCATCAACGTCACCTTCAAATTTCACCGGCACATTCACATCGGGAGCTTTAAACTTCACATCGACCGTAGCACCATCCGTTACCGTCCAATAATAAGAATCTGCGAATGAAACGGTATTCGCACCCTCTGTCAATTGATACCACTTACTACTGCCCTGCAACTGCAATTGATTTTCCTGATAGCCACTCTCATGATTTGTTGGCACAAAATAGACTGTATTTGTTGTTTCGGTAAAATAGATAGTTTGACCACTACGGTATACCGACAATTTTGACGGCTCATCTACATTCACTGTGCACGAAGCAGTACGGATCTCGGCA